>CAZWFQ010000037.1:0-35626 GCA_964633225.1 uncultured Anaerolineaceae bacterium
CCTCAATGCCAAGCCGGGTCAGGCGGTCTACATCCATTGGGCCGAACTCCATGAAGCACATTCCATTTTCACGCACCAGGCGATTTTTCCAGGTTCTTTCAGGCAATTGCTGGTGCAAGAAAGACCCCATTGCTTTTGGAATCATGTTTGTCCCTTTTCTTTATTATTTGTGTAGGTTTTGGGCCGCCACGAAAGACAGACCATGTTCAGTAAGCGCCCAGGCGGTATTATTGCAGGCATCAAATTTGTCTAAGAAGTTGGTCTGCATGTGCTCCATATCGCCGGTTTCAATGATCTCTGTTTTATCGCGGAAGTAATCCAGGATGTCTGATGGATGAGCACGCGCACTGTCCACGTCTGGATCGCCGCCTTCGTGTTTGGCCGAAATGTTGGCGATGTGGTCGGCTACTTCCACCAGGTCTGCGCGGCGGTTGTAAGGCTGCCGGACGATGCTCTTCCAGGTTTCAGTGATGTGGTGTTCAAAGCGCACAACTTCCTCAAAGCCCAATTGTTTGCGGAATTGTGCCGTGATTTCGAGAGTTTCGTTATTGACCGAGTTACTCCAGTTAAACCCGATCAATGGGCATGTGCCATCATCGCGCGAGAAGAGTTTGGCGCCAAGCAGGGTCCACAAACCAGCATAGGGATTGTCATTGCCCATGAAAACCGAAATCTTGAATTCGATGTCCACTCCGATGCTGTGCAAGAGATAGCCCAACAGGACTGTTCCGGGGTTAACGTTCAGCACCTGGCGCACACCATAATTGGTGTAGAAATACAGAAATTCATCCAGCCATTTCAAAGGATAATGGTTGGGCTGTCCAACACCGCCAAAATACCCTGTGATGGTTGCTGGCCCACCCAGGTGAACATTGGATCCATCGGTGCCTTTCGTATCCAGGGTCTCTACATAGCTAGCGCCGATGATTTGCATAGCGGCCGCAAAAGCAGGCAAGTCTCCGTCTGCTTCCTGCTCTTTCATTTTGCGTACCTTGATGAAGCGACCTGGCATAAGTACGCCCTGTTCAATGGCCCTTTTGGCGGCAGCAATTACCCAGGGGAAATATTGGCAGGCGCTGACCTCCAGCGTAACGGCAAACTCGTCACAGAAAGTCGTTGTGGTGGCTTTAGCCCCGAGAACTTTTTGCCGGTAATCTGCTACGCTTATGAAGGCGTTGTTCTTGCGCTGATCTTCCAGCCACTTAAGGTCAGCCAGGTATTCTGGTTTGGTTGCTTCAACTTTTTTGAGCAGAGCTGGCAGTTGGCCGGCGGCCTCAGCCTTTTGATTGATCTCTTCTGGGGTACCATACTTGGCAACCACAGCTAGGAAATCATTGATTACTTTAGTGTCGGGATTTAGTAAGACCTGATTAATGGCATCTAGCCGATCGGGTGGAACTTTGAGGCGCTGGCGAATATCGCTGTTCATGTTTTGGCTCCTTTAATCGAGCATACCCAATAACTCGTCATACTCTTCATCGGGCATTGTGAACCAGTTTTCAGGCTGGGGGAAGGTGTGTTGTGTAACTTCTTGGGCGTATTGTTTCAGACCATTTAGAATCACTTCGCCAGCATTTCCAAACTGCTTGGCCATGCGCGGCTTGAAGCGCGGGTATAGACCAAACATGTCGTGGTAGATCAATAATTGACCATGGGCATGGGGTCCAGAGCCAAGGCTCATGATAATGCAGTTCTCGGCTCGCTCAGTGATCAGCTTACATAACCGATCTGGGACCATTTCAAGCAAGATCATGAATGCTCCCGCCTGTTCGAGAGCCTTGGCATCGTCAACAATTTTCTTGGCTTGGGCCGCTCCCTTGCCTTGCACGCGGAAACCGCCTAAAGAACTGACGCTTTGTGGGGTAAGCCCTAAATGACCAACGGCTGGAATGCCTGCCCGCACGATACCCTGAATGCGATCTGCCATTTCTGCGCCACCCTCCAGCTTAATCGAATCGCAGCCAGCCTCAGCCATGAAACGCCCCGCGTTACGGATGGCACTCTCGACGCTGGGTTGGTAGCTCATGTAGGGCATATCTCCCACCAGCCACACATTGGGCGCACCGCGTCTCACGGCTTGAGAATGGCGGATCATATCCTCCATCGTTACGGGGAGTGTGCTCTCGTACCCCAACATTGTCATTCCCAGGCTGTCGCCGACAAGGATAACATCAATGCCTGCTTCATCTTGGAGATAAGCTGTCGGGTAATCGTAACAGGTCAACCAGGTGATTTGTTCACCTTCAGCAACTTTCTTAAAAAGCCTAGGGAGAGTCATTTTCTTGCGGTCAGTCATTGCGTCCTCCTTGGAAATTTTGAGTGGGTCGATTGTTGCAGATGAGGTGGAGCAGGTTGATGGATATTCAGTTGTTTTGTTTCTTAATCGACAGTCAGTGTTTTGCTTAAGTTGCGCGGAAAATCGGGATCATAGCCGCGCGCGATGCTGAGGCGGTAGGAAAGCATTTGAAGGGGTAAGATGGCCGTGATGGGGCTAAATAGTTGCCCAGACTGCGGTAGAACGATCAAATCGGTGGCGTTGGCGCGCAGCCGGGCATCTTCTTCGCCGATTGCAACTGCTCGAGCGCCGCGGCATGTCACCTCATTGATCCCACTGACAATTAACGGAATATCGCCAGGCCCGGCCACAAATATGATTGGATATCCTTCTTGAACTGCAGAGAGGGGGCCATGCTTAAATTCAGTAGACAACATTCCTTCGCAATGCGCATAGGTCACTTCCTTGAGCTTCAGTGCGCCTTCGAGGGCAATTGGATAGGTGGACCCATATCCCAGGCAGTACATATCATTCCACCCCGCCAGGTGATTTTCCAGGCGAGCAATTTGTGGCTCGACAACAGCCAGGGTGTGTTCCATCAGGTCGGGCAAGCCAGCCAGGCTGGTGGCTGGAACATTGCCCATCTGGAGTGCCAGGTAAAGGAAGGCCACAAGTTGATTGGTGAAGGTTTTGGTGGCTGGCACACTAATTTCATAGCCGCAGGCCAGGGGAAGATAGCGTTCTGCTGCCACCCCAATGGATGAGCCAACTACGTTTACCAGGCTTAATGTACCCATGCCTTTCCGCTGCGACATCTCTAGGGCGTTGATCACGTCTTTGGTTTCGCCGCTTTGGCTGACAAAAACGCCAACATCTTGTGCGTTAAGGGTTGGGCCATATTGGACTATAAACTGCGGCGCCAAGACAGGGATGGCGGGGCGCCCTGCCAGGCATGCCAGGTAGATGGCGCCCATCATGCAGGCATGGTAACTGGTGCCGCAGCCTATCAGGTACAGGTGGCGAGCGGATGCCATTCGCTCGACCATGGGCAATACGTTGGGTGAGTCTTCAAGTAGGCGGATCAATTCGCCTGCTACTGTTGGTTGTTCGTGGATCTCTTTGAGCATGAAGTGAGGATATCCGCCCTTTTGAGCGGATTCCATGCTGTCATTAATGATCTCAATATCTCGCTCAACCAGGCTGCCGTCTTCCACTCGTCGGAGTTCAATCTGGGTTGCGCTGATAATGATGATTTCTCCATCCTGAACGCGCATGATACGGCGTGTGATGGGAAGAATAGACGGCAAATCTGACGAAACACAATTGGCACCATCGGCCAATCCTGCCACCAGGCCAGAGCCTTTTTTGAAGGCGTATAGCTTATCTTCACCAACGCGGCCAATGACAAAAGCATAGTCGCCAGCTAGATCTTTGTAGGCCAGGCGAATGGCTTCGACAAAATCGTGGCCACGGTTGACATAGCGCTCAACTGCATGAACACAAGTTTCGCCGTCGTTCATAGAACGAACTACCATACCTTCTTCGATAAATTGCTGGCGAAGTTCAACATTGTTGACAACATTCCCGTTATGTGCGCCAACCATATCACCATCCGAATCGATATGCGGTTGGGCATTAATTTGCGATGGATTGCCAAAAGTAGCCCAGCGCAATTGTACGATCCCCCGGCTGCCGGTCATCTCGTCGAATTTCAGGCGAGCAGCTACTTCATCAACTCTCCCGACATCTTTGCGCAGGGTGATTTCTCGACTATTTTTATGGAGTGTAGCACAGCCGACTGAATCGTACCCTCTATAAGACAGCCGTCGCCCCGCCTCAACGAGAATAGGACCTAATTGTTCTTCTTCTTTTGTTACAATACCGAAAATTCCACACATATTGACCTCGTGGCAATGATGTAATCTGATTTTCCTAACGATACTCGAAACTGTGAGGAAATTCCAGTAACGACTTACCCTATTTGTAATGGACATTTGTCCATTACAAATAGGGTATAAATGTTATCGTTTAAAAAACGCAGGTGAGATGGTGCGTTACCGCTTCACCTCACCTGCGTTTTTGAAATCATTTAGAAGGTATCGGCTTTAGGCCTTGATGATGCATTCAACCGGGCACACCGCGACGCACTGCGGCGTGTCAAAGTGGCCAACGCACTCAACGCACGTGTTGGGGTCGATCACGTAGATATCGCCTTCGCTGATGGACTCGGTCGGGCACTCGGGTAAGCAGGCACCGCAAGCGATGCATTCTTCTGTGATTTTCATTGCCATGGTTAATTCTCCTATTTACTGATCTTTGAAACAACTAAACCCTATTTTATCTCGTTACTGAATACGTGTATAGGTTAATCAATCTGTCCGCAAGCGTCAAATGACAAATATCACGTTTTATGGTTTCGTTTCGTCATGGTTCCTTGGTGCGAAATCAATTCACTAGCTCGTTTGATTACCGTATCACCATGGCGCTTACGGACAAGGTCGATTGCCGCCTGTAATTTGTGTGGTTCGTTGGATGTCTGATGCCATAAGCTCAACTGGCGGGTTTGATTTTGTAGATTGCTTACTCCTACGCCTAACAGGCGAACGGATTGGCCAGGTTTGTAGGCCTTTTCAAATAGTGCGAGTGCGGCCTGGAATATCTCTTCGTCCAAATTGCCCGGCTGGGGCAAAGTCACCTGGCGTGTAATCGTGTTGAAATTAGACCAGCGCACCTTGATCTTGACAGTGGCGCCGTAAAAATTTTCTTTCCGCAGGCGTTGAGCAACCCTGGATGCAAGAACGCGTAGGGTTTGCTTCAATTGTTGTTGATCGTTGATGTCATTTGTGAAGGTGGTTTCTTGGCTGATGGACTTGGTGTCGTGCTCGGTAAAGATTGGACTTTCGTCTATCCCCAGCGCCCTTGTGCTCAGCTCAGAGCCGAGTTTGCCAAGGCGTTTTTCCAGATCTTCCCTGGGCCAACGGACAATATCGCCAATCGTGTGGATGCCTAATTCTGCCAACCGAGAGGCAGTTTTGGGTCCAATGCCCCATAAGGCCACCGTTGGCAAGGGGGCCAAAAACGCCGCTTCTTCTCCTGGGGGAATGATGGTGATGGCTTTGGGCGGTGTATTGCCCCGGTGCATGGCCTTGCCAATATCTGTAGCGATCTTTGCTACCAGCTTATTGGTTGCGCCCCCCAGCGAACAAGGCAGGCCCAACTGGTTGATGATCGTCTTTTGTAGGCATTTGGCCAGATCCAGGCTTGCATCTGGTAAATCGCTGACATCCAAAAAAGCTTCGTCAATTGAAATTTGTTCAACCAATGGCGTCAGGTTGAACAAGTGTTGCATAACCTGGCAAGACATTTCTTCATAGAGTTGGTGGCGGGCTGGAACAATGACTAGCTTTGGTATGAGCCGAACAGCCCGAGCCATTGGCATTGCAGACCGAATGCCGTGCTGCCTGGCAGCATATGAGCATGATGCAACCACGCCGCGTTCATCAGGCCTGCCTCCAACCGCAAATGCAATGTCATGCAGGGATGGGTTTCTTATCTCTTCAACGGAACAGAAGAAGGCGTCTAAATCCAGGTGCAGGATCTTGCGAGGCATGGACTTTCCTTAGCCCTATGAGATAGCCGCGGCCACTACCGTATCGGCTCGCAAGGCCATGCAATTAACGCCTTGTACAACACCTTCTTTAGCTGGAATTTCGTTTGCTTTAAAGCGGATGATCTTTGAGAGACGCGAGATTAGAAAGATATCGGCATTATTGGATACTGTGTGGGCAGAGATCAAAGAGTCGGTATTCATGGCGATCTTCCCGCTACCGCCGGTTGATTTATTGGGAGCGAATCCGCTCATCATCCGGATGGTGCCTCGGCCAAGTGAGTCGATGAGGAAAACCTCACTTTCAGGCTGGACTGCGGTGATGGCAACCACTTCGTCTTCGTTTTCTAGCCGGATGCCTTGCCCGCCCTGGGGCGGAATGAGTTTTTCAGAGAACCGTATGGCACGACCATTTCGAGTAGCGATGAACAAATCGTCATCTCCTCCGGTCAGGCAGGCGGCTGCCAGCGGACCGAACTGGGCCAGGTTGAACATGCTGGCGCCCGCTTTCATATGCTCACCGAACACATGAAAGCGTAGATAGCGAACCATACCGCGTTGACTGACCAAAGCAATGGCTCCCTTGGCCTGGAATGGGAGTACAGCGATGGTTTTTTCATTTGGATCAAGGGAGACCTTAGGTTTGAGGGTCTGTCCTCGCCCGTGCACACCTGATCCGGCTAGAAAACTCACCGGCAGACGGAAGGCACGTGCCTGGTTGGTGAACAAAATAACGCTTTGGCTTTCGTCCGCTGCGCATAGACATAATGGAGAGTCGTCGTCGGGAATTTCCAGGTCAAATACCCCCATGCCGCCACGCCGCTGGCGCGCGTATAGGTTTCTGGGTGTACGCTTTGCCATGCCAAGAGCACTGATGGTGAGGATGTTGATCGTTGTGGGGGGCTCGTCTGGCTGGAGGTCTTCTCTGGCTAAGCTAGTTTGTTCTGAATCGGCTTGATCAAGCCTTCGATAGCTTGCAAGCTCTGCTTCCAGGGATTCGATATATGCGCGTATTTCTGGGGCAAGATTGTTCAGGTCTGGACGCTCGAATTTCATCATGCATTCCTTTTATTCATATTTAAGTGCTGTAACGGGGATCATGGTGGCAGCCCTCAATGCCGGATAAAGCCCTGATAGAAGGCCTATGAGGGTAGCAAAAACTAACGCGAAGATTGGAAGCCACAAAGGGGTATACACTGCTGCTGTAGGGGGCATGCCACCTTGTTCGGCGGCCTGGCCTGCCAGATATGATAAGGCCAATACATTGATCACTTGACCAGCACTCCAACCAAGTAGAATGCCTCCCAGGCCTCCAATAAAACCAATCCCAGCTGCTTCTCCCAAGAAGATGGATAACACATCTCTATTGGTTGCTCCAACCGCTTTCATCAAGCCGATCTCGCGTGTGCGCTCGAGGATAGCCATTGCCATTGTATTGGCGATGCCGATGGCAGCTACTAATAGCGCAATGGCGCCGACTCCGCCAAAAATCACTTGTAAGATAAGAAAAAAACTGTTGATTCCCTGGACATAAGATTGGGGTGTGTAAGCTTGATAGCCTAATTGTGTGATTTGATCTGCAATGTCAAGCACCTGGTTCACATCTTCAACAACAACCAGGGCCTGGTTATAGCCGTCTTTTGCACGATTGATCCGTCGCCCCATGAACCATTCGTTATATACTGTGACATCGTTCAAGGGCATGTAAATGGACCAGTCTGCCTCACCGCCGGATTCTGCCAGGATACCCACAATACGCACCTGGTGGGTTTTGCGGATTTCGTTTCCTTGTTCATCCCATTTGATGATTACCAGTTTAATGGTTTGTCCAAGTAAATCGGGCGGTCCAGATTGTTCTTGGCCTGGTCGCCATTGCGGGTCATAAAATCCAGCTGAAACCATGACCCCAACAACAGCCGTACCTTTTTCGATGTTCACTGACCCTGCCTGTGCATCTACACCGAGGCTGCTGATATCTTGTGTGCCGACGCCAATAATGTTAGCATACGCTTCCATGCGGTTGTATTTCAACATGGCTCCGCCTTGCAAGTAATCGCGCGGAATGACAGCAGTGACCCCTGGAATTGCGGCAAGCTCAGCCAGTGACTCGTTGGTAATTAACTTTACGTTCGCTTCGTCAGACCCACCCATATTGACGGCTTCGTAGTCGTAAAAAGGATAAACCTGAATTTGGGTCAAATCTCCGATGCCATACAGTTGTTGGGTGGCATTTTGCTGTAAGCCGATGGCTAACGAGACGAGAACAACCACTGCAGCTGTGCCAATGATGACACCCACAGCGGTCAAGGCTACCCGGGCTTTGCGGCGCCCGAGGTTATCCAGGATCAGTGTTAATAGATCATAGAAACGCATAATAGACTTTGGCGCTTGGTGAGGTTATGGTCCCTTGAGCGGCGCAATCGGGGCAATCTCACCTTCCGATGGGATTGTCTCCTCAGACGGGAAGATTTCTTCGGGATTCTCAGGAGATGATGGACTGCTGTCTAGCCCTAACATACCCAAGATGAAACGCCAAGCCTTTTGCCAGAAGGTCTCAGGTTCTACGGGGATGGGTGTTTCGACGTCTCCATTTTCCATGCCCTCATCAGGGGCTGGAAAATACATCTCTTGCACATCTATCGTGATTGTTTTCTGGACGCTTTGGGGCTGGTTAAAATCATCTGTGTAATCCACTGTAACCATTAAATCAAGGGGCCCGGCAATGTCGGGGATTACGGTGGCGTCCATGGTGAAGTATCCTCCCATTTCAAGGTTGCCCACCAGGATAACGTTGTTCATCAATTGAGCACCTGTTGCTTCAACACGCATATTGCCTAAGATAACGCTTCTTCTGCCCAGGTTGATCACTTGGAGAGGCAGCATCCCGGGCTGCCCAGCGAATAACCCACCTGGATCTTGGTAGAAACTGATATCCAGGGCCGGCGTTAGATAAACCAATAAAGTGATGATCTGATCATCTGTGTATGAGATGTTATTTTCATCCGTGTAAGTGAATGAAATTTTCATCGGGTAGGCACCAGGATTGGTGTTCACGTTAACAATCAGAGATTGGCTGGCCTCCAGCGTGCTGGCAGGCGCCAGGTTGCCCAAGGACTGAACATTTGAAGATCCGAGTGGTGCAAAATTTGTGAATTCCCCCCCCGCACCCGATATACCGCCGGGCTCTTGTGTGCCGCCTACGCTGCTAGAAGATGAACTGCCTCCACCGGCAATCATGGTCACACGCTGGGCTGTGGCATTCCCCATGTTTTGAACAGACAGTTGCAAAGAGAATTGCGTACCCGGCTGTAGTGGGGTTACGCTGGTATTGTACGTAGTAATAACCAACTGCGGTCGCATCATGGGGACTGCTGTGGTGGTGGGGGTGGTAGTTGGGGTTGGGGTGGGTGTATAGTAATACAGTGTTGGTTGATCGATCGAGACGGTTAAGGCAAAATTTTCGGAATAGGCTACACCATCGGTATCTGTGTAACTAACCAACATGTTCACGGTAGCAATGACTTTTCCCCAGGCATCATAGCTAACGGTAAATGGTTGGCTCAGGTCGGCACGGTTGTCGGCTGCAATATCCCCTACCGCAACTACGCCGCCCGTTTCGCGAGGCACCAAATCCCCAGTAGTAAAAGTAGCTACTACGTTTGTGGCATATTTTTGGCCGGCGTTATACAGCTTGATGTGCAGAGTGAAATCTTCGCCTATCGAGGGCGACGATTCGCTGGTGTTATACGTATAAACAACGATTACAGGACGTTCATATCCTGAAATGGGGGTGGGGCTGGGTGTAGCTGTTGGCGGTGTGGCAACAACGGTCAGGGCATTGTCGAGCGTGTACCAGGTTGCGTCAGGGTTCGTAACGGTCAGCGAGTAAACGCCGAGAGGAACGCCTGCCGGTAGGCTGGCAGTTAAGGTGGTACTGCTGAAATATGAAGTTGCTAATGCTCCATGCCCATCCAGCGAGACTGTTGCACCTGATTGAAAGTCGGTGCCTGTTATGGTCAGTTGGGTGTCCTGGTTGTTCGACACGGTGCTCGGGGCAACACCGCTGATCACCAGGGCGGCAAGTGCCTGGCGGGGCATTGCCAGAATTGTAGATACAATTAAGATCAGGGTTAAGATGCGATTGATGATAGTAGAAGGGGTTTTCATAGGCCGATTCATTGATTGGATTTAATTAACTGTTGCTTCTGCAATCAGCATATCTGATGCCGCATTATATTCTTCTTCGCTGACGATCTTTCCGTCCAAGATATAGACGGAATTGGTAGCGAAGTGTTTCATCCTTGGGTCATGTGTTACCACCATAACCGTTCTCCCGCTGCGGTGCAGGTCAGACAACAATTGCATAATGCTGACGCCACTGGCGGTGTCAAGATTGCCAGTGGGTTCGTCAGCCAGGATGATTTGTGGATCATTGACCAGTGCGCGCGCAATGGCCACGCGTTGTTGCTGCCCTCCCGAAAGTTCGGTCGGGCGATGGTGCATTCGATCTGCTAAGCCTACGCGCTTGAGCATTTCTGTGGCTTTCCCCATTCGCTGGCGGTGACCGGTACGTGCAAATCGCATTGGGAAGGCCACATTGTGCAAAGCCGTCATGCTGGATAGCAAGTTGAAAGATTGAAAAACAAACCCTATCGTATTACGTCGATATTGGGCCAGTTCATTCTCGTCCATAGTCTCGACGGGCTGTCCATTTACGTTTATCTGACCGCTTGTAGGCCGGTCAAGGCCGCCCACCAGGTAGAGCAAGGTGCTTTTCCCTGAACCCGAGGGACCCATTACCACCGTAAAGGTATTGGGTTGAATCTCTAAATCAACATTATCCAGGGCGTGGACAGTTAGATTGCCCATGCGAAAATCTTTGCGCAAAGTGTTGATTTGGATGATGGGATTAGATTGTTCCATAAAGCTGATGGCAAACGAGACAGCTAGAAAAAGAATGGTTGAACGATATTCAAGTTGCCCAAGCTAGAACTCAAAAGACTTGGCAAGGATTGCAGTAACAATATGATCAAGACGGTGATCAGAGCGCTGCCTATGGCTTTGACTTTGCTTAATCCCGATCTACTTAACACGCCAATGCTGAGCAGAATTGTGTGCCAAATGATGTAGATATCAACCAGGCTCATCAGGCTGACAAGAAGTGCGCTCCAGGTGCTTTCGCCCGGGATCAATAATCCGGATATGCCAGGGCTCTCGATCAGGCGCCGTGTACCGAGCATAGCAATTACACGTACCAGGTCGCGGATGGCAAATGGCAAATTAGCCCAGGCAACTATATTCATTGCTCCGCCCGTATCGCCGCGCCCCCCCAGCAGCGTGGTCACCAGGTGGAGCAAGCCGCCCACCAATAGCCAACCCGCCCACAGGCCTGCCACCTTGGCAAGCGCAGGTAAGATGTAGACAAAAACCGGCCCTTGCGTGGCTTGTTGCGCTTGAAAAAATTGAGCCTGTTGTTCTGGCGTGTAATAGTCAAAATCGGGGGGCAGGTTTACCTCACCCATCATAGCGGCCTGCTGTTTTAGGTAGCCGGTCACCAATATCAATGCCAAGGCCGTGATGCTCAAGATGAGCATCGGTGTTAGCCATACGGGTCGAGGTTGTTCAGTGATCCATCTAAATGCCTGGCGTGGATGGATAAAAACCTTTGGTATCCATTCAAAATGAAAGCGTTTTGGAGGGAGGATAATATCGGGTGTTTCTGCCATATGAAAAGTTCCGTAAACTTGTGAATTCTTGCCGCTCAGCCGCATCGCGCAAAGGCTTTTAGAAAGCTCGCAGCTGCTTCGCCAAGTTGATCGATCAAGTAACCGCCTTCTTGGATTAGAACTGTAGGAAGTTCTAACGCTGCAATTTTTCTACCAATCTCTTCTACGCCCTTAAAGGTTATTTTGAATCCACCCGCTGGATCTCCATCAAGGATGTCGAACCCAGCAGAAACGATCAGAAATTGAGGCTGAAATTGCTGGATGGCCCGTAGCCCTTTCCCTAAGGTTTCAAGGTAAGCGGCATCTCCTGTGCCTTGCGGAAGCGGCAAATTTAAATTATACCCGGTTCCGACGCCAGACCCAATTTCATCAGACGCTCCCCAGTAGAAAGGATATTCATAATCGGTGTCGGCATGGATGGAACAATACAGGACGCTTGGGTCTGCATAGAAGATCTCTTGTGTTCCATTGCCATGATGGTAATCAATATCCAGGATGGCAACCCTTTCTGATAGGGAGCGGGCAGCGATGGCCGAATTGTTCAGGAAGCAAAAACCGCCATATAAATCTCTGGCAGCATGGTGACCTGGTGGCCGGCATAAGGCATACGCCGATCTTTCACCTGCCCGCACCAGTTCAGCCGCGGTTAAGGCGCATTGCGCGCTCCAGTAAGCAGCAGTCCATGTTCCAGCATTGATCGGGCTGCCAATCCCGAAGCCATAGTATCCCTTGAGACCTAACACGTGTTTTGGCCGCCGGCGGGCCGAGCGAGGGGCGAAAGTCTCCGGGATAGCAGGCTCATCGTTTTGATTATATGCAGCATTGTTTACGTAAGCGGCTTGGAGGTATTCTATATATCCCGCGTCGTGCACAGCCATAATGGGCGCCATGCCATAATCGTTGGGTTGAAGCACGGTCCCAAGCTCATTTGACCGGAGCTTACCCAAAATTTGATCGATACGCTGAGGCAGCTCTTCGATCACAAAGGGGTAACCACCAAACGAAATGTTTTCAGTGATGTGTAGCTTATGGTGGTCAGTATGGATAATCTTCATTCAGGATCTTGAATCTCGGGCTCAACCTGGCTTTCTTCCTCGCCTTCGATATGGTAGGGCAGACGTAAGCTTAACCAAACAGCCATTAAGCCAACTTGATCCAGGCTGGCATCAGAATCGGGATAGCTCGTGGTGAAATTGTTGTAAAGTGTGTCGAAGTCTTCGCCTTTTGGCCACCAGATATAGAACCCCGGCAGTTTAGAACGGTCAAGCTCGGCGGGTAAGATAGCCCAGTTTTGCAGCAGCTCGGTAGTGATCGTTTCGATATTCAGGTTTTCAACTGCTGGCATTATCTTCCAGCTTCGGGCTTTGAGCAAATCATACATCTGTTGGCGCAGCTCGCTGCGTAAATCGGCCCATGCAGCCAAAATAGCCCCGACTAGCTCGGGACTTTTTTCAAAAGACTTAGCCAGGGGGATCGTTTTCACGATGGCAGGTGCTTTTTCGCTATTGCGGAACCCGGGCACTTTCACCAGCTTACGCGTCAGTTGGTTAATGGCCGATTGTCTTTCTTCTGACAAGCGGGGCAGGTCGCTGAGCACATCGCGAACAACACTCAAGCGGAAATCTGGGCGCATAAATTCGTTTATCGCGTGAAAGGGGAGAAGCTCTGTTTTTTGATTCATGAGTATACCTCTGGTGGTGTTTGGAATTATCCCTTAGAGTATACCGCACCTGTGCAGAATAGGCGATTCATCTTGTGCGCTCTTCAGTTCATTGCGCAGGGATCAGCAATTATTTGATGGACAGAATGACAAAATTGGCGTAAGATTTGCTCAGGTGTAGATATTCTAATCGCAGATTTCAATCCCAAAACAGGAGATTGCTATGTTAACCGTGGAAGCGGTGGATGTTGCCAATAAAGCTCAAGTTCAAAGGTTTATAAAAATTCCTTATCGTTTATATGCGAATTGCCCTCAGTGGGTTCCGCCCTTATTGATGGACGTTGAAATGCAACTTAATCGTCAGAAACACCCATATTACGAACACTCGCATGCTGATTTTTTCATTGCTGTTCGAGATGGGCAAGACGTGGGGCGGATCACGGCGTTGGAAAATACTCGCTTTAATGCCTATCACGGTACGCACCAGGCGCAATTCTACCACTTTGAGTGTGAGGATGATTCCGAAGCTGCCAAGGCATTGTTCGAGCGGGTATTTGAGTGGGCACGTGCCAGGGGGTTGGATCAAGTGGTTGGGCCTAAAGGTTTTGCAGCCCTAGATGGGTATGGCATTCTGGTTGAAGGGTACGAGCACCGCCAGATGATGTCTATGATGAATTACAACTACCCCTACTATGTGAATCTGGTTGAGAACATGGGTTTTGTTAAAGAAGTAGATTTTGTATCCTGTTATCTTAACAGCGATGTGGTCCATCTGCCTGAGCGAGTACACCGGATTGCGGATCGAGTACGCCAGCGCGGTGAGCTGCAGGTTAAGCGATTTGCATCGAAGAATGAATTAAAGGCCTGGGCGTCAAAAATTGGCGAGGCATACAATAACTCTTTCGTGAAAAACTGGGAATATTATCCATTAACCGAGCGAGAAGTTCAGTTTATTCTTGATAATGTGATGGTTGTAGCTGATCATCGGTTGATCAAGATAATTACACATAATGATCGGGCGGTCGGTTTTATGTTTGCCTTTCATGACCTTTCCGCTGCTATGCAGCGCGCCAAAGGGCGCCTGACACCCTTTAGCTTGGTGGATATGCTGCTCGAGAAACGCCGCACAAAATGGGTCGCTTTGAATGGGATTGGCATTCTACCGGAATTTCAGGGCCGCGGTGGAAATGCCTTGATGTATTCTGAGATGGAAAATACTATTCATGAGTTTAACTTTATGCACTCTGACTTGACCCAGGTTGCCGAAACGGCCGTTCAAATGAGGCAAGATTTGATAAACGTGGGCGGAAAGCCCTATAAGAATCACCGAGTTTATGTAAAGAAGATTTGATTAAGGTGATGAGCGCTTCCAAACGTCTGGCTGCATTTGAGCAAATTTTCAAGGGTCAGAAAGATGGGGCTATTTTGGCGCTTCTTAACGCAATTGATGCATTGGTCATGGTATTCGATGCAAAAGGCTTGGTTGTTTATCTAAACGATACGTGCGAGACGACCACTGGCTATTCATTAGATGAAGCTAAAGGAAAATATGTTTGGGATCTGTTCTTAGCAACGCAAGATGCTGAGGTTGTTAAGGCGGCTTTTCAATTGGTCAAGGATGGCCAATTCCCTGACCGGTACGAAAATCATTTGCTAGGAAAGAAGGGGGATTCTCATTGGATTGCCTGGAAAAATTCGCTGATCTTGGATAGCAAGGGGGCAGCGAGTTATGTGGTCAGCACGGGGGTTGATATATCCCGTTGCGAACAGGTAGAAGAAAATTTGCATCGTGGCGAACTGACAACACTGGCAAGTGCACATGCTGACCAATCTGCGCGTCGACGAGATGCAATCCTTGAGGCAGTCAGTTTCGCTGCAAGCAGTTTTTTGAGAACGGACACATGGGAGACCGCAATCGTAGTTGTGATGGAATGCCTGGGATTGGCTTCAGAAGTGAGCCGTGTGACCCTGTGTCAAAACTACCGTGCAGAAGATGGTAGGCTTAAGGCTTCTATTTCTTATGAATGGACGGCTCAGAATGTGGAAAAGCACCCACAGGCCTCTGATCTGAGAAATTTACACCTGGATGCCCCAGGTTTCGAGCGAATATTGGGCGCTCTAAAACAAGGCGAGCCAATTTCTGGCAATGTAAGTGATTTCCTATCTACAGAAAAGGTGATATTTGGGCGATCTGGGATTATTTCGATTTTAATTGTACCGGTCTTCACTGGACAGAATTGGTGGGGATTTGTTGCATTTGAAATGTGCGAAGCAGAGCGTGTGTGGAGCAGCGCTGAGATTGATGCATCGAAAGCTGCGGCAAGTATCCTTGGCTCGGCAATCTCGGGGACGCGAGCACAAAAAGTTCGTTCGGCGACCATGAACATTTCAGATGCTGCACATATGGCGCAAGACTTGGGAGAGCTTTTTAAGTCTATCCATGCAATTGTGGCTGAATTGATGTTTGCAGAAAATTTCTATATTGCGATCTATGATGATATTGTTGACTTAATCAGTTTTCCTTATGACGTGGACCAATTTGATGAGCCTTTCCCGCCGCATAAACCGGAGCGAGGATTGACGGAATATGTGCTGCGCTCAGGTAAACCGCTGTTGGCATCGCCAGATGTGTTTGAAGAGTTGGTGAAAAAGGGCGAGGTTGACTCGATTGGTGCTCCTTCTATTGATTGGCTTGGGGTTCCTCTGCGGGCAAAAGATAAAACTTTTGGCGTTTTGGCTGTGCAAAGCTACACCGAGGGGATACGGTTTGGAGAGGATGAAAAAGCCATCCTCACTTTT
The DNA here is from genome assembly GCA_964633225.1 of uncultured Anaerolineaceae bacterium. Classification (GTDB taxonomy): domain Bacteria; phylum Chloroflexota; class Anaerolineae; order Anaerolineales; family UBA4823; genus JAKQIM01. The sequence goes on from CAZWFQ010000037.1 coordinate 16,068, forward strand.
GTGTCCACCCAGATCGCCATGGCCATTGAGCGCAAGAGGGCGGATGATGCGTTGCGCGAGAGCGAGGAACAGTACCGCACGCTTGTTCGAAACATACCCATTGGAATATTCCGCAGCGCTCCATTTGATCGGGAGCGTATATTAATGGCGAACAAAGCTTTTTTGACGATGTTTGGTTTTGATGCGGAAACCGAAGCTAGAGAAGCAAGTATGGAAGACTTTTACTTGAAGCCCGATGAACACAAGGTGTTTATGGAGATCCTTGAGTCTCGAGGAGAAGTGTATGGGTTTGAGACAAGGTTAAGGCGTAAAGATGGCACAATTATCTGGGGATCTATTACCGCCCAGTTTGTTAAGGGGGTGAACGACGCTTTATCTTATTTCGACTGTGCAATAGAAGATATAACTGTGCGAACCAGTCGTTCCCAAGAACGGGAGGCATTGATTTCTTTCTCGGCGATCTTGAAGACAGCTCAAACGCGCTCCGAAATTGTGTCGGCGATCCTGGATTATGTGAGGATTTTATTCAATGCAGAGGGGAGCGCACTTGTCTTGAGGGATGATAGTGGGGGCCGTTGTTGGATAGAATCATCACGTGGATATTGGGATTACCTTGGTGAGCGTAGGCTTCAATTCGACCCAACTTTGAGCCAAAGCGTTATTTCATCTGGGGGGTTATATTTTGATTGGGTAAAGCGCGATCCCCTTTATGGTCTTCCTATGCCTCCAGGGCAACGGAGAATGGCCGTTTGCGTACCATTGATAACAGAAAATAAGTCTATCGGGGCCCTCTGGTTATCGCGCCAAGATGCCTTTGGCGAGAGCGATGTGCAATTGTTGGTGGCCATCAGCGATATGGCGGCTAATGCTTTACACCGAGTCCTTTTGCATGAGCAAACCCAACGCCGCGTCCAGCGATTGTCTGCTTTGCGTGCTGTGGATATGGCAATTAGTGCCAGTATGGATTTGCGGGTTGTTTTCAATGTTTTGTTGGAGCAATTGAGAACCCAATTGCATGTGGACGCGGCTGCGGTGTTATTGCTGCGACCTCAAATGCAAACCTTGGAGCATACAGCCAGCCGAGGTTTTCAAAGTAACCTGGTTAATCAGACACGGCTGCGGTTAAGCGATCGGTTGGTGGGCAGGGCGATTCTTGAACATCGCACACTGCGTATTGACAACCTGGTGGAGCAGGCAGAAGATTTCCTTCGCGCCCGTGGATTGACAAGCGAAGGGTTTGTGGTTTACTACATTGCACCATTGGTAGTAAAGGGGCAGTTGGTGGGGGCTCTTGAGTTGTTCCATCGTTCTGAACTTTTCCCAGATAAAGAGTGGCTGGACTTTTTGGATATGTTAGCCGGCCAAGCTGCGATTGCTGTAGACAATGCTACTTTGTTCAATGATCTTCAACGCTCGAACATGGATTTGCACCTGGCCTATGATACAACATTAGAGGGTTGGGTTAACGCATTGGATTTGCGCGTGGGCGAGGGAACAGATCATTCTAAGTATATGACCGAGGTCACTGTGAACCTGGCGCGAAGGATGGGGGTGGTAGATGCCGACTTAGTTCACGTGCGGCGCGGTGCACTTTTGCACGATATTGGGAAAATGGCCATTCCTGATACGATATTATTAAAATCAGGTCCGCTGACTGATGATGAATGGCAGGTGATGAGACGCCATCCTGAGTTTGCGCGCGATCTGTTGTGGCCAACTGGTTATTTGAGGCCCGCGGTGGACATTCCCTATTGCCATCATGAACGTTGGGATGGAGCTGGCTATCCGCGTGGTTTAGCCGGCACGGATATCCCCTTGGCCGCGCGGGTATTTTCAATTGTAGATGTGTGGGATGCTTTGCGATCAGAACGACCTTATCGAAAGGCTTGGTCTGAACAAGCGGTGCATACATATCTTTCCCAACAATCTGGCCAGCAGTTTGATCCAGAGGTTGTGAGCGCATTTTTTAAGTTAGACAAAGAAGGTCAGATGCTTCATCTGGGGTAATGCCTGGTTGAGTCTATAGAGACCACTTGAGGATTTATGGCTAAATTTGTGACAGTTGCTGAGATGCAGGCAATCGAACGCCAGGCAGACGCTGGTGGTTTAAGTTATGCGCAGATGATGGAAAATGCTGGTTTAGGTTTAGCAGAGCAAGTAATGTTCGTGTATGGTCGGATGGAGTCGCTGCGGGCCCTTGCTCTGGTGGGGTCGGGGAATAATGGTGGTGACGCCCTGATTGCCCTGGCGTATTTGGCAAAATGGGGCTGGGCGGTTGGGGCTTTTCTTGTATGCAAGCGTTCTAGCGAAGATCCTCTGATTGCCCGTTTGAGGCAGGCTGGGGGTGTAATTTATTCGATATGCGATGATCTCAACTTTGAAGAACTCGCGAATCAATTAAAAAACACAGACATATTGATAGATGGTGTTTTGGGCACCGGCTTCCGTTTGCCATTGCGAGATGATGTCGCAAGGGTGTTAGATGGGGTAGGCCGATTATTGAAAGAATCGCCTCATAAACCATCTGTCGTAGCAGTGGATTGCCCTTCGGGAGTGGATTGTGACACGGGAATGATCTCGCCAGAGGTCATCCGGGCAGATATGACAATCACAATGGCTGCTGTCAAGGCTGGGCTGTTGGCTTTCCCGGCAGCCGACTTTGTGGGGGAGTTGCGCGTGGTTGGCATTGGCAACGTGGAGGATGTCTCAGCATGGCAAAACATCCGTCGCGAGGTGGTCGATGCCGGCGAGGCGCGTGCATGGTTGCCAAAGCGGCCAAATGATGCCCATAAGGGGACTTTTGGGACGGCTATGGTGGTGGCGGGTTCATTAAATTATCCGGGGGCGGCATGCCTGGCGGGAGAGGCTGCTTATCGAGCGGGGGCAGGGCTGGTTACCATGGCTGTGCCTGAGCCGCTCTATCCTGTGTTAGCAGGGCGTTTGCCTGAAACTACTTGGTTGGTTTTGCCTTCTTTAGAGGGGGCGATCGCAGCCAATGCTGCTCGAGTTCTTTTTGAAAACCTGGAACGTACCTCAGCACTTCTGCTTGGCCCGGGTTTTGGGCTTAAGTCTTCGACTCTGGAATTTCTTGGGGCCATCTTTTTGCAACAATATGATGCAGGGGGGAGGCCACCCCTGGTCTTAGATGCAGATGGATTGAAATTGCTTGCCCAGATACCTGATTGGCCGAAGCGTTTATGGGGTACGGCAGTATTGACGCCACATCCAGGCGAGATGTCTATATTGACTGGGTTGGGGCGAGACGAAATCCAACAGGATCGTATTCGTGTTGCCGAGCATTTTGCGCACCAATGGGGACACGTAGTGGTCTTGAAGGGGGCCTATACAATAATTGCATCTCCCGATGGATCAACCGCTATCATTCCGGTTGCTACGCCAGCATTGGCACGCGCCGGTACAGGGGATGTGCTGGCTGGTTTGATCGTTGGGTTACGTGCTCAAGGTTTGGATGCTTTTTCGGCAGCCCGAAGTGGGGCGTGGATTCATGCCCAAGCTGGTTTGTATGCGGCCGAACAATTGGGTAATTCGGCATCTGTTCTAGCGAGAGATGTGTTGGGGGCGGTGAGCGCTGTGATTAGCGACTTGGGAAACGATAAGGGGAATTAATCACAAATAGCGGAATTGGTGTACACCGATTCCGCTATTTGTGATGAAATATTTGGCTAATTATTAGCCTTCTGGTGCAGATGGTTCTTCAGGTATGGCTGATTTGAGCCGGCGCTGTACAGAGGCCTTGCCGGTTTCAATGACTTCTTGGCCTCGCTTCTTGATCTCGGTTGCACGTTCGCGGGTGAGTTTGGTGAGTTCATCTGCGCGCGTGCGAGCTTCGGCAGCAGCAGCTTCAGCTTTTGCGCGGGCCTCTTCGGCGCGCTCCACAGCCTTGTCTTTCAACTCAATGCTGCGATCGTGGATAATCGTGCGGGTTTCCTCTCCCGATTGTGGAGCCATCAGCAGGGCCACGGCAGCTCCGGCGAGACCCCCAATCACAAAACCTGCCAGGAAGGCGCTAAAATCACTTTGATCTGACATCGTAGTATCTCCTTTCTGTGCTTGATAAGTTTAATATGGACGCTTTCGGCCAAGGCCGAGCAACTCAACCATTTTTTGTAGCACGGCAACATATTCGTTAAGCTTGATAACTGGACCAACCAGGTTGTCGCTCAAAAAGCTTGTAGTTCCGCGCAGTGTACTAACAGTTTCGTTTGTCGAATCCAGGATAGGTTTTATCTCGTTCTGTAACAGGTTGGTTAGGCGGGTGATTTGAATGATCAAGATCACAAGAACCACACCGATCAGCAGGGATACAAACGCCATGAAAATGATAAATACGTCTCGAATGCGAGCTACAGTTTCGGCAGAAGTTAACCCTGGACTGAGCAGAAACACCAGACTGGTGATCAATAAAGCAAGAATCAGTATCGCACCGATAGCAATACCAGCGATAATCCTTCGTTGTTGCGCAACCTCTTCGGGCGAGGGCTGACTTGCTAATTCATTGGTTGTGGTAGGTAAATTGTTCGATTCCATAACTAAATTATTATACCACTGTGCAATCGGATTGCGTCCGTCTAGATACGAGTTTATAATACCGCCTATGGATAATCGACAAGATATCGAAGCCTTGCAGAAGGAATTGGAAAAACTTCGGCGCGAAATAAATTATCACAACCACCGGTATCATGTTCTAGACTCGCCGGTCATCAGTGACTATGAATATGACCAACTTGTGGTCGCTCTTCGGCGAATCGAATCGGCTCACCCAGAATGGATAACTTCTGATTCCCCGACCCAACGGGCCGGGGCAAACCCCTTGGATCGATTCGAAAAAGTACGTCACCCGGCTTCGATTCTAAGCCTGGCAAATGCATTCAATGCAGATGATGTGAAGGCCTGGTTTGAGCGTATCCGGAAGCTGGATGAGCGCGTGGATAGCGCCGAGTTCGTTGTTGAGCCAAAAATTGATGGATTGACTGTGGTATTGCATTATCAAGATGGTGTATTTGTGTTGGGCGCTACGCGGGGGGATGGAGAGATTGGCGAAGATATAACGGCAAATTTACGGACTCTTAAGGCATTGCCGCTTCTTCTGCCGGTTGATCCAAAAGGTCCAAGGCCTCCCCGATCATTGGTTGTGCGGGGAGAGGCTTATATTCCCCTGGCTGAATTTGAGAGATTGAATCGCAGGCTTGAACAGGCTGGTGAAAAAATTTATCTAAATCCGCGTAACACCGCAGCTGGATCGCTGCGCCAGTTAGATCCGGCCTTGACGGCTACCCGCCCTCTGGCCTTGCTTGCATACGCCATTGTAGCTGGAGATGGTCCTTTGCCAACAACTCAAATGGACAGGCTGCGTTTTTTGCAGGCCCTGGGTTTTCCGGTTCCACAGGCGCAGTTTTGCCCGACCCTCGGTGCAGCAATCGCTGCATATTTTGACCTATCAGAACGGCGCGATCAATTGGCGTTCGAGGCTGATGGTGGCGTGATCAAGTTGAATGACCTGGTGTTGGCGGAAGAATTGGGCTATGTTGGCAAGGATCCGCGCGGGGCTCTGGCTTTTAAGTTCCCGGCCCGCGAGGTGACGACCCGATTGATCGATATTGGTGTAAATGTTGGAAGAACAGGGGTGCTGACGCCATACGCCATCCTTGAGCCGGTGGAGATAGGTGGTGTGATTGTTAAGCAGGCAACTCTGCACAATTTTGAGTACATTGCTGAGAAAGATATCCGAATTGGAGATCGTGTGGTGGTGAAACGGGCGGGAGATGTAATCCCGTATGTTATTGGGCCTGTGAGCGATTTACGCAGCGGCGGCGAACGAATTTTTGACATCCCGATGGTTTGCCCGACATGTGCGCAGCCGGTAGAGCATTTCGAAGGCGAAGTGGCCTGGTATTGTGTGAATGCGGCTTGCCCGGCCCAGTTGATCCGTAACCTTGAGCACTTTGTCTCTCGGGGTGCATTAGACATTGTGGGGCTGGGGATCAAAATCGTTGAGCAACTTGTTGATGCCGGGCTGCTTCGTGATGTGGCTGACCTATTCACGCTTCAGCGTGAGGATTTGTTAAAGCTAGATGGATTTGCTGATAAAAAAGTTGATAATCTGCTTCAGGCGATCCATGCGGCGCGTGCCCGTCCACTTGCGCGCTTGATCAATGGGTTGGGAATTCGAGGCGTAGGGGAGGTTTTGGCCTCTGACCTGGTAAAGTATTTCTCTAATTTAGACTTGCTGGGACGTGCCTCGGTAGAAGATCTACAACGCGTTGAAGGGGTTGGCCCCAATATTGCTCAAGCTGTTGTGGATTGGTTTGCTCGTCCGGCAAATCAAAATGTGTTGGAAAAGTTGCGGAGCGCCGGTGTTTGGCCTCAAACTGGAAAAGGTACGGCTGAGCAAGAAGGTCCAATGCCTTTGTTCGGGAAGACATTTGTGGTGACTGGCACGCTGGCTGGTTTTACACGCGACGGGGTAAAGGAGTATATCCAGGCACAAGGAGGAAAGGTGACCGACTCTGTCAGTCGAAGCACATCTTACCTTGTTGTGGGCGATGCGCCCGGTTCGAAACTTGAAAAGGCGCGCAGCCTTGGCGTAACAATTATTGATGAGATTGAACTACGGAAACTAGTTGAAGGAGTATAAGTTATGAAATTGAGTAATATGGATGACGCAATTATTCGCCGCATGCGTGCTATCGACGAGCGCGTGCAATTGGCTCGCCAGGCAGGTTTGTATTTTTATAACCAGCCAGTAAGCGAGTTGCGCGGGGGAGCCCGGGTGTTGGTTAATGGGTGTGAGATGGGTATGTATGCTTCCTACAGCTATTTAGGGCTGATCGGTCACCCGCGCATCAACGCAGCGGCGAAGGATGCCATTGACCGGTATGGGACAGGCACACACGGTGTCAGGACTCTGGCGGGGACGCTTTCGTTGCACCGCGAGTTGGAGACCACCATTGCTGATTTCAAGCAGACTGAGGACGCTATTACCTATACGTCGGGGTATGCTACGAACTTGACTGTGGTTTCGACTCTGGTTGGGCGTGACGATTATGTGATTTCAGATAAGCTGAACCATGCCAGCATTGTAGATGGTTGCCTGATGTCGGGGGCAAAGTTTGTTCGCTTCCGTCACAATGATATGGATGCGTTGGAGATCAGGCTGAAGCAAGTCCCCTCTGGCTCAGCCAAGCTGGTAATTGCAGATGCTGTCTTCTCGATGGATGGCGATATCATCGACTTCCCCAAGATGGTTGCTTTGTGCGAGAAATATGATGCCTGGCTGATGATGGACGAGGCTCATTCGGTGGGGGTTTTGGGCGCCACCGGGCGGGGCATTGAAGAGCATTTTGGCATGCAAGGAGCGGTTGATATTAAGATGGGAACACTGAGCAAAACGATTCCGTCGGTGGGTGGTTATGTGGCTGGCAAGAAGGAGATCATCCAATACTTGCGACATGCCAGCAGAGCCTATATTTTTTCGGCTGCTCTGCCTCCAGCCCAGGCGGCTGCGGCGAACGAAGCCTTCAAGGTGATCTTGGACGAGCCTTGGCGTATTACGAAACTACTTGAGAACACGCACCAGTTTATTGATGGCTTAAAACGACGCGGCCTGGATACCATGCTGACAGAGACTGCCATCGTGCCGGTGCTCTGCGGCACGGACGAGATGGCTTATGCCATGACACGCTATGCACAAGAACGCGATTGTTTTGTGCTGCCGGTTGTTTCGCCGGCTGTACCAGTGGGGCTGGCCCGCTTAAGAGCGACAATAACGGCTGCTCATGAGAGAGATGAAATTGAGCACGCCATGGATATCATTGAAGAGGCAGCTCATGCTTTGGGTCTGCATACTTCGGGCACGGCGGCATCTGTGGAAGAATCTGCTTAATGTCTGACTTAGTACTGAAACCTGGTCGCGAAAAATCTTTACTCCGCCGCCATCCCTGGATTTTTTCGGGAGCGGTGGCGGATGTTCGTGGCAATCCAAGACCTGGGGAGACTGTGGCCGTGCTCAACACAAGCGGCAATTTTTTGGCCTGGGCGGCCTACAGTCCGCATTCTCAGATTGTTGCGCGCGTATGGTCCTGGTTACAAGGCGAAACAGTTGATCCTGCATTCTTATACCGGAGACTGGAGCATTCTGTTCTCGCCCGGCAGTCATTGAGCGGAGCGGATACTACAAATGCAGTAAGATTGGTTCACGGCGAATCGGATGGTTTGCCGGGTTTGGTTGTGGATCGGTATGCAGATGTCTTGGCGATCCAAATGCTCTCGGCGGGCGTTGAGTTTTGGCGTTCCGAGCTTGTCCATGCGCTGCAAGAAATTACTGGCGCTGGTTGTATATTTGAGCGATCAGACGTGGATGCCCGGCAGTTAGAGGGGCTGCAGCCGCAAGTGGGGCCGCTCTTTGGTGGCACACCTGAAAAGGTCAGGATTTTCGAGAATGACCTGGCGTTTTGGGTGGATGTGCAAGCAGGGCATAAGACGGGTTTCTATTTAGACCAGCGCCAAAATCGCTTGCGGGTACGAGAGCTGGCAAAAGGGCGCCAGGTACTGGATTGTTTCTGCTATACAGGGGGATTTTCTGTGAATGCGGCGTATGGAGGCGCCCAACGGGTGACAGCTGTTGACGCGTCATCTGATGCTTTGGCGGCAGCGGAGGCGCACATTTCTCTAAACGACCTGGATAGAGACCGGTTTGAGTTTGTCGAGGGTGATGTATTCCATGTTTTGCGGTCATTCCGTGACCGCCGAAGTACATTTGATTTGATCGTATTAGATCCCCCGAAATTTGCTCAAACTGTGTCTCAAGTTGAGCGGGCCTCGCGCGGCTATAAGGATATCAACCTTTTGGCTCTCAAATTGCTGCGACCAGGAGGAGTTTTGGTGACCTTTTCGTGTTCTGGGGGCGTCAGTGATGACCTGTTCCAAAAGATCATTGCTGGCGCGGCACTGGATGCTGGTGTAGATGCTCAAATCTGCGAGCATCTACACCAGGCGGAAGATCATCCGGTGGCGTTAACTTTCCCTGAGGGGGCGTACCTCAAGGGTTTGGTTGTGCGAGTGCTGTAAGTGCTTCCCTTTGAGTTTCCAGAAGGCCACCAATGCCTTTGTATGCTAGATTCAGCAAGGTATCAAACGTAGCACGCGAGAAAGGGCTTCTTTCTGCAGTTCCCTGGATTTCGATGAACTCGCCCTGGGAATTCATGACGATGTTCAGATCTGTATCGGCGGAGCTGTCTTCTTCGTAACAAAGATCCAGCATGGGGGTTCCGTGTACAATGCCCACACTGACTGCAGCAACCGCAGTTTTGATTGTGTCGGCTGGAATTGCATTGGCGGCAATTAGTTTGCGCAGGGCAATGACTAAGGCTACGTATCCGCCTGTGATTGCGGCGGTACGAGTCCCGCCATCTGCTTGTAGAACATCGCAGTCTATTGTACAGGTGCGCTCTCCAAGTTTTTCTAGATCTACAGCGGCGCGAAGGCTGCGCCCGATCAGGCGCCGAATCTCTTGGGTGCGCCCGCCAGGTCCATTTGTTTCGCGTGGGGTACGGGTATGGGTAGCGCGAGGCAACATGGCGTATTCTCCAGTAATCCAGCCTCCCGAAAGATGTTGGGCTTGCATCCAGCGCGGTACCCCATTTTCGATTGTCACATTGCACAAGACGCGGGTGTTCCCTGCTTTGATCAACACTGAGCCTTCGGGGTAGTCGATATAGTTTGTGATCAGGTGTAGTGGTCGCAGTTCATCACTCTTGCGGTTGTCGGGACGCGCCATGTATTCCTCCTCTGAATTATGATCGATTCTGTTGGTTGTGATTATAATAGGGTTATCCCTGATGGAATTGAGTAGGAGATGAAGAATGGAAAATTTGCACCCTGATTTGCTGCGCGTTTTGGTTTCTGAAGAACAGATCCGGTCACGGGTAAAAGAATTGGCAGCCCAGATTTCGTATGACTATCGTGATGCCGAAAAATTGTACATGATTGGTATTTTGAAGGGCGCATTTATTTTTCTGGCAGATTTGAGCCGGGAATTAACCATCCCGAACGTAGTAGATTTTATGGCTGTATCCAGTTATGGTAAGACGACAAAGACCGGGGCGGTGCGTTTGATCATGGATTTGCGCGAGTTGATCGAAGGTCAGCATGCGATTATTGTCGAAGATATCCTTGATAGCGGGCGCACGTTGCGATATCTTTATCAGGTTCTACAATGGCATAACCCCGCCTCGCTGCGGACCTGTGTTTTGTTGCGCAAGCAACGGGACGTAAGCAACCTGCCGATTGACTATGTGGGATTTGACATCCCCGAGGCATGGGTAGTGGGATATGGGTTGGATTATGCCGACCGGTTTCGGACATTGCCATTCATTGCAGAATTGAGTCCCACGGTCTACAGTAAGTAACAGCAACGGTGATAGCCGGCGATGTTTTGTTGGTCAAGTTTGTTTTATTTGCAATTACGAAACTGCGCATAGCCAATGAATAAAGTCGTTTAGGCTAATAAAATTTCATCAAGCACTCGACGGGCAATATTTTTAAATGCCCGGAATTGTTCAAGAGAGGCTGTGCCACCGCCTTGGGCAATTTGCGCATCTCCTCCGCCGCGACCATCATAATGGCCTAACAGGTGATTGAGCAAGTTGCGGGCTTTGATTTTAACTCCTTGGGCACAAATCACCACGATCGATAGCTTTTGGTTGGTATGAGCACCTAGTAAGGCAATCGTATTAGGGGCTTGTTTAAATCCATCTGCTAATAGCCGTAATTCGGCTGCAGGGCGGTTGTCGAAGGCTTCAATGATGATGCGATAATCCGCCAGCTTTTCGGCCTGTTCGATGTAATCTTTTGCCTCAGCAGCGATCCTTTCGTTGTGCAGTGTTTGAAGTTCCTTTTGACTTGCTTGTAATTGTTCAGACTGCCGCTGTACCGATGGGAGAACTTCAGGGATGCTTACGCTCAAGTACATAGCCAGTCCAGTTAATGTTTCGTGATAGCTGCGCAGGGTGTGCAGCGCTTGAAGGCCGGCGATGAAGTGGACACGAGTTTTGTCGTTGACCCGTTCTTGCCTGACAATTTTCACGATACCGATTGTTCCAGTCTGGCTGCAATGAGTTCCGCCGCAGGCAGAGTAATCATACCCATCGATTTCAACAATGCGTATGTTCTCGTTAACGGATGGCGGGCGGCGCAGCGGTATTTTGTTCAAATCGGCTGGGTTTATATAGTACACTTTTACCGGGCGATCTTCATAAATGATTTGATTGGCCAAAACTTCGCCTTGCTCTAATTCACTGGGTGTGAGAAGACGGTTGATTGCAAGGTCCAAGGCAGATGGCGTGCTGCCGTTGATATTGGCTGAGACTGTTTCGTAGTTAAACAGGGCGATGAAGCACTGCGTCAGCAGGTGTTGGGCGGTGTGGTGCTGCATATGCCTCAAGCGTCGATCGTGGTCTATCTGAGCGGGATAATTCCCCAGTGGTAAATCATGATCCAAAATATGGATGACCTTGTTGATGGATTCATCCTTAATTACATCGAGCACCTGGGCATCGCCGATTTTGCCTGTATCGTGCTCTTGCCCTCCACCAGTGGCGTAGAAGTAAGTTCTCTCTAGCACTACGCCCAAGCGACCATCTGGCAACGTGACCCTGGCAGTGATGGTGGCATCAAAATCAAGCCGCCGCGCATCGTCTCGGTGAAGAAATTGGCTGTTCATCTCTGGTAATTGATCTATCTTTTTCATATTATGGCGTTAAGGTTTGATTTGTAAGCGAATGGTTTTGATCTCAAAGGGTCGGAAATCTAGCTGCACCTGGTGCTGGGAATGGATTAACTCACAGAGTGGATTTTCAAGCAAATCTGTTTGGGCTGCGCGTGCAATGGTAAATGCAGTGTGAAGGTTGCATCGTGTTGCGGTGCGCAGTGCTTCATACATTCGAACCACAATATCTGAAGACCCATCTTCGGCTGGTTTGACCGCTTCAATCACGATATTGGTGGCATCCAGGCTGAAGAGCGATTCTTCGCCTGCATCGGCGGCAGCCGCGTTTTTAATGATCAAGGGAGCAATATTCAGCTCGTAGGCAGCTTGTATAAGGCCGCTCTCAAAAAGGCTGCCGTCCCATATGTAGATAGCATATGTGAAGTGATGGGTTCCGATGTCGGCGAGCGGATCAGGAGCTTTGGCCGATTTGAGCAGCGATAGCTTGAGCGTGTTACCGGCGGTGCTTAATCCGTATTTGCAATCATTTATTATGGCGGCACCACGCCCTTCTTCTGCCAGGGCACTCCACTTGTGTTGGCTGACCTCAAAACGATCTGCATCAAACTGACGGGATTTGTGTGTCGGTCTTCGGATGTGACCAAATTGTATTTCGTGAAGTGCTTCGTTCGAGTGAATGTTAAAAGGAAAGCAAACTTTTAGCAGCTTGTGACTTTCTTGCCATTCGACGGTGGTATCAAATTCGATACAGCGACTGTCGGCGCGTAGTGATATGACTTGTGTGAGAATAGAATTGTGTAAGTGACGGGTTAGAAGCAGAGCTCCTCTCTTTGGGTCATTGGCAAGGATCTCCAATTCTGCTGGTTCGTTGACCTCAACTGGCATCTCCTCAGCCATGCTTTCGATATCCCACGCATCCCAGTTCGAAGGCACATCTTTGAATAGACAGAAGCGGTTCAGCGGCCCGGCAGCAAAATCACGTTGGCTTTGTTTGTCGAATAGCCGGGTGATCTCTCCTCGGTCGTTGAATTCGGCGCGCAGCAGGTGGTTTTCAAGTATGCGTTGCGTCGTGAAAACACGCTTTGTTTCATTGGCTTGGTCGGCCTGGGCAAGATCTGTGAGGTGAATCGATTTCCATCCGCAAGACGGGACCGTGATCTCGGCGCTGCCACCTGGCGTTTCGATCAATACCTGTCGCGGCCAGGATAGGGAATTAAAAACTGTTACTGCTTCGGCCGGGCGAGTGAGTGTGCGAGCAGCCTGCTGGGTGATGGCCTGGGCCGTCTGAATCAGCTCCTGATGGGCAGCTTCTGCTTCATTGTAAACTTGCTGGATTGATGAGCCGGGCAATACATCATGAAATTGGTTGATTAAAAGGGCTTGCCAGGCAGGATCAAGTGTCCTGGCAGAAAACTCAAACTGACCGAGTGCAGAAGCGGCGGTAGCCCACAATTCGGCTTCGCGTAAGGCGAACTCGCCACGGCGGTTGCCTTGCTTGGTGTGGGCCTGCGAGGTGTATGTTCCGCGGTGGGCCTGGAAATACAATTCCCCCACATATCGTGGCAAGGATAACCCTTGTGTCGCAAGCGCATTGAAGAATATTTCGGGAGAGGATATCTCGATACGTGGCAATCCTTCAAGATCATGTGAGCGGCGGATGTACTCGATGTGGTCGCGAGTTGGCCCACCGCCGCCATCACCCCAGCCGAATGACAACAGCATACTTTGAAGGCCATTTTTTTGCAGGCGTGTATTCCAGCGTTGAGCAATTGCGCGCGGGGATGTTTCGCTGTTGTAGTCGCTAAAGATATGTGCGGGTATGGATGTACCATCAATTCCTTCCCATAAAAATGTATTGTATGGGAAGGGTTCTCCGCCATTGTAAGCCCAGGTAATCTTTTGAGTGGCAAAGCCGATGCAGCCACAGCCGTGAAGGATTTGTGGCAAAGCGCCCGAATAACCGAACACATCTGGTAGCCATAGTACCTGGCTGTTAATCCCAAACTCGTCCTTGAAGAATTTCCGACCATGCAAAATTTGTCGGATCAGGCTTTCACCGCTTGATACGTTTGTGTCTGCTTCGACCCACATCATACCATCGGGTATAACCTGTTTTTGCTCAACGGCAGTTTTTAAGCGTAGGTATAACGCAGGATAGTGGGTTTTCAGCATCTGGTAAAGCTGAGGTTGGCTCTGAAGAAATCTGTACTCTGGATATTCTTCAGCTAGGGCGAGTTGATTTGCAATTGTACGAGCCATTTTCCGTTCTGTTTCCTGAAGTGGCCAAAGCCAAGCAACATCGATATGTGCGTGGCCAAACGCGTGCAGGGTGGGGGATGTGCTTCCGTTCTTGCAGGCAAGGAGGGGGGCGAGCACACAGCGTCCCTGTTGAACCGTTTCCAGCATTTGGTCCTCGGGCAGCTCCATATCGATGCAGCAGGTGGCAGCCATCAGGGCTTCGTCAATGTTGCAGGCACGCAGTGACAAGGGGTCCAGTGTGTCTCGCAGTTCGCAGAGCGCGTTGAAGTCTAAGGCCAGCTGGTAGACGGGCTCTAGCCAGACGCCAAAACTACTTTGGCCAAGGGTGCATTGTGTGGCAGGTGGCTCTGGCATCCAGGTTGTGGCGTGAAGCAGTGGCCCTTCTCCGGTGCTAACCTTGCCATGCCCGGCATAGGTTTCCATTAAAACTTCAAATACTTGGCCCGCATCGGCCTGTCTGGTCAAGGTTAAGTGTTGACGTGCCCAACCAAATGAGCCAGCAATTTGTCCATTAATCCATACCAGGCTTTCGGGGCCAGGTTCGTGATAAAGAACTATCTTTTGGTCAGCAGCATCAGACGGGATAATCAACTGGCACTTGAACCAGCCGTATTCCCACTTGGCCCCCCAACCCCTCCCTGCGGGCATTACCGTAAAAGGCTGTTGAAGGGCCTGCTGTGGGGTAAGTCTTTGGATGGTGGTAAAGCCACGCCATTCGATTTGTTCGAGAGGGCGGTAGATACATTTCCAGAGTGCATCTTGCCAGCGCAATACACGATTTTTCCACTCAGGCGTGAGCATCGGTGATCTCCTGTGGGCAATGATTTGTGCTTAATCATATCAGTCGCTGGCTGACCGGTAAAGTATCAGAAACAAATTTCTCACCTGGATAGAGAAATAGTTCTCGTTTGGACTGGAAATAGTTCCTGGTTGGCAAAGATAGGCTGTTGTACTATTTGTGTGCATGCGATCAATACGACATCCTTAGGAGGTGACCTAATGAATGCTGAAGTTATTACCAACAAACCAGATGCTGCTCAAGAAAGACGTATTAAGCTGCCGGCAGATTTTCCGGTTGCATGGGCGAATCCAGAAGATGAGGGTTACCACTGGACGCGCGACTGTGAACACAATCCTGCGCCAATCACGCCGATGTTTTCTAGCTTTGCGGCTTATGCTGCGGGTGAGGGGCGTAGACGTACTGTGGAAGTTTATAAAGAGTCGATTTTGGGTCGTTTAGACCTTCAGATCAACACGTATAACTATACCCGCTTGATTGCCTTCACTGGCAGTTCGGACGAGATGGCTGAGCGCGAAAAACAAAATCGAAGGATTGTTGGTGCGATCAGCACCAGGCTGGACGAAATTTGGAAGAATGAATGGAAGCCGGAGCTGGAGGCATTGTGGTCATTCTGGGAAAACTTTGACCTGGAAGGCGCCAATTGGGCTGATCTGGTAACGCACTTTGAGGAAACACTTGTCAGGGCAACGCGTATCTATGAAATTCACTACCTGATGGGGCCTCCGATGTGGTATGCAATTGATGAATTTGAGAAGTTTTTTTGCGATTTATTTGCCGACTCGACAGCTCTGGATGCCCACCGGCTACTGCAAGGGTTTGATAATAAAACTCTGGAGATTGGCCGTGCGCTCTGGAGATTGAGCAGGGACGCGAATGGCATGGAAGATGTACGGAGAATTTTGTTGAATGTGCCTGCCAGGAATGTTGTATTGGCATTACGACAGTCGGTTGGTGGGAAGCGCTTTTTAGCCAGGCTGTACGATTTCTTACGAACGTATGGCAGACGCAGCGATCTTTGGGATTGGGGCTATCCAAGTTGGGAAGAAGATCCAACTCCTCTGATCAACAATCTCAGAAATTACCTCACCCAGCCCGATCGCGACCTGGAAGCGGAGCTGGCCAATGTGTCACAGCAGCGCGAAGCTGCAATTGAAAAAGCCCGCCAGGGGTTGGCCTATTATCCTCGGCCAGTAGTGGGGCGCTTTGAGACACTTTTGAAGTCGGCTCAGATTGCATTGGTATTGACTGAGGATCACACATTTTACATCGATTTCAACGGCTTTGGGTGGGTGCGGAGGGTGATGAGAGAGATGGGCAAGCGTCTGGTGGCCAGGAGGCAATTGCATGAACCGAACGATGTGTTTTTCATCAAGTTGGCCGAGCTTCGTGATGCTATCGGTAACCCCGTCTTAGATCTGCGCAAGCTTGCAATTGTTCGCCGTGCAAGTATCGAGCACTGGGGCACACGACCTGGTCCAAAAGAATTAGGAACTCGTCCGGCCGAACCGTTGGTTGTGTATTCGCCAGATGCG
Source organism: uncultured Anaerolineaceae bacterium (assembly GCA_964633225.1). Taxonomy (GTDB): domain Bacteria; phylum Chloroflexota; class Anaerolineae; order Anaerolineales; family UBA4823; genus JAKQIM01. The sequence goes on from CAZWFQ010000037.1 coordinate 32,407, forward strand.
AAACGTATGCTGCGATATATCGGCGGTTTTATTGCTGAAGCAAAACATGAATATTCAGAACCGGGAATCTTACGGGGGCAGCCGGGGTCTTCGGGTAAGGTGCGCGGCAAAGCCCGTGTCATCCTGACCTTGGCGGACGCTCATCGTTTGCGGCCGGGAGATATCCTGGTAACGACAACGACAGCCCCGCCCTGGACGCCGCTGTTCCTGACGGCCGCGGGATTGGTATCGGATGCGGGCGGCTTACTTTCGCATGGGGCTGTTGTTTCACGTGAGTACCACATCCCAGCTGTGGTGGGAACATATGATGCCACGACGATGATCAGGGACGGGCAGTTGATTGAGGTCGATGGAGATGGAGGGGTAGTGCGGCTGCTGTAACGGGATGGTCTGGTCTATCTTGGCGAGAGGAGGTTGTTATGAACGTTTGTTGGTTAGGAACATCTGCGGCACGTGATCCTGGCCGCGTAGGTGGCAAGGCGGCTAATTTGAGCCGTTTGGCAGCAAAGTATCCTGTGCCTCCTGGATTTTGTCTGCCGGTGGCACCAAAAGTCAACCGTTCTTTGGACCCGCGTGTAGTAGGACATGTGGTGCAGGCTTATCATCGTTTAGGCCGGCGCTGCGGCTGCAAGCAGCCCTCGGTGGCGGTGCGTTCTTCAGCGGTTGATGAGGACGGGCAATTGGCTTCTTTTGCGGGCCAGCACGAATCGTACTTGAATATTGTGGGTGCCGATCTGGTTGCGCAGGCTGTGCAACATTGTATGGACTCGGCCTATACCGAGCGAGTAAATGTATACCGCGATACGCATGGCTTAAGTTCCAGTGGATCCGTTGCAGTGCTGATCCAACAATTTATTCTGGCGGATGTCTCGGCCGTGGTGTTCAGTGCTGACCCCCTATCGGGCAGCCGGGCCGATGTGTTGATTAACGCAACCTGGGGACTGGGCGAGAGCCTGGTGGGAGGAACCGTAACCCCTGACTTGTACCGGGTGCGAAAGATGACGTTAGAGATGGTTGACCAGCAGGTGGCAGACAAAACCTGCATGACCGTTGCTTGTTCAACCGGCACATGTGAGGTGCCTGTGCCGCGCGCAATGCGCAAAGAGCCAGCCTTAGACAACGAGCAGATCAAAGATTTGGCTCGCCTGGCAGTGACTCTTGAAAGGAATATGGGGTGGCCGGTGGATCTTGAGTGTGTTTTTCAGCAGCGCAGCCTTTACCTGCTCCAATGCCGGCCTGTCACCACGATAGCTGAATCTACGGATTAACGAGCGGTTGATACTCTGGATGGCGCCGGATATATGAGTCTACAAAAGAACACAACGCCACCACGCGGTGGCCGTGCTCTTTGGCGTATTCCAGACTGGCCTTGGCAAGGCGGCTTCCAATTCCCTGGCCTTCTAGCGCATTGGGTACCAGGGTATGAGTGATCACCATGGCATGGTCATTGATTTGGTATTCTAGCACGGCCAGATGGTGTCCAACTCGAATCTCAAACCTGCCAGCAGAAGGGTTGTGTTGAACTTCGGGATGGTTGGAATCGGACGACAGTTTCATAGGGACCTCGGTATCAATTGCTTGGATTCTAATTGCTTTTGTTAACCTATTGATGATATTATAAACAGGATCAGCAATCTTGCGGCAACGGTTGTTCCTATTTGGATTGGAGGCAGCTATGACAGGAAGTGTTGCAATGAGAGTTGTGCACGAGTGGCAGTTTGCCGATGTTTGGCCAGGAAAAAGCACTCCAATGAACGAGCTTGAATATTTGCCCTGGGGAACGCGCTCCATAAAGCTGCTTGTCGTAATGGATGATGTTGAAGAGGACCTTTATATTCGCCCCGAGCTGGTGATGCAGAACGGGCGGATTGCGGGTTACTTGGGAGACCCTGAACAGCCAGAGCTTGAAATATCTTGGGGTGGTGGGAACGAATTGGGCTTTGAAATCAAGCAATCATCTGGAAAGCAATACGTTTTTTTTAATGTAACACACCTGGATACTCAGCTTAAGGACAGGTATCGTCTGACTGTGCTGGTTGTTACTAAATTGGGGGATGTAATTGGAAAACAGGTGATCATATTACATCGGCCTGCCGATCTACCAGACAACATTTTCCGGCCGGTATGGGAAAACGATGCATTCGGAACATCCACGTTGAGCCTTAAGCCGTCTCAAATGGCAAGCAGTATTGCGGTGCCTTCTTACATTTCTCGGTGGTGGCCAACGGCGCAAGTTCGTTATGCGGTTATTCCCGATGCCATCACTGCCCCTAAGGTTGTGATTAAATGCCAACGTAAATTGTCGCCTACAACTTCGCGCAGCAGGGTGGATATTTTCGTTAACACTGGCTCTGCTTCAGCATTGGCCACAGTTACAGGTGACCTGGAGTTTCCCTTGGTAGATCGACGCCAGATAAGAAGCGATCTGTTTACTTTTGCAGACGGCTGGGGGTTGAGAATATGGTTCCTGTGGTTGGACAAAACCTTTCCTGGGCAGTATACCCAATCTTTAACGGACGAAGAGAACAAATCCCTTGTTCATTGGGGCGCGGTACAAGAAGTTCCCGATGCCGAAAGGGTCGATTTGATATTTGGCCCACAATGGAATTTACGCTATTTATGCACTGATATACATTGGCGTGAGATGTGGGGCCAGCCGGCAAATAAGCCTGGTGGCGATCCGTTTGAGATTGTAATTGGCGGCGAAAACGGGGCGGACACCCTGGGGCGAGGAATCCGCATTTTGAGATTGTCTGGTCATACTTTTATCCCTGGTAGTGGCTTTGCAGGAGACCCATCGCGACTTGTGCTGCACCAGATGCTTAATACACTGGAGACAGGGGCCAAGGGCAGCGGCACTTTTATGCACAAGCACACGCCCAGCCTGGATGCGGTATTTGATATTGGCTTGACCAGCAGTGATGTTTTAGGCGCCGAGTGAAAGTCGAAAGGTATTTGCGAATGGGCTGATGTAGCGTTCGTCATCTGACCAGTCTACAATGGCAAAAACCACTTGCTGGTATGCACCTTGAAAGTCTTGCACCAGGGCATCATGGAAGAGTTGGCTGACCATCTTGCTATCATTGCCAAAGGCTCCACAGCCCCATGCGCCCAGTACAATCGCGTCGTGACCGTGTTGGATGCCAATCCAAAGCAGCTTGGCAATGCGTTCGCGAAAAGCCTGCCTGATCTCAGGTTGGCGCTCGGTGGGCAGATATTT
>CAZWFQ010000038.1:0-34922 GCA_964633225.1 uncultured Anaerolineaceae bacterium
GCCTCGTCCCAATACACTTCCCAACCGGCGCTAGAAGCCGGGGCCGGGCCCTCAAAATCATCAAGTATGCCGGGCATTCCGGCAGATGCGGCAGGTGGAGGCGGCTCAACCTGCCCGGCAGGCTGGCCCTGGTCGCCGGCGGGTGGGGGCGGCTGGACCACCTCTGGCGGCACAAGCGGAGACTGGGCCGCCCAGCGGTTGTAGAAGATATTGAGCATGGGCAAGAATTCTTCGGTGGCCCTCAGGTTGCCGGCCTGCGAGGGGTGATCGTCGCCATTGGGGTCCGAGGGGTAGAACGATGTGTTTTGGGCGCCTTGCGTATGCTCGATGGCGCCATCCATGTAACGGTGATGACCATCCGGCCCGGTCAAGATCGTATAGAAGTCGAAGACTGCCACGTTGGGCGTTGTGTAGTTGTTCTCAGCCAGCCAATCGTTGACCAGCCACTGGTTGAAGGCACGCGCATTATCGGCATAGGTGGGGTCGGTCACCGGCGGGGCGGTGATGACCACAAACAGCTTATCGGGGCGGGCGGCAAAGTACTGCAAGATCTGGTTATAAACATACTTGGCGTTGCCCACGGTGTAGTCGCTGCCGGGTGTGGGCGGGTCACCAGGGCTGCCCGCCAGGTTCGAATTGGGGAAGCAGGATTTGAACAGGATGACGGCATTCTCACCGCCAGGGTCTGCAAATGTGCGGCTGTAGGCTGTGGCCTGCCCGCTCTCGTTGAAAACCGCCTGCGTGTACGTGGGCGTGTTCTCGCTGCGGAACCACTCCAGCCAATTGGGGATATCGGTGCGGTCGCCAATGGCTTCAGGCCCCCAACCATAATACGTGTCGCTGACGAAATAATTGTTCCCAGCCAGGGCCAGGCCCAGGCCGCCATTTTCATCCGCCAGCCAGTTCTCGCCGGTGGAATGGTGGATGAAAATCAGTTTTACAGGCTGCTGCGGGGGATTGGGATTCAATTCTTGCTGGGCCAGCCCAGGTTGGGCCGGGAATGCACTCAATAATAAGGAAAGACACACCAATAGGGTTAAGAACAACCGTACGCGAGATTCTTTGGATCGCATAGCGCCCTCCCTGGAGAGGAAGCGCAAGGTAGCGGACACTCCCGCCGCCCTCAGGCTTCCAATTGATGGATTTATGCATTCATCATAGCATAAAACGCCTTGGAGAGCCATTAGAGATGTTCTAAGCAACCGCTCAATGCGGCTGAGCTATTGGGCGTTGCGATGTCGCCCCCATCGCATAGCGGCGAGATTGGCCGCCCAGTCTCCATAGCGCTTAAAGAGCTGCCAGTGCTGCCACCGCCCGGCAAGATTGGGCCAGCATCAGAAAAAGGCCGGTCGATATGGATACGATCGTAACCCTGCCAGGATCAGGCGGTCGTTAAACTGATCCTATCTATTCACAGACATCGAGTGCGTGTGGAGCTTAACCAACCGGGTCACGATTTCAGACGGAGAAAGAATTTCATCTACAGTTCCTCGATCGATTGCCACTTTGGGCATTCCGAACACAATCGAGCTGGCCTGGTTCTGTGCAATGATATGCGCCCCTGTTTTTCCAAGCGTCTGCAGTCCATCGGCGCCATCATCGCCCATTCCAGTCAAGATGATGCCGACAGAATCCTTACCAAATGTCTTGGCAACTGAATCGAACAGCAGGTTTGCAGATGGACGGTGACCTCGAACAGGCGGGGATGTCACCAGGTTGACCAAATTTCCAGAAGATACTGTCAGGTGAGATTGACCTGGCGCAATATATACCCTGCCAGGAATTAAACGTTCTTGATCAACAGCCGTCTTGACTGTTAACAAGCTGGAGCTGTTAAGCCATTCAGCCATCCCTTGAGCAAAAGCATCCATTACATGCTGCACAACCACAATGGGTATCGAAAAATCCTTAGGGAGGTTATCAAATATATATTTTAGAACCGGCGGCCCCCCCGTCGAAGCAGCGATCGCCACAATGCGAATGGGATGTGTGAACAGAGAATAAAGGATGGCGGTCATCGGCCCAATACTACCAGCAGAAAAGACCGTTTTGTTGCGCGAGATCACTTTGATACCCGCCATCGTACGGATCATGCTGATCATTTGATCTCGTACCACGTCAAAATTTGCCGACAGCAGGCCCGCTGGCTTCTCGATTACAGTTAAAGCGCCAGCTTCAAGAGCATTGAACGCGATATTGTATTCAGCCTCATGAACGCTGCTGGCAACGACGATGATCGGCGTTGGGCGCACCTGCATGATCTGCCGCGTAGCCTCCAACCCATCCATGATTGGCATACGGATGTCCATTGTGATCAAGTCTGGCTGAAGTCGCAGCGCCATGCGGACCGCCTCTGCGCCATGCACAGCTTGCCCTACCACCTGGATGTCAGGAACGTCACTCAACATCACATTGAGAATCGTCCGGATCGAAGGCGAATCGTCCACAATCAGAACACGGATCGGCTGAGATTTACTCTCCGAAGATAATATGCTCATACGATCAATTTCAAAAACGTATCCACAACCTGAGGATCAAAATGCGAGCCCGCTTTCTGACGCAGGTATTCTACGACCTCGTCTTTTGGCCATGCTTTGCGGTATGGGCGATCAGACAACAAAGCGTCCCACACATCCACCACCGCGAAGATGCGCGCTGAGAGTGGAATACTTTCGCCCTTCAAACCCTCTGGATAACCGGTGCCATCCCAACGTTCGTGATGATAGATAGAGATATCCAGTGCTGGCTTGAGAAAAGGCACGAAGGATAGCAGATCCTTGGCATAAGAGGTATGCCTGCGCATGATCTCCCACTCTTCAGGGGTCAACTCACCAGGCTTGAGAAGGATGTGATCGGGAACACCCATCTTGCCTACGTCATGCAATAAGGCGCCGCGCCGGATGTCATCCAGTTCCTTCTCTTCAATCCCCATGGCTTGCGCCACCTGCAAGGTCATTTCGGTCATCTTTTGAGAATGGCCCAGGGTCCCTGGTTCACGCATTTCCAACGCGGCCGACCAACCCAGAATGGTAGCGTCATAGGATTCCACCATGTTCAGATTTGTAGCTCGCAGTTCTTCCACCATCGAGGCGTTATCAATGGCAACAGCCACCTGGTTTGCCAGCGCCATCAAAAAGTCCAGCCATTCCGGGTCTTTTTCAAGAGGAGAACGACGGAAAACTTCCAGTATACCAATCAACTGATCCTTACAAAACAACGGCAGTACAATATAGCCAACAAAACTTTCCTCACGCATGCGGTCCAGGTTTGTTCCATTCTGACTCTTGACAACATCGCGCACCTGCTCAATCTGATAGGATTGGGAAGGCTTGCCGACAAATTCTCTACCTAGATCCACGCAGATGGCTTGAAAATCGACCGTGCGAAAGCCATACCCTTCAAAGAATTCCAAAGCGCTGTTGGAAGGATCAAACAAAAGCACGGCAGCCGCATCCAGGTCCAACTGGAAGATGATTTGATGCAGCGCTACCCGCATGGTATAGTGTGGATCGTGGCTATTGAGGATCGCCTCGTCCACCATACACATGGCTGTTAATCGCTGCAATTGTGCGCTTACTTCTCGCTGAATTCTATGTTTGTAGATCGCCACATCAACGATAATGTGCAGTTCTCGGGTGGAGACGGGTTTTTGGATGTAAGCGTAGGGTTCAGTGATCTTGGCACGCTGCAAAGTATCATCGGCAGGCGAAACTGTCAAATAGATTACTGCTATACTCTCGCGAGCGTGGATTTCTTGGGCGGCCTGAACGCCGTCCATTTTGCCCTTTAGGCACACGTCCATCAAGATCAGGTCTGGATGTAAGGTAAGTGCTTTTTCAACCGCATCTTCGCCTGTTACACAAACAGCAATTACCTGATAGCCTAGTTCCGCCAGCTTACTTTTGATATCCAAAGCACTTACAGGATCATCTTCGACAATCAAGATTCGTTCAGAGTTCATCGTTTCACCTCTCGATTTTCCCTACCCGGTTGGGAAAAACATGCCCCAGGATTCAAATCTTCCGATTGATAAGTCCCATTTGACGCAGCGTCTCAATCAACACCGCGTCTGCAAAAGCATCCTTTGGAATGTAATCAATGGCCCCATACTGCAACCCAAGCTGAATGGCCTCTGATGCATCCCAACGAGTGAATAAGATGATAGGGATGTCGGCCACCTCTGTTGATGCTTTCAACATCTTACATACTTCAAAACCGTTAATCTCTGGCATTTGGATATCCAGGATAATCACGTCGGGGTGTAGTTGGTTTGCCATACGCAGCCCCATACGACCGTTAATGGCGCACAGCACCTGCAACCCTTCGCGTTCAAGAATAGCCTGCAGGTGTGTTGCCTGGGTAGGGCTGTCTTCAACCACTAGCGCTATTTTGGCGTTTGCTCCAGGACGATTAATCATGACTATCTCCTTATAACCCATTTCGTTAAAACAATTTCAACACGCTCGTTTTTCAATTCGTTGATCGCAATGCTGTCTACCATCCAACTAATACTTCCGGCAGCCGTTTGCAAAGGATGGTGCTCATTGGGCTTCGTAATGGTGAACACGACTCTCACGCCCTTATTTTTTCCATCGTTCAACTGCTCAATGGCAACCGAACTTTGGCTTGTCCCCTTTCCTAAGCCGATTCCTTCCATCAAACAAGAAGTAGCCAACGAGATACGAGCCTGGTCAGCCAGGTTCATGCCCGCATACCGGGCTGACTCACGCACCTGCATGCGGGCACTGATGATGTCGTGTGAATTATGAATATTAAGTGTTTGGTGTGCTAACATAATTCATATCCCGATACACTACTTAGGCAGAACTTGCACGTACCTGGGCAAAACGACTAAGGATGAAAGCAATCTGCTCCAGGCTGAGCACTTGATGGGCAGCATTTCGTGCCCACACTTCACGCGGCATACCATAAACTACGCTACTCTGCTCGTCTTGAGCGATGACAATACCCCCGACGTTATATAATGCTGCCGCCCCCAGGGCACCATCATCTCCCATTCCCGTCAAAACAATACCCATTGCACGATGACCATAAATGCGTGCCATCGAATGAAAGAGAGTATTCGCCGAAGGACGCAGCCCTTTATACGGGGCATCTTTGGTCAATTCAACCGTCTTATGGCTGCCCACTTGTATGTGGTAATCATCCGGAGCCAGGTACAGCACACCCGGACGCAGCTTTTCGCCATGAGCAGCAATGCCAACATCCAACCGGATTTGTGTCTTCAACCAGGCTGCCAGTCCATTGGCAAACCCTTCGGTGATGTGCTGCACCGCCAGGATGGGCAGGGGGAAAGTTTTCGGAAGCCCGGCCAACACAGCGACCAATGCAGATGGTCCACCAGTGGATGCAGCAATCCCCACTATTTTGATCTCTGGCATGTGCTGAGACAACAGGGCGTCGAAAGATTTGGGCAAACTTGGAGCTACCTGCGGCTGGAGCGATTGGGGCGAAGCGTCCCTGGTTCGCCAGTGATGGATCACAGGAACATCTGCCATCAAGCGCACGGTTTGGACGATCTTACTGCAAGTATCTGCATCATCCAGGCTGGGTTTGTTGATCACGGTCAGCGCACCCGCACGCAAGGCTTTAAAGCTCAGATCCACATCATCTGATACTTTGCTGCTGGTGATCAACACAATGGGGGTGGGCGCCTCGCGCATGATCTGTTTGGTCGCTTCGAACCCATCCATTTTCGGCATGCTGATATCCATCATCACCACATCTGGACGCAAGCGTTTAACCAAGGAAACAGCATCCACGCCATTAAATCCGATGCCCACCACGCGCACATCAGGGATGCCGTGGAATAATCCCTGCAGCATCTCCCGTGCTGTAACCGAATCGTCTACCAGCACAATATCAATCGGCCCCTGTTTCCCTTTACGCATCTACTTTGCTTCCTCAGTCTCTCCGTCCGAGACGATGTGGAGTTCTTCCAGTGTTTTCAACAAAACCATATCAGAAAAAGCATCCTTAGGGATGAAATCAACCGCCCCTTCCGATAACCCCTGGCGCAAGACATCGGATTTGCTATATGCTGTGAGAAAGATAATAGGCACATTTTCAAACGCGGGGTCTTGTTTGATGATATGACAGGCTTCCAAGCCATCCATTTCCGGCATCTGGATATCCATGATGATCAAGTCTGGATGAGACTTTTTTGCCATCTCAACGCCGGCCGCCCCATCTGGCGCACAAAGCACGGTCAGCCCACGCTGCTCGAGCAACTGGATCATGGCGAACGCCTGAACGGGACTGTCTTCAACAACCAGGACCGTTTTCGATATATTCGATTTTTGAGCTTGTTCTTCACACATCCAACACCTTCCATCGAGGAAATTATGCACTCAGCAAAGCTTCGATCACTTGCCATTACACGCCGAGATCTTTAGATCAACTGATCAATCGTCTCCAATAAATTGGTCTGATCAAAGCTGCTCTTGACAATATAGGCATCCGCGCCAACTTCGATACCATGGGACTTATCTTCAGGCGAGTCCAGCGAGGTGACCAGGATGATAGGAATGTAGCTAGTACGCTCATCTTCTTTCAATTTTCTGGTTAATTCGAAACCATTCAGCCGTGGCATAGCAATATCCGAGATGATCAGGTCAGGCAGATCCTCGCCAGCAACAAAACTGATCGCCTCCACACCGTCGTTTGCCAATTTCACATCATATCCGGCCGCTTCCAGAATATTCTTCTCCAGGGTGCGGGTGGTGATCGAATCGTCCACCACCAAGATGCGCTGCTGCATGCGGACAGGAGCGACAATGGCTGTTTCGTCCTGCACCGGCTCCAACACTGACCGGCCGCTGGTACGCTGTGCCAACTTGATCAAGTCAGAGACTTGCAAGATCAAAATCACATCACCGTTGCCCATCACACTGGCGCCTGCGATTCCACCCACGCGCGCCAACTGCCGTCCCAGCGTCTTGATGACCACTTCTTGCTCGCTGACGAGATCGTCTACCATGAAAGCCATACGTCTTTCAACTGCTGAAAGAATGACAACTGAAATTCGCTTATCAGCGCTGCGATGCACCTTACTGCGCGGCAACCCTAACACATCCCCCAGATGCACCAGCATCAATGGCTTCCCCTCATATTTCAAAGTATCGTGACCACCAACTGAAGACACTTCGCCGGGATGGATCTGGAGAATACGTTCAATGGTATTTAAGGGAATGGCAAAAGACTGATCAGAAGCATGTACCACCAGGCCGCGCGAGCTGGTAAGAGAAGTGGGAATCGTCAAGATAAAACGCGAACCGTGATTGAGCGTCCATTCCAGGTTGATCTGCCCATGCAAGGCTTCGATATTGCGGCGGACCACATCCATGCCCACCCCACGGCCAGAGACGTCTGTGATGATGGGGGTGGTTGAGAATCCGCTGTTATAGATCATCTCGACCAATTCCGACTCGTTCAGCGAAGCGGCATTGGGTATATTGCGGCGCAAAGCTGCCCTGCGGATGGCATCAAGGTCGATACCGGCTCCGTCATCCGCAACCGATATCGTAACATCTTTACCCGAATGCTCAACCGCCAGGGTAATAGTTCCACAAGCGGGCTTGCCTGCATCCAGGCGCTTCTCTGGCTTTTCAATCCCATGATCCACAGCATTACGGAGCAAATGGATGAGCGGATCTTTGATCTGCTCAAGCACGCGTTTATCCATCTCAATATCTCCCCCTGTGATCTCCAATACAGCTTGCTTGCCGTAGCTTTGCGCCAGGTCACGCACCATGCGGGCAAAGGTACCGGTGATCGTATTGAGGGGCAGCATGCGCACGCGCTTGATCTGGTCCTCCACCCCATCAATCACCAACGCCATTTGCAGCATATCGCTATTGTACTCACGCGCAAACTCGTCGATCAAGCTGCCCAACTGCCGCATGCGCTCTTGGCTAGCGCCCACATAATCCAACAGGCTTTCCAACTCTTCTCGCCGGGCATTTACTGCCCAAGACCCTTCTCCTGCCGCCGCTTCCTGCATCCCATGCCGGGTCAAACGGCTATGGATACTGCGTACAGTAACCCATTCCTTCTGCCATGCGCCCATGAATTCCTGCGCCTGGCGTACTTGCTTCAACCGCTGCTGGGTGTGGATCTTGGTCACCAACAGCTCGCTGAGCTGAGCCATCAAACCATCTAACTTACTCACACTTACCCGGATGGTTTCATCTGTAATAGCAGGCGCCTGCGTTGAAATAGGCTGCGACGCGACGGGCTGGTTCGTATCAGGCGGTAGCAAAGCGGGAGACTGCTCTTGAGATGGGGGCGAGCCAGATAGCTTCGGAGCTTCGCCAGCAGAGGCCACATTGCTGGGCTTATTCTCGCCCACAACTTCCTGCATATCGGCAACAATATCCGCCAACAAGTTATCGTTAAGCGTCTTGTGATTGCTAGATGAAACAGCTTTCTGGCTTGCAGGACGAGCAGCCGGAGGTTTCAGAGTAACCGCCGGGGGTTGTGGCTGAGGAGGCGAGGCTTTTTTCTCTGGCCGAGCATCATTGCTTTTCGCAGGCGAACGGAAAGGCTCCAATGCCACCAGCGCCTGCAAGGATTGGGAGGGAGGTGTAGTCTCGCCACCTTCATAGGCCACTTGTGTAGCCTGGATAGCATCTACAGCCTGGTAACAGGCAGTAAACATTTCGGGCGTAGGAACCAATTTATCGTGCTGCAAGGCCCCAAGCACATCTTCCAAGGCATGTGCCAACTGCTCGATAGCATTCACCCCCACTGCCCGCGCGGCACCTTTCAGGCTGTGGGCAGCCCGGAATAAATTACCCAGGCTTTCCTCTTTATCGGAGCCTGCAACACGCCCCTGTTCCACTGCCAGCAAGCCATCATTTAACGTTTGAACATGTTCGGCCAATTCGGCCCGGAAGCTGCTGATGATTTGCTCGCGAATTTTTGCACTGAGCGACATTCTATCTCCTCCTTGTTACAAAGGAAGGCAATAAACAAGTAATCCCAAAAACAGGCTTGTCAGACACAATTTAAATATTCTCATATTGTCTGATCATCTCAGCGAGTTGAACAGCCAGCTCATTCAAGTTCTGGGCCGATTTCTCGGCCTGACGGATGCCGGCCAGGCTTTGCACAGTGGCCTGGTTGATATTTTGCATCGCCAAAGCAATCTGCTCAATGCCTGTCTGCTGTTGGTGTCCACCTGCCACTACCTGCGTAGCGATCTGGGCCGATTCGTTGATCACCGCTCCCAGTTGTTCGAGTGCATCGCGTGCTTGCGCCGAGAGCTGCACCCCACGCTCCACCCCCTTGGTGCCTTCTTCCGTCGCCATCACGGTCGAGTTGGTCGCTCTTTGGATCTCCGATAAGATGGTTTTAATTTGCCCTGTCGCCTGGCGTGACTGCTCTGCCAGGTTCCTGACCTCCATCGCTACCACCGCAAACCCCTTCCCGTGCTCCCCAGCCCGCGCTGCCTCCACCGAAGCATTCAACGCCAGCATGTTCGACTGCGAGGCAATCTCGTTCACCGTGGTGATGATGTCACCAATCTGCTGCGTCTGGTCCGAAAGTGCCAGGATATTCTCTGCAATCCCTTCCACCCGCTCCTTGATCAACCCCATGCTCTCAAGCATCTCCTGTAAAGCTCGCTGCCCAGTGCGCCCAGTCTCCACCGTGCGCTGTGAAGCGTTGGCTACATCCTGGATACGCTGAGAAGCTTGCTCGCTGATCACCTTCACTTCATCCACGGTGGTTGTGATCTGCGAGATCGCCGCCGACTGCTCGCTCGCTCCGGCCGCCTGCTGCGTAGTGGCCGCCAAGATTTCAGTAGATGCGGCACTCAGTTCACTGGCCGACGAACGAATCCGATCAAGCATCTGCTGTAAGCTGGAAGTCATTTCGTTGAGACTGGCACCTAAGATCACGAGGGGATCATCTACACGGCTTTCATTCCCACCGAGGTCAATCCGAGCCATTAGATCGCCCCGCATCACTTTCGATGTAAAGGCTACATATTTATCAATGGTTGATTCTAAATAGACACGCTGCTCCTGCTCTTTGTTGAACATCTGTTGTAATTGAAAGACCATCTGGTTAAAGGCCTTAGCCAAATCGCCAACTTCATCTTTCGCCTCGTATTGGATACGCTGGCCGAGGTCCCCTTCAGCAATCGCTTGGGCCTTGATAGACATCTGCTGGATCGGGTTTGATACCGAACGCGCCAGAATAAATGATATAAAAAGCCCGATTCCAATTGCAACCGCCAAGACAAGCAGCGCACCATTCGTCAGGCGGGCAATCTCTGTATCCACATCGTCCACGTATATGCCTGTGCCTATGATCCATCCCCATGGGGCAAACAATTTTACATAAGATATTTTTGGGATGGGCTTAGTTGTCCCTGGCTTAGGCCATTGATAGTCAACGAAACCAGCGCCGGTCTCTTCACAAGCATCAATAAATTCGAGAAAGATTCTCTTACCTTTTGCGTCTTCGTAATCAGACAGATTCCGGTCAAACATGGTCTTATCAACAGGATGCATGATCATATAAGGCCGTAAATCGTTGATCCAATAGTAATTGGTGCCATCATAACGGATGGTCTCAATCTCTGCTAAAGCCATTTGCTTTGCATCTTCTTCGGACAGGATACCACTTTGATATTGCCCATAATAATATTGCAGAATACCGCTGGTTGTTTCAATCAGGTATTGCAGTTGAGCTCTCTTGGCATCGTATTTACTCTCTTTGACTTCGCCGTACAGCCATACCAGCGCAAACAGGAAACACAGCACAACAACTATACTTACCAAGAATATTCTGGGCAACAACTTGATCTTAATCAGCATTTTTTCTACCATTTCGAAACTCCTTTTGAGCAAAGTTAATCGGCCTGGTATTGTTTGACAATCCTAGAAAGTGTGACCGCTAGTTGGTTTAGATCTTGAGCCGACTTCTCGGCCTGGCGAGTACCAGCCAGGCTCTGCACGGTGGCTTGATTGATGTTTTGCATCGCCAACGCAATCTGCTCCACACCCGTCAACTGTTGACGTCCACCTGCCACCACCTGCGTAGCGATCTGGGCCGATTCGTTGATTACCGCTGTCAACTGCTCAAGGGCCTCGCGCGCCTGCACCGATAACTGCACCCCACGCTCCACGCCCTTAGTGCCTTCTTCCGTCGCCATCACGGTCGCGTTCGTCGCTCTCTGGATCTCCGAAAGGATCGTCTTCACCTGTGCCGTCGCCTGACGTGATTGCTCCGCCAGGTTCCTGACCTCCATCGCCACCACCGCAAATCCTTTGCCATGCTCTCCGGCCCGCGCTGCTTCCACCGAGGCATTCAGCGCCAACATGTTCGACTGCGAAGCAATCTCGTTCACCGTCGCAATGATGTCACCAATCTGCTGAGTCTGGTCCGATAGTGCCAGGATATTCTCTGCGATCCCTTCTACCCGTTCTTTGATCAATCCCATGCTCTCGATCGTCTCTTGTAGGGATTGCTGCCCCGTGCGGGCCGTCTCCACCGTGCGCTGCGAGGCGTTCGCCACTTCTTGCACACGCAAAGATGCCTGTTCACTGATCGCTTTCACCTCGTCCACAGTGGTCGTCGTCTGCGCAATGGCCGCTGACTGCTCACTTGCTCCAGCAGCCTGCTGGGTGGTGGCGGCCAGGATCTCAGCCGAGGCTGCACTCAATTCATTAGCTGTTTCACGAATCTGATCGATCATCTGCTGCAGGTTGGCCGTCATCTCGTTCAGGTTATCACCCAACAAAACCAGCGGGTCATCTTCACTACCTTTCTGCCGCTCCACCGTAACGCGCGCAGAGAGATTGCCCAGGGCCACTTTACCCAAGTATTCTACATAACGGCCAACGGTGCGCTGCAAGTGTTCTCGCCCCTCGCGCTCATAAGTCACGCGCTGTTCAATAGCCAAATTGGCCTGGTAAGCCTGCAGAAACTGTTCTTCTTGTCCCTTCATCATGTAATTGACCAATATCGCCACAAGAGGCAAACTGATAACGCAAGACATGGCGATTGAGAGCAGATTGCCCAGGGTTGTCTCAATTGGGGCGAACCATTGGTAAACAAATCCGGTTTGTACCAAGATCAGATTGATCAGAAAAGCAATGATGCTCAGGCTGGCCACCGTCAGGGTCACCCGCCTGCTTGATAAGAGAATGGCCAGGCAAATGATGGCGGCATAATTCAACCCAGCGGCGGCAACAGTTTCAGGAAATACAATGTAACACCCAAAGATAGCAATCAGAAAGGCACCTACCACAACGTAACCACCGATATCCGATTGGTCATTCTTAGCAAAATAGGGATACAAACCCATGCCAATCCCACCAATCAGCAAAAAAGCTGCTACAGCCAACATTTGACCATACTGGCGACCAGTGAGGAAGTAAGCCAAAACAAAGATGGGGATTGCCCCACCAATCGCTCCAAAGATGAACTTGCTGATCTGCAGACCGGCTTTTACGCGCCTTTCATTTACCTTAGCCCTGAACAGTTGCTCTTCTTCCAACGTAAGTTGTGCCATTCCATTAACTCCTCTTTAAATCTGACCCAAATACCTGCTTTGTAGTCAAATGCCCTTCAATACGCTCGTCACACAATATCCTCGTGCACAATCAACCGCTTATCTGCCAGCAGGTTTGGCAGATCCAAGACCAACAGAGGTGCTGCATCTTCTTCGCCTTGGGCAGAAATTACTATTCCGCGCATATAATCTGCCGGGATACCCCGCACTGCGCTGGATGATTCCTGGATCTGGCTGATGGGCAGGGCTTTGATCGCCTGAACTTCGTTAACCAATATGGCCAATTCCATAGCCGGTGTTTCGACCACCACCAAATAGGGAGTAGCTGGCTCAGCAGCGCTATCATCCTCCGCCGGCGGCAAACCCAGGAAACGTTGCAGGTCCAACACTGAAATTATCCGCCCACGCAGATTGGTCACCCCCGCCATCCAGTCTGGCACCCGCGGCACTCGCGTGACACTCCCCATTACACGGATATCGAAGATATAATTTGTATCCAGGCCATACACTTCTCGACCCAGCCGGATCACGGCGATATCAATTTGCTCCCCGCTTTCTCCATCCTCAATCACCTGGGCCACCTGAGCAGCGCGCCGCGCCCAGGTTTGTTCAAGCAAATCTCTAGACACATCTTCCGTCCAAGCCGGGCTGGCGCTGCTCCCGGTCATCTTTTGACGCACCGATTCCCAATCCACTTGCGAGATATCGGTTTTGCGCGCTGGCCGCACCGGTCGATTGGGCCTGGGGATTGTGCTAAGCGTATATTCGCCGTTGAAGGTTCTCTGTTTCCCTTTATCCATAACACGCTTCTCCTACCTTCGATCCATCCAACCTATTAAGTCTGTACAAAGCCTTCACATGCTCCATGCCTGCTGCTGGCTAATGATAGCGGAACGCAAGCGACCGTTTGTAATCCCTTGCGAGCCAGCGATAATACCTTCATCCGGCTTGCCTTGCAGCAGGCGAGAAGCATTTTCAAGCGATTTCTGCGCAAACTGCAACTGGTTGTTCTCATAATATAAAGTTGCCAATCCATAATGGCCCAGGATGTAGGTATGGTCGATGTAAATCACCTTTTTCATGGTTTCGATCGCCTGGGTAAGCTTCCCCTGATGTTGCAAAACCAGTGCCAGGGTGTAGTAGGCGTCCAAGACCAGCTTATCCTGCTCAATCGCCCGCCGGCACCACTTCTCTGCCTCTTGCCAATTACCCAGGTTGGCGTAAGCCTGCCCCAACAATGCATTGACTGCGGCACTATCAGGCAAGTGTTTCGCCATAGTTAGCAAGATATTGCAGGCATCTTCTGAGCGGCCATATTCCAACAATTCCCGGGCATGATCCAACGGATTGGCTTGTTTGACATTCTCGGGAACGGCAGGAATCACAGCTGCCGAAGCTTCCAACGGCAATATAGGAGCAGGCGGCTGAACAGCCTTGATGGAGGCAGCGACTTGGGGTGGGGGCGGAATGATCACAGGCGAGGGAGGTAGCCGCCGCGTGCCCTGGGCCCGCAGCATGGCAGTATTGGAAGCCCGCTGATAAAGCACTGTATTTGGGAAATTTCGCACCCGGTAGCGCCAGTAGGTATCCACCGAAGGTTCCGAATGGCCTACAATCAGCCAGCCATTATCCACCAACGAATCGTAAAAACGATCGACTACCCAACGTGTCGTGACCTCATCGAAGTAAATGGTCACATTGCGGCAGATAATGAGATCCATCATCATTGTGTTGGATTCATAAGCCGGGTAACACGGCTCAGCCAAATTTAACTTACTGAATGTGACCATGCGTTTTACTTCTGGGATCAGGGCAAATCGGTTATTGGGAACAGAAGTAAAATAACGCGGGCGTAACATTTTGGCACGCTCTTCACGGAATGCCCAACTACCATAAATGCCCTGGCGAGCCCGTTCTAGCGAGCCGGTATTGATATCGGTAGCCAGGATGGTGATCGCCCATTGATCCACATCCGGCAACAGCTCGCGCAGCATGATCGCCAGCGAGTAAGGTTCTTCACCAGAAGCACAACCAGCGCTCCAGATACGCAGCGTACGCAAGATACGTTTGCGAGTGATGATTTGAGGCAAAACCTGCTTGAAGATGGCATCCATTTGCGCTTCGTCACGGAAGAAATGTGTCTCACTGACCGTGACCGAATTGACCAGCAAATCCATCTCCATCGCCCCCGCCTGAGGAGCATCTACCAGGTTGTAGAACTCATCAATCGTAGCACATGTGGAAGCGGCAAATGCGTGGCGGATACCATGCTCTAATTCGGTCTGGCGATTCTCAGGAAAACGTAGTCCACAACGATCCAGGAGCAAACTACTGAAGCGCTGGAGATCAGCCTGGCTGATGACAACATCACTCTTTTTGATCTGTCTTTCGTGAGCAGTTTGTGCTGTAACCAGGTTCACTTGGAAACCTCTTTGCTGGTCTTGGCTTTGACAGCCGTCTTCTTAGGACGGCTCTTCGATGATTTACCAGGCTGCGCCTCAGTCTCCTCCTGCACATCTTTCTCAACATTTTGAGCAGGCGAAAGTGCATCTGGTTGAACTTCTGTACCGTCTGTAACCATCCCCTCCATATCGTGACTTAAGATATCAATGGCTGCTGACAAAGCACGCGTCTGAGACATTTTAAACATGTGTTCTAGATCCAGCAGAAGGATCGATCCGTCCTGAGCCCTGATCAGACCTTGCAATAGAGGCGCCTTGCCCATCTCTTCAAGCAAGATATGATTTGGGTCAACCACCTGATTGATGGGTTTCTCGACCACATCCAAAACTTTATCCACGATCAACCCGATCAATCGCTCCGAAACATGTACCAGAATAATTGGAGTATGCAGGTATAAAGGAGCCTCTTCCATGCCCAGCAAGCGTCGCATGTTGATCACCGGCACCAGAGCACCATGAAAATTAATTACGCCGCTGATCATATGGTTGACCTGGGGTAAAGGCGTGATCGTGACCATCTCGATAATCTGGCGCACTGGCGCTAAGGGCAAAGCATACATCTGGCTTCCCAATTTGAAGGTCACCATAATAACTTGCTGATCTGATTGTGATGTGTTTTCTCGAACAGGCATAATTTTCCTCTCAGGTGCACTGCCGTTCACAATTGCATCTCGCCCAGCTTTATAATTCGTATTGTGCAATATCTTCATTCAACCGGAGAGCTAGCTCATTCAAGTTCTGGGCAGCTCTCTCAGTCTGGCGTGTACTGGTCAGTCCTTGTACGGTCACCTGGCTGATTTGTTGGATAGCAATTGTGATCTGCTCGATCCCCGTTTGTAGTTGACGTCCACTGGCCACTACTTGCGTAGCCACCTGGGTAGCCTCGGTGACAGCACCGCTCAATGTTTCAATCGATTCGCGCACTTGAGCTGCCAGATGCACGCCTGCATCCACGCCCTTTGACCCTTCTTCAGTAGCCATCACGGTCAAATTGGTAGCTTTTTGGATCTCCGACAGGATCGCGCTGACCTGGGCAGTTGCCTGCTTCGACTGCTCGGCAAGATTGCGCACTTCCATCGCCACCACTGCAAATCCTTTGCCATGCTCCCCCGCTCGCGCTGCTTCAACCGAAGCATTCAGCGCCAAGATGTTTGATTGGGTTGCAATTTCGCTCACCGTGGTGATGATCTCCCCAATCTGCTGCGTCTGCTCGGAAAGCGCCAGGGTATTTTCAGCAATGGCCTCTACCCGTTCTTTAATTTGTGCCATACTCTCGATCATCTGCTGGACGGACTTTTGGCCAGAGCGCGTGACATCCATCGAGCGTTGCGATGTACTGGCCACATCGTTGAGCTGCAACGAAGACTGCTCACTGATCACCTTAACCTCATTGGCCGTGGAGGTGGTTTGAGTAATGGCAGCCGACTGCTCAGATGCACCTGCTGCCTGCTGAGTCGTTGCCGCCATGATCTCAGTAGCTGCCGCAGCCAGGTTAGCAGCTGCATCTTTGGTTTGAGTGATCATGCGGTGCAGGCTGGCAGTCATCTTATTCAAACGATTGCCGAGCTGTACCAATGGGTCATCCTCGTCTTTACCATTGTCACTAATCGGTAAGCGAGCTCTCAGCTTACCTTGCATCACTTGCATCGTGAAATCGGCATAACGGGCAATGGTTTCTTGCAAATAGGTACGTTGAGCCTGCTCATTGGCAATCTTCTGTCGCAGTTGGTCGGCCATATGATTAAAGGTTGTCGCCAATTCCCCAATCTCATCTTTTGCCTCTACTTTGGCCTGTGCGGTGAGATCGCCTGCTGCCAGCTTACCAGCCACAGCAGTCAGACGGGCAATCGGATTGGCCAGCGAACGGGCTGCAACCAAAGCCAGGATCGTTGCAAGCAATAAAACACCGGCATTGACGTAAATCAAGTATGCTGTCAGGGTATTTAATGGCGCAAGAACCTCCGTACTGTCCTGATAGACAACCAGATACCAGTTCAAGGCTGCGATTGGGTCTTCTGTTGAGCTAGAAGAGACTACTTTGGCCTGGCTGATAAAACGCTCTATGCCGCGATAGGTGATAACATCATACCCTTCGGTGCTGTCGCCGACCTGCAATAAGGTGTTAAGATCAACAATACTGGTAACCGACTCTAGTTCGGCTGTTGCATCGGACCCAATCACAGATCCATCTGGGAAGATCAGGTCAGCTTCGCCGGTTTCGCCAAAACGCACAGCTACCAGAAACTGCTTAAACCCTTGCAAGCTGTAGGTTGAGCGTAAAACCCCCACCACAGCCCCGGTTTCTTCACTTCGAACAGGCAAAGCCAGGTTGACGGCAAAGCTCTTTGTGCTCTCATCATACTCCGGCTGGCCGAGGTAATAAGCACCTGCTCCGTTTGCATATGCTTCCTGCCACCAATCTTCATCAGCCTGGTTATAATCTGATGTACGGTCAGTAGCAGCAATGACGGCGCCATACTTATCTGTCACAAAAGTTTCAATATGATCAGGAAAATCTCTTTGCAGAGCAAACAATTCGGCGCCCAGCTTATTTGATAGCACCGACTGCACAAGAGGATCTGCATTGTTAGCAGCAGCATCTGCCTCTCGCCATGTCAGATCCAACCGGTTAATCTGAGCGTTGATGGCGGCCAAATCACCCTGGTAGCCAGCACTCGCCTCATTCACAGCATCCTGGAAGGAACGGCTGTGCGACATAATAGTCAACAACTCGATTTGTCGCAAAACTTCGTTACCCACGGTGACGGATTGAGATTCAGCTAACGTGGCCAGATTCACACCCGCTTGCTTGGTCACGGTATTCTCTACAACCAGGTATATAAGACTTGCAACAGTAGACGAAGAAATGATTGCCATCAAGAAAAAAGCAATGATCATTTTGGTACGAAGAGATGCTAACAGTTTCATTTCTCACCTTAAAAACCAACTTTTATCTCGTCTATGGCCAAATTTCTGTGCGCAGACTGGAGAGTAAAACAATCCAATCATATGATACCCAAAAGACAGCGTCTTGCTGTTAGGGTTTTGTGGTGGCACTGTGGAGGTTTTATTGGATTTGTTTGAATTGTACAGGCGCGCGTTGTGACTATTCGTTCAGCGTGTACCCCACTCCATGCACTGTACGAATCAGGTTATCACGCCCGGTGGCCTGGGCCACTTTCTGCCGGATACGGTAAATATGGTAGCGCGCCAGGTCACGTGCCTCCCAGGGATTACTTTCGTATCCCTGGGCCTCCTGCACAAGCTCTTGAGGAGAGACCACTCTCGGTTTCTCACTTGCCAAATAGCCAAGCAGCTTAAATTCTGTTGGGCTGAGCTCAATCAGGGTATCATCCAACGTGACAACGTGACGGGTAAAATCTACAAACAACCCCCCCTGTTTTATAAATCGTTCTTCGATCGCATCTTGACGCTGAACAGGAACCGGTGCAGCGTCGGTTTGGTCCACCGTTGCGCGGATCTCTTCTAGCTTACTGCTTAGGTCACGCTCCAACTGCGAGAGCAAATGCCGTTGGCGAACTTCCCTTTGACGCTTCAGCAATCCAGAAGCCACACTCTCGCGCAGTTCAGCCGTTTTACAAGGTTTGAATAGGTAATCATGTGCACCCTGCCGCAGCGCCTCAACTGCAGTTTCCAGCGAGGCATGGGCTGTAAGCACAATGATCGTTGTATTTGGGGAGCTTTGACGCAAGTTTCTTAGCACCCGCATTCCACTGATTCCCGGCAGTTTTAAATCGATCAACGCCAGATCAAAATTCTCGGCTTGGGCACACTCAAGCGCAGCTTCTCCACTATCGGCAGCCGTAACAATATATCCATCACGTTCCAGTGCCTCGCGCAGGTAAAAACGGATCGAATCCTCATCATCCACAACCAGGATTTTCACTGCATCAGCCATAGGCTATTCCTCCACATGCTTTAGCGGCAGGAGTATGACAAACGTAGTGCCCAGCCCGGCTCTACTGTTAACATCTATTTTGCCGTTGAGTGACCGAATGATGGTATAGCTGATATACAAACCCAATCCCGATCCCATTTCTTTGGTCGTGTAAAATGGCTCAAACAGGTGAGATAATGCTTCATGCGTCATGCCAGGGCCGGTGTCACTGAAATCGATCCGGATGGCTGGCTGGGGCAAGACATCGTCTTCGATCATGATCTCATCCGTCATCACACAAATCCGCAGTTCTCCCCCATCTGGCATAGCATCATTTGCATTCAAAATCATGTTTAAAAAAACCTGTTTCAGCAGGTTCGGGTTCGCCTGAATGGATGGTACATCCCCCCCCCACGAACATTCAACGCTCACTTTGCTGTGCTGAAGTTGTTTCTCGGCCAACGCAAGCACATCTTCCAACACTGAGATAATATCCGTGGAACGCGTCCCCACCGGAGCGGGGCGTGCAAAGTCGCGCATGCCGTGCACAATGCCCACAACGCGCTCAATTTCCTTATCCACCACATCTAAATAACTGTTCACTTTTTCTGGACGGTGAGGCCCAGATAGTTCTTCAGCCAGCAATGACAAGCAGCCCTGTACAGCCTGCAATGGGTTGTTGATCTCATGCGCCACCGAGGCGGCCAGGCGCCCTAAAGCGGCGATCTTCTCGCTCTGCACCAGCTGCGCCTGGGTACGCTCCTTTTCAAGCAGGGACAGTTTTAAGTCTTTATACAGGCGAGCATTGTCGAGCGCAGAGGCAGAAATAGATGAAACCGCTTCTAATAGATCGGCATCTTCCTGGCTGAATTCTCCGTAACGCTTATTAAAGACCGCAATCACACCGGTGAATTGATCTCGGTGAACCAGCGGCGCGCACATCAAAGAATCGATACCTGGCCCAAAGATTGGTTTGAGTCCGCGATACATGCTTGGGTCACGCTTAATATCATTGATACGCGCTACCTGGCGGTATTGAACCACCCATCCAATGATACCCCGTTCGGTTGAAATAGGTTGATGGCTCTGAACATCTAATGAGTCGGGGGAGATGTAGGCAAAAGCAAGCTCTTTGCTGTCTGGTATGGTCAGCAAGATCGCACCCGCCACAGCATCCAGCGCCTGGCAGGCTTTTTCCAACACCTGTTGCAACACGATATCCAGTTCCAGGGTAGAGGCGGCAGCAGCGCTGATCTTGCTGATCGCTTCAAGGCGGTTCACTTTGATCGCCGATTGGTAAAGCTGGGCATTCCGCAATGCCAGACCTACTTGCCGCCCAATGCTCAGCAATAGTGGACGCTCCATCAACAAAGAATCCCGGCGCTTTTGCCAGCCCAGGTTGATGACGCCTAACATCCGCTGGCCAACGCTCAATGGAATAGCAATATGATCCTGGATGCCGGCGTTTACCAATAGTTGAGGATCAAGGTGAAAGCGAGACTCTGACAGTGCCTGCCCAGTGAAGCCAATGCGATCTAACCAGGCCGCACAAATTGGGCAGTCATTCAAGGGGATGGTATTCTCAACATGTAATAAGGTTTCAGAAACACCCCGCACCGGACCCAGGCGGATCCACTCTTCGCGATCATCTTCGATCACCAAAGCCCACCCGGCGTCAGCCTGGATTTCAGGAATTGTCATCACTACTTCCAAGATCTTGGCCAGGAGAACATCCGGCTCCAAAAATGCTGATGCAGCAGATATGACTGCAACCAGCGCAGCTTGCTCATCAGCATAGTGATGGAGCTGTTGATCATTTTGCTCGCAAGCCGCGATCTGCTCTTCGCGCTCGCGTAAAGCCCGCTTTATCTCTTGCAGGTGGTTTTCTTGAGCACCCCAGTAGATGCTTTTCTCAATGACAGCATGCAGGCTTTCATCAGTATACGGTTGTAAGAGATAACTGATGAGGGGTATGCCTTTTGCCTTCTGCATGAGGCTCTCTTGGGATGAAGAGAGAAGGCAAACGACCGGAACAGCATATTTGTTATTGATATGGAGGGCAATCTCGATGCCATTTGATTGATCTGGGAAAGGCATCTCTACCAATACAATATCCGGGCGACGCTCCGCGATGACATTCAACACCGCGTCATCAAAAGAGACATGTGCAGAACCTGCATACCCCACCGTCTCCAGCCTGGCTTGCAAGCCAGAGTTCATGCTGTTATCTCCGATAATCAAAATGCCCGGATTTTCCAAATTTTACCCTAACCCTACATCACACCCAAAGATGATTTCCAGTAGTGCATTTATCATAGCATAAAATTTCCCAGAGAGTAACAGAAATGGGAAGCGCTGGCAACCGGCACTGCCAGGGGCATCTGCCACCCATACAAATGGGCTGGGGCTGTCCAAATCGACTTTTTGGACAGCCCCAGCACCATATAAAAGGATTTTTGGCCCCCCAGCCTCACTAACGCATTACGATCGGGAGAGAAATATAATACTTGGGAGGCTCGAGTTGGTCGTCATTCAGAATAGTGGCAGAAGCAAACGAAGTTGTCAGCGTGGCCCCAGAGACATTCGAAATGTCCAGGTAGAAGGTCTCGTCACCTTCCACCTGGGTATCGCCGCGCACTTCGACGTTGATAACATAGGTGGTCAGGCCCGGGTCAATGGTCACCAGGCCAACCAGGGGCACATAATCGCTGCTGTTGGCTGAGCCATCTCGGGTGGCAAAGGTCACTTCCACCGGCAGTGTGCTTGGGCCTGAGAGGTTGAGCGTGAAGGCCACCTGCTTGGTGCCGCTGTTGCCCTCCGCCACAGAGCCGCCGCCGGTTATGCTGAGCGTTGGTTGGGCGCCACTTTCTTGGATGACAGCCACCCCCTTTTGGTGACCCAAGACGGCATTCTGCGGATCGCCTAGCTCCAGGTAAAAGACTTCATCGCCCTCGTAGAGCGTGTCGCTAAGCGTCTGGACGCTAACGGTTTGGACCGTCTCGCCGGGGGCAAAGGTCAAGACCCCGTCGAGGGGAATGTAATCGGCGCCGGAAGTGGCCGTATCGGGGCCGCCGGAATCTGTGGTGGTATAGGCCACCGTGACCGCAATGGAAGATGCCGGCTGGAGGGTGATGGTAAAGACGGCTGTCTCGCCCTCTGTGACCACGGGATGATCGAACCACAAGGTAGGCATCGAATATTCCGCCGCTCCCCGGTCGCAGCGTGCTTCCTGGTCGCCATCGCCATCCTGCGGGCGGGCCACGCCGCGCTGGTCGGTGGCAGCGCAGGCCGCGGCCGAGCTGCCCGGGACTTCGGGGCTGCCGCCATCCACGGCGTAGGGGTTGCTGCTGGGCTGGGGCATATGCGTGAGGGTGGGGCCGCCGTTATCGGCCAGGGGGGCCAGGGCCGCAGAATAAACAAGATAACCACTAACCCCAATGGGTATGCCGCCTACCGCGTCATGCGTGGGGCTGCCGAAGCCCGTGCAGAAGGCCTTGTCGCTCAGCATGTTATAACCGTCAGAGATGAAGACCCCGGCGCAGTCCCAGGCATCCGAGCCATCCTGTTTGACATCCCCCAGGTCCAGGTTCTGAGCGATCAGGCTGTTGGCCACGTGCACCACGCCGTCATCGTTGAACAACGCGCCGCCTTCGCCAATGTCATCGTTATTTGCATCGGCGGCGTTGAGGGTGAAGGTGGCGTTATTGATCGTGACCGTGCCGCTTGCATTGAAAATTGCCCCGCCGTCCATGCCGGCCTGGTTGCCGCTGAAGGTCACGTTGGTCAGGGCGGCATCGCCCGCATTGTACAGCCCGCCGCCAGAGTAAGAGACCGTATTGGAGTAGATACTGCTCTCAACGATTGACAGGCTGCCGCTGTTATAGACCGTGCCATTGTCTCCACCGGTGTTGAAGCGCACCGCCACCTGCGAAAGGAGCAGGCTGCCGCTGTTAAACAAGACCCGCCCATTGGCCATGACCCCGCCGCCTTGCAAGCTGATATTGGTAATGGTCACTGCGGCGGTCGAGCGGATCTCAAAGACCCGGTCAACCCCGCCGCCATCCACCACCGTCAGGGCCGGGCCGGCGCCGTAGAGGGTCAGGTCACCGGTAATATCCAGGTCGCCGGATAGAGCTGCATTCTCCCCGATCCCGCCTTGGGTGAGCGTATACGTTCCGGCGGGCAGCAGCAGCACATCCTGGCCTGGCGAATAGTTGGCCTGCTGGATGGCGGCGCGCAAGGTACATTCGGGATCCCCGCCCACCGTGTTGCCGGTATCGCAAGTGCTATCCAGCAGGTCAAGGTCATCCACGTCGGCGGTACTGTTGACCTCCATCGCGCCATCCACCGGGGCAATGGTCACCGCTCTGCAGTCAGAAAATTCAGAGGTGCTGCCCCCGCTGTTGGTCGCCAGGGCGCTCAAATAGCGGCCCACATCTACCACCGGCAGGATGGTATCAATTGAAGCGTTGCCATCCGCGTCGGTGGTCAGGTTCAGCGCCCCCAGGTAGGCTTCGGCCTGCCCGGTGTTGGCCACACAAGCCCCAGATTGGTAGAAATCAAGCGTGAAGCTGGTCAGGGCCGTGCTGTTAAAGCTGCCCAACACGCGCGTGCCCCCGCTGACCCGCAGGGCCGCGGTGAGCACTGGATAGTTCTGCAGATCGTTCGCCCCGCTGTCCACATCACCCGGGTCATTGGAAGTGCGCCAATCAGCCGCCAAATCAACCGCCAGGCCAGTATTCTCGTAGATCAGGTTGCCGCGCAAGGTATTGCCGGTCACCGCGGGGCCGAACGAACGCAGAGAAATGCCTCTGCTTGAATTATGGGCAACAGTATTGGCCTGCCAGGGCTCAATACCGCCCACGATGTTATCTGAGCCAGAAATGCTGATGCCAGCTTGTGTGTTCGCCAGCGGGCTGCCATCAGGAGCCAGGCCAACCATATTTCCCACCACCACATTGTCATTACCATCCAGCATAATACCGAATTGGGTATTGCCGGAAAAATAGTTGACCTCCAGATCGTCTGAAATACCATCGCCGTTTGGGCCAACATGGTTGCGCACCCCTTTGATGATGACGCCGTTCAGGTTGGGGTGCAGGCTGCCATCATCATACAGGCCAGAATAATTCCCAGCCACCACGTTCTCGTCTCCGAAGACAGCGATGCCGCCCGAGCCAGTATTTGTAGTCCAGTTGCCTTCATCCAGGTCATTGAATTCGTCACTATTGATGCCAATCGTGTTCCCATCGCCGCCCACCGAAATGCCATATTTGTCACAATTAGAGATCCGGTTCCCAGCGATGGTATTCTGGTTGCCCCCCACCGACAGGCAGCGGTCACCACCGTCGATGAGATTGCGGGCATAATACGGATTATAGGTGCCAGACAGCACTCCCACCTGGTTATTGTTGGCGCCCTCCTGGATGCGTAGGCCATATTCGGTGCTGCCGGAGATGGTATTTCCACCGATGATATTCTCGTCGCCGCTGATCTCTACGCCGACATAGTTATCATCGATATAATTCCGCTCATGCTCCATGTCTGCATCCGGAAAGCCATCTGCCCCCAAGATGTTATTATCGCCCTGGATATACACCGCTGTTTCCCAGTTGCGCAGCTCCAGGCCATAGATGTAGTTATGCTGGCCCACCAATGCCAGGCCAATCGGAGACTGCCCTATAAGAAGGGTGCCTGCACCCACCAGGGCCACATTCCCGCCGCCGCGAATGATGGTGGCACCAGTGGAAGCAGGGTTGGAGCGCGCCAGGGGAGGCAGGCAGCAATCATCTTCAGTAAAAACGATCTCGGTCACTTCTGGCGCAAACGTAATGCGCGCGCTGGTTAACACAGCATTGGCTTCCTGGATGGCAGCATACAGCGAGCACTTGCCGGTCGCCGTCCAACAGAGCAGATCGCCCGGGTAGGTATCGGGCGCCATGGGGTCGCTGATATTGACCACGAACTCGTAATCGGCTTCGGGAGCCGGCTGGTTCGCAATCTCGATCGCGGCGGGTTGCGCGGCCGCCGGCTGTGATTTGGCTGCCGCCGGCTGTGCCGGGCCAAGCAGCCCCGCGCACAAGGCCAGGATAACAAACAGATGGGTAAAGTTGAGTTTGTGCGACATGTCTGGAATCTCCCTGGTTCACTAGGCAAATCTTGATAAACCAATTATGTCACAAGCCCGTCAAGAGAACGTCAATAACCAGAGAGATCCTGGACATTCACCAAGATCAATCCACCGGGAATGTCCCACCCCAGCCGGTCCAGGCATGGATACCGCCATAGCCCCGACCCTTGCACATGCCACATAACACCCCTACGCTCCAGGCAGCACTGTCAGCTTCACAGTGTGCAGAACGCTCGAACTGCCCCCCACCATCAACTCAAACTGCCCCGGCTCCACCGTCTGCTGCATGCTCTCATCCAGGTATTGCAGTTGGGTGGGACCGACATCAAAAGTGAGGGCCCTGGTCTCACCCGGCTGCAAAGTGATGCGCTGAAAACCCTTGAGCAGTTTCACGGGGCGGGTCACATAGGCACTCAGCACATCATGGATGTACAACTGCACCACCTCATCGCCAGCCCGCTCACCGGTGTTGGTCACGTCCACCGTCAACGTGACACACTCACCGGCACGGATACTATTGGCACTCAGGCGCAAATTGCGGTATGCAAAGGTGGTGTAGCTTAGCCCATGCCCAAAGCAAAATAACGGCGTTTCATCGGCAAACAAGTACCCGCGCCGCCCAGAAGGCTTATGATAGTAATAGGCCGGGATCTGCCCCACCGAACGCGGGAAGGTAATTGGCAGCTTGCCGCCCGGGTTCACATCGCCAAACAACACATCAGCCACAGCCGTCCCTGCCGCCTGTCCCAGGTACCAACCCTCTAAGATGGCGGGGACATTTTCGGCTGCAAAATTGATGCTGGCCGGGCGGCCGTTGATCAACAACAAGATCAGTGGCTTGCCGGTGGCAGCCACGGCGCGCAGCAGTTCCTCCTGCCGGGCCGGCAGGTCCAGGCTGTCGCGATCACCCAGGTGCGTCTTTGACCACCCCTCGCGGCAGGTCTGCTCGTTATCGCCCAACACCAGCAAGCAAACATCGGCCTTTTCAGCCGTCTGCACTGCCTCAGCGATCAAGGCATCATCGCGGGCGGGGTCGTTCAACTGCACATCATCGCGCCACCATAATTCGCCCACCCGGCCCACAGCCTGGGTCAGGCCACAGCCCTCAGCATACAACACCGAGACCGCCTCCCCCAGCTTATGGCGGATGCCATCCAAAACCGATACACAGCAGCCCGGGTCGCCGCTGTAACCACCCACGCGGATGGCAGCCGCGTTGGGGCCAATCACCGCCAGAGAGCGCAGGCCAGATGAGGCCAGGGGCAGCAGACCGCCCTCATTTTTCAGCAAGACAATTGACTTGTGCGCCGCCTCTAAGGCGAGTGCCTTGTGCGCAGCACAGTTGGTGATGGCAAGCGCAGTTTCCTCATCCACAAACGGCTGCTCAAACAACCCCAAACGGAACTTGACCCGCAGCACCTTTGCCACCGCCGCGTCCAGGGCTTCAACAGAGATGCCGCCCGCTTCCACCGCCTGCTCTAAGTGGCGAAAACAGCGTCCCAATTCCAGCTCCACCCCGCTGGAGAAAGCTTTTTGAGCGGCATCGGCTTCACCAGCAGCCAAAAAATGCAAGCGGTACAGGTCATCTATGCCCCAGCCATCCGAAACGACGAACCCATCGAAGCCCCATTCACCGCGCAACAAATCTTTCAACAGCCAGGCATTCACATGCGATGGGATGCCGTTGATTTCATTATACGATGCCATCACAGAGCCAATCCCAGCTTCGCGCACCACGGCTTCAAAAGGCGCAAAGAACTCTTCGCGCAGGGTGCGCTCGGCATAGTTGGCTGGGCCGCAGTTGGTGCCGGCCTCAGGCTGTCCGTGGGCAGCAAAATGCTTGGCCGTGGCCAAAACATGCCCCGCTGCACCGGTGAAACGCCCACCCTGGAAGCCCCGTACTGCCGCCACCCCCAGGCGCGAGACCAGGTAAGGGTCTTCGCCATAGGTCTCCTCGGTGCGCCCCCAACGCGGATCACGCGCCAGGTCCAGCACCGGCGAAAGCACATACTGCGCCCCACGTGCCCGCATCTCGCGCGCTGCCGCCGCGAAGACCCGCTCGTGCAGGTCCACGTCCCAGGCGCTTGCCAGGCCGATAGCCTGCGGGAAGCTGGTGGCATCGTGAGCCATATAGCCATGCAGCCCCTCGCCCAGGGCCAGCGCGGGGATGCCCAGGCGCGTCTCATCGCGCAAGAACTTCTGCCAGCCGTTCAAATAGGTCACCGTCTGGCGTGTATTGCGATGGCGATGGTGGCTGTTGAGGTATGAAATACCGTTCATGAAATGCTGGCGGGCAACTTCCAGCGAAAACGACCCATCTTCCGGCTCGCCCAGCCCCATCGACCCGAACAATTGGGCGCACTTCTCAGCCAGGGTCATGCGGCCCAGCAGGTCAGCCAGGCGAGCATCTTCAGACAAAGATGGATCACGATAAGGGAATGAGGGCATAATCAGCTCCTGAATTTGCTTAATGGCTTTGGTATTTGGTATCTTCCAGTACAATTATAATCGCCATGAGACTGTTCTTGCTGGCGGGCCTACGCGGTATAATCATTATGAATTGTTGTTTAGATGCCGGTATCGATTTGGTTTTCTTGTAATGCCAGCAAGTTCAGCCCTTACTGCAAGGATCAATAAATGACATCTGCTGTCCACCATAAGAAGCTTTTTCTCGGGGCAATCTATGGCATCACCAGTGGGGTGGCCTTTTCAATCTTCGCCTGGGGGATCGATGCCTGGCTGCTGATGAAAGCAAACGCGGCTTTGCCCCTGGTCAAATTCATCCCCGGTCTGCTCCTGTGCATCCCTGCTGGCGGGTTGGCAGGGTGGCTGACCATGCGCTTCAACAAACACCGGGCAGCAATTCTGTTCTGGGGTCTGCTGGCGTTGTTCTTCTCCTGGCTGACCATCTGGCTGTCGATGGATGGGGCGGCTTACTTTGTCAAGCAGATCAACCCATCCATCGCACAGTATGTGGCTTATTCGGATATTGGAGCGATTGCCCTGTTCCAATTCAGAGCCATCAGTTTCATTGTGGTTGGGTTTGCTGCCATCGTGTGCGGCTTGCTAGAGATCAACCTGATTGACCAGGCACTGCTTTCGCCATATGGTATGGCATCTGGCACCATGCTGGTGGTATGCGTGGTCCTTTTCAGCCTGGCAGGCAGCACCCTGGATCATGTGATCAACATCAACTTCCGCGAACCGGTCCTGGTGATCAACGAGTTGATCCAGTTTGCGGCAGATCACCAGGGCCAAGAAGTGCCGGTTGAGATTGCCAGGAGCATGCATTTAAGCGCCGCGGCCAACCTGGAGGATCTTCTCCCAAAATCCCGCCGGTTAACATTGATGACTTTTGACCCCAATTTTGGCCTGATAGATATCCTGGTAGATTTCGAGGGTTCCTTGGTAAAATGTACTACGATTTATGCACAAGCCTCGGATTGCGTCCGTCTGGACAAAAGTCCTTAAAAAATCATGCAAACAGATCATTTAATTGTTGGCATGAAAATGAACCTAGGAAAGATTAATCGAGTATAATTTTCGATTATGAATGCTATCCTTTGGAAGTAAGCATATCAGATGTGCATGATCTTTTTTTCTCTATCCCACCCATTCCACGAAACCAGTTCAATTATCGAGGTATTATAGATGACTGAGTCGTTACTCAACGTTCAGAATCTAGAGACTCAATTCAAAACACCTGAGGGCATTGTCCATGCCGTCAACGGTGTCTCATTCAAGTTAGATCAAGGGGAAACACTTGGCGTAGTCGGCGAGAGCGGCTGCGGCAAAAGTGTTACCATGCTCTCTTGTTTGAGATTGATTGCTTCTCCTCCTGGCAAGATTGTAGCCGGGACTGCGATGTTCAAAGGGAAAGATCTGTTGGCCATGCCGACCGATGAGATCCGCGCGGTGCGCGGCTCAAAGATCAGCATGGTCTTCCAAGACCCGATGACTTCACTCAACCCAGTGATGACCATTGGGAAGCAGATGGCAGAGCCTTTGCTCTTGCACATGGGGATGACACAAGAACAGGCCCGCAAGCGTTCAATTGAACTGCTTGGGCTGGTGGGCATCCCCAATGCCGGAGAACGCCTGAAGGATTATCCGCACCAGTATTCTGGCGGTATGCGCCAGCGTGTGATGATCGCCATGGGGCTCTCTTGCATGCCCGAAATCTTGATTGCAGATGAGCCGACCACTGCCCTGGATGTGACCATCCAGGCCCAGATCGTTGACCTGGTCAAGCGCCTGCGCGAAGAATTTGGCATGGCAATCATTTGGATCACGCATGACCTGGGTGTGGTAGCCAAGATTGCACATCGTGTCATGGTCATGTACGGCGGCTATATTATTGAAGAAGCCCCAGTCAAAGAGCTGTATGCCCATCCCTCGCATCCTTACACCCTGGGGCTCATCGGCAGCTTGCCCAAACTGAATGATGATAGCCGAACACGGCTGTACTCGATTGACGGCATGCCGCCCGTGTTATACAAGAAACCGCAGGTTTGCCCATTTGCACCACGCTGCCGCTATGTCACCGAACGTTGCTGGCAAGAAAACCCACCCTTACGCAACATTACCCCCGACCATCGCGTTGCTTGTTGGGTCGATACCACCACCGAGAGTGAACGACTATGAGTAGCAACAACGAAAACGTCCTTATTCGTGTCGAAGACCTTACCATGCACTTCCCCATCTACCGGGGTGTCATTCGCCGCCAGGTAGGGGCCGTCCACGCAGTGGATGGGGTGAGTTTTGATATTCGCGAAGGCGAAACCTTGGGCCTGGTGGGCGAGTCGGGGTGTGGCAAATCCACCACAGGGCGCACCATCTTG
The DNA here is from genome assembly GCA_964633225.1 of uncultured Anaerolineaceae bacterium. GTDB lineage: Bacteria > Chloroflexota > Anaerolineae > Anaerolineales > UBA4823 > JAKQIM01. The sequence continues at coordinate 29,879 of CAZWFQ010000038.1, forward strand.
CAGCTCTATAAGCCCACTGCCGGGCATGTCTATTACCGCGGGCAAGACCTGGTTGGCTTAAAGCCGCATGCCATGCGCATGATGCGCCGTGAGATGCAAATGATCTTCCAGGACCCTTATGCCAGCCTGAACCCCCGCATGACCCTGCGCGATATCGTTGGTGAGCCGTTGATGGCCTTTGAAGAAGCCAGCGGGAAAGAAATTGATCGCCGCGTGGGCGAGCTGCTTGAGCTGGTCAAGCTGGATCCAGATTTTGCCGGTCGTTATCCGCATGAATTCTCAGGTGGTCAACGCCAACGCATTGGCGTGGCCCGGGCGCTGGCTCTGAACCCGTCTTTTATCGTTTGTGACGAGCCCATCTCAGCCCTGGATGTGTCGATCCAGGCCCAGGTGGTCAACCTGCTTGAAGATTTGCAAAAAGAATTCCATCTGACCTACCTGTTCATCGCGCATGACCTGTCGATGGTGCGGCACATCAGCGATCGCGTGGCAGTGATGTACCTGGGCGTGATCGTAGAATTGGCCAACCGCAACGATCTGTACAATGAGCCCCTGCACCCCTACACGCAAGCACTACTCTCTGCAATCCCCGTGCCTGACCCGGTGTATAACGAAACACACCAACGCACGGTGCTAGAAGGCGATGTACCTTCGCCTGTCAATCCGCCCTCTGGCTGCCGCTTCAGAACACGCTGCCCCATTGCTGATGAGGGCTGTGCACTGAAGCAGCCGGAATTCCGGCGGGTCAAGCCTGACCACTATGTCGCTTGCCTGAAAGTTTAGCTTTCCCTGAGGAGGTGACCGCACAAGATAACTTAAACGATCTCGCTTGTCTCGTCAAATGTTTGTCAGAATATCCTAATTTCTCTAGGAGGAGAAAGAAACATGCGTAAGTTCACTGTTTTATTTGTGCTCATGATGGTCGCAGCTCTGGCGTTGGTTGCCTGCGAACCGCAGACCATCGAAGTAATCAAGACCGTTGAGGTCGTACAAACCCAGATCGTCGAGATCGAAGGGGAAACCGTCATCATCACCGCTACTCCCGCTCCGGCTGAACCTGAAGCTGAACCCGAAACAGAAGTAGCCCTGAACCCTTACCTCGGCTCCAATATGCTGGACGGGAATGGCGTTCCCCCAACCTTCTTCGATGATGTTCATGTCCGCCGTGCCTTTGCTTACTGCTTTGACTGGGAAACCCTGATCAATGACGTGTACATGGGCGAGGCCGTTCAGTCCAAGGTTCTCTCGCTGCCTGGCATGCCCGGCTACGACCCGGATGCACCCTTCTATTCCTATGACCTGGATAAGTGTGCAGAAGAGTTCCAACTGGCCGATGTCGATAAAGACGGCGTTGCTGCTGGCGAAGACCCCGATGACGTCTGGGAAATGGGTTTCCGTGTTCAGATGCTGTACAACACCGGTAACACCACCCGCCAGATCATCGCCGAGATCCTGCAGGCCAACCTGTCTGCAGTCAACGAGAAATTCGTGATCGAAGTCCTCGGTCTGCCGTGGCCTTCTTACCTGGCTGCCCAGCGCGCCCACAAGCTCCCCATCATGACCGCTGGCTGGCTGGAAGACATTCACGACGCTCACAACTGGTACCAGCCCTACACCACCGGCACTTATGGCGCTCGCCAGAACATGCCCGATGACATGCGCGCTGAGTTCAAGGCCCTCCTGGACGAAGGTGTGTCCCTGGTTGACCCCGATGCTCGCCACGCAGTGTACCAGGAATTCAACCAACTGTACTACGATTATGTTCCTGGCGTTCCTCTAGCCCTGGCCACCTCGCACGGTTATGAGCAGACCTGGGTTGAAGGCCGCGTCATGAACCCCATCTTCTCCAACATCTACTACCGCACCATTTCCAAGACCGCCGCGGCCCCCGATCCCACCACCATGGTCGTCGTGACCACCGGTGATGCCGATACCTTCGACCCGGCCCTGGCCTATGACACCGCTTCTGGCGAAATTCTCCAGAACGTCTACGAAACCCTGGTCTTCTACGATGGCGAGGCCACCGACAAGTTCGTGCCTCAGCTGGCTGAGTCCTGGACCGTTTCAGAAGACGGCACCGTCTGGACCTTCACCATTCGCCAGGGCGTCACCTTCCATGAAGGCGGCACCTTGACCGCATCCGACGTGGCCTACTCCTTCCAGCGCGGCCTGCTGCAGGGTGGTTACTCTTCCCCGCAGTGGCTGCTGGCCGAACCCTTCTTCGGCGTTGGTATGGATGACATCACCATGCTCGTGGACGAAGGCGCTTCTGCTGACGACCGCGAAACCCTGGTGGCCAATGATCCCGCCGTCCTCGTGGCTGCTTGCGAGCGTGTCAAGTCCGTCATCGTGGCCGATGACGCCGCTGGCACCGTCACCTTCACCCTGGCTCAGCCTTGGGGTCCTTTCCTGCCCACCATTGCGAATGGCTGGGGCTCGATCATGGACAGCGAATGGGTCATTGAGAACGGTGGCTGGGATGGTTCTTGCGATACCTGGCAGAACACCTACGGCATGACCTCCGCTGAGGATCCCTTCAGCGCCATTGCCAACGGCACCGGTGCCTTCAAGCTCGATCACTGGACTCCTGGCGAAGAAATCGTCCTGGCCCGCTACGACGGCTACTGGGGCGAGGCTGCCAAGCTCGATCGTGTGGTCATCAAGATCATCACCGAGTTCGGCACCCGCTTTGCAATGCTGCAGGCTGGCGAGGCTGATATCATCGCCGTCCCGGCTGAATACCGCGTCCAGGTTGACCCCATGGTCGGCGAGATGCGCGTCTACGATCCTGTGGCCAACACTTACGGTGACGTGCAGAACGTCTGCGAAGTCAACACCGACCTGCTGGGTGTGGATCGCTTCATCACCTGCGACACCGCTTCTGACCAGCCGCTGCGCCTGTACATCTCGCGCCCCGGTCTGTCTCAGGATGTGATCCTGTTCAACTTCTTCATCGAATAGTGACCTTCCGTTTCGTCTAGATCAAAGCATGCGGGAGCCCGCAAGGGTTCCCGCATGCTCCCAAGGTTCAATTTCGAGGTACTCGATGTCAACATACATAATCCGGCGCTTACTGCTTGTTCCACTTCTGATCTTTGGGGTTACTGTGATCATTTTTGGGATGCTTCAATTCCTGGGGCCCGTAGAACGGTCTGCTTTGTATGTCAGGGACTTCCCGAAGAACGATAAACAGATCCAGGGCATCATTCGAAAATACGGCTTGGACCGGCCTATTTATGAGCAGTACTGGCGCTGGTTGGTAGGGGTCGAAGACCCGGTGACGGGCAATCGCGAAGGCGGCATCATCTTTGGTGATTTTGGTTATTCTCGCACTGCCTCACAACCGGTAATTGATATCATTAAAAATCGCTTCCCCAACACCTTAGACCTGGCGCTTTGGGCTGTCTTTCCGATGCTTTCGGTTGGTATCTGGCTGGGGGTGCAGGCAGCCGTACACCAAAACGGCTGGGTAGACCAGTTGGCACGCATCTTTAGTATTGTGGGGACATCCTTCCCATCTTTTGTGTTTGGGTTGTTAATGCTGATCGTTTTTTATGCAAATTTACAATGGTTCCCCCCAGGGAAAATGTCAGACTGGGTCAGTCAACTGATCTTTTCGGGCGAATTTCACCAGTACACCAAGCTGCTCACCATTGACGCCCTGCTGAACGGCCGGATTGACGTCTTCTTAGATGCACTCCGGCACATGGTCTTGCCCATCCTGACCCTATCTTACATCAACTGGGCTACTTTTGTGCGCGTGACGCGTTCATCCATGCTCGAAACCCTGCGCATGGACTATGTGACCACCGCACGCGCCAAAGGCTTGAAAGAAAGTGATGTGATCAACAAGCACGCCCGTCCCAATGCCATGATCTCGATCACCACATTAGCTGGCATGAGCGTGGTGGGTTTGCTGGGCGGCGTCGTCATCACCGAAACCGTGTTCAATTACCCTGGCATCGGCCAGGCCGCAGCCAACGCTGCCCAGCAGCTGGATGTGGTGACCGTTTTAGGCTTTGCAGTCTTCAACGGCTTGATCCTCATCCTCTCGAACCTGGTTGTGGATATCCTGTACGGCTTCATTGATCCCCGCGTCCGCCTGGCATAAGGAGAATGGTATGACGACAACAACTGCTCCCACGGGTGATAACACCTTATTACGCGAAGCAAGGCCGGAACGCAAGATTGGCCGTATTGAACGGTTCTTGGGCCCAGAGAACTTCCGCATTATCACCGGTTTATTAAAGACCCCGGCATCCATTATGGGGTTCATCTTGATTGGCATTTACATCCTGGTGGCTATCTTTGCTCCGGTGATCGTACCGCCCGTCGGCAGCGATCCCTACAAGATTCCCCGCGATGGTTTTAGCGGCGAACCGCGAGCAATGGGCACCGAATGGAAGAAAAACGCACCCGATGTCCCCTTCTGGTACAAAGCCATCACCGGAGAGGATGAATGGGTGCACATCCTGGGCACAGCCCAGGGCCAATATGACATCTTCTATGGGCTGGTGTGGGGCACACGCACGGCTTTCCGCACCGGTTTCATTGTGGTGATCTCTACCGTCCTGATCGGGATCATCATCGGTTCCATTTCAGCCTATTACGGCGGCCTGGTTGACAACATCATCATGCGCCTGGTTGATATCTTTATGACCCTGCCCTTCATCCTGATGGCCTTGATCCTGGCAGCGGTCCTGACGCCAGTGATTGGAAAAAGCCTGGTTCCATCGATCATTGCCTTGATCTCGTTTGGGTGGATGGGGTACGCCCGTATCATCCGCGGGGATATCTTATCGGTCAAGGAGCGCGATTTCGTCCTGGCAGCTCGCGTGGTGGGCGTTCAGGATTACCGCATCCTTTTCCGCCATATTCTCCCCAACGCCATCTTCCCCACCCTGGTGCTGGCCTCGCTCGCCATTGGCGATGTGGTGCTCAGCTTTGCGGCCCTGTCCTTCTTGGGCATTGGCACGCAGGTGGGTTATGCCGACTGGGGCCAGGTGCTCAGCTTTGCCCGCAACTGGATCACCAGCCTGCAGAA
>CAZWFQ010000039.1:0-2723 GCA_964633225.1 uncultured Anaerolineaceae bacterium
CACAGGGAACCAAAGTACAACCGCTGTGTCTCTGTGATAGTCTCTGAGTGGAGAGCCTTACAAGATCATTGTCCGTTAAGGCCAGCCGCCTTACGCAGTACATCGGCCTTATCAATGTTCTCCCAAGGCAGGTTCAGGTCATCGCGGCCAAAGTGGCCGTAAGCCGCAGTCTGCCGGTAAATGGGTCGGCGCAGATCCAGGTCTTGGATGATAGCGCCAGGGCGCAGATCGAAATTCTGGCTGACCAGGGCTGCGATTTTATCATCAGAGATTGCGCCGGTGCCAAAGGTCTCTACATTAACACTGACGGGGTGCGCCACACCAATGGCATAAGCCACCTGGATTTCAACCCGCTCAGCCAGTCCGGCAGCCACCACATTCTTAGCCGCCCAACGCGCCGCATAAGCGGCTGAGCGATCAACCTTGGTTGGGTCTTTGCCGCTGAAGGCGCCGCCGCCATGACGACCCATGCCGCCATACGTATCAACGATGATCTTGCGTCCGGTCACACCGGCATCGCCCTGCGGGCCACCAATCACAAACCGGCCGGTGGGGTTGACAAAGATCTTGATCTTATCATCTACCATCTCGGCAGGCAGAGTAGGCATGATCACATTCTCGATCAAGGCTTCGCTGATCTCGGCATGCGAGACATCGGGGGCGTGTTGGGTGCTGACCAGGACAGTATCGACGCGATAGGGTTTCCCGTAGCGGTATTCCACCGTCACCTGGCTCTTACCATCTGGGCGCAGCCAGGGTAGGGTGCCATCTTTGCGCTGCTCGCTCAAACGGCGGGTCAGCTTGTGGGCCAGGTAAATGGGCATGGGCATCAACTGCAGGGTCTCATTGCAAGCATAGCCAAACATCATCCCCTGGTCGCCCGCGCCAATGGCATCCACTTCGGCTTCGCTCATGGCGCCAGACTTAGCCTCCAGGGCTTTATCCACACCCATGGCAATGTCGCCAGATTGCTTGGCAATCGCCAACTGCACGGCGCAAGTATTTCCATCAAATCCCTTGTCGCTAGAATCGTAACCAATGTCAATGATGATCTTACGCACCAAATCGTCAAAATTAAAATTGGCACGGGTGGTGATCTCGCCCAGCAGCATCACAAAGCCGGTTTTGGTAGCCGTCTCGCAAGCCACGCGCGAGAAGGGATCCTGCGCCAGGCAGGCATCCAGCACACCATCGCTGATCTGATCACACAGCTTATCAGGGTGTCCCTCAGTAACCGATTCTGAGGTGAACAACAAGCTTGGCGAGTTCATAAAGGAAGTGTTCATGAGCATTCTCCATTTGTATAAAAAAATTGCCCCTTCTGCTCGAGAAAGGGCAAGCGATACACTCGCAAGGAGTACCCTCTCATCTTCCAGGATTTCGATCTGCCGGAATTGGCACCTACTTAGCAAGATAACTCGCTACCGGTTGCCGAGGTTTCACAGGGCCGGTCCCTCCACCTCTCTGGATAAGAGCGCCTTTAGGGGCTGCTGATTTGTGGCGTGGATAATACCACGGTTGAGAAAGACTGTCAATTAAAGGTTTTTTAATATACCGCTACAGAAACAGGCCGACCACCATATAATACCCGATGACAGCCGCCCACAGCCAAGAGTCGATGCGGTCAAAGGCCCCGCCATGCCCTGGCAGCAGACGGCCCGAATCTTTAACCCCCATCTGGCGCTTGATCATACTTTCGCCCAGGTCGCCCAGGGTGGGGAAGATGCCCATGGCCAACCCCACCAATCCCCCAGACAGCAGGTTGATCCCGGCAGGAGCGCCCAATGTTTGGTACCAGAGCGCCAGCCCCAGGCCGCCCAACACGCTGCAGACCACGCCGCCCAGGTAGCCCTCCCAGGTTTTCTTGGGGCTCAGGCGCGGGGTAAGCAGATGGCGGCCAAAGCGGCTGCCGATAAGATAAGCCCCAGTATCACCCAGCCAGGCGGCTGGCAGCACCAACAGCACCCACCACTGCCCATCGGCCAGGGAACGAATCGAGAGCATATAAGGGCCAATCCAGCCCAGGTACAAGATGCCCGTCAGGGTGATCGCAAAGTCAGTGGCGGCCTGCTCTCGACCGCGCTCATATTGCACCAGGTGATATGCCATGCTGAGCAAAACTGCCGCGCTCAGCCAGCCGGCAGCATTTTCCAGGCCCCACACATGGCGGGCTACCGCCAGGATCAGCACGGCCCCAACCACCAAAACGCCAGCGGGCTGAAACCCACTGGCACGCCATAAAGCAGCATACTCAACCGCTGCTAGGACCAAGAAAATGGTGATTAGAGCCAGATACACCCAGCCCCCCCACACAATCGCTGCGATGCCAATTGGCAGCAACACGATTGTCACCAGAGCACGTTTGACCAACATCAATTTTTTGCCTGCTTCTTTTTCTTTTGCGTTTTGAGTTGTTCACCGGTCAGGCCGTAACGGCGCTGACGCTGGCTGAAATCATGCAGGGCGCGCAGCAGTTCCTGGCGGTCAAAATCAGGCCAATAGGTGGCAGGGAAATACCATTCAGCATAGGCACCTTGCCAGATCAAGAAATTGCTGGCCCGCAGTTCGCCCGAGGTGCGGATGATCAGATCTGGGTCGGGCACACCCGCGGTGAACAGGTATTTGCTCACCAATTCATCATTCACCGCATCCGCCGCCACCCCATCCCGGAGCATGGCCTGGATGGCGCAAACGATCTCGTCGCGCCCACCATAATTGAAGGC
>CAZWFQ010000039.1:2823-11704 GCA_964633225.1 uncultured Anaerolineaceae bacterium
CCATTGCCATCCATAATGATCCCCACATGGGTGGGAACTTTTTCTGGCAAGTCGTCCTTCTGGTCAGGACTCATACTTCCATGATTTCCTTTTCTTTGTGCTCTCCTACCTGGTTTATCACCTCAACGTAACGATCGGTGAGTTTTTGCAGTTCTTCTTCACCCCTTGCAAGATCATCTTCCGAGATCAGCTTCTCTTCTTCGAATTCACGCAGATCCTTGATCGTATCCCGGCGCACGTTGCGCGCCGCCACACGCGCCTCCTCCAGCCGGTTATGCACCACCTTCACCAGATCGCGGCGGCGTTCTTCGGTCAGAGGCGGCAGGTTTAGCCGAATGACCTTGCCATCATTGTTTGGCGTCAGGCCCAGGTCCGAAGCCAGGATGGCGCGCTCAATGATCCTCAAAGTCGAGCCGTCGAAAGGCCGGATCACCAACATGCGCGCCTCGGGCACGCTGATACTGGCCAACTGCTGCAAAGGGGTCGGCGCGCCATAATATTCAACTGGCAGTTTTTCCACCAGGGCCGGGCTGGCACGCCCAGTGCGAATACTAGACAGATCCTCTTCCAGTGATTGGACCGCACCTTTCATGCGGGCTTCAGCCTCATTACAGGCATCTTTTAGCATACGAACCTCCAAATCTCGTCGTTCTTGCTGTAAATCGATAAATTTCCCAACCCCTATAGGATACCCGAAAATGCAAAGAGAGAAAAGGGGTTGAAGGCCCTTTTTCTCTCTTTTGATCGGTTTATTGGCCTTTAAGCCGTAACCAGAGTGCCTATTTTTTCGCCATACAGTGCTTTGACCACCGCGCCAGGCTGCCACAGGTTGAGCACCATGATTGGCATGTTATTATCCATACACAGTGAGATGGCCGTATTGTCCATCACTTCCAGGCGGCGGTTGATGGCATCGATATACGTCAGGGTTTCGAAGCGAACAGCATTGGGGTTCTTGATGGGGTCTGAGTCATACACGCCATCTACTTTGGTGGCTTTGATGACCACATCGGCCCCAACTTCCATCGCCCGCAAGGCGGCCGCGGTATCGGTTGAGAAATAAGGGTTGCCAGTTCCCCCGCCAAAGATCACCACCCGCCCTTTTTCCAGGTGACGGATAGCACGCCGGCGAATATACGGCTCTGCCACAGCGCGCATTTCCAATGCGGTTTGGACGCGCGTCACCATGCCCAGTCGTTCCATGGCATCCATCAAGGCCATCGCATTCATCACCGTAGCCAGCATGCCCATATAATCAGCGGTGGCGCGATCCATGCCGCGTTCAATGCCGCTGCGCCCGCGCCACAGGTTGCCGGCCCCAATCACAATCGCCACATCAACGCCTTTGTCGTGCACTTCACGCACGCTCTCAGCCACCCCTTCGGCTGCCCGCGGGTCAATGCCAAACCCACCTGGGCTGCTCAATGACTCGCCCCCCAACTTGAGCAAGATGCGCTTGTATTTGAGCTGTTTTTCCATGACTCCTCCTGCATGAATAGCCAGCACCTGCTGCTGGTGAAAAAAAGGCCAACCAGTTATGGTTGGCCTTTTTTAATTTAGTCCAAAAGACTTTCACCCAGCTCCCAGCGCACAAAGCGCCGGATGACGATGTTTTCACCGAGGGCTGCAATTTGCTCGTGCAGCAGCTTTTCGATGGTCACCTGTTCGTCGCGGATGTAAGGCTGGCGCAGCAAGCAAGCTTCATCGTAGAATTTTTCAATCCGACCTTCCACGATCCGATCGATCACGGGGGCAGGCTTGCCTTCTTCTTGGGCGCGGTTGCGGGCGATCTGGCGTTCGCGTTCGAGCTCTTCTTCGGTCACATCGTCCTTATTCACGTAGCGCGGCGCGGCAGCAGCAATCTGCAAAGCCACCTCATGGGCAAATTTGCGGAAGCCATCAGAGCGGGCCACAAAGTCGGTCTCGCAGTTGACCTCCACCATCACGCCCACGCGGCCGTTACCATGCGAATACAGCTCAACCACACCTTCTGAAGCTTCGCGGTCAGCGCGCTTGGCGGCCTTTGCCAGGCCCTTCTCGCGCAGGTAGTCTACTGCCTTCTTGTAGTCACCGTCAGACTGCTCGAGTGCCTTGCGACAATCCAAAATGCCAACACCAGTGGCCTCGCGCAGTTCTTTGATCTGTTCAATCGTGATTGCCATGCTAAAAACCTTTATCCTTTGTTTTCTTCAACATCAGATGCAACAACTGCATCTGTCTCAGCTGCTTCTTCTACTACCGGAGCGATGGGCTCAACCACAGCCGGAACTTCTTCGTCTTTGCCGTGCGGGGCCAGCTTGGCCAGGGTGGCCTCACCTAGCAGCTCTTCGTCGCTCAATTCGCGATCATCGCTCACGCGCACCACGGCTTGCTCAACTTCTTCCACCACGTCATCCTTGCGCATGCCCAGGCCTTCCAGGGCAGCTTCGGCGATCTTGCCAACCACCAGCTTAATGGCGCGGATGGCATCATCATTCGAAGGGATAACGTAGTCCACATCGCCGGGATCGCAGTTGGTGTCAACCATTGCCACCACCGGGATATTCAGCAAATTGGCCTCATGGATTGCGGTGGCTTCACGCATCACATCCACCACAAAGACCAATTCAGGCGGGCGGGCCATCTTGCGCACGCCGCCCAGCAGGCTTTCCAGGCGCTCGATCTCACGGGTGAGGATCAGGGCTTCCTTCTTGGTAATGCGGCTAAAGTCGCCGGTATCGCGCATGCGCTCCAGGCGCTCGAGCTCATTGATGCGCTGGCGAATGGTGCGCCAGTTGGTGAGCATGCCGCCCAGCCAGCGAGCGGTGACGTAGGGCATCGAGCAGCGCTGCGCCTCAAGCTGAATGGTCTCTTGGGCCTGGCGCTTGGTGCCGATGAACAGCACAGAGCCGCCGTTGGCGACGGTGTCGCGCACCATATTGAATGCCACATCAATGGCCTTCGATGTCTTCTGCAGGTCAATGATGTGGATACCATTGCGTTCGGTGAAAATATAGGGCTTCATGGCGGGGTGCCACTTTTGCGTGCGATGACCAAAGTGAACGCCCGATTCAAGCAAAGCCTTCATAGGGATTACTGACATATTCGATTGTCTCCTTCTGCGTTATTCCTTCGCATCCTTCATCCCAGCCGGTGACCGCGGGGGCAAGGGGTTGCCCGCCCCTGATGTGCGGCACGCCCCGGCCAGTCGGGAAGCGTGTGGGATTGGTAGTGGCGCCTGTTCAGGCGCACCCCCGCCAATCGGCGAGAGCGCATGCGAGTATACCACAAAGACCAGAGAAGTGGGAGTGGAATTTCTTAGGGTTCTTGAGCAGACTGGACCGCCTGTGGCACACAAGCATCCGCTTCTGGCTGCTGAACCTTGATGCGGGCCAGGTGAATGGTAACCCCCACTGCCACGACCCCCAGCAAGACCCTCAGCCACCAGCTTTCGGCCACAAAGACAATCGAAAACCCGATCGTCAACCACAGCAGGGCAATGGTCATCACTTTTTGCTTCAATGGAATGCCCAGGCCGGCGCGGTAACTGCGGATATAGCCGCTGAAACGCGAACGGTTGACCAGCCAATCGTAAAAGCGTTGTGAGCCGCGCCCATAAAAGAAAGCCGCCAAGAGCAAGAGCGGCGTGGTGGGCAAAATTGGCACAAAGATCCCAATCACAGCCAACCCCAGGCTGATGGTGCCTGCAATCGTCCAAATGTATTTTCGCATATCTACCCTCTACAAACTATCAACCAGTACAATACCTTTACTAACCTAACGCGAATTCGAGATAAGGGGTTTGGAGGTTGTTCTCCCAAAGCTCCCACTTTTTGCTAACCCGAACTCACGTTCACCTACGTGAAGGGTAGTTTACCGGATTTGGATAGACATGTCAATCTCAGGCGCCGGCATCAAAGCCGGTGACCGTGAGGCATGCACTTGTGCAAAATTTTCGTCAGGGGTTGTTCCCCACCGCCACCACCATGGCAATGGCGTGGCTGTGCGAGTGGCTCAGGCTGATAGACCAGGTCACCAGGCCCAGTTCAGCGGCAAGCTCCTTGGCGGCGGCATGCAAGTGCAGGCCCGGGGCATTGTTTGACCCGCGCAGCACCTCGATCTCCTGCCAACCTACTGCCCCAATGCCCGTACCCAGGGCCTTCGCCACCGCTTCTTTGGCGGCAAAGCGCGCCGCTAAAGAAGGAGCAAAGCGAGCATAATCCTGGTCTTCTCCGCACACATCTGCCAACTCGGCAGCAGTGAAAACATGCTGCGCAAAACGCCCCCCATGCCGCCGCAAGGCATCTTGCACCCGTTCAATCTCGATCAAGTCCACGCCGCTGGCTAAAGGTGTCATCACAGCTACCCGTTTACGATGCATCCAGGGCGCTGCTGCCAGCCGTGGCAACTGCCATACGTTGGGGATCCAGGTAGCGCCGGGCGGTGGCAAGGATCTCTTCCCGCGTCACCGCGCCCACCAGGCCGGGGTATTGGCGGTAATAATCCAATCCCAGGTCATAGCGCTCCAGGTTGAGCAGGGCTGCGGACACGCCCAGGTTCGATTCAAGCGACAAGGGCAGCCGGCCAATGTAGTTGGCCTGGTTATCGGCCAGCTCTTGCTCGGTCACTGGCTCGCTCACAAAGCGCCGGACCTCGGCCCGCATCAATTCCAGGGCCTGCTCCACCTTGCCGGGCTCTACACCCGCTGAGACAAACCACGGCCCCGGCCCCGGCCCGCCCGACAGGCTGCTGGCAGCGTAATAGGCCAGGCCGGCCTGCTCGCGCACCACCTGGCCAATACGCCCGTACATACCAAACTGCCCCAAAATGCTGTTGCCCAGCGAGGCCGCCAGGAACTCGGGCGTCTTGCGCTCTGGGCCGGGTACACCCATCACCAGGTCTGTTTGCATCTTGCCGGGTATCTCCACATGACGGCGCAAAGCCTCTGCCAGCGGTTGGACAGGCGGCAGAGGGGGCAGCTGGGGTTGGGCCGGATTCTGCCAGTCGCCCAGGGCCTGGGTCACCAAGTCTAGCACTTGCTGCGGCTCCACCGCGCCCACCACGCTCAACACCAGGCCGCGCGGCCCGTAGTGCCGGGCATGGAAAGCCTGCAAATCGGCCCGGGTAATGGCCTGGATGGTCTCGGGATAGCCATCTTCAGGGCGGCTGTAAGGGTGACCGGGATAAGCCAATTGGTCAAAAACCATGGCCGACATATCGGCTGTATCTTGGGCACGGATAGCCAGGCTGGTGAGCAACCGGGCACGCAGGCGTTCCACCTGGTCTTCAGGGAAAGCTGGCTGGCGCAGGGTTTCAGACAGCAAGCTCAAGAGCAGGCCCAGGTCTTCAGCCAGGGCCTGCCCGGCGAAGCCCGCCGAGTGCGTGCCGCCCTGGACGCCCAGGCTGGCGCCGGCGCCTTCCAGGGCATCGTAAAGCTGTTGGAAGCTGCGCTGCTGGGTGCCGCGCATCAAGGCCTGGGCGGTAAAGTCAGCCAGGCCCAGCCGGTCATCCGGGTCAAACAAGCTTCCCGCGGGGAAGTAGCCCGATACAATGACCGAGAGGCTGTTGAAATTGGGGCGGGCCAACACCACGATGCCGTTGGGCAGCGTGATGCGGGTAATATCATCGGATCCAGGGAAAGTATTTAAGCCGGGCATGGTATAGGGTTGGTCGAGGAGAAGAGAAAACCACAGAGACACAGAGGCCACAGAGTTTTTAAGAATATAAAACTCGGCGCTCTCTGCGGCTCTGCGGTGAAAAAGTCAATCGCCTTCATCAGGGGCCTCGCCGGTTGGAAGATATACCCCTAAAGTGCGATTGGAGGGGCGCAGCATGCGCTGTGCGGCGCGCTGTACATCGGCAGGCGTCACAGCCTGCAAGCGCTCCAGGTAGGTGGTAAACCAATCGTAATCGGCGAACATCTCAGAGAAGCCCAGCCAGAAAGCCTGGTTCGAGATGCTCTCGCTGCCATAGGCAAACAGGGCCTTGGCTTGCTTGACGGCCCGCTCCAACTCGGCGGCGAGCGGCGGAGAGTCCTGCAAGCGCGCCACCTCATCATCCAGGGCCTGCAGGCAGGCCTGCGGCGTGGATTGAGGGTGCACGGTCAGGTGGATCATATACAGGTAGGGGTCAATGGTGGCCCCCAGCCCGCCCGCCACGCTCACTGCCAATTCACCATCCACCAGGCGGCGGTACAGGCGCGAAGTTTTGTTAGATATGCCCCCGCCAAACATATTCAAACTGCTGGGGCCGGTCAACAAGCTGTCTAACACGGTGCAGGCAAAGAAATCTTCCTGGCTAGCAGCCGGGGCATGGTAGGCCGCCTGCACATAAACCGTCTCACCGGGGCCTTCCACCGTCACACGCCGTTCCTCGGTTTGCTCTGGCTCAGAAGGAGGGGCACTGCGCTGGGGGACACGACCGGGCAGCGGCGCATACAAGGCCTGGATGCGCTCTAACATAGCGGTGGTTTCGAAATCTCCTGCCAACGCCAGCACTGCATTGGCGGGGGTGTAATAATTCTGGTAGTGACGGTATAGGTCTGCCCGGGTCATGCTTTGCAGGTCAGCCAGGCTGCCAATGATTTCATGATGATAGGGATGAACCTGGAAAGCCGCCTCTTGTACGGCCTCGCCCAGGCGGAAAAGCGGCTCATTTTCATCCCCCTGCCGTTCAGCGATCACAACCGTGCGCTCAGACTCTACATCCTGGGGGGCAAACAGGCTGTTCGCCATGCGGTCGGCCTCCAGCTGCAGGGCCAGGTCAATCTTATCGGCCGGGAGCGACTCAAAGAAAGCCGTCCAATCCAGGTATGTGAAGGCATTCCAAACGCCCCCCTCGCGCGAAAGCAAACGGTCTGAGGCGCCTGCCGGGTACTGAGCCGTTCCCTTGAAGAGCATATGCTCCACCCAATGCGAAACGCCCGTAATGCCGGGCGTTTCATTGCGTGAACCCACGCGGTACCAGATCCATTGGCTGATGATGGGGGAAGTGTGGATCTCTTTCAGCAAGACAAGCATACCATTGGGCAAATATAGCCTGGTGATGGGAGCATCCATACCGGGGCTATTCCGCGAAGAGCAGATCGCAGAACCAATGGGTCAAAGCCGGCTTGCAAAGGCCAATATCTTCCCAAGAACGGGGCACATCGTTCAGCAGATCGCGGTAAGGCGAAACCACGCCCTGCAAACCGGTAAAAGGCTGGTGCAGCTCAGTGCTCTGAAGCGGGATATCCACTGGCACCGTCAGGTTGACGGGCACATCCAGGCTGACCGGGACCGTCTGGCTGACCGGTACGACCAAATCCAGAGAAATGCCCAAGACCGTGTCTGCCGGCAGCACCAGGTCCAGCGGCACTGCCGCGCCGTTCAAATAAATGGTGGCGCCGTTGATGGGGGTAGCATCCACCAATACCACCTCGGTATCCTGGTTGAGCGGCAGGTTAAAGACCACTGGGATGGTATCCACCACCTGGATGGTGGTTGCCACTTCGACCGTGGTGGTGATATTGGCCTCATCCATCAGGACAAAGTTTTCGTACAGGCCGTTGATCAAGCCATCCTGGATCATTTCGCGCAGGGTGAACACGTAACGCACGACCACAATCATCACCACGATCAGGATCAAGTTAACAATAAACGAAAGGATGCTGGCCGTCCACAGAAAAGCAGAGCCCACTTTGCCCTGCCAGGTAAAGCGCTGCAAGCGCGGCGAACGCTTATAATATGCCTTGCCATCAGAAACGATCTTACTTAAGCGCTGGCGGATGCCTGGGCTAGGTTGTTCTTCAGAAGTTGACATAAAACCACCTCCCGGTTTGCTAGGTGCTATGAATATAGCATAAATGCCCCTTTTCGCAAAGCAGAAACGGGAGCTTAATTTACTTGAGGATCTACTTCTTTTTGGGGCTTGAGCTTGCTGTAGGGGATAAGCAGCAGCAAGCCAACCGCAATTACCAACTGGCCTGCCATTACCCCAAGCGTTTGCAAGAAGCCAAACTGGGGAATGCCGTCCGGGTAGAATTCACTGCCAAAACCAAAAATATCCGCCATGCCCGAAGCAACCGCAATCATATAGCCGGTGGCGATCAGGCGCAGGCCGATATCTGAAGCGATGGTCTTGGGGCTGCCGTTCCACAAAGACGCCAGGCCAATATAGCCCCCCAGGCAGATAATACCCAATCCCACCAAAAAAACCGCAATTTGTACAAAACCAAGCACCGGGCTGCGATCCAGGCCTAGCAGGCCTGGCTCAGCACCGAGCAGAAAAACCATGAAACCCACAAAAGTCACCCCCAAACCAATCACCCGGCGCCCGTGTCCGGGGTTTTTGGGAGCAGGAAGAGGGTTACTCATAACACCTCCGGCAGGGTAGACTGTAAGTGTGCCAGCCAGTTGCCGCCCAGGATGGCGGCGATATCTGCCTCAGTATACCCCTTTTCAGCCAGCAATGGGGCAAGTTTTTGCAGGTCAGCAATTGTATCCACACCAGTGGGAACAGATTGTAAGCCGAAACCGCCGTCGAAGTCGCTGCCCAACCCCACCTGGCGGGCACTGCCGGCGCGCTGGCAAATGTAATCGATTTGCGCCACCACCGCCTCCAGCGTCACAGCCGCCCGCCCGTCAGCCTCTCGCCAGCCCACACGTAAGAAGTGATTAAACGGCACCACGCCGATCACCCCTGCGCGCTCCAAGAGACCGTCCAGCAGGCGGTCGCTCAAATGGCGGTTGCTCTCTGCGCCCTTCAGTAAGGCGCTCACGTTGGCATGCGAAGCGATAATGGGCCCCGGGTAAGCGTCTAAAGCCTGCAAGGCTGCTTGCTCATCCATATGGCTCAAATCCAGGCTAAAGCCGAATTGCGCCATCCCTTCCAACAGTTGGTAGCCTTCAGGGGTCAGGGGGCC
>CAZWFQ010000039.1:11804-20773 GCA_964633225.1 uncultured Anaerolineaceae bacterium
GCATCATCTGCCAGGCGCCGGTAAGCATCTAACTGCCATTGATAAATGGTATGCGCTTCATCTGCGGTGGCATAGGTGGGGTAATCCCAATCACCTGTTTTGCGGCGGGCAGGCGAAGCAAACAGGGTGCCAAAGACCACCGCCACCCGCCCGCGCTGGTAATCGGGCCAGCCCAACAGGGTATCGCCGTTCTTCTCAACCGCCAGGCCGCCGGCCTCAAGCCGGCGCGTCTCGGCCGCGGCGCGGCGGTAATCTCGTCTAAAAACCTGGATATTCCAGGCCAAATCTTCATGTGCATCAACGATCAGATAATCTGTCATCAGAACCATCCTTTGCTTCTAAGAGCAGTTTTTTGGCAATCTGGCGGTCTACCTTACCCATCGGGTAAGTCTCCAGATCAGCCGGAGCCACCCACCGCAAGTCCGCCGCCTGGATGAGGCGCGGCTGGCCCGCTAACAGGCGGCAGCGGAAGGCGTGCAGCGTGATGCGGAAGTGGGTAAAGGCATGGCGGTACACGCCAAGCTCGGGCCCAACTTCGATCTCCACCCCCAGCTCTTCGTCAATCTCGCGGCGCAGGCAGGCGGGCAGGTCTTCGCCATCTTGCTGCTTGCCACCGGGGAACTCCCACAGCCCACCCAGCAGCCCATTCTGCGGGCGCTGTGCCAGCAGCAGTTGTCCATCGCGTTCAATGACCGCCGCAGTGACCGTGTAATGTGGACTGGCGGGCTTTGCTGCCAGCACCGGGCGCTGTTCTTGCACGCCCAAGGCCCGCGCCTGGCACAGATCAACCAGAGGGCAGGCAGGGCAAAGCGGGGTGCGCGGCGTGCAAATTGATGACCCCAGGTCCATCAAGGCCTGGTTGTGGTCGCCAGCCCGCCCAGGGGGCAAGATCTGGGCAGCCAGGTCCCACAGACGGCGCAGGCCCTGCGTCGAACGGGCGTCTTGGGCGACATCAAAGAGGCGTGCCAACACACGGCGAATATTGCCATCCAGGGCCGGCTCGTCTTGCCCAAAAGCGATCGATGCAATCGCCCCAGCCGTATACCGCCCAATGCCGGGCAGTTGGCGCAGGTCAGCCGCGCTGGCAGGCAGTTGACCGCCGTGCCGCTCGACCACCATCTGCGCCGCACGCTGCAAGTTGCGTGCCCGGCTGTAATAACCCAGCCCTTCCCAGGCCGCCAGCACATCCTGCAATGGAGCGGCTGCCAGGGTGGCTATGCTGGGGAAGCGCGCCATCCAACGCGCAAAATAAGGCCCCACTGTTTCGACGCGCGTTTGCTGGAGCATGATCTCCGAAACCCACACGGCATAGGGGTCAGGGTGCGCAACACGCCAGGGCAAGGCGCGGGCATTGCTGGCATACCATGCCAGCAGGCGAATAGAAATTTCAGCAGTCAAGGCTTAATAGACACAAGCTTACATTTGGAAACCGGTGCGCGCCTGGACGATCTTATACTCGTAGTTTTCTACGTAATCCAACAGGCGGTTGACCAGGCTTTCCCATTCTTTTGAGACCAGCACACCTTCCAGCGCGTCGAAGGTGGGCATTTGCATGGCAGCCATGATCTGGGGTTGGTCACCGTACATGGTGAACCAGGCATCGCTGGGCTCCATCCCCATCTGCTGCACCTGCGGCATGAATTCGCGCACCACAAACTCGAAGTATTCTTGCTCGCGGCCAGGAATGATATCCCAGGTCATCAAAAGTTTGACGGTCACGACTGTGCTCCTGCGATCAATGTTGGTAGTCCAACGCTACCACGCGGGTCTCTTCAGGCACATTGCTCTTGGTGACCTTAAGCGATGGCAGGGTTTCTACCTTGTCCAGGCCCATCTCTTTTAAGAACTTAGACAGTGGAGCAAGCTTGAGAAGGCTGGCTGGTGTGCCGTAATGCATAGGAATGACATAGCCTGGCTCGATCAGGCTGATGACCTCAGCCGCCTTAGCTGAGATCAGGCCGTCACCACCGCCCACCGGCACCAGGGCCACGTGCACCGTGCCCAATGCTTCGACCTCTGTCTGGCTAGGTACGCGCCGCAGGTCACCCAGGTGGGCCACAGTCACGCCTTCGTAATCAAAAACAAACAATGTATTGCGCGGCTCATCTGGGGCGCGCTTGCCAGAGCCATTGGTCTGGATGCCGGTGACAAACACACCCCCGATCTCAAATTCACCCGGCCCAGTGATCACGTGTGAAGTACCCTTCACGCCAGAAACGTAACTGTGCCCGGGGGCGTCGTGGCTCACGGTCACAATGTCGGCCCGCAGCTTAAGCGGTTCATAGCCCGCCACCTGGCTGTCATAGGGATCGGTCACAACCGTAGCCAGCCCGCGCTCCGTCAGGCGAAAACAAGATAAGCCATACCAGGTAATTTCCATGCCTTTTCCTCTATCGTCAAGATACTATCCCGATTATATCATTGGATAGACCCAGCCGGTTCCCTAGGGGCGACCTGCCACGATCCTGACGGCATCCGATCGCGCCCGCTCATCCGGCTGGCCCTTATCCTGATCTTCCCTTGGCGGGCCGCTCCTACAAGCACAAACTATTCTCAGCATGGTATGATTAATCCATGATTCCCTTGCAGCCCAACCTGACCCCTGGCTCGCGCGTGGAGAGCACCGGCCCCGGCGCCTGGCGGCTGGAGATCCCTGCCGGGCACAAGGGCGTTTACCGCCTGGCACAGGTTGACGACTACCGCGCCCTGCCGCGCCGCCGCTTTCCCTGGCAGCCGCCCTTTCAGCTCAGCCTGCGGGGGCGCGTCTCAGGGTCTAACCTGCCTGGCACCTGGGGCTTTGGGCTTTGGAACGACCCCTTCAGCCTCTCGTTGGGGCTAAGCGGGGCGGCTCAGCGCTTCCCAGCCCTGCCCAACGCGGCCTGGTTCTTCTACGCCTCGCCGCCCAATTACCTTTCCTTTCGCAACGACTTGCCGGCGCAGGGCTTCTTGGCTGCCACCTTCCGTTCCCCACACCTGCCGCCCCCCCTGCTGGCACTCGGCGCGCCGGTGCTGGGGCTGGGGGTGCTGCCCCTGGCAGCCCAACTGCTGCGCGGCATCTTGCGCCAATTCATCCGCCAGGATGCAGCCCAGATCGAAACCGATGTGACCGCCTGGCACACCTACAGCCTGGATTGGCAGGCCGGCCAGATCGCGCTGAGCGTGGACGGGCAAACCGTGCTGAGCACACCGGTCAGTCCGCGTGGCCCGCTCAGCCTGGTAATTTGGATCGACAACCAGTACGCGGCCCTGCCCCCACGCGGCACCCTGGCCTACGGCAGCCTGGACAATCCCCAGCCAGCCTGGATGGAGATTGTGTTAGAAGAGCAGGATTAAACACCGCCCAGGCCCCCAATATCCCGTTTTGCCAGATTAGAATCCTACCAATTTAACCAATTTGCGCCAAATGAGATTAGAATTACAATGGTGTCATGTGAACTTTTGATTTAATCGCCCAATAAAAATTTAAAGGAGCTAATCGTGACAATTCACTTCTACTTTTCTTTGGTCCCAGAAGCACTGATTGCCTCTATGCTGGATCCCGAAGAATTCGGCTTCTATTATGCTGTGGGGACATCGAAGAAAACGCGTGGACAGGCTATGTTCTTTGAGGTCGATCCCGCTTACCGGAATCCATATTTCCGCATCGATGAAGCCCTGGCGCGCTGTATCCCTGATGAAGACGGAACCCCAAAAACATCCGTCTACATCTCGATTTACCGCGTTTTAGAGCATATTGATCTCAACATGTTAATGTCGCTCTATCTGACAACGCAAGATGGCCGAACCCTGGAACTCAAACCATCTCCGGATATGCCCAATCACGAGAAGGGTCTGCATTTGTACCAAGAAATTGCGCCGGTTTCTCCATTGGTGGTCAGTGTTCTCTCACCAATAGAATTCTACGAACTGATCGTGCGCGATCCGTCTTCTCTGGTCACAGTACCGGCCATTACCTTTGCAGAACTCGACCTGGGCGAGCTGGCAGATGATCCTGAGATGGGGTTGATGGATAACCTCCCCTATAGCAACAGCGACCACCTGCGCGAATGCTTGAGCCAGGTCCAAACCAAGTATATCTCCACCAAGATGGTCGACCGCGCCTTTGTTCCCAAGCTTCAGTATCGTACGGTCAAGAATGGCTTCTTTGTTGGGAACGGTAAACAGCTCAAGTACTACCCCATGCCGTCGCAGACGGAACTGCGTGCTGAGAATTATCGTTGGTTCCGATCAGCAAATATGTAATGTAATCTTACAGGCAACGATTTCAACCAGCCAATGCCCTTATTTTGGCACCCGGCTGTTTGAGGTCGTCACCTGAATAAATATAGGAGATCAAATGGACTTCAATTACAATATCTGGTTGATTATTGGTATCGCTTCGGGGTTGCTCTCTCTGGGGGTAGCAATCTTTCTGTATTTCTGGGTCATGAAACAAGACCCAGGCACCAAGGAAGCGCAAGAAGTAGCCGGTTGGATTCGCGAAGGCGCAGCGGCCTATCTGAAGCGCCTTTACGCAGCTCTGACAACCTTGGCGCTCATTATCTCGGTTCTGCTCGGGATTGTGTTCAGCCTTGAACAGGGCGTCTTGGGGGCAGAAACAGGAAGTGCTTCCTTCTTGCCTTTTGGCATCATCATGGCATTGGCCTTCATCACGGGGTCACTTTGCTCGGCTGTGGCTGGCTTCATGGGCATGCGCGTTGCAGTTGAGGCCAATGTACGCACGGCTACCGCAGCCCGCAAAGACCTAGCTGGGGCATTCAAGCTGTCCTTCTATGCGGGTGCGGTGCTAGGCCTGGCTATGGTAGGCCTGGCAATCATCGGCATGAGCGTGATCTACATGCTGACCCACAATGCCCAGGCAGTGCTTGGCTTCAGCTTCGGCGCATCCACCCTGGCCCTCCTGGCCAAGGCAGGCGGCGGCATCTATACCAAAACAGCCGATATCGCCGCCGACCTGGTTGGTAAGGTTGAGATCGGCATCCCTGAAGATGACCCTCGTAACCCGGCAGTCGTTGCCGACAACGTGGGCGATAACGTGGGCGATGTGGCTGGCATGGGTGCAGACATTTTCGACAGCTACGTGGCTTCGGCAGTGGCAGTGATGCTCCTGGGGGCAACCTTTGGCCTCAAGGATCGCCTGGATCCCGTCCTCTACACGATCTTACCGCTCATTATCTGCGCCCTTGGCATCTTAGCCTCTCTGTTGGGTATCCAGTTTGTACGCGTCAAAGAAGGCGGCAAACCCGGCGCGGCGCTGAATCGCGGCACAATCATCACCTGCATCATTTTCATCATCATGATGTTCGGTCTCAAGTTGGCTTTCCCAATCATCAACATGGGCGTCGTTTGGGCAGTGATTGCAGGAATCATCGCGGGTGTCACCATCGGCTTCACCTCCGATTATTTCACCAATGACAGCTTTGCACCCGTCAGAGAAACCAGCCGTGTTTCAACCTCCGGTTCAGCCATCACCATCATTACCGGTTTCAGCTATGGGCTCATCTCCATTATCCCTTCTGTCATCGGGATCGTTACGGCCACCCTTGCAGCTTACTACATTGCCGAGGCCAACGGCCTGCCGGGCATCTACGGCATCGGTATTGCCGCGGTGGGCATGCTTTCCATCAGCGGCATGATCGTCTCGGCAGACGCCTACGGCCCGATCGTGGATAATGCCCGCGGGATTGCTGAAATGGCCAGTATGGGGCAAGAAGTCATCGACCGCGCAGATGTGCTCGACGCGGCCGGCAACACCGCCAAAGCCATCACCAAGGGCTTCTCAATCAGCGCCGCTGCCCTGACCGTACTGGCCTTGTTCGCAGCCTTCTCTGAAGTGATGGCTGCACACGGGGTCAACATCACCATCAGCCTGCGCTCCCCCATTGTGGTTGCCGGCGTTTTCTTGGGCGCCATTACCCCGCCGCTTTTCAGCGCACTGACCATGCTGGCGGTGACACATAATGCCTTTGACATGATCGAAGAGATCCGGCGCCAGTTCCATGCCGAGCCCGGTATCCTTGCCGGCACGCATAAGCCAGATTATGCCCGTTGTGTCAGCCTGGCTGCTCATGGCGCCCTCAACTCGCTGGCTATTCCTGCCTTCTTGGCCGTGGGCCTGCCGCTTGTGGTCGGTTTTATCTTGGGGCCCGACGCCCTGGGTGGTTTCTTGGGTGGCGCCATCTTTACAGGCGTGATCTTCGCCCTGCTGATGAGCAATGCCGGCGGGCTGTGGGATAATGCCAAGAAGTATATCGAAACCGGAAAGTTCGGCGGCCCTGGCTCTGAAGCCCATAAGGCAGCCGTGGTTGGAGATACCGTTGGCGATCCCTTCAAGGATACTGCTGGGCCATCGCTGAACACCCTCATCACGGTGATGAGCCTGGTATCTTCGCTCTTCGCCCCCATCATTGCCGCTTTCCACCTGTTCAACTAGATCAGGTACAGGTTGTTACAATCCAAGGTTATTACAACCTTGGATTGTAACAACCTCAGAGTGCAATCATCTTTAAGATGAGTCCACACCGGCGCTTTCTCTTGCGGAAGACTGGCCCCTTCCGCCATCCTTCCGCTTTTTTGCTCGGCGCGCAACTGCTGAGCCTGATTCTATACGCCGTGTTTGACCGCACCCACAATGGGCGCACCCTGCTGGGGGCCGCCGGGGTGCTGGTGCTGGTGATGACGGTGTGGGTGGTGTACCGCAGCTCGACCGTCAATTGGATTGCCTGGGTGCTGGGTGCCCCTGCTTTGCTGCTCTTGATAGGTTCAGAGCTTTCAGGCAATGCCGCCCTGCTGGTATGGGCAGCCCTGCTAGAAGCCGTCTTGTATTTCTACGCTGCCGCCAGCCTGATCGTGTACATGATGGACGATACGCGCGTCACCACCGACGAACTCTTCGCGGCCGGCGCCACCTTCACTTTGTTGGCCTGGGGGTTCACCTACCTGTATATCGTCTGCCAGGCCTGGGTGCCGGAGAGCTTTGCCGGAACTACGCACCCAGGACAGGCCTGGAGCTTCATTGAGTTAATGTCGCTCAGCTTCACTAATCTATCCGCCACTGGTCTGAGCGATATAGCGCCCGTCAGCGCGCCGGCACGGGTGCTAGTAATGTTAGAGCAGTTTTCTGGTATCCTCTACCTGGCAATGGTCGTATCCCGGCTGATCGGGATGAGCATGGCACACACCAATCGCAGCCGGCCTTAGCCTGAGGATTAAACGCCTTCACCTACCCCACTTCGGGGTATAATTGCACACTGCTTGTACATTATTGATTGAGGAATCGCATGCGACCGATCTATCCCTTCACTGCTATCGTTGGCCAAGAGCGTATGAAACGCTCGTTGATCTTGAATGCTGTTAACCAGCACATCGGCGGCGTATTGATCCGCGGTGAGCGCGGCACGGGTAAATCCACCGCGGCGCGCGCCCTGGCTAACCTACTGCCAGAGATCGAAGTCTTTGCCGATTCCCCCTTCAACGA
The DNA here is from genome assembly GCA_964633225.1 of uncultured Anaerolineaceae bacterium. Classification (GTDB taxonomy): domain Bacteria; phylum Chloroflexota; class Anaerolineae; order Anaerolineales; family UBA4823; genus JAKQIM01. The sequence goes on from CAZWFQ010000039.1 coordinate 19,282, forward strand.
TGATCCAGCCGCTCCGCTCTCCTGGTCAGATTGGGCCAAGGAACACAAAGCCAAGAACATCCCCCTGAAAGCCATCAAGCGCCGCGTGCCCTTCATTGACCTTCCCGTCAGCGCCACCGAAGACCGCGTCGTTGGCACCCTGGATATCGAAGCCGCCATTCAAAAAGGCGAGCGTCACTTTGAGCCAGGCGTGCTGGCAGCCGCCAACCGCGGCTTGCTCTATATTGACGAGGTCAACCTGTTGGACGACCATGTGGTAGACCTGCTGCTCGACTCTGCCGCCATGGGCGTCAACGTGGTCGAGCGCGAGGGCATCTCCTTTGCCCACCCGGCGCGCTTCATCCTGGTTGGCACCATGAACCCCGAAGAGGGCGACTTGCGCCCTCAGCTCTTGGACCGCTTTGCCCTGTCGGCCGAAATCTATGGCATCCGCGACGCACGCGAGCGCGTCTTGATCATGGAACGCAACCTGGCCTTCGAAGCCAACCCCGAAAAATTCCGCCGCGATTGGCAAGATCAAGAAGCCGAGCTCTCCAAGCGCATTGATAAAGCCCGCCACCTGGTGGATGAAGTGACCTACACCAGCCGCGACCTGCTCTCCATCGCCGCCCTGACTTCTTCTTTAAACGTAGAAGGCCACCGCGCCGACCTGGTGATCCTCAAAACCGCCCGCGCCCAGGCCGCCTTCGACGATCGCAAAGCCATCAGCGAGCGCGATATTGCCCTGGCAGCCGAGCTGGCCCTGCCGCACCGCATCCGCCAGGGGCCCTTCTCGCAGGCATCCGTCTCGCCTGGCGAGCTGCAAGAGCGCATCGAGCAGATGCAGGGCGCGGCCGCCGCAGCCGGCGAACCCGAGCCTGCTTCTGAAGACGAACACTCCCCCCATTACGAAAAAAAAAAGCGTAAGCCGGGAAGCCGGGGAGGAACAGCCGAGTAATCCTTCCCAGCTCGACCCGGCCCCGCAGAGCGTTTTCGATATTGGCAACGCCTACTGGTGGGATGGCGGCCAAAAAGTAAAGACCGGCGAATCCTTTACCCCCCGCAAACTCGATACCGCCCTCGACAAGCTGTACCGCAAGCGCGCCGGGCGGCGCTCTCGCACCCACACCGACCGCAAACGCGGCAGGTATATCCAGTCCCGCCCTGCCCAGGGCAAAACCGATGACCTGGCCTTCGATGCCACCCTGCGCGCCGCGGCGCCTTTCCAACGTGAGCGCGCCGACCTGCGCAAGAAGGTGGCCTTTGCCATCCGCCCATCCGATTTTCACCGCAAGGTACGCGTCAAGAGAACATCCAACCTGGTGCTCTTCGTGGTAGATGCCTCCTGGTCGATGGCCGTGGCCGAGCGCATGTCAGCCACCAAGGGCGCCATCCTGTCCTTGCTTACTGATGCCTACCAGCGCCGTGACCGGGTGGGGCTGGTGGTCTTTCAGAAGGACCGCGCCACCCTGGTGCTGCCGCCCACCAACTCGGTCATGCTGGCCCAGCGCGC
>CAZWFQ010000039.1:20873-34512 GCA_964633225.1 uncultured Anaerolineaceae bacterium
CACGCCGCCTTCGACCAGGGCCTGGCCCAGGCCCTGGCTGAGCACCTCAAAGCCCCCTGCTACACCCTGACCGACCTGAAAGCCGAGACGTTGTATAAGACGGTCCGAGACGAAATGGACGCCCCAAGAGGTGGATAACTTGAAACGCTGCCTGGCACTGCTTGCAATGCTCTTCCTCCTTGCCGCCTGCAACCTGCCCCAGCCCCCTGGCGCAGCGGCCCCCACCAGCCCGCCCACTGCCACGCTCGAGGCCCCAGACCCCACGCTCATCGCCTCGCCACCCCCCACTGATGCGCCCATTCTCGCATCCACTACAGAGCCCACGCCCGAAGCCGCGCCACAGTCAGCTCCGCCCGTCTATACCCTGGAGGCGATACTCGACTACTATACGCACACACTGGCTGTCACCGAAACGGTGACCTACACCAACAACAGCAGCAGCCCCATCCCCAACCTGGTGATGTTCGTCGAGCCCAACCGTTACGCCAGCGGATTTGCCCTGCACGCGCTGACCTTGGATGGCAGCCAGGCAGTCGAAACCTACAGCTTATCTGGCAACCGCCTGGAAATCCCCCTCTCTGTACCGCTGATGCCGGGCCAAAGCTTGACACTGACCCTGCGCTTCGACCTCTCTCTGCCCGCCATCCCTGAGCCATCTGACACCACCAAGCCCATGCCCTACGGCTACACCGCCCGCCAAACCAACCTGGTGGATTGGTATGCCTTCTTCCCGCCATACACGCCTGACCAGGGCTGGATGTGGCGCCAGCCGGGGCATTTTGGCGAGCACCAGGTCTATGAGGCCGCCGTGTACCAGGTGACGATCAGCCTCGACCTGCCGGTGCTGGATGTGGTGGCGGCTGCCAGCGCCCCCGCCGCGCAAGACGGGCTGACTTACCGCTACACCATGCCCCTGGCGCGCAATTTCGTCTGGTCGGCCAGCCAACAGTACCAGGTGCTCAGCCAACAGGTGGGCGAGGTGACCGTCTACAGCTACTACTTCCCCTACAATACCACTGCCGGCGAGGCCGCCCTCTGGTACACTGCCAAGGCCCTGGAAACCTACAGCCAGGTGTACGGTCCTTATCCTTACAGCACCTTGAGCGTGGTGGAAGCCGATTTCTTGGATGGCATGGAATACGGCGGGCTGTACTTCCTCAGCCGCGGCTTTTACGATCTCTACGATGAGACCCCCTTTGGCTACCTGCCCATCATCGCCGCCCACGAAACCGCTCACCAATGGTGGTACGGCATAGTGGGCAACGACCAGGCCAAAGAGCCCTGGCTGGACGAATCCTTGTGCACCTTCAGCGAGCGCGTCTTCTACGAGAATGTCTATCCTGACCTGCAATTTGGCGCCCAACCGGTGGTGGATTGGTGGCATTATTTCCGCATTGACTATTACGAACCCGACGGCTGGGTAAATGGCAGTCTCTACGATTACAATGGGTACCGGCGCTACCGTAATGCCGTTTACCTGCGCGGCGCCGATTTCTTACAAGACCTGCGCCAGCAGGTGGGCGACGAGGCCTTCTTTGCCTTCTTGCAAGATTATGCCGTCCAAAAGGCTTTCCAGACTGCCTCGGCTGAGGATTTCTTTGCTATACTAGAAGAGCATACCGATCAGGATATCAACCCTTTATTGGCAGAGTATTTCCAACCCTAAATTTTTAAGGGTACTGTAGAGCAGGAAGCCCGCTTTACATTCCCCAAGAAGGAGGCAGTCCATGAAACTCAAACCCCTTTGGCTCATCCTGGCGATCCTGCTTCTGCCTGCCCTGGCCTGCGATATCCCCCTGGCCCCGCCCGATATTGATACCCCCCCGCCAGGTATGGCGACCCCCACACCGCTGGTTGGCAGCGGTGTGGCAGTGGGCCGCGACCCCGGCCCCACACAGCCCCCGGCCAACATTCCCACCCGCACACCGGTCAACAACCCCTCGGCCGAAGAAGCCATCGAAACCTATGCCCGCGAGGTACTGGGCCTGGAGGTAGAAGTCACCCTGGCAACCAGCATGGTGCAAGATTTGGACATCCCCCTCTCAAAAGAGCAGGAGGTTGAATCAGCCCTGGCCCTTTCAGGCGTCACCTACTTTGGCATCTGGCCAGAGGGCATGGCGGCCGTGGCCCTGGGTGAGGGAGGTGTCAGCGGCGATTTTCTGGTTGATGTGCAAGATGCCTCGCTGGGGGCCTTTTCAACCCGCAGCAGCACAGACATGCCCACCGATGCCGCCTCAGCCCTGGCACTGCTGCAAGCCACTTACCCCGGGCTGGTCGATTTCCCCCTGGTGCAAGATGAGGAAGCCGCCGAAGGCTTTGTGTTCACCAACACCAGCCCCGATGTGATCCAGCTTCCGGGCATCCAGGCTACCCTCAAGGGTACCGTCGTCAGGGCAGGTGTGGCCCCCGGGGGCCGCGCCAACACCTCAGTGCTATGGGCGGTGATCGCCTCTGGCATGTTAGCGACGCCCTTCGAGTAAATAGAGGATATTTAGGGAGTGATGCCCCGCCTGCATGGGAAGGCCTCACTCCCCAAGCCCCACTTTTCCGATGCGCTCAAGGAGGCTTCCGATGGATAATCGACTGTTCAAAGCCTATGGAGCAGGATGCGCCCGCAGCCTGGTCGTCCAGATCATCGTGGGGGTGGTGGCACTGTGCATCTTGCCTGCCATCATCCTGGTCAGCATGCTCATGCCCCTGCCACCCGCGCTAGAAGAGTACCGTCCCATCCTATGGGCCTTTGGCTTCGTGGCCTTCCTGGGCCTGTTCACGGTGGTGGCGGTGGGCTGGATGCTGTGGGGCAAACGCCAGCGCGCCAGCCAGTTTGACGAGGCCTTCGCCACCCTGGGGCTGAGTGGCAGCAACTACATGCTCAACGGGCGGCAGTACCACGGCCAGGTGGATGGGCGGAAGGTAGATATCTACTTCTCGCGCGGCCCCATCCTGGATATCTACGTGGCATCCCCGCTGCACACCCGCATGGGGGTGGGCCTGCCCAGCACCCTTGGCTCGGCCGCCTCGAACATGCTCAATCGCCCCCAGCTCCAAACCGGTCACCCAGAATTGGCCCCATACGTGTTTTACCCCGTTGATGAGCGCTGGGGGCGTGATCTATTGGATGATCCCCAGGCGCGCTCCGCCATTCTGCGCCTGATGGAAACCCCCGCCTCATTCGAGATCCGCACCCTGTTCTTTGAGCCTGAAGCGATCCAGATTAAAGCCAATCATATCTCCCCCAACCGCATCACCGCCGAGACCGCCCGCCAGTGGATCAACGACCTGCTGCTGCTGGCCGAACTGGCCGAACGCCTGCCCGCCCCAACCGTCGCTGCCCAGGGCAGCAGCCTGGCGCGCACCACCCGCACAGATCGCAACCGCCTGTACTGGATCGTCGGCGGCGCCACCTGCGGCTTTTTCGCCCTGATGACGGTATTCATCCTCATCATCAGCTTTGTAATGATCTACTTCATGGAGACGGGGGGATAAGCCCTACCTTCTCGATCAGCTCACCCACCCCCGTGACAACCCAATCCGGCGGCGGCCTGAAGGCTGCCGCCTGTTCTTTGGTCGTTGCGCCGCTCAGCACCAGGGCCGTGCGCATACCAGCCTGCTGCCCCATGTGGATATCCGTCTCCAGGCGGTCGCCGGTCATCAGGCAGCGCTCTGGCGGCAGGCCCATGCGCTGCATGGCCACTTCTACCATCAGGCGCGAGGGCTTACCTGCCAGCAAATCCACCCGCCGGCCGGTCAGGTGCTCCAGGGCTGCCAGGGTGGCACCGGCATCGGGGATGCCGCCGCCCGGCATGGGGCAGGTTTTATCTGGATTCGTGGCAAAGAAGGCCGCCCCTTTGACCAACGCCTGGTAGGCGGTATTGAGCTTGCGATAATCCAGGGTGCGGTCAAAGGCGATCACCACGGCATCCACCCCCTGCGGCTGGATGACCTGTTTCTCATCTTGCCCGGCAAATTCTTCCAGCACGGTCAGGCCGTGGGCGCGCAGCTCGGCCTTCAGGTTCTCCTCGCCCACCACGTACAGGCGCAAAAGCGGCGCGGTGCGTGCCAGGTGGTAGCCCAGCACGTAGCCCGAAGTGAGCACGTCCTGCGGGTCAGCCGGCATGCCCAGGCGCGTCAGCTTGGCGGCATAATCTTGCCGCGGCGCCAGCGGCTTATTCGAGACGAACAACACCTGCTTTCCGGCCGCGCGCAGGGTGCGTAACAGCTCCACCGCCCCCGGCAGGGCCTGTTCGCCTAAATACAGCGTGCCATCCAAGTCAAAGATAAATCCATCAATTGTCATATGCATCATTTAGAAGGCAAGGACTCACCGCAGAGACGCAGAGAGCGCAGCAAAAGAACTCAGCGTACTCCGCGTCTCCGCGGTTAAAACAGCTAAGGATATAAGAACCCGCCAAAGCTGCCCGCCGCCAGGTTAGCCAGTCCACTGCCATCATAATGGACGCGCATCAAATAGGCATTATTCCATTCGTTTACGCGCACCTCCAGCAGCAGGGTCTGCCCATCCATCCAGCCAACCGGGCGCACCCAATCCACCTGTTGTGCACCGATGATGCCCGAAATAGCCGCTTCGCTGATCTCAGCAGTGAGGCTGCCAGTGAGCGTGGCAATGCGGATGGTGGCGTGGAAGTTGGGAACATCTGCCATCAACCAGCCGCTGCCTTCTTTCCAGGCCACGTATTGGTTATCCGGCGAGAAGACCGCATCCCCGGCGCCGCGGTCGCTGTTGGGCAGCATGGGGATGGTAGCAGCCACGTTGGCATTGGCAGTTTGAGCCAGGTGCAACTGCCCACCGCCGCTATCCCGGCCCAGCGTGTAGGCCGCCCAGGTCTGGTCGGATGAAAGCCCGCAGGGATTGATCGAATCATCAAAAATCTGCTGCGAGCTGCCCGTATCCAGGTTCAGGTAGGTCAGGGTGCGGCGCGGTTCGAAAACGATATCCCCACCAATACCATAAGCCACGCTGGTATACCAGATACCCACCGGTTGGCCTGACTGCACAACCACCGCCAGAGGCTTGGCAGCCCAAAATTCAGGCTCGTCAATCACTGCCACCGGCTGGGCATTGGGCAAAGAGTCCAGGCTGCCAACATAAAGAGTGCTGCGCAGGGTATCGCCCCACTCGACACTGGAGTAAGCCAGGATGGGCTGCCCCGGCACGCCCGCCAGGGTGTAGTAGGAGGGTGCGCTCATCAGGCGGCTGATGCTATTGTTCACGTTCATCAGCAGCTCGCCGCCGTTCTGGTAGGTAAAGTAGACCAGGGGCAGTTGCAACAAGTCGCCGGATGCGCTGCCGGCGGCGTACAGGTTAGGATAGCTTGGAAATTCATCTGGCATAATACGCTCAACCGTGAATTGACCCAAAGCATTGTAGAAGAAAACCCGTCCCCCGTCCGCCGGCACGGTAATGAACCCTGCCGGAAGCAGTCCACCTGGCTCAGGGGCCGCAGTGGGCGCTTCTGTAGGCGGCAAGGCTTCGGTGGGAGGCAGGGCCGCCTCGGTAGGCGGCGGAGCTTCGGTGGCAGGTGCAACCGCCTCAGTGGCTGTGGCGGGCATATCGGGCAGGGGTGCCGCCGTCGCCGCTCCCACAGGAGCAGTCGTAGCAGCAGGCGTGACGGCGGGCGGCTGAGAGGTTGCCAGCGGCAGGTTGCAAGCCAGGCTGCCCAACAGCAGAACGAAAACAACCAAATAAGTGATCCGCATAGATTTCATACGAGACATCCTCCTCAAAATATGTACGGTATAAAGCGTTTGGTCTGGCGCATGTATTCTTCATAAGCGGTGCCAAAGTGCCGTATATTCTCGGCCTCTTCGATCTTCGCCGTCGCCAACAGCGCCGCCATCACCATCACCGTCAAGATGCCAGTCAGCAGGGTGATCCCTTTCAAGAATGCTCCCAGCCCCAGCCAAAGCAGCGAGGCATATAAAGGATGGCGGATGTAGCGGTAAGCGCCATCCTTTACCAGCACCGTGGTGTGCTCAAAATCGCCCTGCGGCTTGCCAATCTGCTTGAGCAAGATGAAGCCATGAATGGCTAAAAAAGCCGAGAGCAGCAGAGCCGCCCACGAGAGCAGTTGACGCGGCGAGAAAGGCTGTTCAAACCAATGCGGGGCATTCAACACCGCCATTGCCAACAACCCTTCGAAGGCAAAGAAGCGCGCCAGGCCATGCAGGCTGTGCAGGCGCAGGGTCAGCACAAGGATACCCAGGCTGCCAAGCAAAAAGACGATGACACCTACCGTGGTTATTGACATAGTTTCGCTATCACACTTTCTTGATCATGATCAAGCACGGGTTACGTTCATCCCATATCTGCCGGAATTCTTCTAGGGGATGAAAGCCCAGGGCCTGGTAAAAAGCCCTCGTATTGGCGTATCCATCATCCGGATGCGAAGGGCCGAGCGTTTTGACCTGCAAATACTCCACCCCCTGGCTGGCAAGCCAGGCCTGCGCCCGCACCAACAAGGCCCGCCCAATGCCGCGCCGGTGGGCTGGCAGAAGAATGCCCATCACCAACACCTCAGCCGTGGTGGCGTAGTGCTGTTTGACGGTCAAGAAGCCCAGCAGCTCACCATCATCGTACGCCAGGAAAGTGGGCAGATTTTCAATATCGGCAACATACTGGCTGAGCGCTTCTTCAACCCCAAACCACTCGGGCAGGGCGCGCAAGATAGGTTCACACAAGGCCCCTGTTTGATACGCCGGCCCATCAATGATCAGTTGGCTCATAAGCACAGTATACAAGGTATCCATCCACTCGGCAATGCCTTCAGCAGCCCCAAACCCCTTTCGTGTTAAAGCCCGGCAGCTTCCATCTATGATTTTAAAAACCGTGTTAGAATGCCCTGCATGATCATAATCATCAACGGCCCGCTCGGCATCGGCAAGACTTCCGTCTCGTGGGAGCTGCTGCGCTGTTTTGAGCGTGCCGCCATGTTGGATGGCGATTACCTGGGGGCAATCCAGCCATTTGAGATCTACGACCAGGCGCGCATCGCCTACCTGGACCAAACCTTTGTCCACATGACCGCCTGGCACAAGCAGCACGGCTACACCAACCTGGTGATCAACTACGTCTTCGAGCAGCCCGAGGCGCTGGCCCGCCTGCGCCACCTGCTCCAGCCGTTGGACGACCAGATCTATGCCTTCCGCCTGACTTGCTCAGAGGCTGAGATGGAGCGCCGCATCCGCCGCCGCGCCGGCATCCAGGCAGATGAGGCCCCCGCAGAGGGTGCGCTGGCAGAAGAGTTGACCTGGGAGCTAGAGCGTTTTCGCCAATTGATCATCATTCAAGAAGAAGCCGCCCTGCACGGCGACCTGGGCCGGGTGGTGGATACCAGCGCCTTGAGCGCGGTCGAAGTGGCGAGGCAGATCAAAAAATTAACCGCGAAATAGGAGCGAAACAATGACCGAACACATCGAACCAGAGAAACGCCCGCTGCTGACCCGCAAGGTATGGGGCATGCTGATGATGCTGGGGCTGGCCGGGCAGTTGGCCTGGGCAGTCGAAAACCAATTCTTCAACACCTTCCTCTATGACAACATCACCCCCGACCCGCGGGCGGTCTCTTGGATGGTGGCGATCACGGCGGTGGTCTCTACCCTCACCACCATCTTCTTGGGCACGCTCAGCGACCGCACCCGCAGCCGCTGGGGCAAGCGCCGGCCTTACATCTTCATCGGCTACATCATGTGGGGCATCATCACCATCCTCTTTCCCTACGCCGCCAAGTTCCAGCCAGTGGCCCTGGGCATCTTCATGGCCATCTTGTTCGACAGCATCCTGACCTTCTTCGGCGCCATGGCCAACGATGGCGCGTTGAGTGCCTATGTCACCGATGTGACCACAGACGCCAACCGCGGCCGGGTGGTCGGCTCGCTGGAGATCATGAAGTGGATTGCCTTCCTGGTCATTTACGGCGGGGCAGGCTTCATCATCCAGGCCATGGGGTATTACGGCTTCTTCTACACCATTGGCGGCCTGACAACCTTGATCGGGCTGTTCTGCGTAGGTTCGCTGCGCGAAGAACCTGAGACAGAAAAGCCCCAGGGCACTTACTGGCAGCAGATCGCCAGCACCTTCCAGCTTTCCAGCCTGAGGCAAAACCGCGATTTCTTCAAGATCATGATCTCCCTGACCCTCTTCATGCTGGGGATCAACGTCTTTTTCTCGTACCTGATGATCTACCTACAGCACTATGTCCAACTCCCGATCGTTGAATCTTCGATCGTGATTGGGGTCTGCATCCTGGTCGGCGGGATTGGCGCGGCCTACCCCATCGGCTTGCTGGTAGACCGCTGGGGCCGCCGCCCGGTGGCGATCCTCTCGGCCATCCTTGAATCGATCGGCCTGGTGGTATTTTCGCTGGCGCAAACCGTGCCCATGCTCATCTTGGGCGGTATTCTGTGGCTGGCTCCCTTTACAGCCTGGACCATTGCCACCACCACCTGGACGCGCGATCTCTTCCCTGAAGAAAAGCGCGGCCAGTTTGCCGGCTATTACATCTTGTTCAACGTGGCCTTCACCATGATCCCTGGCTCTCTGCTGGGCGGCTGGCTGGCCTCTACTTACGGGTTGCCCACGATGCTGGATGGCAAAGCCGGTTATATTCCTGGCCCCTTATTGTTCCAGGTTGCCGCGGCAATTGTGCTCTTAGCCATCATCCCGCTGCTGACAATCCGGGCCCAAAAGGCACAGTAAGGCCCGCTCATGCCCGCCATCCCCGAATTTGTGCTGCGCAAATTGTTCGTCTCCGGCAGCCTGAAGGCCTGCCCGGATGGGTTCGAGTTCCAGCTCAACAATACCCTGGCCGCGGTCACCCTGACCGGCCTGGGCCTGGCGGTAGACGAACAGCCCTGCGACCCACAGGGCATCCTGCTCCGACTACCTTCAGGCCAAGAGCTCTCTGCCGCGGCAGTCACCGGCGACCAGCCCTTCAGCATGACCGTCAACACCTTCATCGGGGTGCAGGTGCAGACCCCCATGCCGCGTAAACGCCTGGTGCTGCGCGCTGAGACGCGCGAGGCAGGCACACTCCAGTTCAGCATCCCCCTGGCAGGGGATCGCCCTGGCAAGGTCACCCATGCATCGCTGCTGGGCAGCCTGCGCCGCAGGCTCCAATCTGCCGGTCGTGCCTGGCGCACCCGGCACGACCCCCAACACCCTGCCTACCACTTCACCTCCCCTGCCCATTGGATGAACGACCCCAACGGGTTGATCCATTGGCAGGGTACTTACCACATGTTCTATCAACATAATCCTTCTGACGCCGTATGGGGCAATATCCATTGGGGGCATGCCAGTTCGCCAGACCTGCTGCACTGGCGGCACCATCCCATTGCGCTCGCGCCCGATCCAGAAGGCCCGGATGCAGGGGGCTGTTTCTCGGGCTGTGCGGTGGACGATGATGGCACGGCAACCTTGATTTACACCGGCGTCTTCCCTGAGACGCAGTGCCTGGCGCGCAGCACCGCCAGCGACCTGGCGACCTGGAAGAAACACCCCCGCCCGGTCATCCCCGCGCCGCCAGAAGGGTTGGAGCTGGAGGGCTTCCGTGACCCCTGCGTGTGGAAAGAGGGGCCGGCATGGCGCATGGCGTTGGGTTCTGGCTTGCGCGGTCTGGGCGGTGCGGTCTTGCTTTACGGCGCGCAAACCCTGACCTCCTGGCAGTACCTGGGCATTTTGCACCAGAAAGACCCGCAAGAACCTGAGGCGGTGCCGCACGGCACAATGTGGGAGTGCCCGTCCTTCTTTCCGCTGGGAGAGAAATGGGTCCTGCTCATCTCGGCCTGTGCAGCCGAAGGGCCAATTACCACCATTTATTACGTGGGCGATTACCACGCAGATCGTTTTATCCCTGCTGGCCCTGCCCGCCGCCTGGACCACGGTGCGGGGGGCTGTTTCTATGCCCCGCAGACCTTCTTGAGCGCCAGCGGCGAGCGCCTGATGATCGGCTGGCTGCGCGAGGCGCGCAGCACAGGCGAGATGCAGCGCGCCGGCTGGAGCGGGGCCATGTCGCTGCCGCGCCGGCTTTGGTTAGATAAAGATGGCAGCCTGGCTTGCATACCCCTGGCAGAAACCACCCGCCTGCGCCAGGCAGGCCAGGAGTTAACCACACCCGGCCAGGTTTCGAGCGGGTGCGGTGCACAACAAGAGATCCTGGCGCACCTGCCGCCGGGCACAGCTCCGTGGAGCGGCATCTACCTTGAGGCAGGATCAGACGAGCGCGTGCGGGTGGGCTTTGACCGCCAGAAGCGCCAGGTGGTAGTGGACTGCCGCCAGGCAGGCGGCTTGCTCAGTACGCTGCCCTTAGAAAAGGCTGTAGATGCGCTGGAGCTGCATATCTTTGTAGATGGCTCGCTGCTAGAAGTGTTCGTGGATGAGCGCCAGGCCATCTCAGCCCGCTTTTACGTCCAAAAGCCAGGTGCTATGCGCGTGCAGTTGGCCGGCGAGGCGCGTGCGTCGGTCTGGAATGTTCAGAAACAGGTATAATCAAGGGGTTATGAGCAGCCCTGCCAAGCGTTTCGATATCTTCACCCTCTTCCCCGAGGTCTTTAGCCCATACCTGGATGCCAGCATCATGCAGCGCGCCCGCCAGAACGGGCTGTTGGAAGTGCAGTTACACAATATCCGCGACTGGACCACCGATAAGCACCATGTCACCGATGACCTGCCTTACGGCGGCGGCGGCGGCATGGTGATGAAACCTGACCCCATCTTCACCGCCATAGAGAGCGTACTCGGTTCACCGCCCGCCTGCCCGGTCATCTTGATGACCCCTCAAGGCCGCCTCTTCACCCAAGATGTGGCGGAGGAGCTTTCTCTCTTCCCCCGCCTGGCCCTGCTCTGTGGGCGCTATGAAGGCGTGGATGAACGCGTGCGCGAGCACCTGGTGACCGACGAGATCTCGATTGGCGATTACGTGCTCAGCGGCGGCGAGTTGCCCGCCCTGGCCGTGGTGGATGCCGTCACCCGCCTCATTCCAGGCGCCCTGGGTGACCCAGACGGCGCCTGGGACGACTCGCACGCCACCGGCTTGTTGGAATACCCCCACTACACACGCCCGCCCGAATTTCGCGGCTGGGCGGTGCCTGAAATCTTGCTTTCCGGCGACCATGCCCGCATTGCCCGCTGGCGCCGTGAACAGTCGCTGCTGCGCACCTGGCTGCGCCGCCCCGACCTGCTGGAAACAGCCGATCTGTCACCGGCGGATCGCAAATTCTTAGCCAATCTCAAATTATCTGAATGAGGAGCATGGAATGGAATCGAAGTTCAACTACGGGAAGATCTTTTTGCTTGGTTTCGGGTTTTTCGGTGTCAGCATCATCTGGGCAACTTACAACGCGTTTGTGCCACTGTTCCTGGCAAACAAGTTCGGACTGAACGCCGCGGTGGTGGGTTTTTTCATGACCCTGGACAACATTGCCGCCCTCTTCATCCAGCCAACAGTGGGCGCTTTTTCAGATCGCATCCGCACGCGCATCGGACGGCGCATGCCCTTCTTGCTGGTGGGCGCACCGATTGCTGCGGCGGCATTTGGCCTGATCCCCCTGGCAGGCGTGCTGCCCTTGTTCGTGGCCTGCACCGTGACCACCCTGCTCAGCATGGCCCTATGGCGCACCCCGGTGGTGGCGTTGATGCCCGATGTCACCCCCTCTCGCTACCGCTCGCAGGCCAATGGCATCATCAACTTCATGGGCGGCATCGGCAGCATCATTGCTTACCTGATCGGCAGCAAGCTGTATAACATGAATACCGCTTACCCGTTCTGGCTGGGCTCAGTGCTGGTGCTGGTGGCAGTGGCATTGGTTTTCATCTTCGTCAAAGAACCCAAAGAATACGAGGTCAAGACCGAAAAGCAGCCTAGCATCTGGGAAAGCCTGCGCAGCATCTGGAGCGAGCAAGACAAAAGCCCACTCTTGATCTTGCTGGCCATCTTCTCGTGGTTTGTGGCCTATAACGCCGTCGAAGCTTTCTTCACCCTCTACGTTAACCGCCACCTGGGGCAGCCCGAATCGGAGGGAACGCGCCTGCTGGGGCAGCTCTCGGTGGCCTTTGTGCTCTTTGCCTTGCCTTCAGGTTACATTGCCGGGCGGCTGGGCCGCAAACCGGTCATCATTACCGGCCTGCTCATTATGACCGCCTGTATTTCAAGCATGTTCTTCCTGTCGAGCGACGTCTTGTTAACCCCCCTGACGAAACTGCCGGTGTTGGGGGTAGTGCCGGTGCTGGGGCTGCTGTTGATCATCGCCGGGGTCGGCTGGGCCTGTATCAACATTAACTCACTGCCCATGGTGGTAGATACCACCACCAATGACCGCATTGGCACCTATACCGGCCTGTATTACATGTTCTCCACGTTAGCAGCCATCGCCGGCCCCAACATCAACGGGCAGCTCATTCACCTGACAGGTGAAAATTACAATATGATCACCGTGGCGGCGCCAATCTTCTTTGTGTTGGCCCTGGTGTTCATGTTGTTCGTACGCCGCGGCGAAGCCAAGAAAGAAACCGCCGCCTGATACATAAAAGCGATGTCTCCTGCCATTCCTATCCTCTACACCGACGATGCGCTGCTGGTGATCAACAAGCCGTCCGGCCTGCACACCTTGCCGGACGGCTATGATCCCAGCCTGCCGTATGTGCGCGGCCTGCTGGAGCCTGAATATGGCCGCTTATGGGTCGTCCACCGCCTGGATCGTGAGACCAGCGGCGTGTTGGCCCTGGCGCGCAGCGCTGAGGCCCACCGCCATTTGAACACCCAGTTCGCCGAGCACAGCATCCAAAAGATTTATCATGCGCTGGTGCTGGGCGAGCCAGACTGGAAGACCCACACCGTCAGTTTGCCGCTGAGCACTGATCGCGGTCACCGTCATCGCACCGTGGTGGACCGGCGGTACGGCAAGCCCGCCATCACCCACCTGCGCGTGCTGGTGCGTTATGGCCTGTACACCCTCATCGAGGCGGCCCCTGAGACCGGGCGCACGCACCAGATCCGCGCTCACCTGGCGGCCATCGAACTGCCCATCGCAGTAGATCCGCTGTACGGCGATGGCTTGCCTGTGCGCCGCGCCGATGCCGTGCCACAGGAGCTGCCCGGCCCTCAACCCGAGCCGCCCGTGTTAACCCACCTGGCCTTGCACGCCCGCAGCCTGACCATCGTCCACCCCGCCAATGGAGAGGCCATCACCATTGAAGCACCCTACCCGCACGACTGGCAAGAGCTGCTGCACCTGCTGAAGCGCAGCCGCATGCGGTGATACAGGTATGAAAAGCCGCACACAATATCTACAGAACCGGGAAATATCTTCTTCCCAAATTATCAAGTGCGTGTTATAATCTGCCACCGCGCCGCCACTGGCGGTTTTATTTTGACGAAAGGTTGAACGCCATGACAGACGTATTTAAGGCCCTTGAGGCACCCGTAAATCCCAATATCCCGCAGTTGAACCCTGGCGATATGGTCAACGTCCATATCCGCATTAAAGAAGGCAATACCGAACGCATCCAGGAGTTCAAAGGTACCGTACTCGGTGAACGTGGTGGCGCAAACAACGCCAGCTTCACCGTCCGCCGCGTTGCCAGCAACGGCATCGGCGTCGAGCGCACCTTCCTCACCCGCTC
>CAZWFQ010000040.1:0-1335 GCA_964633225.1 uncultured Anaerolineaceae bacterium
TGCGCCTGCTGGCCCGACTCTTCAGCCCTGAGGAAGCCGACCTGGCAGCGCACCTGCGCATGACCCTGGAGACGCCAGCCCAGATCATCGAGCGGATAGGCGGGGAGCTTCAACCTGTGCGCACCCTGCTCAAAAACATGACCCGCCGCGGCCTGATCAAGGCCGGGCGCTGCGAAGGCGGGCTGGGATACGGCCTGATCCCGTTTGTGGTAGGCTTTTATGAAAACCAGAACGGTCGCCTAGATGAGGAACTGGCACGCCTGATTGAAGATTATTTCCGGTCTTCTTTTTCCCAGACCCTGAAAATAGAACCCAGCTATCACCGCGTCATCCCGGTTGGCGAAGCGATTCGCAACGACATGGAGATCCTGCCCTTTGAGTCTGCCGAGGATATTCTCTCCCAGGCAAAGGCCTGGGGAGTGGTAGATTGCATCTGCCGCCAGCAAAAAGCCCTCATCGGAGAAGGCTGCGAGCATCCCCTAGATGTGTGCATGGTATTCAGCGACAAACCGGGCGAGTTCGATGGTCATTCGGAGGTACGTGCCTTGACCCTGGAGCAAGCCAAGGCCACCCTGCGGCGCGCGGCCGAGGCCGGGCTGGTGCACTCGCTCAGCAACAAGCAAGATGGGCACGACTATCTCTGCAACTGCTGCACCTGCTCCTGCGGTATTTTGCGCGGCATCGCCGAGGCCGGCATCGCCAATGCGGTGGCGCGCTCAGCTTTCGTCAACCACGTAGACGAATCATTATGCCACACTTGCGGGATGTGCCTCAGCAAATGCCAGTTTGATGCTCTATCCATTGAGACTACTGTGGTTGTGAACGAGATCCGCTGCGTGGGCTGCGGTGTGTGTGTGTTGGCTTGCCCCGAAGGCGCCATGGCTCTGGTTCGCCGCCCCGAGGAACAGGTCAAGGCGCCGCCTGCCACGCGTGATGATTGGCAGAAAGAACGCGCCGCGGCACGCGGCATAGATCTGGCCAGCGTGATTTAATCTTGTGTTGGCAGGTAGGGCATAGCAGGGCCGGTTATGCGCAGATGTTCGGCCAGCGCAGCGCGCATAGCAGTGCGGTCATCCCAGGCATATTCTGTGGTGCCAAAACACATCGACTGCTCATGCCCCTTACCGCAGGCCATGACAATATCGCCCGGGCGAGCCATCGAGATTGCAAAACGGATAGCCTCCCCACGGTCAGAGACACGCCAGAAGCTTTGCCCCTCCACCCCACCGCGCGACTCGGCTCCTGCCGCCATGGCAGATAAGATGTCAGCCAGGGCTTCAGTGCGCGGGTCCTCGGCCGTCAAGATGGTCAGGTCAGCTAACTCGGCTGACACCT
>CAZWFQ010000040.1:1435-2811 GCA_964633225.1 uncultured Anaerolineaceae bacterium
CTCAACCTGCTCGGGGCGCAACGCTGCCGAGGAATCGAAGCCGTAAGCGACCTGCGGAACACTGGTCACCCCGCTCAAATACGCGTATGAAGAGTCATCTCGGTTCAGCACAGCCAGGCGCGGGTTGCCCTGGGGCTTGGGGTGCGTCTCAGCCAGGCTGGTGAACAGGCGCGCCTTGGCAGCCCGGTAAGCCTCATAGGTGCCGTGATAATTGAGATGCTCATGTGTGATGTTGGTCACCACACCGACATCGAATTCGCAGGCATCCACGCGGTACTGCGCCCAACCGTGAGAGGTGGTCTCCAGCACGGCATGCGTCAGGCCAGCTTGCACCATCTGCGCCAGGTAGCGCTGCACGTCAGGGGCGTCTGGCGTGGTGACATGGAAGCCGGTATCCAGCACTTGCTGACCGATGACGGCATTGACGGTGGAGACCATGCCAACCTTCAGCCCAGCCGCCTGCAAAATGTGGTATATCAGGTTAACAGTGGTGGTTTTGCCATCTGTACCGGTGACACCCAGCATAGTCAACTTGCGGGCCGGGTAGCCGTAAAAAGCTGCCGCCAGGTGCGGCAGAGCCTGGCGCCCATCGGAGACACGCACGTAGGGTACCGGCAAGCCTGTCAGGTCCTGGCTGCCCACCACCGCCGCAGCCCCGCGCTGGATGGCATCGGGGATGAAACGGTGCCCATCCACGAACTCTCCAAGGGCGGCTACGAACAGGCTGCCAACCTGCACCTGGCGCGAATCGAACACCACCCCGCCGACCAAGGCATCGTCACCCTGTAAGTGATAAGGAAGTGGAAATTCAGCGAGCAGATTATGCAGATGAGTAAGATTGTTCATAACAAACGTGGTGAACCCTTAGCCTCAAAATAAATCCAAAATTGGCTGCAAACTGGCAAGGTGCCAGAAAACAGCCAATTTCGGATCAACAATCAGGGTTAAGCCAATGTTTGGCGTAAGCTTTCTAACTGGCCAAAAACCGAAGCGTCTAGCACCTTGCCACCAGCGCGAATGACCAGGCCGCCCAAGATATTGGGATCAACCCGGAAAGACACGGAGGCCTGGCTGCCAATCTTCGAGAGCACATCTTTCTTGACAATTTCCATTTCAGCAGGGGTCAAGGGCAGCGCGCTGGTCACCTCAGCCGAGCTGCCATTCAAGCCGGCACTCTCTAGCACGGTCACCTTGCCCGATTTGACACCTGAGAAGAATTCATCAATCAGGGCATGCTGGCGCTTCTCATCCAAGGCATCGCCAATCAACTTCTGAGCCGCAGCGATCGAAAGCGCCGCCACCTGTCCACGCAGTTCGCCCAGGATGCGATCTCGCTCTACCTGCACTTCCGCAATGGCCGCGTCGCGGGCTTTCTC
>CAZWFQ010000040.1:2911-10397 GCA_964633225.1 uncultured Anaerolineaceae bacterium
ACGTAAATAATGGCAAAGCTGAGAATTTGGACAATTAATGTACCCAGGTTAATTCCAAGACCTTCCAATGTGGGCCTCCTTTTCTTTCAGCTTAGCCGTTCTATCCAACGAACAAAATAACCAAAGCCACCACCAGTGCATAAATGGCTACAGCTTCGGCGAACGCAATTGCCAGGATCATGTTGATCTGAATTGTGCCAGCCGTATCGGGATTGCGGGCGATACCTTGCAGTGCGCCGCTGCCCAAAATGCCGATACCCAGGCCTGCGCCCAGCGTACCAACCATTGCCAACCCAGCACCAATATACTTCAAACCTCTCATGATGAATTCTGCAGCTTCAGGTGTCATTTATAAGCCTCCGTTCGTAGATTTAGAGATGATAACGTGTCTAACTGGTTAATGCGCTTCGGCGTGTTCTTCTTCATGACCGTGAGATTGGGTTGCAACAGCCATAAAGACCAGCGTTAACATGCCAAATACCAGGGCTTGAATAACGCCGAAAAAGATTTCAAGGAAGTAAACACCAAAAAGAACTGGTGGAACCAGGGTACCAAGAACAACGGTCAGCACAGCGCCGCCGAACATAGCCCCGAGAAGACGGAAGGAAAACGAAATAACTTTGGCAAATTCCGAGATCAGCTCCAGGATGCCCACAAAAACATCAATCAGCGGTGTAATCACGTCAAATGGTCCCAGCTTTTTCTTTCCCCACATTCGAATAAAGCGCCCAACATTCAAGAATTTGGAGAAATAAGCTGGACCATTGGCCTTTACACCAATCACCTGCACCATCACAACAGCAGAGATTGCAATTGCGGCGGTATAGTTCAAATCTGTAGAGGGAGAACGCAAGAAAGGAACGACCTCGTAACCGTGACCGGCGCTTTCTGCTTCATGCCCCTCGCCAGCATCCTTGGATAGATAAGATAACCCTGGGATCAGCTCGACCTTGGCATATCCATGCTCGTGGGCTTCTTTCATGAAGCCAATCGTTTCGAAGCCGGGAAATATCTTCAGCAGGTTGGCGGTTAAGACCATCAGAATGATGGTGGCAACAACAGGGAAAACAAATCTGGCCCATTTCTTGCCAGCGGTGGATTCCACCATGCCATAGAGCGCGCCAAAAATTGCCTCAAAGACTGCGGCTACGCCTTTGGAGGGACGTGTCTCATCGCCCAGCCCGCGCCCAACGCTGAGGGCCACCACAATCAATAAAATGTCAATCAAGATGGTGGTAAAAATCGTGTTGGTCAGGTAAAAATCACCAATCACGGGCAAAGTAAAGAGCGGCTGCTCGATCAGGTTCTCGGCTTTAAGGCTGACCACTGGAGAAATGGGCGGGAAAAAGCTCGCCGCTACCCCAATTGCCACAAGCAAAAGAACTACGATCCAACGATTGATGTTCCGTTGCGGTTTAGTCTCTGTCACGATCTACTTCCTCCCGATCGAAAGGCTTATTCGCATTTGCCATTGATGAAGAGCTAAGGTCTAAGATACGCTGCCGGGCATTGTTGATGACCCGAAAGATCATATACCAGGTTAACGGTACACTGGCAACCACCAGCAAAATAATGAACAGAGGTTGTGTACCAAAAGTTTTATCCAACCACATTCCTAAAGCCAGGGACACCAAAATAATGACCAGGGTCAGCCCGCCGACTTTACCGGCAACACCCGCCATGGCTGCCATCAATTCTTGTTGGGCATGGTCCCGAGCTGATTGATGATTATTTTCATTCATAGCGGGCAAATTTTATCATATTCTTAGAACATGGTCGAGGCCACTTGCATAGCCCAGTTGAACCATGGCCCCATGATGGTGCCCACCACAATGATGCCCAGTGTCAATACGATCAAGGCGATGGCATATGGACGGCTGATCGGCAGCGGCTGGGCGTCATCTGGAGAGCGGTACAGGTAAACCACCTTCAGCACCGTCAGGTAGTAGTACAAACCAACGATTGAATTAAGCACGCCAATGATCGCCAGCCAGATCAGGTTGGCCTGCACAGCGGCGGCAAAGACGAAAACCTTGGCCACAAAGCCCACAAAAGGCGGCATGCCTGCCAGCGAAAGCAGGGCCACCAGCATTGCCAAAGCCAGCCAGGGCGAGCGGCGGCTCATACCAGCATATGAAGCAATCTCGTCCGAACCCACCACCTGCCAGAAGGCCACCACCACACCAAAGGCCGCCAGGTTGGTCAGCAAGTAACCCAGCAGGTAGAAAACCACGCTCGCCTGCCCCAGGTAAGAATCCGTAGAGAGTGAGACCACGCCGATCAAGATATACCCGGCATGGGCGATTGAAGAATAGGCCAGCATGCGCTTGATGTTCTTCTGCGCCAGAGCCAAGAAATTGCCCAGCGTCATGGTCAAGACCGAAACGATCGCCAGCAAGGTGATCCAATGCCCAGTTGCCGCGGGGGTAAAGACCGCCAACAGCACCCTCAACAAGACGGCGAAACCTGCCGCCTTGGAGGCCGTGGATAGAAAGCCTGCCACCGGGGTGGGTGCACCTTCGTATACATCTGGCGCCCAGAAATGGAAGGGCACAATAGAAACCTTGAAGCCAAAGCCCACCAGCACCAACAGCATGCCCGCCAGCATCGCCAGATCAGGGAACCGGGCATCATAGAAGGCCAGGGAGAGGTGATAGAGATTGGTCTGGCCTGAGAAGCCATACAGCAGGCTGAAGCCATAGAGCATAACGGTGGAGGTGACCGCGCCGAACAATAAGTACTTGAAACCCGACTCAACCGATTTCTCATCGCGGGTCATAAAACCAGCCAGGATGTAGAGCGGGATGGAGGTGGTTTCGATAGACAGGTAGAGCATGATCAAGTCGGCTGAGGCAGCCATCAGGCTCATGCCCAGGGTTGAGACAAGCATCAGGGCATAGAACTCGCCTTTGTGGCCAGCACCCTTCACATCCATCGCAAAAAGCGCTGTCACAGCCGCACTGAACAGGAACAACAGCTTGAAACCAAAGCCAAACCAATCCTGCCGCAGCATGCCGCCAAAGATCAGGCGCGCTTCATCCGCCGGGCGAGAGGCTAACAAGCTGACGACCATAATCAACACAAGGCCGCCGGCGGTCACCCAGCCCAGGATGCGACGCCGTTCAGGCTTCCAGACCGCGTCCAACGCAATCACCAAACCAGTCAAGACCAAGAGCAGGATCTCTGGCAGGATTGCCAGGAGCATGGTTGGTTCATAGCTCAGGATAGACACTTAAGCACCTCCAAACAGGCGCAGGATATTCTCTACGCCTGAGGCTACCAGCGGACTCATGACAGCCGGATAAACGCCAATGGCGATCATGATGACGCATAACACCACCAGGGCCACTTTATCCAAAACAGTCACATCGCCAATGTGATGCTCAAACGCTTCGGGCATGGGGCCAAAGAAAACCTTGCCGATGATGCGGATGATGTACGAGGCAGTAATAACGATAGAAATGGCAGCGATGATGGCGACAATGGGCGCCACACGCCACACACCCATAAAGATGGGAAACTCAGCCACAAAGCCTGAGAGCCCAGGCATACCCATAGAAACCAAGCCACCGATAATAAAAGCCACAGCCACCCAGGGCATCTTCTTCGAGAAGCCGCCCAGTTCGTTGATCTGGCGGGTGTGCGCCCGGTCATATACCATGCCAACGACCGCAAAGAAGAGGGCGGTCATCACACCATGCGAGAACATCTGGAGGCCCGCCCCGGTCAAACCTTCGGGCGTGAGGGTCGAAAAGCCAAGCATCACCAACCCCATATGAGAGACAGACGAAAAACCAATAACGTATTTGAAATCCGTCTGCACCATGGCGATGAAGGCACCGTAGACCACGTTGACGGTCGCCAGGCCCATGATGACCCAACGCCAGTACTCAGCCCCCTGGGGCAGCAGCATAATGCCTACACGCAAAGCGGCAAAAGCACCCAACTTCATTAGCACGCCAGCGTGGAACATTGAAACTGCCGTTGGCGCTGCCACGTGGCCATCAGGGCTCCAGTTATGGAAGGGGAAGATGCCACCTAAGACTGCAAAGCCCAAGAAGACGAAGGGGAACCAGAAGATCTGGAAGCTCTCTGAGAAGGCCCCCGCCTGCCCAGCCTCGGCAAGCTTGAGCATATTGAAGGTGTTGAGGCCGCTCTCGAAATACATTGCCAGGCCGCCGACCAGGGCAATTACCGAGCCGATGAACAAATAGAGGGTCAGCTTCATGGCTGCGTATTCGCGCGTCTGCACCCAGCCCCAAATAGCAATCAGCAGGTACATGGGGAAGACGGCGATCTCGTAGAAGAAAAATAACTGGAAAAGATCTTGCGCCACAAAAACGCCAAACACGCCGCTAGCCAGGATGAAGAGGAAAGCAAAAAATTCACGCGGGCGATCGTCAACTCCCCAGGAGATGAGCACGCCAGTGAACATCACCACGCCAGTCAGCAGCACCAGCGGTGCATTGATCCCGTCCAACGCCACAATATACGAAACACCCAGGGCCGGCAGCCATTCATGAGATTCGACAAATTGATAGCCACCTAAGACGGTATCATAGCCAAAATATACCCAGGCCGAAAGGATCAAAGCAAAGATCGCCGCCGCCAGGGCAGTGACACGCACCTCGGTCTTGCGGTCAGCCGGGATCAGTAAGATGAGCAGGCCAGCGACAATGGGCGTAAAAACGATCACACTCAGAACAGGAAAATCCATGCCTCACCTTCCGTTAACCGAACAACATACGCATTGCATCGTTGATCACGCCCAGGATCCAGGCGGGCCAGATGCCAATCCACAGCATCAACACCATTAAAGGAGCAATCACGGCGATCTCGCGGAATTTGATCTCAGGAATATGGCCCACCCAATGCTCGTTCAGCGGGCCATGCAGCACCTTCTTGATTGCTTTCAAGATATAGGCACCGGTCAACAACAGGCCGATCATGCTCAGGGCCGTCCACAGGGTGAAGACAGGCCAGGAACCTCGCACTACCAGGAACTCAGAGACAAAGCCGTTCAAGCCGGGCAAGCCCAACGAGGCCATAGAAGTAAAGATCAAGATCCCGCCGTATACCGGAACCAAGGGGAACAGGCCGCCGAGCTCATTGAGGTTGCGGGTATGGGCCCGCTCGTAGATTACGCCTACCAGGAAGAACATCCCAGCCGCCGAGAGCCCGTGATTGAACATTTGCAGCACAGCACCATTCAGAGCAATGGTGGCATCGGGAGTGCCTACGGCCCGCGCCGCGGCTGCAATGCCGAGAACAACAAAGCCCATGTGATTGACCGAAGAATAGGCCACCAGGCGCTTGAAGTCATCCTGCCCATAGGCAGCCAGGGCCCCAAAGATGATCGCCATGGTTGCCAGGAAGGCCAGCCAACCGGCATACTGGTGTGCTTCTTGAGGGTAGAGCGGCAAGACCAGTCGTAAGAAGCCATATGCACCCAGCTTGAGCAGCACACCCGCCAGGATCATCGAGCCAGCCGTAGGAGCCTCAGTATGGGCATCGGGCAGCCAGGTATGGAAGGGCCAAACCGGCACCTTGATGGCAAAGGCAATCACAAAGGCCCAGAAGGCCACTGCCTTGACAGTGGCAATGGGAATACTCAACGGCACACCCTGCAAGGCCGTGAGCCCGGGCCAAAGTTTGAACAATTCGGGCAGATCAAAGGTGCCGGATGCCACACCGATCATCTGGATCGCCAACAGCAAGCCCAAAGAACCCGCCATGGTGTAGATCATGAATTTGAAAGAAGCATAGGTGCGGGCCGGGATCTTGAGACCGCCCCACAACTGGCGTTCACCTTTCTCAGAGCCCCACTGATTAATGAGAAAATACATCGGCACCAGGCCAATCTCCCAAAAGACAAAGAACAGGAGCAGATCCAGGGCCAGGAAGACGCCCAGCATGCCCGTTTCTAAGAACAGGAACAGGATCATGTACGCCTTGATGCGCTCCTGAACGCTGAAAGAGGCCAGGATGGCAATGGGGGTCAGCAGGGTGGTCAGCAGCACCATGGTCAGCGAAAGACCATCGACACCTAAATGGAAGGAAGAGCTTAGGGCTTCGTACCAGGCTGCTTTCTGCTCGAATTGAAACCCTGCCTGCCCTGGCGCGAAAGAAAACCACAAAGCCAATGCAAGCGCCAACGGGATCAAGCTGCCGATGAAGGCGGCCCAACGCAGCAAGTTCTTCTCGGTACGCGGCAAGAACAGCAAAACCAACGCCACCAATGCAGGCGAGAACAAGATCAAGGAAAGCAAGTTATCGACAACAAAATTCATCGTTCACTCCTGGTTCCGTGCGAGGGCTACGGTCGCAGCAGGCGGTAGATATAATAGAACAAGGTGCCAAAAGCCAGCACCATGGCGGCAAGCATATAGCTTTGTACCTTGCCGGGCTGCAAGACGCGCATGGCGCGGCCCAGCTTTTTCGAGCCTTCACCAATCAAGTCGCCAATCCCGTTAACAAACGGTTTATCAAAGTAATTGCGCAGGATCGGGCCAATCCCAAGCATTAAACGCGCCACCCCATGCAAAAAGCCGTCAATCACACCGCGATCCATCCACCGATTGGTAAAGGTATCTGCAAGCCAATAAACAGGCTGGACAAAAACCTTATCGTAGATCTCATCGAAGTAATATTTGTTTGCAAGCACCTTGTGCAGCGGGCCAAGCAGCTTTTGCAGCGGATCTTGAGCGCCGGCCTTGTAATGCCGGTAGGTGAGCCAACCGAGGCCCAGGCCGCCCAAGGCTACCACCAGCGAGGTGAGCAAAGGCCACCAACTGAATTCAACCGCCTCGGGATGATCTGCCAGCGTGCCACCCACGAATTCATGGAACCAATTGGGGAACAATCCGCCAAGCACGGGGAAGTGTTCGGGGATACCCACCCAGCCATAGCCAATGGCGAAGACTGCCAGCACGACCAGCGGCAGGGTCATCGTCCAGGGGGTTTCGTGGGCGTGTTTGGCGGCCTCAGTACGCGGCTGGCCCAGGAAGGTCAGGGTGATCTGGCGCATGGTATAAAAGGCGGTCAGCAGGGCTGCCAGCGCCAGGGTTGCAAAAACCGCCCAGTGATGGTGCCCAAAGGCATCTGCCAGGATCTCATCCTTAGACCAGAAGCCGGCTGTGATCAGCGGAAAACCCGAAAGAGCAAAACCGCCAATCAAGAAGGTCCAGAAGGTGATGGGCATCTTCTTGCGTAAGCCACCCATGTTGAACATATCCTGTGGGTCCACGCTGTGATCGCCGGTATGCAAGACACCGTGTTCCATGCCGTGAATGACCGAGCCAGAGCCCAGGAAGAGCAGGGCCTTAAAGAAAGCGTGCGTGATGAGATGGAAGGCGGCTGCCACGTAAGCGCCAATGCCCAGAGCAGCGATCATGTAACCGAGCTGCGAGATGGTGGAATAAGCCAGCACGCGCTTGATATCGTTCTGCGCCACAGCAATGGTGGCAGCGAACAACGCAGTAAAGGC
>CAZWFQ010000040.1:10497-19075 GCA_964633225.1 uncultured Anaerolineaceae bacterium
ACCGCGGCCGAGAGCGGGTCAATCAGCACGCCAATCTTGAACCAGGTATCGCCGGTTTGCAGCCAATTGAGCTGAGACCCAAAGGGATGCTGACCAAAATGCTCCACCTGCAGGGCCCGGAAAAAGACCACCATGCTGCCCAGCCAGGAAAGTAAGGCTGCACCGATGGCAATGCTGTGGCTCAGTGCCCGGTGCCGGTTGGTAAACAGCACAATCACAAAGAAAGCCAGGAGCGGCGGGAGCGGGATCAACCAGATGAGCGTATTGATCGTCATGTTTAACCCTTTAGCAAATTGATGTCGTCGGCGACGACCGAATTACGGCGGCGGTAGATCGAGATGATCAACGCCAACCCAACCGCCACCTCAGCAGCCGCGACGGCAAAGACGATGATGGCAAAAGCCTGCCCAGCAATCCCTTCAACAGCGCGATAGCGCCAGAAGGCAACCAGGTTGATGTTGACCGCATTCAGCATCAACTCAATACCCATCAAGATGGCGATGGCGTTACGGCGTCCCAAAACGCCAAACAAGCCAATGCAAAACAAAGCCGCGGCGAGGATCAAATACCAAGCTAATGGGATCATGGCTTCTTCTCCAAAGACACGGTAATGGCGCCGATCATGGCAGCCACCAAAAGCACCGAGGCCAGCTCAAAAGGCAGGACATAGGCATCTGGCGAGACCAGGGCCGTGCCCAATTGAACCAGCGGGTCAGCACCAGGAGACATCTCGGGAGCCTGGCTGGAAAAACCAGACCACTGGCTCAATACGACTACCAGGCCGCCAAAAGACAAAACCGCCACCAGTCCTGCCAGCCAGGAGCCGGCGTTCAACTGGGGGCCGCGATCTTGCATCACCCGCCGGGTGAGCATGGCCGCGAAGATGAACAGGATCGCAATTGCGCCGATGTAGACGACCACCTGCACCACTGCAAAGAAGCCTGCATTGAGCAGCACGTAAAAGACCGCCACCCCAAAGAGAGTCACGATCAGCCACAAGGCAGCATGGATCAAGTTGCGGGCCAGTACGACCATGAGGGCCGCCCCCAGGGTGACCGCTGCCACTGCGATGAAGATCAATTGCACAGGAGTCATAAGCTTGCTCCAACCTAAGAAATCTCAGACACAGGAGGTTCTGGCGCAACCGCCACCGGACGCGGCTCAGCGACCGTGCGGCGCGCTTTGTTCTTAGAAGGCTGAAAGAGGGTTAGCGCGCCCCACAAGATCACAATATTCAACACAAAATGCAGCCCAGCATGCACCCAGGGGATGGCGCCAGGGACCAGATTCAACCCGGGGTGAATATCCAGCCAAAGCTTTTCTACAATGGCAGTGGTCAAAAGCAGCACCAGGGCCAACGGCGTAAGGAATTTCCAGCTAAAGTTCAACAGTTGGTCGATGCGCAAGCGAGGCAGCGAGATGCGCATCCAGATCACGACGAAATAGACTGCAAATGTTTTGATAAAAAAGAAGATCGTTCCCAGGATTGGGTATCGCTCAGCACCCAGGCCCTGCCAGCCGCCCAGGAACAGAGTGGCTGTCAGAGCAGAAATGGTGAAGGCGTGTAAGAATTCGCCCACGTAGAACATGCCAAACTTTAAGCCCGAATATTCTGTCTGGAAGCCAGCCACCAACTCTGATTCGGCTTCTAGCAAGTCAAAGGGGGCGCGGCCGGTCTCTGCCATGGAGGTGATGAAGAAGATCAGGGCTGCGATTGGTGTGTAAAAAACGAACCACACCTGCTGAGCTTCTACCAGGCCATTCATCTTCATCGTTTGCGCCAGCAATACCGGGATGAGAAGGGCCAATACCATTGGCACTTCATATGAAACCATCTGCGCCACAGCACGGAAGGCGCCCAGCATGGAATATTTGTTGTTGGATGACCAGCCCGCCATGATAATGCTCAAGGCGCCCAACGCCCCCACAGCCACCAGGTACAAGACCCCCACGTTCACATCGGTGCCAATGATGGCGGGGGCAAAGGGGATCACTGCCCAGGTCAACAAGACCGCCGAAACCGATAAAACAGGGGCCAGGTTATAAACGACTTTATCTGCTCCGTGTGGTGTGATATATTCTTTGGTGAAGATCTTGATCATATCAGGGAAGGTTTGCAAGATGCCCCACGGCCCCACGCGGTTTGGCCCCAGGCGGTCTTGAATGCGGGCATACAGCTTACGCTCCAACCAGATGGTAAAAATCACCAGTCCCAAGCCAAAAGCCCCCACCACCGCAGCACCAATCAACGTCAGGATCGTAGTAACTGCGCCAGGGGCCAACCCCCAGCCCAGCAACAACGTTTCCAGCCACCTGGCAATAATCGTGATCGGGTGATCCATCGTTCTCTCCTCACAAAAAAACAAGTTCGCTTGCCAAACAACAAAGAAAAGGCTGATGGAAACTTCCGCCAGCCTTTTATCGTCTTATATAAAGATCATGCCCACTCGAGCACACCTTTGCGCCAGGCGGCCAATAATTCAAAGAACAAAATGGCGATGAATAAGACGCCAGAAAGCACCCCAAACAGAGAAAGCTGGCCAAAAGCCACCGCCCAGGGGAATAAGAAAACCAACTCTACATCAAACACAAGGAACGTTAATGCAAAGACATAATATTGAACACGAAACTGCACCCAGGTCTCGCCAACGGTCTCAAGACCACACTCATAAACTTCTCGTTTTTCAGGCGTCGAGCGTTTCGGCGCTAATAACCCCGCCAAAATAATGGGTGCGCCAGGAAAAGCAGCAACAATCAGCAAGAACAGGCCGACGAACAACCAATCGTTCAGCATGGCATCTCCTTCGCACAAACCAGCCAGGTTGGCTATCAGTAATAAAAGTGCGCGGCACAATTGCTAATCGGGCATTTCCGCCGCTTAACGGTTAGATTTTACCACAAGAGCAAACCCCATTCAACTTTCTGCATATGACAAAATCATCACGGATTTAGCATACCAGCCCGGCGAATGGGGAAGTATAATCAGGCGAAAGGAAAAGAGTGCGATGCGATTTGAAGAACTAAACTGGATGGACGTACAAAACTATCTCGGCACTGAAGACCGCCTGATGCTGGTCTTAGGCGCCTGCGAGCAGCACGGTTACCTGAGCTTACTGACGGATGTCCAGATTCCAATGGCACTGGCAGACGCGGCCAGCCAGCGCAGCGGGGTGCTGGTGGCGCCGCCAGTCAATTTTGGCATTTCGCCCTATTTTCTCAAATATCCGGGTAGTTTCAGCTTACGCCTGACCACCCTGGCTGACATAGTGGAAGATATATTCAGATCTGCCCACGGGCAGGGCTTCAGGCGTTTTTTGATCTTGAATGGGCACGGGGGGAATGACCCAATCCGCGCCCGCCTGTATGAGCTTGCGAACCAACTGCCAGGCATCCAAATCGCCTGGTATG
The DNA here is from genome assembly GCA_964633225.1 of uncultured Anaerolineaceae bacterium. Taxonomy (GTDB): domain Bacteria; phylum Chloroflexota; class Anaerolineae; order Anaerolineales; family UBA4823; genus JAKQIM01. The sequence goes on from CAZWFQ010000040.1 coordinate 13,906, forward strand.
CCTGGTGGCAGGCACACCGCGTGACTGCGGTAGCCCAATCGCATGGGTTAAAATCTTACCATGCCGGTTGGATCGAGGCATTCCCTTTTACCCGCGTGGCTGAACTGCCGGATGGAGAGAAAGCGCCACCGTATATTCCAGGGTTAGTGGATGCAGGACAGGCACGTGACCTCTATCAAGATGGAGTATTTGGCGGGCCATACCAGGTAGATCCGGCAATTATGAGCGAGGTTTTTGAGACTGCGTTAGAGGATGTGATGCAGTTACTCCAATTTGAAACGCGGCCCCCCGAGCCGCCCCAATCGAAAGGATGAGACCAGCTATGCAGCAACCCGAAAAAGAAGTCATTGCAACCGAGAAAGCCCCCAAAGCGCTCGGCCCTTATTCAGCAGGCATCCGCACCAGCCACTTGATTTTTACCGCTGGTCAGCTAGGGATCGATCCTGCGACTGGTAACCTGGTTGAGGGTGGTATTGAGGCAGAAACGCGCCAGGCGTTGACCAATATGCGCAATATCCTTGAAGCAGCCGGTGCCACGCTTAGCCAGGTCGTTAAAACGACCGTTTTCCTGCGCGATATGGCTGACTTCAGCCGTATGAACGGCGTGTATGCAGAATTTTTCACCGAGAAACCCCCGGCGCGCTCTGCCATCCAGGTTGCAGCGCTGCCCAAAGCCGCCGCAGTAGAAATCGAGGCGATTGCGGTATCCTCAGCCGCAAATAAAGACTGAGATGCCGGCTGTCTCAATTATCATCCCATGTTACAATGAAGAAGCTACCATCACGCTGCTACTGGAAGCGATCCGAGAACAAACCTATCCAGTAGAAGAGATGGAAGTGATCATTGCAGATGGGCATTCGACCGATCGTACACGCAGTGCGATTGAGAGTTATACAGAGAAACACCCCGAGCTGGCCGTGCGAGTGGTTGAAAACCCTCGCCGCTTTATCCCGGCTGCACTAAACCGGGCATTGGAGGCCGCTCGAGGTGAATTCATCGTCCGGCTAGATGGTCACTCCATGCCAGCCAAAGACTACGTTGAGCGGTGCGTGCGTGCCTTGCAAGAAGGCCGCGGCGATAACGTAGGCGGGGTGTGGCAGATCCGGGCTGGCGGGGGCGGTTGGATGGCGCAAGCGATTGCTGCAGCCGCCAGCCACCCCTTGGGCGTGGGTGATGCCAGCTACCGGCTGGGCGGCCAGGCACAGGCCGTGGATACGGTTCCTTTTGGCGCTTTTCGCCGCGAGCTGGTTACACGGATTGGTATGTTTGACGAAACACTGCTGACGAATGAAGATTACGAGTTCAATGTCAGGGTGCGCCAATCTGGCGGACAAATTTGGATGGACCCCCAGATCCAATCGGTTTATTTTGCTCGCTCAACCTTGCAGGCACTGGCGCGCCAATACCTGCGGTACGGTTACTGGAAGGCCCAAATGCTGAAGCGGTACCCTGAAACGATTCGCTGGAGACAGTTCCTCCCGCCTGCATTTGTTGCCAGCCTGATCGTTTTGCTGGCGTTTGCCCCCTGGATAAGCGTGGCTCGCTGGTTACTGCTGATCGAATTGGGTACGTATACCCTTATCTTGCTTGCCGCCGGGCTACATGCGGCGATACGAAACCATCAACCCGGTTTGATCATCGGACTGCCCCTTTCCATTGCCACCATGCACATCACCTGGGGTGCAGCCTTGTTATGGGGCTTGTTATTCCCGGCGCAACCTGCATACAAAAGGAAACCTTGATCCATATGCCCAATAGCAAATCCACCCAAAACACCAGAACCCTCCGGCTGCGCGCCAATGAGCGCCGCAGGCTGCTCGTGGTTGGGGATATCTTCATGGCGGCAGTAGCACTCATGATCGCCCTGATCATCTGGGCCGTGGCCGATATCGGCGGCGCTTTCTCGATGGATTTCTTGCGCCGCACACCGGGATGGTTTTTCTTGCTTCCCCTGGTCTGGCCATTTTTCATGGTTGGTCTGCACGAAGAGCACCGCGCACGCAGCATAGAACAGACCCTGCGTGGCATTGCGTTGGCGGCGGTGATCGGCTTTGGATTTTACTTGCTAGTGTATTTCACGTCCGAGCCCAAATCCCTCCCCCGCCGCGGCATCGCCGCTTTTGTCATCAGCGTATCAGTGCTTGAGCTGGCATGGCGTTTGTTTTACATCCGCATGCTCAACGCACCAGAATTAATGCGCCGGTTACTGATCATTGGGGCCGGGGAAACCGGCACCATTATTCTAAAAATCATCAACAGCTTCTCTCCCCGGCCTTTTATCGTTGCCGGGATCATTGACGATGACCCCAATAAAATTGGCACCAAAATTGAGGATTGTGCGGTTATTGGCGGCAGCGAGTGTCTGCTGGAAACCATCGAGCGGGAAAACATCACCGATCTGATCGTTGCCATCTCGGGCCAAATGAAGGGCAGCATGTTCCAGGCACTGCTGGATGCACAAGAAGCAGGGGTTGATATCACCCGCATGCCTGTGGCATATGAAGAGCTGCTCAACCGCGTCCCCATCCGGTACCTGGAGGCAGACTGGATCTTGCGCTCTTTTGTAGACCAGGCACGGGTAGATGCCTTTTATGAATTGAGTAAGCGTATCCTTGATATCAGTGGAGGAATCGCCGGCGGCATCGTGTTTTGCCTGCTTTTTCCGATCGTTGCGCTGGCTATCTACCTGGACAGTGGACGGCCAATTTTCTATTCACAGGTGCGCCTGGGCAAGGGCGGCAAACGCTACTGGATCATCAAGTTCCGCACCATGGGCCAGAATGCAGAGCCTGATGGACAGCCACAGTGGGCCGAAGAAAACGACCGCCGGGCAACGCGCGTAGGTCGTATCTTACGGAAAACCCACATTGATGAACTTCCCCAAATCATCAACGTGTTGAACGGCGAGATGAGCCTGGTGGGTCCACGCGCAGAGCGTCCCGAGTTGGTGGACTGGTTCCAGCAACATGTGCCGTTTTATCGCGCTCGCCTGCTGGTCAAGCCGGGGATCACCGGCTGGGCACAAGTCAACCAGGAATATGCCGCCACGGTTGACGAGACAATGGAAAAGCTGGAATACGACCTGTACTATATCAAACACCGCAGCACCTGGATGGATATCCGCGTCATCTTACGCACCCCGGCTATGGTGCTGGGCTTGCGAGGCAGATGATTTGAAACCACGCTTGATCTTTCGCAACCGGGCCTTGCTGGCAGGAGATCTATTGCTGATCATAGCTGCCGTTTTAGGCAGCTTTGTTCTACGCGTCCCCCTGGGGGCGCGCCTGTTCGATTTCCGGCTCCAGATCTTACTGATGGTGGCTGCGGCCCTGGTCATTAAGCCGCTTGTGTATTACCAATTCGGCTTATATCGCCGCATGTGGGCGTATGCCTCGGTGCAAGAATTAAAGCTCATCACCCTGGCAGTCAGCACCGCCAGCCTGGTTTTCACGGTCGTCATCTCGATTTTATCAGCCTTGTTGATCGTCAGCGATTTTTCGCGCTCGGTCTTGGTCATTGACTGGCTGCTTTCACTGCTGGCGGTAGGTGGGCTGCGTTTTGCGCTGCGCATTTATTCTGAAAGCCAACCGGCAACGCGCAATCCACTCAGCCGTGCCCGCAAGGTGTTGATCGTGGGGGCGGGAGATGCCGGAGCCCTGGTGGTGCGCGAGATGCAAAAGAACTCTCAAGCCAACCTGCTGCCGGTAGGGCTGGTGGACGACGATCCTGCCAAGCAGCGACAAGAAATCCATGGCGTGCCTGTAGTGGGCATGCTGGATGACCTGGCACAAGTGATTGACAGCCGCCAGGCGGAAGAAGTCATCATTGCCATTCCCAGCGCTCCGGGGATGTTGGTGCGTAAGGTGGCAGATATTTGCCGCCAAAAGAATATGCCCTTCCGTACTATGCCCAGCATCCACGAATTGATCGGCGGGCAGGTCTCGGTCAACCGCCTGCGCGAGGTCGATATCACCGACTTGCTGCGGCGCGCCCCTACCCACATTGATACCGAGCTGGTGGGCCTGAGCCTGGGTCAGCGGCGGGTGCTGGTCACCGGTGCTGGGGGCTCAATCGGAAGAGAGCTGTGCCGGCAAGTGGCACGTTGGAATCCCAGCAGCCTGATCTTACTAGGACATGGTGAAAACAGCATCTATGAAACCCTGATTGAGCTGGAAAACGCTTATCCTGCCCTGCAAGTTTTTCCGGTGATCGCGGATATCCGCGACCAGGGCCGCCTGGAACATGTTTTTGAACAATACCGTCCACAGGTGATCTTCCACACTGCAGCCCACAAACACCTTCCTTTGATGCAAACCAACATGGAAGAGGCCATCACCAACAATGTGTTGGGCACCCAGAACATTGTCGATGTAGCTTTAGCACACCAGGTAGAACGCCTGGTGATGATCTCAACAGACAAAGCTATCCGGCCCACCAGCGTCTATGGCGCCACAAAACGCATCGGTGAAATGTTGGTACTGGATGCCGCCCGGCGCGACCACAAAGCCTTCTCAGTGGTGCGCTTTGGCAATGTACTGGGCAGCCGAGGCAGCGTGTTGTTAAAATGGAAGCGCCAGATCGACAGCGGCGGCCCTGTTACCGTGACCCACCCCGATATGGAACGCTACTTCATGACCATCCCCGAGGCGGTTCACCTGGTGCTGCAAGCTTTTGCCATGGGCAGCGGCGGAGAGGTCTTCGTACTCAACATGGGCGAGCAGATCAGCATCCTCGAGCTAGCCAAAGACCTGATCCGCCTCTCTGGCCTGGAGCCGGACAAAGATATTAACATCGTCTTCACCGGCATCCGCCCGGCCGAAAAACTCAGCGAAGCCCTGTGGGATGAGGGCGCCAACTACCGCCCCACCAACCACCCCGACGTGCTGCGCCTGGATGAAGATGAGGTCTTAGAGCACGCGGCTTTATTGGAAGCAGCCCAATCCCTGCTCCACCTGGCGCGACAAGGTGATTGTGAAGCCATCATCCACCTGCTGGACGATATTGTTCCCAGCGCATCCGTCAGCAGCACGCCGCCCGACCTGACCGCCATCGTTTAAACCCCACCCACTCAGACACTCACCGAGCGATAATACAATCATGCCCGAAATTACTGCCCCCGATTGGGAGAAATTCCTTTCTGAATACCCACAAGCCCACGTACTGCAAGCCA
>CAZWFQ010000040.1:19175-33438 GCA_964633225.1 uncultured Anaerolineaceae bacterium
CCCGATTGGGAGAAATTCCTTTCTGAATACCCACAAGCCCACGTACTGCAAGCCAGCGCGTGGGGCGAGCTGAAGGCCGGCTTTGGCTGGAGCGTGGCGCGCCTGCAAGTTGGCGAAAGCGGAGCCCAGCTCTTGATGCGTGACCTGCTGCCGGGCCTGCGGTTGGCTTACCTGGCCAAAGGCCCGGTCGGCCCAGATACAGCCGCTCTGTGGTCCGAACTCGATACCTTCTGCCGCCAGAAAAGATGTGCTTTTCTTAAGGTAGAGCCAGATGCATGGCAGACGGATACATCGGAGACGCCCCCGCCAGGCTTCCGCTCCAGCCCACACAGCATTCAACCCCCCCGCACGATCATCTTAGACATAGCGGGAGAGGAAAACGCCATCCTGGGGCGTATGAAGCAGAAGACGCGTTACAACATCAACCTGGCGCTCAAGAAGGGTGTCGTTGTACGGCGATGTGCCGATATCCCCTTGTTCCATACACTGATGCAGATGACTGCCCAACGCGATCAATTTGGGGTTCACAGCCTGGCCTATTACCAGCGCGCTTACGAGTTGTTTCACCCACGCGGCGGCTGTGAACTGTTCCTGGCAGAATTCGAGAACTTTCCACTGGGCGCGGTGATGGTCTTTGCACGCGGCTCACGCGCCTGGTATTTCTATGGCGCGTCATCCAACGAACACCGCGATCGTATGCCCAATTACATCTTACAGTGGGAGGCCATGCGCTGGGCGCGCTCCCAAGGTTGCACGGAATACGATCTCTGGGGCGTGCCAGACGCCAATGAAGATGTTCTGGAAGCCAATTTTGCTGAGCGTAACACCGGGCTGTGGGGGGTGTACCGCTTCAAACGCGGCTTTGGCGGTGATCTACGCCGCTCCGCCGGGCCCTGGGAGCGAGTTTATAACCCCGTCTTATATGCCCTATATCGCTTGTGGATTAAAACCCACCCACCCGAAGCCTGATCTTTATGGATGCCCCGAACTGGAACACCATCATTGCCCGTTTTGAACAAACCCATCTCCTGCAAACCTGGGAATGGGGACAGGTAAAGGCGCGCTATGGCTGGCAGCCGATCTACCTGGTATGGGATGCAGAAGGCCGCCTCCTACCGCCTGACAGCACCCCCAGCAGTGCGCAAGCCGCACCGGCGGCGGCAGCACTGGTACTGCGCCGCACCATCCCTGCTGGCGGCTTTGCAGCCCGGTTGAATGTGCTCTATGTGCCAAAAGGCCCGCTGTTGGATTGGCAGAATCAGCCTTTGCGCCAGCGCGTGTTGGCAGACCTGCACCAGATCGCGCGCCGCCAGGGCGCTATCTTCATCAAGATCGACCCCGATGTGCAATTGGGACAGGGCCTGCCAGGCACGCCCGAGGCCCAAGATGATATCCTGGGCACAACCATTGGCGCCGAACTACAAGCCAGAGGCTGGCGTTTCTCTCACGAGCAAGTCCAATTCCGTAATACGGTGATGATTGACTTATCGCCTACGGTGGAAGAGCTGCTGGCGCGCATGAAACAAAAGACGCGCTACAACATCCGTTTGGCTGAACGCAAAGGCGTCAGCGTGCGCGTTGGCACCGCACAAGATCATGGCATGCTCTACAACATGTATGCTGAGACATCCCTGCGAGACGGTTTTACCATTCGCGACGAAGCCTATTACCGGGCAATTTGGGAGCGCTTCAGCCAGCCGGCAGCACCTGGCACGGCATGGCCCCAGGCTGAGCCGCTGATCGCCGAAGTGGAAGGGCAGCCGGTGGCAGCAGTGGTCATTTTCCGCTTTGCAGGCAAAGCCTGGTATTTATACGGCATGTCACGCCAGGCGCATCGCGAGAAGATGCCAAACTACCTATTACAATGGGAGGCCATGCAGCGCTGCAAGGCTTCTGGCTGCAACCTGTATGATCTGTGGGGAGCCCCAGACGAATTTAATGAGGCCGATTTGCTGTGGGGTGTTTACCGGTTCAAAGAAGGGCTTGGGGGAAGCGTTGTGCGCCACATTGGAGCCTGGGATCTGCCCGTCCAGCCCTGGCTGTATAAGCTCTACACGCAAACCCTGCCGAAAGTGCTGGACATGATGCGCAAGCGGGGCAAAAAACGGGTCGAGCAAGCAGTGGTATGATTAAGAAAAAGGAAAGGAATTCCTCATGCAAACTCTGCCTCGCCTGAATTTTGCCCACCTGCCCACGCCAATTGAATCCCTGGAGCGACTTTCAGCCGTTCTCCCAAACATCACCCTGTTGGTCAAGCGCGATGACCAGACCGGCCTGGCCCTGGGGGGCAACAAAACTCGCAAGCTGGAATTCTTGCTTGCCGATGCCCAATCCAAAGGCGCACGCACGCTGATCACCGCTGGCGCTTTGCAGTCTAACCACTGCCGGCAGACCGCTGCGGCAGCCGCCCGCATGGGCTTTGACTGCACCCTGGTGCTGGTGGGCGACCCACCCTCGGCTGCCACTGCTAACCTGCTGCTTGACCAATTGCTGGGTGCAAAGATCGTCTGGGCCAGCCGAGAGCGGCGCGATGCTGCCCTGCAAGAGACCTTCGATGCAGCCCGTGAACGCGATGCCCGCCCCTACTTGATCCCGTACGGAGGTTCAAACGCCACCGGTGCGGCGGCCTATGTCTTTGCCATGCAAGAATTTATGGCGCAAAAGGTCCAGGCGGATTGGATCGTTTTTGCATCCTCTTCGGGAGGCACCCAGGCTGGCATGGCGCTTGGGGCACGCCTGTTCGGCTTCAAAGGCCAGGTGCTGGGTATCAGCGTCGATGAGCCGCAAACTGAGCTTCAAGAAAAGGTAGCCGGATTGGCTACCGCCACCGCCACTGCCCTGGGTGAGAACATGGCCTTCAAACCGGCCGATATCCTCGTCAACGCCGATTACACCGGCGGCGGCTACGGCGTGCTAGGGCAAGCAGAAGTAGACGCCATCCAGTTATTTGCCCGCAAAGAGGGCTTGCTGCTCGACCCCGTATACACTGGCCGCGCCGCGGCTGGCCTATTAGACCTGGCCCACAAAGGCTATTTTAAGCCCGGCGCGACTGTGCTTTTCTGGCACACCGGCGGCGCTCCAGCGTTGTTTGCAGAACGCTATCAAGGCAAACTGGGATAAACTCCCGCCGGCCCCGATCTGTGGTATCAAAAAACGGGTGTGCTGGGCGCCAAAGCGCTTGCAGCACACCCGTTTTTGGACCTTTGGCCCTGTTATTGTTCCAGCAAGCCGGTCACCTCGTACACTTCCACCGGCAGACGCTTGCCTTTAGCATGGATTGGCTCTACCGCATGGCCCTGGACGCGGCCATTGAGCTGTTGATACACCTCAGTGCTGACCAGGATCTGCCCAGCAGCAGAATTCTCTTGGATGCGCTTGGCTGTGTTGACGCTATCTCCAATGGCGGTATATTCCAGGCGGTTCTCAGAGCCCACCAACCCCAACACCGCATCGCCGAAGTGAATCCCGACCCCAAAGGAAAGGCGGAATTCAGGCGGCAGATCTTCAGAAAGTGCGATCACAGCATCGCGAATACCCAAAGCAGAGCGCACAGCCCGCAGCGCGTGGTCGGTCTGCTGAATAGGCGCATTGAACCATGCCATAATGGCATCGCCCAAGAATTTGTCGATCGTGCCTTCTTGCTCTAAAACGGCGTCGGCTGCAGCAGCCAGGTAGCGGTTGAGAACCGACACGAGTTGTTCAGGATCGACCCGCTCGCTGAAGCTGGTAAAACCACGGATATCTGCAAATAAGGTCGTAATACCGGCGCGCTTGCCGCCCAGGTGTAATTTTTCTGGGTCAATCTGTTTGATCACCAGCGGCGAGACCATGCGCTCAAACAAGCGGCGCTGCGCCTCCAGGCGCTTCTTCTCGGTCAGGTCATCCAATACAATGGCCACACCCTGGGTAGATTGGTCGGCGTCTTTGAGAGGCGAGAGGTTGAAGCTTAAAGTCACCTGGCCGCGTTCAGGAAAGGTGGAACGGAACTCCAGCCCGACCATGTGCTGATCATTATTCCGAACGTTGGCAATGTGACCGCCCAGGTCCAGCGAGATGGGCGGCAGGATTTCACTGAGATTATGCCCCACCAACTCAGAAGTTGAACGCCCCAAGATTGCTTCAGCCGCACGGTTGCACAGCACGATCTTATCTTCAATATCGGCAGTAATGACACCGCTGACGATAGAAGCAAAGACATTATCCATCAAATTCTTTAACTCGGTCACTTCTGCCAGGGTGCGGCGCACCGAATCAAAGAGACGAGCATTCTCAATCGCCACCGCAGCCTGGTTGCTGAAAGCATTCAGCAAGTCGCGCTCAGCCTCAGTAAAGATACCCGTGCGGATGCGGTTGTCGGCATAGATCACACCGGTGACTTCACCCTTCACCTTGAGCGGCACGCATAAGATGGAGCGCAAGTTGTAGGCAATGATGCTTTCTTGGCTGCCAAAACGCGGGTCTTCTTGGGCGTTGGTGGTCAGAACCGGTTGGCCTTCGCTGGACACACGGTTGATGACCGTGCGGCTGATGGCGAATTCAGAAGGATCGAGCGATTCTTGCTCCCAGTTACGGGCGATGCGCGTGGTCAGATCGTGGCCGTTGTCGCGCAGCATCAAGAAGCCACGCTCAGCGCGCGTCAGGCGAATGATGGTGTCCATCACCACGCGCAGCACATCTGATAATTCCAAAGTTGAATTGACCACCTGGCCAATATCTGCCAGGGCCCGCATGTTCTTCAACTCGTCATCATTACGCGCCACCTGGCGCCCAAAACGCGTCAGACTGCCGGCAAGTTGAGTGACACACTGGCTAACGCGCGGAGCGACGGGCTGAGGGCTGCGACGCAGTTCATCTTGAATCTGATCAGTAAGCTGGCTCAAACGGGCCACTTGCTGTCCCAGGTCAAGCATGATGATGGTGGTGGTTTCGTCCGTCATATGAATGAATTATACGTCAATTTTAGCAAAGCGCCGAAGAAAAAGCTCGAACTCAATCAATGACTTCATTTGAACGGCCCTGCGCACCCCGGAAACGCGCCAGCCAGCGATCGAACAAGGCCCGGTAAGAGAGCCTGCGCACCTCTTTACTAACTTCCAGGGCACGGCCAGGGTCGGGGGGATTGGGGCTGTAAGTGGCCGCATGGTATTGAGCCAGCAGGTAATCAGCCGGGATGGCAGCAGGCGGCAGATGGAGCGCCAGGGATGCCACGCGCTCAGCAGGCGTATCGTGCAAAGCGGGAGGAAATCCCAGGCGTGTCAGGGCACGATTGACTTCAAGGTACGCACGGGTCATAGGCGGCAAGGCAGCATACTGCGTCCAGCGCCTAAGAAAAGCAGGCGGGTGAATCCCCAGGCGCAAGAGCCCCTTTTCTACCTGCCCAGGCAAGCGATCTCCCAAGCTCTCAAGGTATCGCCCCACCCTGAAACCACGGTGCACATTCCAGATGAGCAAGACCAACAAAACCAAGGCAACGACCAACAGCACCAATAATGCAACCAGGCGCGGGGTCCATTGTATGCTGGTCTGCACAGATAGGTCTTCAGTATCAAGAGGCTGGTAAGGAGGTTCAAGCGGCTCAAATTCATCCCACCGTGGCGGCCTGGGATGTTCTTCGGGGTCCTGGCCAGCCGCATCCAGGCCCACTGGCCTCAACAATGGGGTTTGAGCGGTGGTAGGCTCAAATTCAACCCAGCCGATGCCAGGGAAGAAGACCTCTGGCCAGGCATGGGCATCTCGCTGGCGCACCACATAAGTGACGGTGTCGCTTTCGAGAGATGGAGACGGACCTTCATCGGGGCCGGGGGTGGCAGCGGCAATGGTATCGATACGGCGCTCGCCCTGGGCATAGCCCACAGCCAAGCGCGCTGGAATGCCTAGCGAACGCAGCAAGACCACTTCAGCCGAGGCATAATAATTACAGAAACCCTGGCGAAGGTCGAATAAGAACCAATCCACCCGTTCCTGCCCAGAAGGAATCTCAGGCACGGTTTGAGTGTAGTCAATGTTGTTGCGCAAGTAGTCGGTGACCGCTTGCGCAATGTCATAGGGATTGTCGAACTGTCCTGCAATTTGATGGGCCAGGTCGCGCGTGCGAAGTGTGATATCTGGAGGAAGCTGCAGGTAACGGTCAATCACCCAATCGGGGTAATTGGTGCCTGCCGCGCGTAGGTCGGCTGAGGTTACCGCAGCAAGCGATGAGCGCACCTGGTAACGCTCACCCGGCCTGACAAAGGGATCGGCTTGAAAAAAGCCCACATCCACAGTACCGTCAGCATTATTTACCAACACCGCCTCGCCCGGACGGCTGACCCACAAAGGTTGTGGAGGCACCATCAGGATCGAGATAACATCATAGGGGTAAAAGGTAAACTTGGCGGTCGAGCGGAGCCTTACGCCCGACTGGTTGAGATCGGGGCTGTCAGAGCCGAGTACACGTCGTTCAGAAAGGCCATTGCGCCACTGACCATCCAAATACAACCCGTATACACGTGCGCGCCAGTATAGACGCACCCCACCCGGAGACACAAAAGGAGCTTCAACATCAAACATCACCCGGTCTGAAAGGGGATTGCCGCGGCCCAGGGTCATACTATCGCCGTACATGTCTGAGACCAACCCCACCGAAGCCCGAAGAGAAGCAAAAGCAAACCCAAAGCGGTCCTTCAAGCCGAGCCAGGGACGGCTGGCCGTTTGCCATAATTCAGCTACGGGGCGCAAGGTGCCCGCAAAAACAGGCGCATTCCATGAGAAGGCCAACAAAACAGCCACAACCAGCACCGCAAAGCGACCCCAATCCAGGCCCATGTCCATCGGCAGATGGGTACGAGACCACACCCATGCCTTGCGTCTTTTTAGATACGCCAGGCGCGCCACCAACATCAGGGCAAAGAAGAGGTACAGCGCTAGAAACCAAGAACGGCGGATCAACAACGGGTCAAAAGAGTGGATAACAAGGGCTACCAGACCGCCGGGTAAGGTGGCAAGCCAGGGGTTGCCATTACGAACCAACGTAAAACCGGCATGTACGCTCAGAAACCAGAACAAGGCTGCCATCAGGGTCAAGAAAAGCAGGTTGTCTGTAACTGGCTCTTGCTGGATCAACTCTTGAATAACAATTCCCAACCGGCCGCGCAGGTTATACAAGCGTTCAACCCAACTGATTTTTAATCCCAGCGATATGCCCAACTGCCAAGGAATCAGGATGACACCATAAGCGATGCTGAAGAGAAAGGACAGGGCACGGGAAAAAATGCTCTGCCCCAACAGCAGGCCCAGCCCCAGGCCAAAAACCGCAAGGCCCATCGTCAGGCCCAAGCTTTCGGTCCAACGCGTGGATACTAAGCGGCCCGAGACACTGAACAAAGCAGCAAGCAACAGCAGTGCCGAAAACAAATCCCACCAGCGAAGCTTCTTATCTTGTTCCATCGTATCTGCCATTTGGTTCCTTGAGGGGTAGCGCAGCCCAACGGAGGCACCTGCGCTACCCCATCCTTATTGTTTACGCCCAGCACACAGCTCAGGTTCAAACCTACAGCACGATGTTGACCAATTTGCCCGGCACCAAAATCACCTTGCGCGGCGGCTTGCCTTCCAAGAACTTTTGGATCACCTCGCTCGACAGTGCGGCGGCCTTGGCATCTTCATCACCAATGCCCACTGGCACCGTGATGCGGTCACGCAATTTGCCGTTGACCTGCACCACCAGGGTAACTTCATCTTCAGCGGCGGCGGCATCATCAACTGTTGGCCAGGGCTGGGTATGAATTGAATATGGCTTACCTTGCCGCATCCACAGCTCTTCAGCCACGTGCGGCGTAACGGGAGCCATCATCAACAGGTATAAGCGAACTGCCTCGTCCCATTCTGGTGTGCCCGCGGCGCCGGCATCGCGTGCCTTATACATTTCATTCAATAACTCCATCAGGCCTGAAACAATGGTGTTGAATTCAAAGCATTCAAAATCATGGGTCAGGCGCCTGAGGGTCTGGTGAACCTTGCGGCGCAAGGTGCGCCGCGTTTCTGTATCTGGATTGCCAGAGACAGCCGGCTCAGTCAGCAACGCCCACACGCGGCGCACCCAGCGCGCCGAACCTTCAATACCACTGCTGTTCCACGGGGCGCCCATATCCCAGCGGGCAAAGAACATCAGGTAGGCACGTACCGTATCCGCTCCATAACGCTTCACAAGCGTATCCGGCGCTACCACGTTGCCGCGGCTCTTAGACATCTTCTCATTGTCTTCACCCAATACCATACCCTGGTTGCGCAACTGGGTCATTGGCTCGGGGCCGCTGGTGATGCCCATATCGCGGCCAGCCTTGTGGAAGAAACGGGTATAGATCAGGTGCATATTGGCGTGCTCAATGCCGCCGGTGTAGGTATCCACGGGCATCCAGTAGGCATATTCAGCCGGATCAAAGGGTCCCTGGTCATACTTGGGGCTGAGGTAACGCAGGTGATACCACGAGGAACACATGAAGGTATCCATGGTATCCGTCTCGCGCTGGGCAGCCTGGCCGCAGCACGGGCAGGTGGTTTTGGCCCAGGTGGGATGCAGCTTGAGCGGCGATTCGCCCGTTGGGCGCCACTCTACATCATCGGGCAGCAACACTGGCAGTTGGTCATCTGGCACAGGCTGCCACCCACAAGCCTGGCAGTGCACCATGGGGATCGGCGCACCCCAATAGCGCTGACGGCTGATCAGCCAGTCGCGCAGCTTATAGTTGACGGCAAAATCACCGGCCTTGCGTTCCAGCAACCACTGGGTGACTTTCCGCTTGGCAGCATCGCCCGGCGTGCCACTGAACTCTCCCGAATGGATCATGGTGCCGTAATCGGAATGGAAGAGTACGTCACGGTAGAAGGGCATGGTATTGAGCATCTCCATCACCGTGCGGTTTGCGCTGACAGGCGGATAAATCCCCTTGCAGCGGGCCAGGATGGCCTGGTCAGCTTCGACCGAATCCAGGTCCATAACCGACCCATCGCTAAAGATGAACTTCCAGGCTGCGCCGACCATCTCGTTCCAACTGCCTGCCTGCAAGTACTGGCGCATCAAGGCAATATACGTCTCAATCTGCTCACGGCTTAGGGTCAGGTATAATTCTTCGCCCAGGTCACCGGCCTGCTTGGCAGAATAGGCAATCCCAGCCTGTTGCAGGGCTTCGGCAAAGCCAGCCTTAACTGAGCCAGGGAACACATAACTCTTGCTCAAGCCGTCCGCTCGATCAATGACCGGGATGATGGGCAGACCGAACTTGACTGCAAAGGCAAAATCGCGCTCATCGTGGGCCGGCACAGCCATAATGGCACCCGTGCCATAGGTCATCAAGACATAGTCGGCGATCCAGATGGGAATGCGCTTGCCATTGACCGGGTTGATGGCATAGCCGCCGGTGAATTCACCAGTCTTTTCTTTGTCGGTGGCTTCACGCTGGATATCCGTCTGCCGGGAAGCCTGAAGCCGGTATTCTTTGACGGCTGCTTTTTGTTCGGGGCTGGTAAGCTTTTCCACCAGGGGATGCTCGGGGGCCAACACCATGAAGGTGGCGCCCCACAGAGTATCCGGCCGGGTGGTGAAGACCTCTAGCCGGTCACCTTGCTCAGTACTGAAGATCACCGAAGCGCCCTCACTGCGTCCAATCCAATTGGTCTGCAAGGTCTTGACACGGTCAGGCCAGTCGAGCGGGGAATAATCCAACAGTTCGTCGGCGTATTTGGTGGTGCGGAAGAACCACTGGTCCAGGTCCCGCTTGATCACCGGGGTGCCACAGCGTTCACAGTGCCGGTCATCACCCCAGACCTGCTCTCGGGCCAGGGTGGTGTTACAGGTGGGGCAAAAATCCACCGGCGACTGCTTGCGATAAGCCAGGCCGTGCTTGTAAAGCCGGGTGAAGAACCACTGCGTCCAACGGTAATACTCTGGATCTGCCGAAACGGCCTCGCGGCGCCAGTCATACATGGCGCCCATGCTGCGAAGCTGGCGGCGCATATTTTCAATGTTCTTGTAAGTCCACTTCTTAGGATGAATACCCCGCTTGATAGCGGCATTCTCAGCCGGCAAGCCAAAGGCATCAAAACCCATGGGGAAGAGCACGTTGTAACCGCGCATGCGCATGTAGCGGGCGCGTGCATCGGAGGGGGTCATGGCATACCAGTGCCCAATGTGCAGGTCGCCCGAAGGATAAGGCAGCATGGTCAGGGCATAGTGCTTGGGTTTGTGCGGGTCGATATCTGAATGATACAGCCCATCAGCATCCCATTTTTCTTGCCATTTCGGCTCAAGCTCAACCGGGTTATAGGTCAACGAATCAGTCATTCTTCTTCTCCATGCAGTGTGATTGCTTCTGTGAAATTATAACCATTCTTTGCGTTTCAGGGGATATCGGACGCCCATCCAAATCCCCATTTTTTCTAAAAGCCCGCAAACCCTGGGCCACCACCTCATCCGCCACCTGGGCCCGGTAAGCCCAGTGCTTGGGGTCGGCATCGTAGGCCAGGGCCGCCTGGCGTTGTTCTTGGGCTGTGGCCGCCTGTTCGCGGAACTGGTCGGCCGACTCCCAATCCAGGCCGTCCACTTCGAGATAACCCACCTTGAAGCCGGCCTGGTGCAAGAGCACCGGCCACTCGCCATCCGCACCCATAGCGTGGTCTGGATGAGCCCGAGATGCTAAATAGGTTGCCGCGGCCCGGCTGAAACCCTTTGACCCCGCACTGACATCCATCTCACAGCCTACCAGGTGCGAGATGACCCGGTTGCTGATCAGCTCGGTTTCAACCAGGGCACGCGGATGAGTCTGGTAAGCAGCCTGTGTGCGACCAAAGACCAGAAGCTCGGATTTTGGAATAGCATCTAACGCCTGCCGCCACTCGGCTGGCCTAGTCTCTACCCAGCGCAGTAAACGGTCCATATCCACATAGTGGATATATTCGCCGTCTACATCCAACGCTTTCTGCAGCGCAGTGTAGCGACCCATACCCCAATGCTCGACCGTCACCACCGTCAAACTAAGAAGCCCGGCCAGCATCTGCGGATCTGATCCTGGCTCCAACACAACCACCAGGTGAAGATAAGCATCTCGAAGCTGGGGCAGCAAACGCTGCAAGCGCGGCAGCTCGCCACGCGGGGCCCAGGTGGAGGCCAAAATGGTAGTTGCCATATCTTCCTTCACTTCCCAGGCCGGGTGACAATATTCAGGATCCGACCCGGCACATAGATCATTTTAACTGGCTTTTGCCCGGCCAGGTGCTGCTGCACCTTGGCGCTGGCCAGGGCCTGGGTCTGCACCTCGGGCTGGCTGGCCGCAGCAGCAATGACCAACACATCCCGCACCCGCCCATTGACCTGCACAGCCACCTCTGCCACATCACCTTGAACCAAGGCTTCTTGCCAGGCAGGCCAGGGCTGTTGATGGACGCTGAATTCATGCCCAGTCAAGGTCCACAGTTCTTCGGCAAAGTGCGGTGCAGCAGGGGCCAGCAGCACCAACAGGGTTTCCAAGGCCTGATGGTAGGTCGCCGTCTGCCAATGATCGGTTCGCTGGCGTTCCGCCAGAGCATTGACGAACTCCATCAGAGCCGAAACCATGGTGTTAAAGCGGAAGGTTTCAATACGCTCTGTTACAGCCCGGATCGTCTGGTGTAAGGCGCTCTCCAGGGCCGGGTCTTCACTGCTGGCAGCCGCGCTGGCGGCCCAGGTTTCGCCCACCAGCTTCCAGATGCGGTTCAAGAAACGCCGTGCCCCACGGATCCCTTTCATGCTCCAGGTAATCTCTTGATCAAAAGGCGCCATGAACATGCTGTAGACACGCAGGGCGTCTGCCCCATACGTCTCGACCATGGCATCGGGGGTGATCACGTTGCCACGCGACTTCGCCATGCGTTGGCCATCTGGGCCCATCAGTTGGCCCTGGTTCATCAGCTTCTGGAAAGGTTCGCGAAACGGCACCAGGCCTTCATCAGCCATCACCTTAACCCAAAAGCGGGAATACAGCAGGTGCAAGACGGCGTGCTCAGTGCCTCCCACGTACAGGTCCACGGGCATCCAATAGCGCACAGCCTGGGGCTCAAACGGACCCAGGTGGTAACCTGGGTCGGCGAAACGCAAGAAATACCAAGAGGAGCAAGCAAACCCGCCCATAGTATCCGTCTCGCGGTGGGCCGGGCCGCCGCAGCGCGGGCATCGGGTGTTCACATACGCTGGTACGCGCGCCAGCGGAGAACAACCGCTGCCATCTGGTTGGAAGTTTGTCATTTCGGGCAGCAGCACAGGCAGGTCTGCCTCAGGCACAGGTTGTTCGCCACACGCAGGGCAGTAAATAATGGGGATGGGGGTGCCCCAATAGCGTTGGCGGCTGATCAGCCAGTCATGCATGCGGTACTGCACCTTTGGCCCGCCCTGGCCTTGCTGAGCCAGGTCAGCGGCGATGCGCGGCGCAGCCTGGCGATTGGGCAGGCCGTTATAGGGGCCCGAATTGACCAGCACCCCATCTCCGGGGTAGGCTTCGGTTATCTCAGCACCGCCACAAGCAACAGCATCTAGAGCAATCACAGGCCTGATAGGCAGAGCATACTGGCGCGCAAACTCAAAGTCGCGCTGATCGTGAGCCGGAACGCCCATCACGGCACCTGCACCGTAAGAACCCAACACGTAGTCGCCAACCCACACCGGCACTTGCTCACCGCTCAAAGGATTGGTGACGTATGCCCCGGTGAAGACCCCCGTTTTGGGGCGGCTTTCAGATGAACGATCCATTTCGCTCTGGGTCAGCGCTGCAGCAATATATGCTTCAACCTGCTCACGCTGTTCGGGCGTGGTCAGCTTTGCAACCAGGGGATGCTCAGGGGCCAACACAAAGAAAGTAACGCCGAAGATGGTATCGGGGCGAGTGGTGAAAACCGGCAGTGCGTCGCCGGTTTGACTGTGGAAGATAATCTCACAGCCTTCTGAACGGCCAATCCAATTGCGCTGCATGGCTTTGACCGGTTCAGGCCAATCGATCTCGTCCAGGCCGGTAATCAGCTCATCGGCATAGGCAGTGATGCGGAAGTACCAGGCCGGAACCTGGCGACGCGTGACGCCCGGATGCCCGCGCCAACAAACACCATTCACAATCTCGTGGCTGGATAGGGTTGTCTGGCAGGTTGGGCACCACCACTGCCAATTGGTATCCCGATAGGCCAGGCCGCGCCGGTACAGCATCAAGAAAAACCACTGTGTCCAGCGGTAATAGGCCGGGCTCGAAGAGTCGATTTCACGATCCCAATCAATGCTCTTGCCAATGATCGTCATCTGGCGGCGAAAATTGGCTGTATTACGGTCTGTGGTGAGACGCGGGTGGATTCCATGGGCAACCGCGTACTGTTCGGCTGGCTCGCCGAAGGCATCCCAACCCATGGGATGCAGCACGTTATACCCACGCATGCGCTTATAGCGCGCCATCACGTCAGTGGGCACATAATTGCGGCAGTGGCCCACGTGCAGGCCCTCACCCGATGGGTAGGGGAAGAAATCCAGGCAGTAATACTTGGGGCGGGCATCGCCCTGTGCGGCGCGGTACAAGCCGTTGGCTTCCCAGCGGGCTTGCCAGCGCGGCTCTATTTCGGTAGGTTGATAGGGCTTAAACATAGCGGTAGTCTCCTTCTTAAGACAGGTAGGGGTTGAATAGACAGATGAACACAGCGGTCAAGAAGGAGACCCAGGAGGCGCGCGAGAAGGGAGCAGCATCCCCCATCAAAATAAGTTTGAGCAAATTGGTATTCCATCGCAACCTCCTTTCGCAACGAGATGATTTAAACAAAAAATCCCTCCGTCACAGGGACGAAGGGGACTTCGCGGTACCACCCTGCTTGCTTGTTGATTGCCAACAAGCCGCTTGGTTAGCACGCTAACGGGTGCACCCGGCGGCGGCTCAGGCTGTTCAGCGTTCACCGCCACATCTTGCCTCAAAGGCATGCAGGCGAGTTCGACCTTGTGGCACTCTGCATATGCCTTGCCAGGCTCACACCTCGCTCTCCTGGCTCGCTGGCAGATGATCTACTACTCCTGCGAGACTTTCAGTGGACCCAGAGGGATTCGAACCCTCGGCCTTCTCAATGCCATTGAGACGCGCTCCCAACTGCGCTATGGGCCCAAATTTTTTGTGAACGGTATTTTACCCGTAAACCGTTCTTCCGTCAACATGCGGATTTTGTTTTGAAAACCCGCCGGCAGTGGACCTGGAGGGATTCGAACCCTCGGCCTCTTCAGTGCGATTGAAGCGCG
>CAZWFQ010000041.1:0-3363 GCA_964633225.1 uncultured Anaerolineaceae bacterium
CCCACAGCTACGAACTGGCTCCCGTCCCAGGCAACGCTTCGCAGTGTATTCCCCTGCGGCAATGGGTTGCGCCAGACCCACTCGTCGCTACAGCAGCCGGTGTCCAGGCGGGCGATACGGTTGCGCGCCGCGCCGTCGATTTCGGTAAACGCGCCGCCCACCAGCACTTTGCATTCCGACTGCATTGCCAGGACGTACACCCTGAAATCGGCGCCGGGGTCAAAATCTTCGTCGGCTGTGCCGTCGCTGTTGAGACGGGCAATATAATCTCGGTTTGTGCCGCCAATGTTGGTGAAGCCCCCGCCGACCAGAATCTTGCCATCGACCTGCAGGGCGATGCTCTCTACCACGCTGCTCGCATCAGGGTTAAAGCTCATATCCAGCGTGCCATCAACATCCAGGCGAGCAATACGATTGCGCGTTTCTCCCGCAACCTGCAGGAAGGTGCCGCCAATCAGGATTTGGTTATCGGGCTGGATGGCTATGGTATAGACTGCACCACCATTGCCAGGGTTGAATGCTGAGTCGAGACTGCCATCGCTATTCAGTCGACCAATGCCATAGCGCACAGTGCCACCGAGGTTGTCAAATTGCCCGCCGACCAGGATTTTTTCATCGGCTTGCACGGCCAAGGCCAGGACCAGGTCGTTTGCGCCGGGGTTGAAGCTTGTGTCAAGCGTTCCATCGGCGTTCAGGCGGGCAATGCGGTAGCGCGTCGTGCCATCAACGAGGCTAAAATCTCCGCCTATCAGGATTTTCCCATTGGGCTGTTCGACCAGAACATAGACCGGTCCGTTTGTCGCGACAGAAAAATCCAAATTGGCAGTGCCATCCGGGTTCAGCCGGGCGATGAAATTGCGCGCCGTCCCGCCAATGCCGGTGAATTCGCCGCCAACCAGAATCTTGCCGTCTGCCTGCACAGCCAGCGTGTGAATGATGCCGTTTGCATTGGGGTCAAAGTCGGGCTCCAATGTGCCGTCGAAATTGAGTCGGGCGATGTAGTTGCGCGTCTCGCCGCCAACCTGGGTGAATTCGCCGCCAATGATGATTTTGCCATCCGGCTGTGTGATGATGGCGTTGATTGCGCCGTTGGCATCGGGATCAAAACCGTTATCAACCGATTGCGCCAGCGCCGTGATCGGTGCCAGGAATCCCAAAGTCATCCCCGCGATCAGGCAGGCAAACAGCCCAGAACGCAAGAACCTGGCTAAAGTCAAAACAGCCTGTTTTGAGAACATGGTCATCCCTCCTTGGTGGGAGAAATCCTCGTTCTTACCCTATTCAGTTGTGATGAGCTCATTGATGTGCTGCTTACAGGTCTTAAAGTAAGCAGTTCTCCCCCGCGCGGCGGTGATAACTTGCTACCCCTGTTTGTGATGAAACCGTCACGGCGGCCCGGTTGGCGGTTAAGCCATGTAACTTAACTTCCATTAATTATAGCATAGGATTTTTGCTCGTCTACGGCCGCCTCTTCTGGCGCAGAGGCCAACCCCAGAAAGAAATATCCCGCCGCCGTGTCAAGAACGGGTATAATCTAGTTATGCGGGCAAACCCGTCTTGGTTCAAACAGCATATTGGATAAGGGGAAACTCTGAATGGACTTGGTCATCCAGATTCATATTGTGATCCTGTTGCTGATCATTTCTGTTCAAGTGGGGTTGACAGTTTTGGCCTGGCGCCGCCCTGCGCCTGCCAGCCGGGCTTTTGTCTGGTTGACTCTCAGCGGTGCCTTTTGGGCCCTCACCGAGGCGTTTGAGACCCTCTCGTATACTGCCGAGCAGCAGATTTTCTGGTCCAAGGTAGGCTATATTGGCAAAGAAAGCCTGCCGGTGATGTTTTTGCTCTTTGCATTAGAGTACGCCTACTCGCGGCAGAAGTTGGGGCTGGGTTGGCGTTTGCTGTTGTGGGTGTTCCCGGTCATCACCGTCTTGGTTGTGATGACCAATGATTGGCACGGTTTATTTTGGCCGGCATATCGCACCGTCGATCAGTATTCGTGGCTGGTATTGGTCTTTGATCACGGGATCTGGTTTTGGATGACCCTGGTTTATAACTACGCGTTGATCCTAGCGGGTTCTCTGCTGCTGGTGCATATGGCCTGGCGCTCGCTGCAAATCTACCGGCGGCAGGGATTTTTTATCTTGGCCGGGGTGGCAATTCCCCTGGCGGCCAATGCTTTTTATATTACTGGCCGGGCCCCCTTGCCGGGCCTGGATTTAACCCCCCTGGCTTTTGCGGTTTCAGCAGTTGCTTTTGCGTTGAGCCTGTACCGTTACCATTTGTTGGATCTGGTGCCGGTGGCGCGCGATTTGTTGATTGAGACTCTGGACGATGGGGTGGTGGTGTTAGACCTGCAAGGGCGTGTGGTGGATATGAACCCGGCATCACGCTTGCTGCTGGGTCTGGATGACCATTCTTTGGGTGCTCCGTTCACCCAGGTTTTCCCGGCCTGGCAAAACCCACCGGTCAGCAGCCAGGAGGATGATGAAACTACCCGATCTGAGGTGATGGTTGGAGAGTATTCTCAGCGCGTGGTAGAAATGGTTGTGAAATCTTTGCACGACAAGCGGGGCAAGTTTATTGGGCGGCTGGTCGTATTGAGTGATATCAGTCAGCGCAAGCAGATGGAAAAGATGCGTGATGACCTGGTCAACACCCTGGTGCACGATCTGCGTAATCCCTTGGGTAGTGTGCTGCTGGCATTAAATTCATTGGAACTTCAGGTAGATGATACCGCAGATATGTTGATGATTGCCCGTCATTCTGCCGAATCGATGCTGGGAATCGTAAACGAGATCCTCGATGTCAGCCGCCTGCAGGTTGGACAAATGCCAGTGCGGTTTGAAGCCTTGAATGTTCGCATGATGATTGATCGCGTCTTGAAGCTGGCCCAGCCTTTGGCGTTAGAAAAGCAACTCAAATTTACCACCTCTCTGGACGGCAACCTGCCTTTTGCCCATGGTGATTATGATCTGGTAGAACGCATCTTGCAGAACCTGGTTGGAAATGCGGTCAAGTATTCGCCGGTTGGCGGTGAAGTGGCCATCTGCGCTCGCGAAGACAAATCAATGAGTATGGTGGTGGTACAGGTGGCAGATGCGGGGCCTGGAATTGCTCCAGAGATCATGCCGTATATGTTTGACCTGTTTGTCACCGGGCAAGGACGGGGTAAGGGCAGCGGGATCGGTTTATTCTTCTGCCGGCTGGCGGTTGAGGCCCAAGGCGGGCGCATCTGGGCTGAGAACCTGCTATCTGGCGGGGCGATCTTGTCATTTTCTTTACCGGTTGAGCACTGACCGGCTTGTATTTCTCACAAATTGGGATAGAATATCAGGATAAGAACGCTCTTATTACTTGTTATTT
>CAZWFQ010000041.1:3463-32821 GCA_964633225.1 uncultured Anaerolineaceae bacterium
TACTGGTCTGAAAGAATCGAAGGATGCCGTCGAGGCGTTGGCACGCGGTGAGCCGGTGAATTTAACCAACTTGACGATCTATCCGGCTGGTCAGGAGGTTGGTGGCGAGACCCTCGAAACGGTTGTGCGAACCCTGGCTGCCCAGGGTAAGAAGATCGAAGCGATCAAGGTTTACCGCCAGGCTACCGACGTAAGCCTTAAAGAGGCCAAGGATGCCGTGGAGGCCATCCAGCGCGGCGCATCGCTGCCCGATGCGCAATGGGAATCTCAAAAGGCGCACTTGCAAACGGTCGATCGGGGTGTAATAAAGCCGGCTGCCGTGGCAGCAGGCACCGCCACGGCTGGGGCCAGTTGTTTGCTCATCGGATTTATCGTTTTCATGATCCTCGCCACGGTTGGGCCGATCCTGGTTGGCCTGGCTTCGCCGGGCGGACCGCTCTCAGAATCCTGGGAGCGCATTAATCCCTGGGCCAAAGCACGCATCGAGCTGGTATTTGGCGGCGAGGGAACGGGTGTGGGTGTTTTTGAAGATGCCCGGCACGTTGCGGTGGACAACAATGGACACATCTTTGTAGCCGAGTACAGCGGCGGGCGTGTTCAGGTTTTTGATGAGACGGGCAAGTTTATCACCCAGTGGCTGGGACGAGGAAATGAGACCTCCGATAGCGACGCTTATATGACTGGCATGGCGGCTGACCGCAACGGCGTGATCTATATTGCGATGGGAGGCGGCTTGTTCCGTTATGATGGCTTGAGCGGCGAGCTGCTGGGCGAGATTTTACCCCCTGAAGATAATTACTGCGATTGGGTCACGGTTGCACCAGATGGCTCGTTGGTGACGGTATGGTCGTGGGGCGGGGATGATATGATCCGCTTCGACCGCAATGGATTGGCCAACCTGACCATCCCTGAAGCGGTCAGCGGCGTAGATAAAGATGCCGAAGCCGGGCCGGTGGCAGTGGATGGGGCGGGCACAATGTATGTGCTCGACGACTGGGATCACTCGGTATTCATTTTCTCGTCTGATGGGCGTTATGTCAGCCGGTTTGGCAGTGAGGGGGAAGAGAAAGGCCAGTTCACCATGCCCTATACGCTTGCGGTGGATAACCAGAGCCGGATCTATATCAGTGATTTCGATGGGGTGATGGTCTTTGCCAATGATGGCCGCTACCTGGATACGATCTCAACCAATGGCTATGTCTATGGTATGACTTTCGATGACCATAACCGTTTGTATGTGGTGACCAACGACCAAAAGGTCATCCGCTTCACCGCCCCCAGCATTCCTTAACTGGGTTCGGAGAGCGGCGACCACCATACCTGGTGGTCGCCGCTCTCCGAAAATCATCTCACGCCGTTACTTTGGCCGCTCGCCAGTCGCGGATTGCATAGGGGAGATAGAGGATGAGGCTGCATACCAGGCCAATAGCTTCCAGGGCCAGGATGTACAAGGGCCAGGGCCCAAGCATGTCGATCAGGCTGGCAGTTTCGGGCTTGTGAGCCACGAAGAGATAGTTGCTGCCGATGAGCAGGTTGAGCACAAAGACTGCCACCAGGTAAATATTTATCCCAATTGCCACCCGCCCCAAGGATTTCCAGGTGGGGCGGTAACCTTCTACAAAGGTCATGAAAATAGCTGACAGGATGATACAGCCGTGTGAGATAAAGGTCTGGAAGGCGCGAAAATGGGGAAAGCCATAGATACCGGCATCAGGGGTCAGCAGCGCCTGGAAGGCGCCGGCAATGCCCATGAAGTAACAATATTCATAGATGGTGTAACTGCGTGTCACCAGCATATAAGCGCCAGCCCACACCAATGCAGAGCATAGGTGTAACGGCAGCATGGTCTGGATCGTCCACTGGCCGTTAACAATATTCCAAACATGCCATGCGGTTTCGTTCACCACCAGGATGCCAGCCAGGGTATACCGGGCGATCTGGCGGTTGCGCGCCGACAGGCGCTTGCCAAAGAAGATAACCAGTAAATTGATGACGAGTATTACGGCAAGAGCAGCCAAATGGGGTGGGCTGAACAAGATGAATTCTCCCCCCTGGTAATCTTTGGCGAAGTATTCTCCCATTGTATTCTCCTGTGTATGTTCGTTGGTAAAAGATCGCCTGTGCTGGGCGCACCTTGCTTGCAGTGCGCTCTTAGAATTGCTGAATGATACATCAGGTTTTGATTTTGAGCAACCGCTTTTATCCATCCCTGCGTGCTATAATGGCCTGCATGGAGCGAAAGATCCTCATCACCGGCGGCACGGGCTTTATCGGGCGGGTTTTGGCGCGCCACCTGGTGGAGGCGGGTCACGCTGTGCGCCTGCTGATCCGTCCATCCAAGCAGACGCCCGAACTGCCGCGCGGCGTGCCGGTGGAGGTGGCAGTCAGCAGCCTGACCGATGAGCGCGGGCTGCGTTCGGCTATGGTGGGCATCGATGCCGTCTATCACCTGGCAGGTGGAGAATGGAAGGGGGCGCGGGGGGATCTGATGGCGGTAGATATCCAGGGTACACAGGCCGTCAGCCAGGCAGCGGCCGCGTCAAAAGTAGAAAGATTCTTTTATCTCAGTCACTTGGGTGCTGACCGGGCTTCGGCCTTCCCGGTGTTGAAAGCCAAGGCCATTGCTGAAGAGCATATCCGGCGTAGCGGGGTGGATTTCACCATCTTGCGTTCGGCAGTGGTTTATGGGTTGGGCGATTACTTTACCACGGGCCTGGCCCGCTTGCTGCACGCCTTCCCGTTTGCCTTCTTTGTGCCCGAAGATGGTAAGGTTCTGCTCCAGCCGCTGTGGGTAGAAGACCTGGTGACTTGCCTGGTTTGGGCTTTGGATGATGAACAAACTCGCGGTCAGTTATATTCGATTGGCGGGCCCGAGTATTTGACCTTCAACCAGATCCTGGCAACAGTCATGGATGCCATTTCTGTGCGGCGCATTCCCGTACCCGTCTCGCCGCCTTACTTGCGTGGCCTGACGGTGACGCTGGAGGGAATGTTCCCTGGGCTGCCGGTCTCGGTCTATTGGCTTGATTACCTGGCGGTCAACCGCACCTGCCCCCTGGATACCATCCCGCGCACCTTCAACCTGATGCCATCTCGCTTCGGCCAACGCCTGGATCACCTGCGCGGCCAGAACTGGGGACGGTCTTTATGGCGAGGCTTAGGTCGAAAACGAAAATGAGGCGGCGCCAGCGATGTTTTGTGTCGCCAGCACCACCTCATCAGTTAGCCTCGGGAGCTCTTAAGCCTTGGCCACCGGGAACTGGATCTCGGTAACGGTGTTGGAGTCGTTCTGAGAGCCGTTTTGGTTCGGGTTAAGGTAGATCTCGCGGCCGGGGCCGGTGATGGTGTAGCCATTGGTCTCAATCCATTTGATCAGCGCTTTGTATGCATCTCCGATGGTAAGGAATGGACCGTGATGGATTGTGCTGGCGGCTGTTTCTACGGCAGGCAGCAGGTAAGACTTCACACGTCCGGCGGCTTGGACGGGGGCTTCCACTGGCTCGCACACTTCGGCGTCGATCTCCGGCTCGTCGGCATGGTAGATAGTGAAGCAGGGGCCGTTGGGGCGCACACGCCCGCTTGCTAAGAAACCTCCTAGCTCATTCCATAAGTTGCCCTGCTGTGGATAGCCGGGGATGATGTCGCGTACAGAAACCACGGCAAGCGGGTCCACTTTCTTGATTACGATATCATAAGCAGTCATAGCATTCTCCTGTTCGATTTGTTTGAGGCGGGCTTCGACGCGTTCCAGCAGTTCTTGTTCCTCTCGCACGCGCTGCTGCACCTCGGCCTGCTTCAAGCGTAACATGCCGCGCAGCTCGGCTGCGGGCAGGTCCTTCTCTAGGGCCTTGGTGATCTGTTCTAGCGAGAGTCCCAGGTCTTTGAGCGCCAGGATGCGGTTGAGGCGCGGCAGTTGGTCGAAGCTGTAATAACGGTAGCCGGTGTAGTGGTCAATCTGAGCTGGTTTGAGCAGCCCAATCTCGTCATAGTATCGCAGGGTCTTGACCGTCACCTGGCTGATCTTTGAAAAGTCTCCGATTTTGATCATCTTCTTACTCCACGCGTAGGTTGTTACTTCTGAAGGCCTTCGACCTGTAGTATACAGCCTCCAGTAAGGGGAGAGTCAAGATGCAGAAAGAAATTGCTACCCAGTTCAGTTGCATTTTTTCTTACTCTATTCTATACTTTTCCCATACTTTGTGGAGACAGCATGCGGACGTACGATATTACATTGACCATTTCACCCGATATGCCTGTATGGCCTGGCGATACACCGCCCCGTTTGACGCGTACCGGCAGCATTGCCCAGGGTGGAAGCTCAAATACATCTGAAATCTGCATGAGTGTGCATACGGGCACGCATGTAGATGCTCCTGATCATTTCTTGGATAATGGGCATACGATCGAAAAACTTTCCCTTGAGACGATGGTGGGCCGGGCGTATGTGCTGCACCTTCCGGACGTGGATGTGATCACGGCGGCAGTGCTCAGCCAGGCTGAAATCCCCCCCCGCACGCGCCGCCTGCTTTTCAAGACGCGCAATTCTGAGTATTGGGCGCGTGGCGAAAAGAAATTCCAGACTGATTTTGTGGCTTTGAGCGTTGATGCAGCAGAATTATTGGTGGATCGCAACGTCAAGTTGATCGGTGTGGATTACCTCTCGGTGGCTCCATATACCAAGGGCGCGGCTGTGCACCAGATCTTGCTCAAGGCGGGGGTTGTGGTTGTAGAAGGATTGGATCTCTCGCGTGTTTCGCAAGGTCGTTATACCTTGCACTGCTTGCCGCTCAAGCTGGCAGGTTCAGATGGCGCGCCTGCCAGGGCGATGTTGGCCGGGGTCTGATACACCTGATAGACGAAAGAGCGGCGCTTTGGGCGCCGCTCTTTCGTCTATTTAACTCTCCTGCGGATCTCAAAGACTCGCAGGGCTGCCTCCAATTTGACACGCATATTCATTTTACTCTGGCCAATGCGCCGGTCTTCAAAGTAGATGGGGATCTCTTTGATGCGCAAGCCTAGCTTCTCAGAAACGTAGCACATTTCTACCTGGAAGACATAACCGTTAGAACGGATGCGCTCCAGGCCGATCTTCTGCAGAGCCTCGCCCCGCCAGCATTTGAAGCCCGCCGTGGCATCCTTAGTTTTTGTGCCCAAGATCAGGCGTACCCAAACCGAATTAGCCCACCAGCTTAAGAACCAGCGCCCCCAGCTCCAGCGCTCGTCCAATTTGCCGCCCGGAACGTAGCGCGAACCCACCACCACATCGTAATCTTGCAGGTCGGTCAGCATCTGCGGAATATATTCGGGCGAGTGGGAGAAGTCAGCATCCATCTGGATAATGGCCTGCGCGCCGTGCTGCATAGCCCAGGTGAAGCCCTGGACATAAGCCGTGCCCAGCCCTTGTTTGCCCGGGCGGTGGATCACATGGAAACGCCCGGGATGCTGCTGTGCTAACTGGTCGGCAATCTGCCCCGTGCCATCCGGTGAGTTGTCGTCTACGGCCAATATGTCTAGATCCTCTATGCCCAGCGCAAACAGCGCCGCGCTGATCTGTGGCAGGTTATTGGCCTCATTATAAGTGGGGATTACGACGGTGGTTTTGGGCATGTAAGAATTGTAGCATATTTCACCTCGGAAGAATGATTGACTCGACGCCTGATTTTTTATAGAATATGATCAGCGGTAATTTCCTGAACAATCTTTTCCTCCCGTGTCGTTGTTATCCCCCTTATTGTGACAAATAAATAGGTTTGATGTGGCTCATTTTATCAACCATCCTGATTGCGCCCTCATTATCTCCGGGTTGGCTCACAAAAAAGGAGTTTGAAAAATGAAAGCACGTTTTCTTTCTAAATTTGCCTGGCAGTTTCTCCTGAATGCCGGGACGATCGTGATTGTGGCGCTGATGTTGTGCGTATTTCGCGCTTGGGCCATGCCCGCTGCTCAGGCCGGCCCTAGTGCGGTGCCGGGGGTGATTACTTACCAGGGGCGGCTGACCAGTGCCAACGGTGTGCCCATTAATGGCGCTGTCGAGATGACTTTTCGCCTGTATTCCGAACCTGTTGGTGGCACTGCTGCCTGGACTGAATCCCATATCGGGGGCAATGGCGTGCCGGTGAATGATGGGGTCTTCAATGTTTTATTGGGAAGCATCACCCCGATTGATATTCCAATCTGGAGCACTGCACCCTATCTGGGTATCCAGGTGGGCACAGATCCTGAGATGACGCCTCGCGAGCAGGTAGGGCGGGTGCCTTACGCCTTTATCTCTGAGCGCGCTTATGCTCTGGCCGCGTCGGATGGTTCGCCATCCAGTGCGGTCACCGTTAACCAGTTTGGCGACTTGCTGGTGAGCCCCGATAATGCACTGGGCGGCGCCGGCCTGCAAATATTTGCCCAACAAAGCCCGGCTTCGGGGCTAGAACTATTGAATACTGGCACGCCTGGAGGGCGCTACCAGATGATTGCTGATGAATCGGGCAATTTGAGCATCGTGCAGGCAGACGCTTCTTCGACTGACCGGATGACATTCAGACCTGATGGTTCGCTGCTGATCAATGGGGATGTTCGCTTCAGCGGGCATATTATCCAGGGATTGACCCTCAGCTCGATCTTTTCGGTTTATCATTACGACGTTGGCCCTGATACCGTTGTCAAAACTCAAATGGTCTTGGCTTCGAACAGTATGTGCTTTTTGACGAAAGTCTACGAGCACGACAGTTATGATTTTAACTATTGTTCCATCGGGCAAGAAAGTGGCTTCTGGTATCTGTATGCTTTTGCCCATGAAGGTCTGAGCGAGATCATGTGTGAAGCCCGTTGCCTGTCTTGGTGAAGGAGCCTGCCGTGAAAACGAAACTCCGGCTCTTACAATCGGGCATCCTGTGGTTGGTTCTTGGAATCTTGCCGCTTGGGCTCCTGGTTGGCCTGCCTTCGGCTCGAGCCAGCCAGCCAACGATCGAGCTTGCGTCTGAACCGCTGGTCTTGCCTGCAAAATTAGGAGATCTGCCGCTTGGGTCTGGCCCTGAAACGCCTGCGGCGAGCGATCATTGGATGGCTGATCTATCTGACTATATCGAAGACCGCACCTTGTTTACCATCGTTTTACCAGGTACACACGATTCGGGCACCAGCACCATTGATGCGAGCGCAAAAGTTGCCCCTGAAGAGGCTCAAGACGCTGGCCTTAAAACGACCGTTGCAGAAATGGAATCCACCTGTGGATCAACGATACTCGATTGCAATTGGTTCGAAAGTTGGAATGATGTGCCATGCGACCTGATTTGCACGGTGCCCGGTGCTTTCTATCCTTATTTTGGTGCTCCCTGGGCGCGCAACCAATCTAGAACAGTGGGTGAACAGCTTAATGACGGCATCCGCTATCTGGATCTGCGTTTTGTCAAAGACCCTGACGATCAAATCACCTACATTCACCATTCGCTCCTGGGTCCCAACCTGGAGACCGTTATCGGGCAAATCAATGATTTCGTCTCAGCCCCTGGGCACGAGAAGGAAATTATCATTTTGCACTTAAGCCACATCTACCCGGGTGATGATGCTTATTATGCCTGGCTGGCAAACACCTTTTTCGCCTCTTTTGGCCCGCTGATGATCCCGCCTACCGATGCTGAAAAGACTTTGGGTGAGTTGTGGGCCGCCTCCGATCATCGCCGGGTGGTGATCATTGCAGAAGGGATGGGCGATTTGCTGGGTGTGCCAGAACCAAACCGGAGCTATTTCTGGGAGACGGTGTACTCAATTGATCCGTGTGCTTATAACCTTGACGAGCTTTATGATAGCCTTACAGGTTTCTTGGAGTTGAGGACCGTTTATACCGGGACTTTTGTGATCCAGGGTATTTTTGCGTTTGATGTACCGCAGGTTGAAGCCGGAATTGCCTGCCGCCTAACGCCTTTGGCGCCCGGTTGCGAAGGTGTGCCCCAGTCAGTTGAAGATTTGGCCGAAATTGCTACCCCACAAGTCACCAAGTGGATAGATCTGCTCGATGCTGGCTGTGCCTTCCAGGCCCACCGCAATTTAAATGTCGTTATGGTGGATTTTTATGAAAAAACCTCCGGTGGACGGCCTGGTGTTGTTGAAATAGCTATCCAACTGAATTCGCGCCTGCGCGCTGAGCAGGTGCCGCCTGTGTTGGAAGCGCAGGTTTCTCCCGACCTCACGGTTGGTGGTTGGTATACCACGCTGCCTCTCACCGTCACCCTCACCCGGGCAGATGACGGCGACTGTGCCAGCCAAATCGAATACCTGTTGTACAATGTGAACGGTGGTAATTGGCAAGACTATACCGCTCCCATTATCCTGATGCAAGAGGATTGGTACGAAGTTCAATTCCAAGCCATCGATCATGCCGGCAATAAAACTATTCTGGAGCTTATTATCCCTGTTGACACCACACCGCCAGCGGGCAGTTTTGCCATCAACAGAGAAATGTTAACGACCAGCCATGCACTCGTTGATCTCACCCATGCGCCGTTTGATATGCTCAGCGGGCCATACTTATTCCGTGGGCGCGATGCTGGAGGAATGTGGAGCGGCTGGACGCCATATTGGACCGCAAACTTTTGGCAGCTGCCCAATCCAAGTACGGGGCAGGTCTACATTGTCGAAGGCCAATATATGGACTACGCCGGGAACGCTGCCGCGGTGATCAGTGATACAGTTCAGTTCTCCCCGCAGGTAAGTCAGCCCGGGTCCGCGGGTTACTGGCTGCAGAGAGACACGCTCGGTTCGCTCGCGACGATCCTTGCGTCTTCCAACTACAGCATCCAGGGCACTGTGGGCCAAGAGTCGATAATCGGCTGCCTGTCCAGCCCGAACTACCAGCTTCAATCGGGCTTCTGGGTAGACGCTGCAAGAAAATATGACTTTTACCTACCGGTAATATTCTTGCAGGAATAGCAGCTTGTGCCTATTCCCCGGTGAAGAACACAAATACCTTCTCTACCGTCACATCCATCTGGCCTGATTTGGCCAGCACCAGGCCGCTACCGGCATCGTACCAGCCGCTTTCGGCGGCATCGAACGCTGCTTGGGTTGTATAGGCAGGCAAATCGGCGCCGTTCAGGCTGGCGCCGCTGGCCTGGCCCGCCGGCAGGATGAGCTGTACCACATTGGCGCGGTTGGAAATGGCGCCAGGATATTCTCCGCTGGCCGCGGCGATGGTAACCGTGACCTGGCCGCGCTGCCACTGCTGTGAGAGCAGGGTGCTGCGCACGGCGCCGCCCTGGTAGGCAGTGGTGGCGCCGTCATCTTCGTAGAGCGTGAAGGAGGATGGCTGGGGATCCGAGAAAACGCGCACGATTAACTCATCACGCTGGCTGCCATCCAGGCGCATCCCCAATACGTTCATGGTCTGCTCATCTACATGCATCAGCGGCAAGATAGCCCCGGCGCGGGCGAAGAGTGGCAGGCGGAACAGCCCGTCTTGCAGGGCAGGAATTTCGCTCAGCCATTGGCCGCCCTCCAGGCGTTGGTTGGTGTAATAATCGTACCAGGCTCCCGCAGGCAGGTATACGTCACGGGTGGTAACGTCCATTTCGCTAACTGTGGCAACCAGCAGATCGCGCCCGAGTAGCTTTTCGTCCGCAATTTGCCGCACGGTGGGGTCATCTTGATAGTAGAAAAGCAAGGGCGGCATCACCGGTTCGGCGTGCAGGTAAGCACGGTGAGCCAGCGAATACAGGTAAGGCGTTAGTGCGTAACGCAGGCGAATATTGGCCAGGTTGCTGTCCACGTCCCCCACCCGGTCTGGGGCGGTCTCTTTGCAGTTGCACAGGTTCTCGGTGTGCGGGCGCACGGGCACATCCAGCAGCGCGCCGTTGGCAAACCAGGTGGTATAGATCTGATCAATATTTTCACCGGCCGTAGCGCGGTGGAAACCGCCGATATCTGCGCTGTAATAATCCATGCCCGAGAGGGCCATGTGCATCTGCACGTTCAGGTGGGCCGCCAGGCTGGGCAGGTTTGAGCCGATATCCCCCGACCACATCACGGTGCCGAAGCGTTGGATGCCCGATGTCCCCGAGCGCGAGAGCATGAAGGGGCGTTGGGTTTCTTGGTTGCTTTCATAGCCCCTGGCGATGCTTTCGCTCCAATAGAAATTGTATAAGTTGTGAATCGCCTCTTGGGTGTGTGGCCCGGCGGCATACCAACCCGTATCCTGGTACATTTCTGGCTCGCCCAGGTCAGTCCAGTGGCCGGTGACCCCCATATCGACCAGGGGTTGGCGCCGCAGGTCATGCCAGTAAGCGCCGGCTTGTGGGTTGCTCCAGTCGAGCATGCCGCCGAAGCCCCACCATGCAAAGAGCGTCACCGGGGGGCAGCCCTCACAACGCCGCACCAGGTAGCCTTCTGTTTCCAGGTTGGCATAATCGGGGGTGCGCTTGCCGATGTAAGACTCTTCAATCAAGATCAGTCCCAGCCCTTCGTTCTCTCTCAGCTCCGCGATCTTGCCGGCCGGGTCGGGGAAGGTGCTTGTATCCCAACTGACATAACCCATGTGAGTCGTCTCGTCTTCGGCAATCCCGCCAAACCACTGCAAATCCATCACAAAGCCATCCAGAGGAAAGTGGTTCTGCCGCATTGTGCGCAGCTTATCTTCCAGCTCGGCCCAATTGTCGTAGCCATACTCGGAAACCCATAGGCCAAAGGCCTTCTTGGGCGGCACCAGGGTATGCCCCACCATCTCCATATAATCCTGGTACAAGTCGGGCAGGTCGGGGCCGCTCAAGACATACCAGCGGATGGCCTCGCCGCCCAGGCGCGCCTTCCAGGGGTTGGTTGTCAGATCCCAGCGCTGGGCATAGGACGAGTCGAGAAAGACGGCATAGTTTGCAGTGCCCTCACCCAGGGCATACAGGATAGGAAACTGTGTGTTGCCGGTGCCTCCGCCCAGAAAGCTGGTCATGGCATTGCCATACTCGTTGCCTGGTTCGCGGCGTTCGCCTACCCAGTCCACTTCTTGCACACCAGGATCGCGAAAGTCTGCCCCCAGGCCGTAGGCGGCTTGCATGCCCTCGGCGGTCAGGGTGAGCTGCATGGCCTCTTTCGCCAGGTCGAGCGGGCAAAGCGTGGTCAACAATAGTTCTGGCTGGCGGGTGGTATCGGTGACGCTGGCGCACAGGGTATTGGCATCCACTGTCACTCTCAGGGCGGGGGTTTCCATCACCCCGGCCTCGTCTGTGAGCAGAGAGCTTGGCCCGTGATAATCAGTCTTGAACACCATGGGGCTGGTGTATAACAAGCGCTCTGTATCTGGCGCCTGGGTTTTGGCAGAGGCTTCAAAATGCACCAGGTCATCATCTAAAAACTCAACGATCAGGTAAGCTTCGCCAGCCTGGTACTTAAAACGCGGCAGGTCAGATAAGGGAAGTTGGCTTTGGGGGACGGTTGACTGGTTGGTTGGGGTGGTGGTTGTGGGGGAGGCCTGGTTGTTTCGCTCTTGGCGCAGGGTGACCAATCCGATCACCAGGATTACGATGGACAACACGACCATCACCAGGGGCACCAGGTACTGCCGGAGGGTATATTTGTTCATTGGCTTCTCTTTCGGGAAGCTGTCGGCGGCTTCTTAGCTTAAGGATAGCACAGATTGTGCAATCGTTGAAGATGACGGTTATCGTCGTTTCCAACTGCTCTGGTCGAGCCTGATGTGTTTGCCCTTGAAAATCCCTGGCCTCTCTGGCAGCCTGGCATCGTCGTTTTGCGCTTCAGCGTTTGCTGCTTGCCCGGTTTTGTTAATTACGGGCAGGTACGTGGTGTACCAGAATTGCTTTTCCGAAACCGTGATGACGGCCTGGGCTGTATCAGATGAGTATGCATTGGACGCTGTCAGCGTGACTGTAAAGGTGCCGGAGAGGGCATAGGCATAGTATGGGTTGGCTTGCGTCGCTGTTCCCGTCCCGTCCCCAAAATCCCAGGCATATGTGTCGGCGTTAAGACTTGAATTCACAAAATAGATTTGTTCGCCCCTCAAGACCTGGGTTGAACTGGGTGTGAAGCCTGCTGCAGCAGCAGCGTATACCACGATTGTTTGGGTATAGATGGCACTGCTGTAGGCGTTTTTTGCTTCCAGGGTCACCGTAAAGCTGCCTGTGCTATCATAGGTGTGGGTGGGGTTGGTCTCCGTGCTTTCTCCCGTTCCATCCCCAAAATCCCAGGCATATGTATCCGCATTCAGGCTGGTGTTGGCAAAGGTGACTGGATCGCCCATCTCCACCGCCGCTGCACTGGGTGTGAAGCTCGCCACCGCCGGGGCATAGATCACGATCGTCTGGGTGAAGGCATCGGTGCTGACGACATTTTCTGCTTCCAGGGTTACTGTGTAGCTGCCAGCGTTGGTATACGCGTAAGTTGGGTTTACATCAATGCTGGTGCCGGTCCCATCTCCGAAATCCCAGAGATAGGAATCGGCGTTTTGGCTGGTGTTAACAAAGGAAATCGTATCACCCGTTGCAGCAAGCGTGGTACTGGGCATGAATCCGGCAATGGCTGCCTGATGCACGCT
This sequence comes from uncultured Anaerolineaceae bacterium, assembly GCA_964633225.1. GTDB lineage: Bacteria > Chloroflexota > Anaerolineae > Anaerolineales > UBA4823 > JAKQIM01. The sequence continues at coordinate 15,990 of CAZWFQ010000041.1, forward strand.
GATCGTCTGGGTGAATACATCGCTGCTGCACCCGTTTGTGGCTGTCAGCTTGACCAGCACATCGCCCTCTTGCGTATAGGCATGAGTTAGGGCAGCCAGCGTGCTGGTGACCCCGTCACCAAAATCCCACACAAGACTGTCGGCATAGGCACTGGTGCTGGTAAAGAAGATTGTCTCGCCTACCAGCACATCCACTGCACTTTGTTCGAAGTCAGCCACTGGCAGCGGCGTGATTGGAATAGGGAGGGCGAAAGAAGAAAATCCGCAGCAGTTTGTGGCGTTCAATGCTGCTGTATAGGTATGGGGCTCGGTTACTGTGTAGGTGTGCACGGCATCGGTCAGGGTGCTGGTGATCCCATCGCCAAAATTCCATAAGAAAGCCGTGGCGTTGAGGCTGGCATTGGTAAAAGTCAGCGGGCTGCCCGAGCAAGCCAGGGCGGGCGCCACGGTGAAGCCGGCCATTGGGCTGGGCGGCACGCCCATCCAGGATGCCGCTGCGGCCATCACCGTCTTGGCCCCGTCGGGGAGTAGGTTTTCAAAGGGCCAGGCCAGAAACAGTAGTTTGCTGGTTCCCGAATCATAGGTTAACGAGTTGGGCGTTGGCCCGGGTATGGATTCAAAGGCGGTTGTAGCGGGAGATAGGGGCAGCACCAGGTCTGCATTGGGTGTTGCGCTTGTGAACGGGAGTAACCCGATACCATTGCCAACTGGGTTGCCTGCAACGCCCTGGATGCTGTTTGTAAAGCCAGTATTGTCGGTGAAATCTTTGATACGCAAATAGGATGCGCTGAAAGCAGTCGGTCCCACATCGTACAGGTAATCCTGGCTCGAGAGAAAGAGATTACCCCCGCCGTCCAGGTAATCTGCCAGTGCCATCTCTTGGCGCGGGGTGAGTGTGGCGTAGAAGGTTACTCCGGTGAACCAGATCACCATCTCATGGGCGGCCAGCGTGCCAGGGTCTGGAGATCCAGACAGGGTTATATCCCAATAATCATAGTGGAGGTTGTTGATATTCAGCGCCATCGAGTAAGTGAGCTCGACATTCGGTATGCCCTGGTCGTCATCCACCAACAAGATGCATTCGGGCGTGTGTGTCATCACCACGGCCATGCCTGCCCCGCCCATCCCGCCACTTGCAATTAATTGGGTTGGCATGCCTGTGCCGCGCGGCGTGCCGGCCGGCACGCTCACCCGCATCCCAATCCGCCAGGCTTTTCCAATAGGGATGAAAGCAGAAATAGGTGGGGGAATTGGATTCCCTGTGTTTAAATCGAAGTAGCTGACCGGCCACGGGCCTTCGGCTGTTAATGTGACAAAATCACTGGTGTTGCCCTGGTTGGTCACTGTTACCGTATAGATTGCATCCTGGCCTCCCAAGGCCCATCCCTGCGGTTCTGTGACGGCGATACCCAATAGAGGCAATGGAGAGACGCAAAGCACTCGCAAGTCTACGGTGATGTATTGGAATTGGGCTTGCATGACCTGCATCGCGATGCACGAATCGCTTGGACAGGGGTTGGCCATGTACGAGCCGCTGTCGGGGTTGCTGCCGACGTAGAAGGCCTGGGGACTTGCATTGAATGGATCGCCGTTGTCGCCATAGTTGTTGGCATACTCCAGGTCCTGTTGGCCATCTGCCTGCTCTAGGGCTACCAGCGGGTGAAAGATGGCACACCCGGCGCAACTGAGGCTGCTGGTAAGGGTGCCGGTGCACTCGTACATGTTCATTTCCCATGCGTTCCACTTCTCCTCGTCAATATGCCAGATCAGCAGGCCAGAACCGGGTAGAGAGCTGTCGTAGCCGCTAGTTGAGGCATTGTCACGATATTCTACGAGAAAGTATTCCTCAGGCCCCAGGGAGGGTGATTCCAGGCGCACCACCTGCCCCGAACCGGGCCCGCCCAGGTTTTCTACCGGTTGGAAGGGATAACCATAGGCTGAAGCATAATAATTCTGGTCGATCACCGTGGGGGTCTCAAAACCCATCACCGAGCGCGACCAGGCATCGGGCCAGGATGGGCTCTCGCCCATCCACAAAGGGCCCGCCCAGGCGCCGTCTCCCATCAAGCTCCAAAACCCCACCCCGTTTGATGAGTAATCGTAATCATACAGATCAGGCAGCCCAAACAGCATGTGGCCAAGCTCATGGCAGTACATGCCGATCGTCTGGTCGCCGGGCGCGTTCACATATTCGGTGTCAAATGAAAAACCGCTCACCCACACGCCGTCCACCAGGATCGGGCCGGGCCCTTTGTCGCCGGTCATATTCCAGGCGCTGGACCAGATATCGTTGGGGCTGCCGGTCCACTCGCCCCCTGGCCCCGGGTGCACAAACGTGATGCCATCTACAAAGCCATCCCCGTTATTGTCGTACTGCGAGAAATCTACCCCGGCCGTGTCAAGCTTGGGGACGATATCTGCCACGATCCCTTGCAAATTGTTTGGATAATTGCCAAACCCATTATCTGACTGGACGTAGTATGTATACGGGTTGGATGCCCGGATCCAGCCCAATGCGCTGGGTTTGTCTTGTGCGATGGGGAGGATCGTAAAATTGCCGTATGAAATCTCATCGTAATAATCGGCTACTGAAGGCGCTCCGCCAAAGACCAATTGGTCAAAGGAAGATGCGCTTACCTGCCCGGCATAATCAGAAAAATCAACCAGCACCACCAGCAGGTTAAAATTTCCGCTGGGCGGATTAGAAAGCGTAGCTGCCCGGTCAATGCCTTTTGCCAGGTTGGCTTGCGTATCGGGCAGTGATATGCTCTCTGTTTTTGCCCGTTCTTGCAAATGGGGGTGAGGGGGTGCGGTATATAAACCGGTTGCTAAAGCCGGCTCTTGGGCTGGCTCATTTGCGGGCAGTAGAACCGGGCTGAACAAGTTGAGTACCAGGCAGGTGCACATCAGCAAAGCAATTTTTGTGTACATACAGGCCTCCATTCTTGAGTAAGGCGGACCCATTGTCTTGCCGAATGTTTTCGCCCCTGCCGGCACCCTATATGACATTTTGTATTTATAGAGTATGAGAAATTACATTCCCTTTATAGTGTCATTTGTCATATACTGGAATATGACATTCGTTGGGCGGGTTTTTACGGTGCTGCCAACAACATTTCTGCACGCCCAATCTTGGTCTAATGGTTGACAACCGAAGCTGAAGGCGGTATAAGCAGGGCTGGACCAGCGATGAAAATATTGGCCGTTAGCGACGTGGTGGTAGACCGCATCTATAGCCCTCAGATCCGTACCCTGTATGGCGATGTGGAGCTGGTTTTTGGGTGCGGAGACTTGCCGTACTATTACCTGGAGTACATCGTCAGCGCCCTGAATGTGCCGGTCTATTATGTGCGTGGTAATCATTCGCACGTGGTTGAGTATAATGAAAGTGGGCCTTGTACGGATCCTCCCGGCGCCGTTGATTTGCACTGCCAGGTCATTAACCACGGGGGCCTGTTGTTGGCGGGAATAGAGGGCAGCCTGCGCTACCGAGAAGGGCCTTTCCAGTACTCACAGAGCGAGATGTGGTGGAATGTGTTCCGCTTAGTGCCGGGGCTGCTGCGTAACCGTCTGCTGCATGGTCGTTACCTGGATGTGTTCGTCACCCATGCGCCGCCATGGAGCATTCATGACCAAGAAGACTTGCCCCACCAGGGGATTAAGGCCTTCTTGTGGTTTTTGAAGGTATTCCGCCCAACCTATCATCTGCACGGTCATATCCACATTTACCACCCGGGTACGATAACCCATACCTGGTACCATCGTAGCCAGGTGATCAATGTTTTTTCTCTGCGCGAGCTGGACATCCAGAGACCTGGGCAGCCTCGGACTGATTGATTATGACGAACGATAAAATAGCCAGTGAAGATTTTGATTACGCCCTGCTTAAGGCTTTTTGGCGACGGGTCATCTCGTGGATGACCGGCCAAAGCAATGAGCTGCTGCCGTTCCATGAGGTGCGCCAGCGGCTGCCGATGCGCGGCCAGCATTATGTTGGCTTGAAACAGGTTGAGATCGACAAGATCATTGGCAGCACTGGGCGCTACCACGATTTTGACCGGGCTTTCTTGCCTCTCCAGTCGCGCACCAAGGGCCGCTGGGTCAGTATCGATAAGGCCCATTACGAAAAAGTGCGCTTGCCCCCGGTTGAGTTGTACCAGGTTGGAGATGTGTATTTCGTTCGAGATGGCAACCACCGGGTTTCGGTGGCGCGCGAGCGCGGCCAGATGTATGTGGATGCTTGTGTGATCGAAATCGATGTCCCTGTGCCGCTGACGGCTGATCTGAAGGTGGATGATCTCCAGCTCAAACAGGAGTATGCGGCGTTCTTAGAGCAAACTGGGCTGTATGACCAACGACCCCAGGCCAGCTTTGAAACCAAAACCCCAGGACAGTATGCTTTACTGTTAGCGCATATTGATTTTCACCGTTGGGAGTTGAGCAAGCAGCGTGGGGCAGATGTTTCATTAGCCGACGCGGCTGTATCCTGGTATGACCAGGTTTATCTCCCTCTGATCGAAGCCGTGCGTGCACAGAAGGTGCTGCGGTCTTTTCCCACCGCCAGTGAGGTGGACCTATACTTATGGGTGGTCAAGTACCAGTGGTATTTGCGAGAGGCCTATGCCGATGATGCCTCCGGAGAAGATGTCTCGCCGAAAGAAGCCAAGAAAGAGGCCGCTCGCCAGTTGGCAGAAGAATCACCCCAGCCGGTGGTGCGTAAGCTGGCAAATGTATTAAAGCGGGCTGATTGGGTGGAAGCCCTGGCGCTCAGGTTAGAGCAATCTGCTTTTCTAGAACAAACTGGCCTGGCGCTGCTGCGTCCTGAAGCCAGGGTAGCCACAACCGTGCCGGGGCAGTACACCAAGTTGATTGAGCACATTGCCGTTCATCGCTGGTACCTGGGTGAGCAGCGCCAATCAGAGCCGCCGTACAGTGATGCGGTTGCTTCGTGGTACGACAATGTGTATCTGCCGTTGGTCAACCTATTGCGTGAGCAAGGAGCGTTGGAGAAATTCCCTGCTCGCACAGAAACGGATCTCTACCTGTGGGTGATCGAACACCAGGCCTGGTTGAAAGCGGTGTATGGAGAAGATGTCAGCCTGGAGGATGCAGCTCTGAAGCTGACCCGCCAGGAAGATGCCGACCTGTGAGGATTAAGATTAGCGGCATAAGAGCATAGGGCGTTGAGCCTGCCGCAGTACCTCGTCCACCGCACTGCCCAACATTGCTTGCAAGAATGCGCTGCGGCCGTAACTGCCCATCAACAGCAGATCAGCCTCGAAGGCATCGGCGGCACGCAGGATCTCTTCGGCAACACGTCCTTCTGTAAGCGTGTACGTGGCCTCAACAGAATGGCTTTCCATATATTGGCGCGCTGCCGATAGGGTGTCGGGTGCAACGCGCCCGCTTTCAACCACGCTGATGATCTGGAGTGGAATGTGCCAACGCCCTCCCAGGTAGGCGGCTATGAACAACGCTTCTTGGGCTTTTGGGCTGCCATCGTAGGCCAATAAGGCCCGTCGCAAACCCATAGCGCGCTGCGGTGCAGCCAGGATGGGGGTTGGGCAGCGTTGTACCAGGGTGCGGAAGCCTGGCTCGAGCAAGGCCTTGGCCCCTGATTCGGGGGGGTAGGTCAGGTTAACCACCACCAGGTCTTTACTGCGAGCATGTTCGCTGATCTTGCGAGCTACATCTCCGGTATCCACCACCAGCCGGTTTTGGCCTTCCAGTCCGGCTTGCTGGCAGCGGCGGGTAAATTCTTCTCGAATGGCCAGCGTTTCTGGACTCTGTACCTGTTCTTCATCCTGGGCAATGAATAGGCCTTGTAGTTGGGCTGGTTCAAGCTTCGCCACCACAAGGGCCTGCTCTAAAGCCACCCAGCCGTCTTCTTGGCCGTTAAGGGGCACCAAGATTTCGCTGAAGAGGTGATCTGGCTGCCAGTCAGGCAGTTCTTTGGCATGGGTTTCAGAATGAGATGGGCTTTCGTCTGAAGCGCCAGGTGCAACCATCCCCAGCATTTTTGCTCCCAGGCGCGCCGCCACCCGGCCCGGGCGCGGGCTGCGTTTGGCGGCCAGGTCGCTGGCAGCTTGTTCGGGTGAAACCTGGCGACTCAATTCTTCTTCCAGCGCAGCGCGGTGCTCTGCCAGCCAAAGGTACAGGTCGGCTTCGGTGCGGCCTGGAAAGTCGCGCAGCAGGCCGCGTTCACGGATGATCTCGACCGCGGGCAGGTAGACTGTATCGTACCAGTGAGCTGCGGCCTCAGGATAAGGGATTTCGTGCTGCTGTTCCAGGCCCATATAATACCGGTGAACGTCGATATGTGTTTCCATCTCGGCATATTGGCCGGGGACGGTTGTGCGGAGATCGGCCTGTGGGCGTTGCACGTCCAGAAGGGTGTGTTCCAGGAAGTCCAAATATTCGGCTTTCAAGATCAGGTCTTCGAGCCGGTCTTGGGGGGTGATGGGCACGCGGCTGTTCACCTCGGTAACGTAGGCCTGGATGTGGCTGTTGCCAAGCTGGCGCGCCACCGAGACGCGGTGGTTGCCATCGCTGACAAAATAGATCTCACCGATTTGATACACTTCGATCGGCGGAGGACCCTCTAGGGTATAGGAGGTGAGCTTAACCCGTGCCCAGCGATCCGCATCCACATTGGCGCGTGGCAAAAAGTCGCGGGTGAAATCTTCGTAGCGGTTCACGCTGCCCACAATGCTGTCTAGGGGGATCTCTCGGATCACTCTGCGCGCCCCAACTTGAGCTTTAAGTGTCTGGCGAACTTCCTCGAAAGACAGCAGCTCAGAGGATGCGCCGGTCAGCCGGGCCATCAACTCGCGCAGCGAGGCCTTCTGCCGGGCATCCCAATAATCTTGGATGGCGCTAGCCAGGTTGATGGTGTTTTCGGTTGTCATAGCGGGTGCCAGTATTTTCTTCTGTGATGGTATCGATAATGCGCAGGAAGTCTAGATCCATCTGGTTGTTCTCCAGTTGGTTGCGCCGGATGGCATGATGATGCGGCGGCGGGGCAGGCAGCCCCCATTCTCCCGTAGGCGGCAGGGGGCGCACGCCATGATCTTGGTCGGCAGCGATGCGGATGGCCTTGCGATTGTTGCGGAACGTATTGCCTTCTACCACCCAATTGTGACTGGTGTTGTTATCGGGCACACCTTTGGCAAAAGCTGGGACGTGCTTGCTCCACAGCAGCAGGCCATGGCCGTTGTTTTGGAAAAGATTGCCGCGCACCTCAAAATGGCAGCCATTTTCGGTTGCGATGCCAGCCAGCCGGTTGTTAATGATTTGGTTATTTTCTAACACGCTATTAGAAGAAAACCCCAGCCAGAAGCCATAGTTGCTGGCGTTGGCATAATTTCCGCGGAAGACATTGCCAGAACAAAAAGTGGCTTCAAAAGCGATGTTGGGGCTGTAAGAGCCGTCATTTTCTTCAAAAAGATTGTCATTACAGCCCACTGGCTCAAACGCAGAAGTCATGCCGCCGACGAAGAAGCCGTCGCCGCCCAGGCGGGCATTATTACGCCGGAAGATGTTGCGGCAAGAATTGTAAACCATCAAGAACCCTGCTGCATCTGCTCCCAGGTGACCGGTGCGCTCGCTGTGCGGTTGGTAGCGGCAGCAGTAGTCGGCAGTGTTGGCTTCGAACAGGCTGTCACAGGTATCGTACAGGTGAAAGCCCCATCCGCTGCAGTAGCTGGCGTTATTATTGCGCACAACCAGGTGCTGGCAGCCATAGGTGTGCAAGCCGTTCATCTGATGCTGTAAATCGTTGTCAAGCACCTGGCTTTCGCTGACCTTCTCGAGAAAGATGCCGCCACCGTAGCTTTTTTCGGCTGGCAGCCACACATCCAGGAAGATGGTGTTGGCAGGTGTCTCGGCGGTGGAAGTGATCCGGCAGTTGCTGATCGTCAGCTGCTGGCATTTTTGGGCATGGATACCGAACTCATACTCTTGCAAGCGCAGGTTTTTGATGGTCACATTGCTGCGCCCAGCGATCCGGATGCCGCGGCCAAACCGTTCTTTACCCACCAGCAGAGCGCCATTGCCATCCAGGGTGATACCATCCTCCAAGATCGTCAGGCCGTTTGGCAGGTAGTATGTGCCCGGTTTGAGCTTGGTGTCTTCGGTAATATAAAGGTCGTCGGTTGGGGTGATCATATGCTTATTTTACCCGTAGTTGAAAGAATAGGAAGAATATGGGATAGATGAAAATGACGAATACGTGTATACTCAGAATAAGATGGCTTTCAAAAAGCTCAACCTTGGTTTCTTGCGTTTCCCCGGCGGCGAGGAATATGACCCTGCCGCTGTGATTCGCGAGTACAGCGTCAATGTCAGCAGCGTGGTTGATCTTGGGAGACTTGAGCAGGTTTCGGTCAGCGTGATTGGCAAGGCCATTGGTACAAAGCGCGGCCGTCTTTTCCTTGTTGAACACATCACAACAGCCAACAGCAGTCATTACTTGCTCCAGCCTGCCCGGCCGAGCGATACCGTTTCTCCTGCCGCCAACGGCAAGGCCGAACAGGTTGAGAACAATAAAACAGCCCCAGAGGTGGTCGGTGAGTGTCGCTTAGGCTCCAACAGCCCCCTGGTGGAGTTTTTTCTCCAGGCGCGCCAACCGCTCGAACAGCGTGAAGTTGCTTCGGCGCCGCGCTTCCATAAGCTGACAGCCGAAGAGCGCCGTTGGCTGGCAGCCTTGGATATGGATGTGTACGTGCCGGTCTTTTCTAAATCCGGCTGGATTGGGTTATTGGTCCTGGGGGGGAAGCTTTCGGGGAATGGATTTGCTGAGCAAGACCTGGCCTTGTTGGGCACCCTGGCAGACCTGGCAGCCGTTGCGCTGGAAAACGCGCGTTTGTTCAGCGGCCTGGCGCAAGCCAATCGAGGGCTGAAACAGGCTCAGCAGGAAATTGAGCAGGCCAATGTGCGGCTGCGTGAGATGGATGATCTGAAATCTTCCTTTCTTAGCGTCATCACGCATGAGATGCGCACGCCGCTTGCCAACATGGCCTTTTCGCTGCAGATCATGCAGATGTACGGCGATGGAAATTTCCTGCCTGAGCAGCGTGAACAGTTGGATCAAATTGGCTCAAATTTGGCAACCGCGCGCCGCATGATTGATAACCTGGTCACCTTTGCTTCTTTCTTGAACAAGCAGGTAAAGCTGAATCTTGAACCAGTAGATTTTAAGCTCTTGGTGCTTGAAGCGCTGGTGCCGCTCAAACCGGCGGCAGATGAAAAAAAGCTGGATCTACAGATCAACAGCGTTGGTGAAATACCTGCTCTTCATGCAGATGTGAGTTTGATAAAGGATGCGATCCAACATCTGGTGAACAATGCCATTAAATACACCAACGAGGGTGGCAATGTATGGGTGAGCTCTTGGTCCACTGCCGACGCCGTTTGTTTTGATGTAAAAGATAACGGTGTGGGTGTGCCTCCTGAGAAGTTGAAGGGGTTGTGGGACAGCTTTAGCCAGGCCACAGATCCACTGCGGCGCGGCCTTGAGGGCCTTGGATTGGGCCTGGCCTTGGTGCGCTTCATTGTGGCAGCCCACAACGGCAAGGTGTGGGTTGAAAGCGAGCCTGGTAAGGGCAGTACATTTGGCTTCCAAATCCCCATCGCTGGGCCGCCAGTGGGTATGCAGTAATAGCTGAAATGGCAAGCATGGCCTTGCCAATGATGTTGATGAACGTACATCCCCTTATTTATAGATTACCCCCAAATTGCTTAGCTTGCGCAAATAGACCCCTGGCGAGTTGATGGTCTGTTTCCTGCGAAACTTAAGGGTTTGTGATTACGTATAGAATATTGAATTGGATGTATACTCATACAGTATCATCCTGCAACAAGGGGGATGGAGCATGGAAAGCGGCCCTGGTCGCTGAACGTACTCCATCCCTTATCTTTTTGGGCTAAGGAGGCATATATGAGCAGTGAGAAAAGGGGAAATCTGGTAGTTGGATTGCTTTTGGTCTTGGTGGGGGTCTGGTTCCTGGTGGTGCAGTTTGTTCCAGGCATAGCCGAACGCTTTAAGTTAGATATTTCCTGGCCTTTGATTGTGGTGGGTGTTGGCCTGTTTTTGCTCGTATTGGGCCTGTTGTTGGGGGCGCCTGGCATGGCTGTTCCGGCCTGTATCGTGGGGGGCATCGGCGGGATATTGTATTGGCAGAATGCCACCAACAACTGGGAAAGCTGGTCGTATGCCTGGGCTCTGATCCCGGGCTTTGTGGGGATTGGCATTGTTTTGGCTGGCTTGCTGGGCGAGGGGCGCGATCAGATCAGATCGGGTTTGGGCATGATCGGCACCAGCCTGGTGTTGTTTGTGCTCTTCTTTATTTTCTTCGGTGGCTATGGCCTGGAGAAATATTGGCCTGTGGCAGTCATTGCGCTGGGCCTATGGCTCCTGGTTCGTTCATTGTTCAGAAAGAAATAAGGAGATCTATCGATGCTTAAGTGGCTGTCTTCTCAAGTATTTTGGGGCCTCATGCTGATCCTGGCTGGGGTATTGTTCTTATTGCAAAATCTCAACGTCTTTCAGGGAGGCGAGCTGTTTTGGGGGATTGCCATGGGGGTTGTGGGCGTGCTTTTCTTGGGCGTTTACTTTGGCAATCGCTCGCAGTGGTGGGCTCTGATCCCAGGCATGATTTTGACCGCCCTGGCGCTGATCATTGTCCTGCCGGTCTTGGTGCCTGGCTTTAATGATAACCTGATCGGGGCGGTGTTCTTGGGTGGGATTGGCCTGGCCTTCTTCTTTGTTTACCTGGCCAGCCGGGCTCAGTGGTGGGCCATCATCCCTGGCGGCGTGCTGGTTACCCTGGCTGTGGTAGCCGGGCTGGATGAGAATGCCGGCGGCTTGGATACCGGCGGCATCTTCTTCTTGGGCCTGGGCCTGACCTTTGCCCTGGTAGCCATTCTGCCCAACCCGGTTGGCAAGATGCGCTGGGCCTGGATTCCCGCGGCTGCCCTGCTGCTGATCGCCATCCTCACCATGGCCGCCAGCGAGAAGATTTTGAATTACATCTGGCCGGTGGCGGTGCTGCTGGGAGGCATTTACCTGGTTTGGATGGCGCTGCGCCCAAAGCCCAGCGAGTGAATCTGAACGGAGGTGATGATGACTGAACAACAGCCCAAGCAGTCTCGCTCGCGCGCTGAGCGTCCAAGCCTGTTCTGGCCGCTTATTTTGGTGGCGCTGGGTATCGTTTTCTTGTTGCGCAACCTGGGCCATCTGGAAGGCGATGCCTGGGATACGGTGGTCAAACTCTGGCCGTTGATCCTGGTGGCAATCGGCCTGGATGGCATCTGGCAGCGTCACGGGTTGGCAGGCCCTGTCCTGATGATTGGTTTGGGGGCGGTCTTTCTGTTGAACAATTTCAACTTGTTGGCCGTGGATGCCTGGGACCTCTTGATTAGGTTGTGGCCGGTTTTGATCGTGGCCGTGGGCCTGGACCTGGTCTTGGGGCGCCGTAATGCCTGGGGTACTCTACTGGCCGTCTTGATCACCCTGGCGTTGTTGGTGGGCACCTTGTGGTATCTCGGTTCAAACGTGAACCTGGGCCGGATAACCCCGCAAATAGTACGCACATCTTTGGACGATGCCTCCTCAGCCGTGATTGAAATTGAGCCCCCGGTGGGCACGCTGCGCCTCTCGGCCATGGATGAGCCCGGCCTGTTGATGGATGGCACGGTGCAAGCCTGGAACGGCGAGTTGGCAGTGGTGGAATACGGCGTTGGGGATGATGGGGCGGGTGCTTTCCGCATGACCAACCAGGGTGATAACTTCCTGGCTCCCAGTGGTGGCCAGCGTTGGCATTGGGATTTGAAAATGACGCAGGCCATTCCCTTGGACATCCGCCTCCACCTGGCCAGCGGAGAGGCGAGCTTGGACCTGAGCAATTTGCAGATCAGCGGTTTGCAGGCCGATGTGGCCGTGGGCCGGTTGGCAGTCATCTTGCCGGCTGAAGGGACCTTCACTGCCCACTTGAATGGCAGTGTGGGCCAAATGGCGATTGTTGTCCCCGCGGGTCTGGCGCTGCGCATCCGCTCAGAGAGTGGGTTAGGCAACTTGCGCCTGCCGGGTGGTTACCAGCAGGAGGGCCAGTTTTATCTCTCTCCGGCTTATGTGGCCAGAGAGCCATATGCTGAACTGGTGGTCAACCAGGCAGTTGGAACGGTCACGATCCTGGTTCCATGAATTGGTTAACCAAAAAACGGGCCCTGGTGCTTCTCTAACCAGTGCCCGTTTTTTTTTGTTTCACGATCGGGTTTTTACTGCCCAAAGCAGATGACCATCTTCCCATCCGCGTCGTAAGTAGTGTGGGCAGAAAATGGGGGATCTCCGCTGCGCATCGATGTGATTTTAGATAGAAAAACAGGCAGATCTTCCATCACGGGCAGGTTGGGGATTTCGGCTTGCTTCACCCAGGTCAGTTCGCCCTCGTTGGACGGGCTTGGTTCTCCAACTGGGCAATCGCCTTGGAAGATATAAATACCCACGCCGGGGTTTTGGGTTGTATCAACCGTTACCACGCCGCATAAGTGCAGCTCTGCCACTTGGAGGCCGGTCTCTTCGCTCAATTCGCGCCGCGCTGCACTGAGCACATCTTCGCCTGGCTCAATATGCCCGCCAATGCCGTTGTATTTCCCTGCCCACAAGCGCTTATGCGGTGCGCCTTTTAGCAGCAGCACCAAATCCCCGCGTCTTAAAAAGATTAAGGTACGTGGGACGAGCATATATCGCTCGCGGTTAACGCCTTGGTCAGATGCAGGCATGAATCGCATCAGGCGGTTGAGACGTACTGCGTCTCAACCGCCTGAATAAAGCAATTAGATTCCCAGTGCTTTGCGCACTGCAGGGAGTTGACCAGCGCTGCCAAGTTTCTCGTTCTTACCGAAGATAAACTTGGCGTACTCGGCCATAAAGACCTTCCCTGGCGGTCGCAGGTCAAAGTTATCCGGCTGGTCGCGGAAGAACTCCCGGTGCACGCGCGTCCACACCAGGCGGCCATCGGTGTCAATATTGACCTTGGTTACGCCCAACTGTGCGGCGCGCTTGAACTGGTCGGCATCTACACCCTTGGCGCCCATCAGTTTGCCGCCAGCGGCATTGATGCGAGCCACTTCTTCCTGAGGCACAGAGCTGCTGCCATGCATGACCAGCGGGAAGCCTGGCTTTAGCTTCTGAATGGCTTCTAGTACGTCAAAGCGCAAGCCTTGGGTGCCCGAGAACTTATACGCCCCGTGGCTGGTGCCAATCGCGCAAGCCAGCGAGTCAACGCCGGTGCGTTCAATGAACTCCTTGGCCTGGTCGGGGTCGGTGAGCTTGGCATTGGCTTCGCTGACTGCCACGTGTTCTTCCACGCCGCCCAACTGGCCCAATTCAGCCTCTACCACCAGCCCTTTGGCGTGGGCTGCGTCGACCACACGCTTGGTAATGGCGATGTTTTCTTCAAACGACTCGTGACTGGCATCGATCATCACTGAACTGTAAAAACCGCTGTCGATGCAATCGTAGCAAGTCGCTTCATCGCCATGATCGAGATGGACGGCGAAGACTGATTCGGGGAAGACCTCATCTGCAGAGCGGATGAGCCCTTCAAGCATCTTTTTGTGGGTGTAAGAACGCGCCCCTTTGCTGATCTGGATAATAAATGGCGCCTGGCTGTCCAGGCAGCCGCGGAACAGCCCCATGGTCTGTTCGAGGTTATTAATGTTGTATGCGCCGATTGCATAATTGCCGTAAGCGAGCTCAAAAAGCTTTTTAGTTGTAACGATCATGGTTCACCTCCGGCAGAGATTATATCATTAACCCCCTGCTGGCATGCGAAAGGTATGCTGGATCTGCGACCCTGCTATCCCAAAAAAACGTATCCCATAGTACAATCACGCCATGCAAAGCGCCAGCCGCAGTCGAAATTTGCCTAGCACCGATCGCATCAGCGTGTTGACGGCGATGATTATGCTCGCTTACGCGTTAACGCGCTTTGTGGTCCTCCCCGAGCGCCAGCTGGCGGTTCAGCTCCCTGGCTTGTACTTACCCATTACCCTTAATATCGAAACGATTGTGGCGGTGTTGGTGGCTGGGTTGACGGCCGCCGGCTCTGATTGGCTTTTGCGTGGCCATCCGGCCATGGGTGGGCAGCCTTCATATCATCACTGGCTGCTGCCCGCCCTGACCGCCCTGGTAATTGGCATCCCGCTTAACCAACTGCCTACTGGCTTGGGCTGGTGGCTGGGCCTGGGAGCGGGGGGTGTGGTACTGGCACTGGTGTTGATTGCGGAATATATTGCAGTGGACACGGATGATCTGCGCCAGCCGCTGGCGGCAGCAGCCCTGACGGCGGTCTCGTTTGCCGTATACCTGGTGTTGGCTGTTGCACTGCACGCTTCTGGGGCGCGGCTGTATGCGGTCTTGCCTGCGGTGGCGGCGGCTGGGTGGTTGGTGAGTTTGCGCGCCTTGCACTTGCGTTTGCAGGGTGAATGGCTGCTTTACGAGGCAGCCATCATTGCCATCATCGTTAGCCAGGGCGCGGCGGCTTTGCATTACTGGCCGCTCTCTTCGACCAGCTTTGGGTTGGCGCTTTTGGGACCTACGTATGCCCTCACCAGCTTGGTTGGGTCGCTGGTGGAAGAACGCCCCCTGCGCCAGGTGCTCTGGGAGCCGCTACTGGCTTGGCTGGTTGCCTGGGGGGCGGCAGTATGGCTGGGTTAAGCATCCCGGCTGGCATTTGGGAGCAGATTCAGGCGCATGCCGGGCACTGCGCCCCTGAGGAGGCCTGTGGTTTATTGGCTGGCCTGGACGGGCGCGTACAGAAGCTTTATCAGATCACCAATTCCCTGCATAGCACCACCCATTTTCAGATGGACGCTCAGGAACAGGTGCAGGCCTTCTTAGATCTTGAGCGGCGCGGCCTGGAACTCCTGGCTATTTACCATTCTCATCCTGTGGGGCCGTCAACGCCCTCGCCTGCGGACCTGGCAGAGTTTGCCTATCCTGGCGTGTTATACATCATCTTGACCCTTGCGGCGGGTGAATGGCAAGGGAGTGCATTTGTTATCGATAGAACACAGGCCCATGAATTCCCACTTCAATTGGTCTTTGCTTAAGTAACCTTTAATTCGTTTGCGTGTTGTTAGATTCGCCAAACCAAAACATGGAGGAATGGATAGTCATGCAAGCTGTATGGGTGATCGTTAGCGTTGTGTTAGGGTACCTGATCGGATCCATCCCCTTTGGGTGGGTGGTTGTCAAATTGAGCACCGGTAGAGATATCCGCCATGTTGAGAGTGGCCGCACTGGTGGTACAAATGCTTTGCGGGCGGCTGGCGTATGGGCTGGAATTGCAACCGCCGCATTAGATATTCTTAAAGGTGCTTGTGCGGTGTGGGTTGCCCGTTGGCTAACGGCCGGCAATGCCTGGGCAGAGAGCCTGGCGCCGTTAGCTGCCATCTTGGGTCATAATTACTCGCTCTACTTGATCGAGCGGGGAGCAGATGGGCGCATCAAGCTGCGCGGTGGGGCAGGCGCTGCGCCTTGTGCGGGCGGCGCAATGGCTTTATGGGCGCCCAGCGTCTTGATCCTGGTGCCCATGGGAGCATTGATCCTCTATTTTGTGGGCTATGCCTCAGTTGCCACGATGAGCGTGGGCCTGGTGGTCGCTGCAATCTTCGCGCTGCGCTATTTCGCCGGGCTAAGCGAATGGCAAAACATTTTATATGGACTGTTGGCCTTTGGCGCGATGTTGTGGGCCTTGCGCCCCAATATCAAACGGCTGATTGATGGGACTGAACGGCTGGTGGGACTGCGCGCTCAACGGCGCAAAAAGCAAGCCGAGCCGCCTCATTCCTCATCAGATACAACATCGTCGTAATCTTCTTCGTAGTCCTCTTCGTCGCCGGGATTGCTCTTGGGCATTTCGCCATAAAGTTGGGCGTAGACGGCGCGCAGGTTGCGGCGGTGCAGCTCTTCAGCTAACCCGCCAATCAGCACGCGGCTCTTGCCGCACTCTTCAACGCCCACCTCAGCCAGCACATCCCAGGGGTAGCGGCGGCGGGCCGACTTGCGAACAGCCTTGCGCAGCGCTGAGAGGTAAGCCAGGTTGTCTTTGACTGCCCCCTCAATTTCGCCGCGCAGAACAATATCCCCATGCCCCGGAACGACATTTTCCAGCCCCATCTTGCCAATCTTCTTTAAGGATAGGATGGTTTCGTCAATATCGCCGTCCACTACATAGGGCAGCGGCATGAAGGCGTCTCCGGCGAACAATACCCGGTCCTCTTCGACCAGGATGCCGATATTATCGGTGCAAGGGCCTGGCAGAGGGAACATGGTGAGGGTCTTTTTGCCAACTCGCAGAATGAGATTATTCTCGTCAAAGGTCAGGTGCGGCAAGACGATCTTTACCCGCCGGAAAGCTGCATTCTGGCGGCGGGTTTCTTGCAGCGATTCCTGCCCAATGGTGCTCAGCTTATGACGGCAGAGGGTGTGTGCAATTACCGTGGCACCCGAGAAGGCCTGGTTGCCCCAGCAGTGATCGGCGTGATAGTGCGTGTTGATCACGTAGCGCACCGGCAGATTCAGCTCTTGCTCGATGAAATCGCGGATCTGGTTGGTTTCTTCGGGCAGGGCCAGGGTGTCGATCACAACAGCCCAATTGGGGCCCACCACAGCTCCGGCGGTTACCTGAGCGTATAGGTCACTTTGAAAGTAGTAAACATTGTCAGCAATTCGTTCGCGTTGCATAAAACCCTATCCTTCTTAGATTGTAGTGTAGGATAGCACAAACCGCCCCTTAAAGTCAAGAAATATTAATCTTTCTTAACGA
>CAZWFQ010000042.1:0-1679 GCA_964633225.1 uncultured Anaerolineaceae bacterium
ACCCTCGGCCTCTTCAGTGCGATTGAAGCGCGCTCCCAACTGCGCTACAGGCCCGTCCCAGCGAAGAATAATTCTATCCGAGGGGGCAAGGTCTGTCAAGGTGTGATGGCGCCAAATTCAGGGCATCCAGACGAAATTGATGCAGTTGCAAGTATGGCTGGAAATCTCGCCAGACCCATCAACTGCCTGGATGCTGATCCGACCATCGCCAACCAGGTAAGCCAGGCGGCTGCCATCCGGCGACCAGGCTGGCAGCGCCACCGAACGCGCCCCATCTTCCGCCAGGGTCTGCACGCCGCTGCCATCCGCCCGGGCAACCGCTACGACCATGCGATCGCCGCCAGGAACCGGATACGTCAGGGCCAGACGCGTGCCATCTCCCGACCAGCCAAACGAGTAGATACTGCCCGCCATCAGGCCGCTGGCAAGCGGGGTTTGCCCGCTGCCATCGGCGTTCATCATCATCAAGCTGACGTTGTGGGCGGCATCAATGTACTGGTACGCAATCCGCCCGCCTTCTGGCGACCAGGGGCTGCCCCCAAAACGCGTCATGGGGATGGTAGAGTGCAGGTTGCTTTCTCCGGAAACATTGGTTAACGCCTGCTCGGCCTGGCCGTCCAGCCCCAGGGTGAACAGGTTTACCGTTACATAACCGGCATCGGCCCGCCAAAACAGCAGCCGCCCGCCATCCGGCGACCAAACCGGCGAGCCCGTCAGTTGACCAGCAGCCAGCATGGCAGGCGGCTGCCCATTCCCGCGGCTTTGGTAAAGGCCATCCTGGCCCGCAAAGACAACCCCCTGCCCATCGGGCGTCCAGGCTACAGCAGACATTGCAAGATTGCTGGCCCATTGTGTGACAGCACCCGTGGCCAAATCCACCACGTATAAGAGCCCGGCTTGCAAATCAGCGGCTGCCAGGCGCTGGCTGTCTGGCGACCAGGCCAAATCATACTGGTAAGCCGCCTCCAGCGCAGGCACACCCTGCGCCGGCGGAGCTTCTGGCAGGGGGATGATCTTCAGCAGCGTCACCGCCGACATGCCATCTGCCTGAACGACCATTAACTTGCGCCCCAGCAGCATCGCCAGCAGGCGATGATCAGGCGAAGGCAACAGGTTGAAGCGCGCATCTCCTCCCTCTACCACGCTGCCCAACCGCGCCCCATCCGGCTGGATGACAACCAGCTCGTTGTTTTGCATATCGTAGAAGGCAATCCGCTCAACCGGCCTGGGTGTGGCAGTGGGCAAGACAGGTTCTGCCCCAGCCTGGGTTGATTGAGAAGCTTCAGATGCGGGCGTCAGGCCAATCACTTGTACAGCCGGCGTATCCTCTGCCAGGTTAACCCCGCCCATCCCTATCGAGCAAGCCAACGCCAGGCAGGATAACAAAAGTAGTATGACCAGGAACTTCCAGATTTTTGATTTTTTCATGTCTAATTCGAAGAGAATGGTTGTCCGCTGTCACGGCGGCTGCCATCTAGCATTGTACGCAGCAGCGCGATCTCGCGGCGGTAACTGAAGCGCAGCTCATCAAAAAGCTCACCCATATCGTCAATTTCTAGAAAGGCTTGTTTTTGATCGACCGGCATCTGCAATACCATTGCCGCCACGTAAGCCAGGGTCAGCGGATCCGAAGGGAGGTTTGCAATGGCACTTTCGGGATTTTCGCCACTGTTCAAGGC
>CAZWFQ010000042.1:1779-19090 GCA_964633225.1 uncultured Anaerolineaceae bacterium
GGCCCCAAGGCTTCGGCCCCGCGCCGGATCGAAACAACGCCAAACGGGCTGCCCGAAGAGCGGCAGTAGGCGATCATCTTCTTGTAGCGTTCTTCGAAGATGTGCAGGTGCAGGGGGGTATACGGAAACAGCACCGCATTCAATGGAAAGAGCGGTATATCGATCATATCGTCCAATTATAACCGAGTATAATCCTGATATCAGCACAGAGCATATTCACTAGAATCGAGAGGCAAAATGAATCTTCCTATCACTGGCTCGCCTTATGTCACCCGCCAGGGCCGGTTGGCAGAAGCCCTGCAATCTGCCCAATTAGAGGCAGTGGTTTTGAACCCCGGACCGAGCCTGGTTTACCTGACCGGACTGCATTTTCACCTATCCGAGCGCCCCGTTGTGATGATCTTCAAGCCGGGGGGCACACCGTGCATTGTGCTGCCCGAACTTGAAGGCGCCAAGCTAAAACAACTGGATTACCCGGTCCAGGCTTTCCCATATACCGAAGACGTGGAAGATTGGGCGGTGGCCTTCAGCCGCGCGGCCCAGGCTTCTGGCATCGATGGCAAACCAGTAGGGGTTGAGCCGCGCGGTCTGCGCTTCTTGGAATTCAGTTTCTTGACCAGCGCTGCACCTAAAGCGAATTTTGTATCCGCCGAAAGCAGCCTGGCAGCGCTACGCATGCGCAAGGACGCCGGCGAAATCATGGCTATGCGCAAGGCAGCTGAAATCGCACAGCGCGCCCTTCAAGCCACCCTACCCGCAGTGCAGATTGGGGTGAGCGAACGCGAAATCGCTTCTGAGCTGACCCTACAACTCTTGCGCGCCGGTTCTGATTCGGAGATGCCCTTCGCCCCCATTGTCTCCGGCGGGCCAAACAGTGCGAACCCACATGCCACGCCCAGCAAACGCGCCTTACAAGCTGGCGATCTGCTGGTAATTGACTGGGGCGCCAGCTACCAGGGCTACTTCTCAGATATCACCCGCACATTTGCAATTGGGGCAATCGAACCCGAGTACGAACGCATTGGACAGTTGGTGCTGGAGGCCAATCTTGCTGGGCGGCGGGCCGCCGGGCCGGATATCGAAGCCGGGCAGGTAGACCAGGCGGCGCGCGCTGTGATCGAAAAAGGCGGTTATGGTCCCTATTTCTTCCACCGCACCGGGCACGGCCTGGGAATGGAAGGCCACGAAGAACCTTACATCCGCTCGGGCAGCCCTTTGCTGCTGAAACCCGGCATGACCTTCACTATTGAGCCCGGAATCTACCTGCCAGACCGTAATGGAGTACGCATCGAAGACGATATCGTGGTGACCGAGGACGGCTCTGAAAGCCTGACCGACCTGCCACGCCAGGTCACCCGCCTGGTCTAGAAGCCCAGCCGTTGAAGGAAAAACGATGATCATTCCCACAGCCGAACCCTTTTTCTTCCCCGGCGGGCCAATAGGCTGCCTGCTGGTGCATGGTTTCACTGGCTCACCCAAAGAAATGCGCTGGATGGGCGAATACCTGGCCGAACAAGGTTACACAGTGCTGGGCGTACGCCTGGCCGGGCACGCCACCCAACCTGAGGATATGCTGCACTGCCGATGGCGCGACTGGCTCGCTTCAGTAGAAGATGGCTACAACCTGCTGAGCGGCGCGAGCGATGAGATTTTTGTGATGGGGCTCTCAATGGGCGGGGTGCTCTCGCTGCTATTTGCCAGCCAACAGCCCCTGGCGGGAGTTGTAGCAATGTCCACGCCTTACGCGCTGCCACCCGATCCTTTGCTGCCCTATCTGCGTTGGCTGCACCACATCCGACCGCGCTTAGAAAAAGGCCCCCCAGATTGGCACAACCCAGACGCGGCCCAAGATCATGTAGCCTATCCTTATTACCCAACACGGGCAATTATTGAGTTAAATGAATTACTGGCTGAAATGCGCGCCGCCTTACCCGCCATCAAAACCCCTACCTTGCTGATCCATTCTCGCCAAGATCACGGTGTGGCCCCCGAAAACATGGAGCACATCTACGCTGGCCTGGGCTGCGCCGATAAACAAATGGTATGGCTAGAAAACAGCAGCCATGTGATCACGCGCGAGCCAGAACGGCTGAGTGTCTTTGGGGCTGCCCACCAGTTTGTACAGGGCCACAAGCGCAAGGGACAATGAGCCGAGATTTACTCCTGGTTGGCCTATCCCTGCTGACCTGGGGAATGGGTGAAGGAATGTTTTTGTATTTCCAACCCCTTTACCTGGAACAGCTTGGCGCCAGCCCAGCCGTCATCGGCGGCATTCTAGGGGCGGTTGGCGTGGCAATGACGATCGCCCACATTCCGGCCGGTTACCTTGCAGATCGGGTGGGACGCCGTCCTCTGATGTGGTTGTCGTGGATCATGGGCGTAGTTGCGACATGGCTCATGGCTACGGCAAGCTCTCTCTCCGCTTTTGTAATCGGTCTGCTGTTGTACAGCGTAACTGCTTTCGTTATGTCGCCGATGCACAGTTACGTCACCGCGGCACGCGGTAAGTTAAGCGTGGGACGCGCGCTGACTTTGATCTCAGTTTTTTACAATATCGGCGCCATCGCCGGCCCAATGATTGGAGGCCAGATCGGCGAACACCTTGGCTTGCAGCAGATCTACCGGGTATCGGCCGGCATCTTCGTCGTCTCAGCCCTGACCATTTTGTTGATCAGGCCACAACCCCTGGAACCTCACGAAAGCGCAAAAATCTCGCTGCGCATCAGCTTTGACAAACGCTACCTTGTTTACCTGGCGTTGATCTTTTTTGCTACGCTTGCATGCTACCTGCCACAGCCGCTGTCTTCCAATTACCTGCAGAATGAGCAGGGGCTAACCGTCGAGAATATTGGTCAGCTTGGCATGATCGCCAGTATTGGGATCGTGCTGCTTAACCTGGTGCTTGGAGGGCTGAAGGCTCGCCACGGCTTCTTGCTGGGGCAGGCCGCGGTAGGATTGTTTGCCATCGTCCTTTGGCGAGGGCAGAACTTTGCCTGGTATGCAGGGGCATATTTCTTACTAGGCGGCTACCGGGTGATCCGTTCACTGGCTGCCGCACAAACCCGTCACCTGGTAGACCAGGCCCAAATGGGCCTGGCTTACGGTGTAACCGAAACGGTTTCGGGCCTGGCAATAATAGCTGCCCCGCTGTTGGCTGGACTTTTATATGAGCGGAATCCAGAGATGGTCTATATCTTGGGGGCAATCCTGATTAGCGCCTCTCTGTTGGTTAACATCCGTTTTTTGCCCATCCAATCAGATGCAGGGATATAATTAGAATCTGACCGAAAATTCGAGGAACGCGGGTGTTTTGCAGCGCATAGCGTCAACCAAACACCCACGCCCAAATAATTTTCGGATAGATACGTAGTCTGACGATCAGCAGATCCGGCGTGAAGACCGGACAACTGGGGCCGAAACAATTTTTCTTCAGGAGGAGATAGCCTTGAACATCTTTGAGATCGGCATTACATTCATTAATTGGCTGCAAAGCCTGGGTCTGTGGTTGGCCGGGCCAATGAACTTCATTTCTTTTCTGGGGGTTGAGGAATTTTACCTGGTGTTGGCGCCCGCCATTTTCTGGTGCGTGGACGCCAGGCTGGGTCTGCAAATGGGATTATTCTTAATGGCCTGCAACAGCCTGAACGCCAGCTTCAAGATGCTCTTCCACGGGCCACGGCCTTATTGGTACGATCCATCCATCCGCAGCTTAAGCGCCAATGCTGAGAGCTCCTTCGGGGTGCCATCGGGCCACTCGCAAAATGCAGTGGTCATGTGGGGCACACTGGCCAATTATTTCAAGCGCCGTTGGTTCTGGATCGTGGCTGTTTTGCTGATCATGTTGATCGGTATCTCGCGCCTCATCCTGGCAGTTCACTTTCCACACGATGTCCTGGCCGGCTGGCTGATCGGCGCGCTGCTGTTGGTGCTGATGATATGGCTCAGCAAGCCGATCAGCGCGTGGATGCAGCGTCTGAGCATGCCACAGCAGTACCTGGCGGCCCTGGGCGCATCATTGGGCCTCATCCTGCTGGCCTGGCTCAGCCGGCTCTACGCAGCCGGATTTACGATCCCAACTGAATGGGCGGCCAATGCCCTGGCAGCCTTTCCCGATGAGCCAATCTCACCCACGTCATTAAGCGGGGTCATCTCGCAAGGCGGGGCATTCTTTGGACTGGCCGCCGGAGCGATCTATCTGAAACCACGCGGCGGTTTTAACACCAAGGGCAGTTGGCTGCAATTCGCTGGCCGTTACATCATCGGTGTGATCGGCCTGCTGCTGCTGTGGCGAGGCCTGGCAATGATTTTCCCTGGCGGCGAAACCCTTGTCGGCTTCCTCTTCCGCTATATTCGCTACGCCCTGGTAGGCGCCTGGATCACTGCATTGGCGCCGCTGCTGTTCTGGCGCTTGAAGTTGGCCCAGCCGAATTGATCTTTATATAGCAAAAAGAATCGGCGCCCGCGATGAGGAACATCGCCTGGCGCCGATTCTTTATTATTGCGAGAAGAATTACTCTTCCTTCGCCGCCTGTATTTCTTTCTGACGGGCATCGATCACGGCCTGGGCAATGTGTGCCGGGACCACTTCATAATGCGAGAATTCCATTGAAAAGACGCCACGACCACCAGTCATCGAGCGCAAATCGGTGGTGTAACGCTGAATCTCGGCCAGAGGCACCTGGGCATTGACAATGGAACGGCCTTTCTCGGTATCCATACCCTGGACGCGCGCCCGGCGGGTGTTCAGGTCGCCCATGATGTCGCCCATATTCGCTTCAGGCACCACCACGCGCACGTTCATGATCGGCTCGCGCAGCACAGGGCCAGCATCCTTGAACGCCAGCTTGAAGGCCTCGCGGCCGGCAGTTTCGAAGGCCACCGGTTTCGAGTCCACCGGATGCTCTTTACCGTCAAAGATCGAAACATGCACGTTCTGAACCGGGTATCCGGCAACAACGCCTTCTTTCATAACGCCGCGCACACCCTTTTCAATGGCAGGCATAAAGTTATTCGAAATTGCGCCGCCCACTACATCATTGGTGAACGAGAACTCATCTTCGGCGTAGGGTTCAATGCGCATGAACACCTCAGCAAATTGACCAGCACCACCGGTCTGCTTCTTATGGCGGTACTGCGACTGGCCCTTGCCGTTGATCGTCTCCTGGTAAGGCACCTTCGGTATTTCGGTGTGCAGGCTGGTTTGGAACTTCGTTTCAGCCTTGCGCACGGCAACATCAATATGCTGGTCACCCATACCCTGCAGGATCGTCTGATTGGTGGTTGGTTCCTGGTGCCAGGAGAGGGTCATATCTTCCTCTACCAGGCGATTCAGAGTGGGGCTCAACTTGGCAGCATCACCCTGAGACTTAGGACTGATCGCCACGCTGAACAAGGCATGCGGGTACTGCGGGAGCGTCAGGGTCAGGGGGTGCCCCTTTTCACAGAAGGTATCACCGGTGGAGGTGGAACCAAGCTTTGAGACCACCGCAATATCACCAGCATGGACAACCTTAACCCCAATCTGCTCTTTGCCGCGCAGGATGTGCACGGTGCCAAGGCGTTCTTCTACAGATTTTGTCTGGTTCCACACCCGCGAATCTGAGCCGATGGAACCGGCGTAGATGCGGAAATAAGTGATCTTACCCACAAAGGGATCGGCTGTGGTCTTCCAAATATAGGCCGCCAGGGGATTGCCATTAGAGGCGGTCAGTTTTTCATCGCCGTCTTTCCCCTGGCCCATGCGCTCCGGCGCATTCAGCGGCGAAGGCATCAGACCAAGGATAGCATCCAACAGCGGTCCTGTGCCGATCTCAGCCGAGCCAGCGGTTACAAATACTGGTGCGTAAGACCCAGACACAACCACCTGCTTCAGGCCGCGCGTGATTTCCTCAGCACTCAGTTCCTGGCCTTCCAGGTATTTTTCCAACAAGGCATCTTCACCTTCGGCCGCCGCCTCAATCAACTCCATGCGGGCCGATTCTACATCGTCAGCAAATTCTGCCGGAATATCCTGGGCCTTATCGCCGCTGCCAGCGTAAGCCTTCATTGTTAGAAGGTCAATAACACCCTTGAAATCAGCTTTCTCGCCCCAGGGAAGTTGGACCGGGATCAAGCGCGTCTCTGAGATCTGCTGAGCCGACTCAAGTGCCTTGCGGAAATTAGCGTTATCGCGGTTCATTTTATTGATCACCACGAAACGCGGCAGCTTGAAGGTGTCGCAATAAGACATCGCGATCTCGGTACCCACTTCGGCTCCTGAAACCGAGTCCACCAGGATTAAGGCACCGTCTGCTACGCGCAGTGCCGAGATCACCTCTCCGACAAAATCAGTGTAGCCAGGAGTATCCAAGAGATTGATCTTATGGTTCTTGTATTCAACCGGAAGCACGGCGGTTGAGAGCGAAATCCCGCGGCGGATCTCCTCTTCTTCGAAATCCCCAACCGTCGTTCCATCCTCAATCTTCCCGAGGCGAGTGGTTGCGCCTGTAAAGTGCAGGCAAGCCTCTGCCAGCATCGTCTTGCCGGCGCTGCTATGAGAAGCCAGTGCGATATTGCGAATGAACTCAGTAGTATATTCTTTCATCAGGAACCCTTCCTAAGGTATATTAAGTCAGACAAAACTTGATTCTAAAGTATGTCTGCCAACTTGTCAAATCCATTCTGTTTTCAGAAGCGATTCGAGTACAATAAAAAGATGAAAACCCTACCCTACTTCATCGCATCGGCTGCCAGCGCAGCCATCCAATGCCTTTATCAGGCGGTGGTCATGGTCATCTCGGCCCTGGCTTTGCAGTCACTGTTGGAAAATGCCGACCTGATTGGCGAAGAGTACTTGCCAGCCATCGTTGGGGGGAGCTTCTCGTTAAGCTGCGTTGGGATCGTCGGAGGCATCATCGTACACATCGGCAGCGGCCTGCTGTACGCCATCTTACACCATAGAGAGGGCAGCCTATCCACCCAAGACGGGGCTATCGGCGGGGCTGCCTCAGCCGGCACCGCCACCTTGATCGCCAGTTTGTTCAGCATCATGGCGTCGATCATCTTCAGCAGCGTCATCATGCGAGGAACAGGCGCACCGGGCGCTGTAAATGGCCTGCCATTTATGGCGATCAACGCTGTTTCCAGTTCATTCGGGGGGCTCCTCGGCGGCTGTTTCAATACGCTCCTGGCAGCGGCTTTAGGTGCCCTGGGCGGCATCCTGGCGAGCATGTTCAACCACAACTGATCCTTCGCTCATGAGCCTGCTTTTCATATTCTTAGACGGAGTCGGATTGGGCGCAGATGACCCGGCAGTCAATCCTTTTGTCCAGGCCACCTTACCCAACATGCACACTCTGCTGGGAGGCCAACGCATGTTGGCTGGCAACAATGGTCCTGACCACCCGGTTGTAGAAACCGGGCGTGCCAGCCTGATCCCTTTGGATGCCTGCCTGGGCGTAGAAGGGCTGCCCCAATCAGCCACCGGCCAGGCAGCGCTGCTGACTGGCAGCAATGTACCTGCCCGGCTGGGATATCATGATGGCCCCAAACCAAACCCCGCTGTAGCCGAAATCTTGAGCGCGGGGAATTTATTTTCTACACTCTTAGCAGCCGGGTTGAAGGTAGGGATGTTGAACGCCTTCCCGCCGAGCTATTTTCGCGGCCTTGCTTCGGGTCGCCGGCTACCGGGCGCCATCGCAATGGCAGCTCGTAAAGCCGGGCTGCCTCTCAAAACCCAAGAGGATCTTTACCGGGGGCAGGCGCTCTCGGCCGATTTTACCGGCCAGGGCTGGCGCGACCACCTGGGACTGCACGATGCCCCGGTCATTGCTCCAGAACAAGCCGGGGAACGCCTGGCTGAGTTGGCGGGCCAGCACGACTTCTCAATCTTCGAATACTGGCTGAGCGATATTGCAGGCCATCATCAAAACATGCAAGAAGCCTGCACCCTGCTGGAAACATTTGACCGCGTGTTAGGCGGCCTTCTTGCAGCATGGAAGGATGAAGAAGGCTTGATACTATTCACATCTGACCACGGCAACCTGGAAGACTTGAGCACTCGCCGCCATACCGCCAACCCGGTTCCCCTGCTGTTGGTTGGCTCTCCAGGGCTGCGCCAGCGGTTTGGCCGCTCGGCGCGAGACCTGACCTCAATTGCTCCGGCGATTGAGGATTTTCTCCGGAACCCCCCTCCCGCCTAACGGAATCCAGAGGACCGCCACTTGCCAGGCAACCGCTGCCAGGGCTATCCGATCAGGCCCAGTTGCTTACCAACCTGCTCAAACGTAGCCAACACTTTGTGCAGTTGTTCGTCAGTATGGATTGCCATGTAACTGGTACGAAGCAGTTGGTGTCCTTCTGGCACGGCAGGGGATACTACCATATTAACGTAAACACCGCTGTCAAACAGAGTCTTCCAAATCAAGGCCGCCCGCATATCATCGCCAATGATGATCGGGATAACCGGGGTCACAGAGTTTCCGGTATCAAAACCCAGGGTCTGATATCCCTGGCGCATGAATTCACCGATTTCATTTACACGCCGGACACGTTCTGGCTCGTTGCGCATCACATCGAGAGCCGCCAGTGCGGCAGCAGCATTGGCGGGGGGGATACTGGCACTGAAGATCAAGGATCGGGCATGGTGCTTGATATAATGAATGACGTCTTCGTCTCCGGCAATAAAACCACCCAGAGAAGCCAGGGACTTGCTGAAAGTTCCCATGACCAGGTCAACGTCTTTTTCCATGCCAAAATGTACGGCTGTGCCGCGCCCGCCGCCCAAGATACCCAGGGCATGCGCATCATCCACCATCAGCCGGGCACCATAGTGTTTGCAAATTGGCACGATCTCGGGCAGCGGCGCGATATCGCCTTCCATACTGAACAGGCCGTCCACCACCACCAACTTCCCCACATCGGCAGGCAGGTTTTCGAGCACGCGCTCCAGATCCTGTACATCATTGTGCCTAAAACGCTTGACCTCCCCCCACCCCAGCCGTGCGCCATCCACGATGCTGGCATGATCATCGCGATCCAAAATGACTACATCACGCCGTCCAATCAGCGAGCTGATCGTGCCCAGGTTTGCCTGCATGCCGGTTGAGAATACCAATGCAGCGGGCTTCTTCACCCAATCCGCCAACTGGCGCTCCAACTCTTCATGCAACTCAAGCGTGCCGTTCAAGAAACGCGAACCAGTACAACTGGTGCCATAGTGTTCAATCGCATCAAGCGCCGCCTGCCTGACCTTTGGATGGATCGTTAGACCAAGGTAATTGTTTGAACCGCACATGATCAGCCTACGGCCCTGGTAGATTGCCTCGCCGCCTTCATTACCGCTCATGGCGATGAAATAGGGGTAAAGTCCGGTCGCCATCACTTCTTTTGCATAGGTGTAATTGGTGCATTTCTCAAAAAGATCCATGGTTATTGTCTCCTTTTAGCCTATTTACGCTTGATTGCGGTGGACACTGGCTATAATTTGATCCTGGTAGAAACCAAATATTCCGCTCAACCAATAGAGCAGCTTGCCTTCGAGGTTGGGCAAGATCATATACCGGCCGCGAGCAATATCGCGCAGGAGGATCTTTGCCAATGCTTCTGCGGTCATTAAACCGCTGCCCCCAGAAACCGCCTTTGTTTCGAGAGGTTTGTATTGATTTTCGTATGCCAATTGGGGGGTATCGGTATCCGCCGGATAACAGATCGAGACCCCAATCCCATGCGGCTTTAATTCTGCCCGCAGGGCGTCGCTGAAACCACGCACCGCAAATTTCGAGGCACCATAAGCAGTATAGCCAAAAACACCCACTAACCCGGCCAACGAGGCGATGTTGACCAGGTAACCAGAACCGCGCTCCAGCATGGCAGGTAAGACAGCTTTGACTGTGTGCAGCATCCCAAAGTAATTGACCTCCATCATCTGACGGAAGACATCCAACTCAAGCTCTTGCACGTAGCCCGGGCGAGCCACCCCCGCAGAATTAATCACCAGGTCAGGAATGCCGATCTTTTCAACATCTACCAGGGCCGCCGCTACTTGCCCGGCCTCGGTCACATCGACTGAGAGCGCTCCAAAGCGCTGGTGTGCAGACTGCCGGAGCGATTCCAGATCTGCCAGCGCAGATTGAAGCAGATCTGAGCGGCGCGCCCAAATACATACATCCATTCCGCGCCCGGCTAACAGCTTTGCGGCTGCCAACCCAATGCCACTCGATCCGCCCGTAACCAACGCTAATTTTCCGGGGTCTAAATTCGCCTTGATGCGCATACAGTCTCCTTAGAACGCCACCTATTATGACATAAAACTTCCAAACCAATATACCAATTTTATTCAAAACGAACCCCAAAATTGGAACTTTCGGGTTATGATTGCAGTCTATTGCACAGGCCTATTGCCATTCTGCCTTAACAGACAACCATGCCAACCCTCGCTGAACGTCTCAAATCCCTGGGCGTCAAAACTGGTGCCCAGGATTTACAACCTCATCCAAAAAGCCAACCACGCCCCATTGAAGCGGTGCTGCCAGGCCGTTTTGCGCACACACCCGGTGGGGCCACCTATATTGTTGAGACAATTTACGGCCCCAATTATCAACAAGGACGGTATGGCCTGCGAACTGAAAGCCCACTCAATACCATTGCCGAATGGTCTGGAGAGGCGGGGGTGGCCCAATTGCCGTCTCAGGCATTTGCTTTTCTTGATACCGAGACCTCTGGGCTGGCAGGAGGCAGCGGCACCTACGCATTTTTGGTGGGGATTGGACGGTTTTCAGAGGCCGGGTTCACACTGGCCCAGTTCTTCTTACGCGACCCGATTGAAGAAGCAGCTTTGCTGCTGGCAGTGGAAGAATTTATTGCCCCCTGCCAGGCCATTGTCAGCTTCAACGGCAAGTCCTTTGATGTGCCCTTGCTGAATGCCCGTTATACCATGCAAGGATGGAAGTCTCCTTTCCACACCCTGGCGCATGTGGATCTCTTACACCTGGCGCGCCGCTTATGGCGCGACCGGCTGCCCAGCCGCACTCTATCAAACCTTGAAGCGCAAATCCTGGGCGCAGCACGCTCGGACGAAGAGATCCCGGGTTGGATGATCCCGCAAATGTATTTTGATTACTTGCGGGATAGGGACGCCCAGCCAATGAAACGTGTCTTTTATCACAACGCCATGGACGTGGTATCCATGGCAGCCCTGCTGAACCATACGGCACAGATGCTCGAGGCGCCTTACGATTTCCAGGCTGTTCACTGCATCGAGCAAGCCGCCATTGCCCGCCTGAACGAAGCCCTGGGGCATGCCGATGAAGCAGCGCAATTGTATGAGCGCAGCTTGCAAGGCGATCTGCCTCCGGAGCTCTTCAACGATACGTTGGAACGCCTGTCTTTGTTGTACAAACGCCAAGGACATTTTTTGCTGGCCTTACCATTATGGGAGCGCGGGGCGCAAGCGGGGCAGTACTTCGCCTTTGAAGAATTGGCGAAGTATTACGAGCATCACGCCCGCGACCTGGGACAGGCTTTACACTGGACTAACGCGGCGCTGGAGCACCTGGATGGGCCTAGCACGACCCGCCTGGAGCGCTTGCAGAACCGTCCAGAGTTCCTGCACCGCCAGGAACGCCTGTTGAGTAAGCTGGGAGCAGTCAAAAGTTGTTAGCTTTATTTGGGTGCAGCCCGTAAACCACAACCCTGACGGAGACCAGAAAATCGGGTATGATTAAGGAATAGGATCGCGGCCTTTTGCGATCAACAGTTTGAGGCTTGCATGAAAAAACGTCACATCAAATCCTGGCCTTTTATTTTGCTCTTACTGCTTATCGTCTGCCTGCTGGCTGCAGCCAGGCCAGTTCAGGCCAGCCAACAACCAGGCGACATCACCATGACCATCGAAGCAGGCTTCGATGGCAACTACAAAGAAGGCCACTGGATTCCTATCCGCGTGATCATTGAAAACAGTGGACCAAGCATCAACGCGCAGGTTGAGACCAGCATTGAACCGACAACCGGCAACCGCATCACATATGCGTATCCGGTTGAACTGCCTTCTCAGTCGCGCAAAGAAGTATTCTTGTATGCCTACCCAGATGGCTACTTTACCCAGTTGACGGTCTTGCTTGTGTCGGGCAAGGATCAACTGGCCGCGACCACTGCCACCCTGACCAACCTGACCGAAAATGACCTGTTGTTCGGCGTGATCGCATCCAGCACATCGCCTTACAATGTGCTCTCTGAACTCGACCCCAGCCAGGGCGCCGCCACCGTGGCTGAACTTTCGATTGCCAACCTGCCTGACCGCGTGCAAGCCTTGCAAGCCCTGGACGTGCTGGTGATTGCCGATGTAGATACCGGCACGCTAAGCACAGCCCAACGCCAGGCCCTGACAGCATGGATCGCCAGCGGAGGCCAATTGCTAGTGGCAGGCGGACCTGGTTGGCAAAAGACGGCAGCCGGGCTATCTGACCTGCTGCCCATGCTCCCCACCGGCACCCAGAATTTGTTAAACCTGGCAGCCTTGCAGACATACAGTCCCGAGGCAATGGAAGACGCCGGGCAGGTGGTGGCAGCCACCGGCTCGCTGGCCGCCCAAGCCGTAACCCTGGTTGAGCAGGATGGCCTGCCTTTGGTGGTACGCCGCCCATTCGGCCAGGGCCAGGCAGTTTACCTGGCAGTGGACCCGGGCCTGAAACCGCTCAAGAACTGGGACGGGATGGTTTCTCTTTACCAGACCCTGTTCTCGTCTGTGGCAGATCAACCAGGCTGGGCCAATGGCTTTACCAACTGGTCAACGGCAGAGGAAGCCTCCGCCAGCCTGCCAGGCCTGGCACTGCCTTCGCTGGCCCTGATCTGCTGTTTCTTGGGCCTGTATGTTTTGGCACTGGGGCCAATCAATTACCTGGTACTGCGTTATCTTAAACGGTCTGAGCTGGCCTGGGTCAGCATCCCCGTTCTGGTGGTATTCTTCAGCGGGCTGGCTTTCTTGGTCGGCAGCCTATCGCGCGGCAACCAGCCGGTAATCAATCAGATGGCAATTGTGCAAGTTTGGCCGGATGCCCCCCAGGCCATCGTACACGGATTGGCCGGGGTCTATTCTCCCCGCCGGGGAACTTACGATGCCAGGGTCAGCGGGCAATTCCTGGTCTCATCGATCCCATCCACCTACAGCCTGGCTGAACGCAGCGGCACTTTTTTGGAAAGTGAGCAGCAGGTTCTCCTGCCTGATTTTCGGATTGACGTGGGCGGGATCCGATCGCTGATGATGGAAGGCAGCGTTCCTGCCCCTGCCTTTGATAATGGCCTGGTGTTGACCATTGACGAGCACGGCGTGGTATTGAATGGCACCGTCACTAATAACAGCGACTTAAAACTCACCGACGCCGTGTTAATGTACCCAGGCGGCAGCCTGGCCATTGGCGACCTGGGGCCTGGTGATAGTTACGAAGTCAATTTGCCCCTGGTGAAAGCACAAATCGTCGGAGCACCCAACACCCCTGCGATCATACCAGGCCTGGTTACCTATACGGCCCCGCTCTATTACACGTATTACGGTGACGATCAAACCATGACCGATATCATCGGTACAAGCGCCTATTATGACGACTATGAAGCCTACCAACGCTACCTCTTGACCAGTGCCATGCTAGACACCTACGGCGCCGTAAACGGGCGCGGCGGCGGCATCTACTTGAGCGGCTGGAATGACGATTCTCCGCTTGACGTTGGTATTGTCAACCGCTCGATCCGCACCAGCGATACCACGTTGTACCTGGTTTCGCTAATGCCACGTCTCAATCTCTCCGGCAATGTCTTGCGCCTTTCGCCCGGCATGTTCACCTGGCGCCCACTGGGCGATATGGATTCGGGCCAGGCGAACCCTTATAGTGGTTACCTGTACCAGGGTTACTCATTCAGCCTGCAATATGCCCTCGCCATGCCAGTATCCTACAGCCACATCCGCTCGTTGACGATCAACTTAGAGAGCCCATCTGGTGCTGCGGTTACAGGTCAGGCCACAGGCGCCCAATTCCAGATCTGGGACTATACAACCGAACAATGGGTTGATCTACCCGATCCGGGCTGGGGCAGCCATGCGATCGAGGATCCAGAGCGCTATGTCAGCCGCAGCGGTGTCATTCAACTAACAATCTCGAACCCCAACTTGCAGTGGGTCGATTTCAGCGTCTGCGATTTCACACTAGAAGTGGAGCCTTAGAGACCGGCGATGGCAGCGATCATCGAAATTCAAGACCTGGTCAAATCTTACAACGGGCGCCTGGCCGTTGATCACCTGAATTTTGCAGTGGATGAAGGCGCCATCTTTGGCTTTGTAGGCCCCAACGGCGCCGGAAAAACCACCACCATCCGGGTGATGTGTACCCTGTTACGCGCCACGCAAGGGGATATACGCGTGGCAGGGCACTCGGTGCGCAAAGAACCACGCCTGGTGCGCAAGGCAATTGGCTACATGCCCGATTTCTTTGGCGTGTACAACGATATGCTGGTATGGGAATACCTGGATTTCTTTGGCGCCTGTTACGAAATTCCACGCCCCAAGCGGGCCGGATTGGTGAAAGATTTGCTGGCCCTGGTTGATCTGACCCATCGTTTTAATGATCCCGTTGAGGGGCTCTCGCGGGGTATGAAACAACGCCTCAGCCTGGCACGCACCCTGATCCACGACCCGCAGGTGTTGATCCTGGATGAGCCAGCCTCGGGGCTTGACCCGCGAGCGCGCATCGAGATCCGCGAACTGTTGGTCGAGCTGGCGCGCATGGGCAAAACGATATTCTTCTCCACCCACATCCTGGCAGATGTAGCCCAAATCTGCAGCCAGGTCGGCATCATTGAGGCCGGCAAGCTGGTGGCGTGCGGTCCGCTGGAAGAACTACAGCAGCATGTGATGCCCCATCGCCAGATCCAGGTAACGGTATTGGGGCAAGCAGAACAGGCCGCAGAAATCCTCCAAAACACGCCCGGCGTGGCAAACGTCAGCCAAATGCCTGGGAACCAAAACGGTGGGCGTGTTCGTCTAGAGATTGAGTTCTTGGGCGAAGACACGGCCCTGACCGCCTTGCTGTCTACCCTGGTTCAACAAGGCATTCCAGTTGTACACTTCAGCGAAGACAGCCGCGACCTGGAAGAAGTGTTCATGCGCGCCACAAAAGGCATGGTCACATGAACGGAACCCATGCCGATCAAAATGCATCGAAAGAGAAGCCACGATGACTGAAGCCGTTCCTGCAACCCCTCAACCCGTTAAGCCGCGCCGTTCTTGGGCTGAGCGCCTGCGTGAAAACCCGGTGGTGCTGAAAGAGCTGCGCTCGCGGATGCGCGGCGGGCGGGCCTTCATCTTGATCACTCTGTACCTGATCGTGTTAGGCAGCCTGGTGGGGACCGTCTTCCTGGCATTTGCTGGCGCCAGCAACACCCCCGGCAGCCTGAACATCAGCCAGGGGTTGGGAAAAACCGTTTTTGGGACCGTGGTGGGGCTGGAACTGACCATGATCTGCTTTATCGCCCCAGCGCTAACAGCAGGGTCGATTGCCGCCGAACGCGAGCGCCAGACGTATGATCTGCTGCGCACTACCCTATTGTCGGCGCGCTCGCTGGTGGTGGGCAAGCTAGGTTCGGCCCTTTCTTTCTTGCTCCTGCTGCTGATCGTGGCATTCCCGCTGCAAGGGCTGGCTTATTTGCTGGGGGGCGTGGCTCTTGAGGAAGTGGTCATCTCGTTCTTGATGCTGGTGGTCACTGCAATTGCCTTCAGCGCGGTCGGGTTGTTCGTATCCAGCTTTGCCAAAAGCGTGCTGGTTTCCACCGTGGTCAGCTACCTGATTGCAAACCTGGTCGTCTTCGGTATTCCAATCTTCATCTACATGTCGCTGGGCTTTGCGGCTGGGCTGATCTTCGGTTCCAGCAATTTAACCCTCAGCGCCACCCAAGAATTGATCATCCAGATCGTTGGTATCATCATCGGTTGGTTCTTTGTAGCCATCAACCCCATCGCCACCGCAGTTGGCACCGAGTTGATCTTAATCGAGGAGCAAAGCGCGCTATTTGTCAGCTTGCCGCTTAATCATGGGATCAACTTACCTGTAATTTCACCCTGGATCGGGTACGTGCTGCTGTATATGATTTTTAGCTTACTCTTGATCTGGGCGGCGATCCGTTTTGTAAAGCGCACCGAAACATAGGCAGATATGGATCAACAGCCAGCCATGTTCAAAGAATTGATCAGCCACCTGCAGCGATGGCTGCGCTGGTTCAGGCTGCAGCGCGCCGTAAAATGGGGCGGCTATGGCCTGATCTTTGGCCTGGGCATCTCGCTGGGCGCAGCCCTGGCGATTTTGCTGCAGGCAGGGCTGCTCAAACAAGAGTTCATCCTGGTGACGATTGGCTCTGGGCTGTTGGGAACAGCCGGGGGCATATTGACCAGCTTCCTATGGCCCATCCGGCGCCTGGAAGCGGCACGTTCCTTTGACCGCGTGTTTGGGCTGCGCGAGCGCGTCAGCACTGCGCTTGAGTTGGCTGAAGGCCGCCTGCCCCAACCCCCATCTCCTGAGCTGGCCCAACAGCAGTTAGCCGATGCCCTGGCTTCTGCCCGCCAGGTGAACGCCCGCAGCAGCCTGCCCGCCCGGCTAGATCGCATTCAGCTTGTGCTGGCTGTACTATTAGTAGCTCTGGTGACCCTGGTCATTTTGCGCGGCGACAAACTTTTCCAGGCGGCGCAGCAGCAGCGCGCCACGCAGCAAGTCATTGCCCAGCAGATCGCAGAGATCGAAGCACTGCAATCTGAGATCGAGCAGAACGACCAGCTTACCACCGAACAGAAAGAACAACTCTTGCAGCCCCTGGACCAGGCCGTCCAAGACTTGCAAAATGCAGAGACTACTGAGCAAGCTGTGTCGATCTTGACCCAAACTGAACAGCAGCTCGAAGCGCTAGAAAATACTCAGGCCCAGCAGCAAGCCCAGGCACTGCAAGATGCCGGCAACAGCCTGGAACAGCAAGAAGGCAGCCCACTGCAAGAATTTGGTCAGGAGCTGGCTGAAGGTGATTATTTGGGAGCGGCTGAAGCGTTGAGCGATATTGACCCGGCGGCGTTATCTCCAGAGGAAGCACAACAGTTGGCTGACCAGCTATCTGAAGCTGCCCAGGCGATTGAATCTTCCAACCCTAGTTTGGCCGAGCAAATGCAAGAAGCCGCCGATGCGCTCGAGCAAGGCGATACGCAGGCCGCCCAAGAAGCGCTCCAGCAGGCCTCTCAGCAGGTGGCCCAGGCCGGACAGCAAATTGCCCAGGCCGAGGCCGCCAGCCAGGCTGCCAGCCAGGTGGC
>CAZWFQ010000042.1:19190-31608 GCA_964633225.1 uncultured Anaerolineaceae bacterium
TCTGGCAGCGGCGCAGGCTCTGAAGCAGGCACATCTCCCATTGGGCAGAATAACGGCCCCGGTGACGGCGGCGAGACCACCTACGAACAGATCTATGCCCCAACCCGCCTGGGCGGCGAAGAAGGCAGCCAGGTCACGCTGCCCGAAAGCGGGCAGCCCGGCGACCAGGTCACTGGACAAGGGGAGACTCAGCCCGGCCAACCCGGTACCAGCACAGTGCCCTATGTGGATGTGTACGCATCGTATGCTGAAGCGTACCGCCAGGCAATTGACAGCGGGCAGGTACCAATCTCTTTCCGCAACCTGGTACGAGAGTATTTTAGTTCACTAGAACCCTAAGGAAACCGTATGAGCACAGAGATTTCTGTCAACGAATTCAGTCAACGCGCCCTGAACATCGAGGCCGAAGTAGGCAAAGTCATCGTCGGACAAAACGAGGTGGTACGGCACGTGTTGGTCAGCATCCTGGCTGGCGGGCACGTACTGCTGGAGGGCGTGCCCGGCCTGGGAAAAACCATGCTTATTCGAACCCTGGGCCAGGTGTTGGACTTGAAATTCTCGCGGATCCAGTTCACGCCCGACCTGATGCCAGCCGACATCACCGGCACCGAAATATTGGCCGATCACGACGGACAGCGAGAATTTCGCTTTCAACCCGGGCCGGTCTTTGCAAACCTGGTGCTGGCCGATGAGATCAACCGTGCCACCCCCAAGACGCAATCCGCCATGCTCGAAGCCATGCAAGAGCATTCGGTGACCGTGGCTGATAAAACCTACCAGCTCGAAGAGCCCTTCTTTGTCCTGGCAACACAGAATCCACTCGAAATGGAGGGCACATACCCCCTGCCAGAAGCTCAACTGGACCGTTTTTTCTTCAAAGTGAATGTGCCCTTTCCCAAAGCGGCTGAATTGGTTGAGATCCTGACCCGCACGACCACCAGCAGCAATCCGGTGGCATCGTTAGCAGCTACCGGGGCCGATATCGTGGCTATGCGCAACCTAGCCCGTTCTGTTCCAATTGCTTCACATGTCAGCGAGTACGCCGCCCGCTTGAATGTAGCCACCCACCCCGATAGTCCCCAGGCGCCCCCACTGGTCAAGAAATTTGTGCGCTATGGGGCATCGCCGCGCGGCGGGCAGGCGCTCATCTTGGGGGCAAAGGTCACCGCCTTGTTGGCGGGTCGTTTCAACGTAGCCTTCGAAGATGTGCAGGCCGTTGCGCCCGCAGCCCTGCGCCACCGCCTGCTGCTCAATTTTGAAGGCCTGGCTGAAGGGATTGGCACCGATGCGGTGGTCAGCGAGCTGCTGAAAACAATAGCGGCATGATCTTTGATGAAACCACCCTCCGCAAGCTCAACCAGCTTGCGCTTGTTGCCAGCAAAGTACGCTCCGGGGTGTTGAAAGGCGAGCGCCGCTCAACCAAGCGCGGCACCAGCATTGAATTTGCCGACTATCGCGACTACACGCCAGGCGACGACCTGCGCCGGCTGGACTGGAATGTATATGCCCGCCTGGAGCGGCCCTTCATCAAACTGCTCGA
Organism: uncultured Anaerolineaceae bacterium; assembly: GCA_964633225.1. Lineage (GTDB taxonomy): Bacteria > Chloroflexota > Anaerolineae > Anaerolineales > UBA4823 > JAKQIM01. The sequence goes on from CAZWFQ010000042.1 coordinate 20,731, forward strand.
AGAAGAAGAAGACCTGGCTGTTCACATCCTGATAGACGCATCAAAATCAATGGATTGGGGAGCAGAAGCCCAGCACAAGTTCAGTTATGCCCTCAAGCTGGCGGCGGCCCTGGGTGCGGTAGCCCTGGGCGCAGGAGATTACTTGACAGTCGCTGTGCTGCGCACAACCCGGGCCCTGGCTCCCGCCCAGTACGGGCCGGCGCGCGGCCAACAACACCTGATGCGCCTGCTAACCTTCCTGGAACCGCAAACATGCAGCGGGACAACCGACTTGAACCAAATGCTGCGCGACTATACCCTGGCGGCCCGCCGCCCAGGGTTGACCTTCTTGATCAGCGATCTCTTCAGCCCGGGTGGCTTTGAGGCTGGGCTGAACCAACTGCTCTCGCGCGGGTATGACCTGAGCTTGATACACTTGCTGGCTCCCGACGAGTTGAACCCTCCCTTGGCTGGAGATTTGCGTTTGATCGACATCGAGACGGATTTTGGCCAGGATGTTTCGCTGGATGCCGGTTTACGCGAGCTTTACCGCCGCCGCTTGCAAGCCTGGCAGAACGAGGTACAGGTAACATGCGGCAAACGGGGCGTACGCTACCTGCCGATTACCACCGCCTATCCCTGGGACGAGCTGGTGCTGCTAGACTTTCGTAAAGCTGGGATTGTTAAATAAAAAAGGACGGCGCAACCATGCACGCCGTCCTTTTTTACGCTTACGCCGCCAAGACCAGAGCGAATTCTTCCAGCGTGTAGGGTTTCAAAATCACATCTTTAACGCCTGCCTTCAAGTACCCGGCAGTGCGCTCAACATTCAGCGCAGATGAAACCACCAGGGTGCGGCCAATCAGGCCCGAGCTTTTGAGATTCTCCAGGATATCGGAGACTGGAGTTGCCGACAGAGCCTCATCCACCATGATGACATCTGGCTCAATCTTGCCATCCAGCTTCGAAACTCGTGTGACCCTATAGCCTGCAGCAGTGAGGGTATTGATGGCAAACTGTGCCCAGGGGTCTTCGTCATCGACCAATAAGATTTGCGCAGAGCGCTTGTCGACTTTCGTAAGGCCGGGCTCCTGCGCCAGGTCTGCTTCAGGGCTGGTTGGCAGCAGCACTGTAAAGGTAGTGCCATGACCCGCCTCGCTGGAAGCAGTGATCCGGCCATCGAGCTGGCCGATGACATGCAGGCAAGCCGGCAGGCCCAGGCCAGTGTGGCTGACGCCCTTGGTGGTCACAAAGGCAGCCCAGATCTTGTCGATCATCTCGGCTGGAATACCTTCGCCATCATCCATGATATTCAGGCTCACATAACCTCGCTCTTCAGCCGGAGCAATCGTAACCGCCACGTGCGCGGCAGAGGCCTCTAACGAGTTACGGAATAAGTTCCCCAGAGCCCGCGCCAACTGCGTGGTATCGGCCATGACCATGGGGGTATCAGAAGCCACGTTAAGGGATAACTGGGTGGGCGCCATACCAATGTGATACGCGGCCGCCTGAACCACGTCTTCCAGCATCGCCGGGCGAGGCTTTTGCTCACGCGCCGGCCCGAGCAAATTCTCCTTCACATCCACAATCAAGCGCGCGCTCTCATCAATCAGCTCCAGGTCCTCGCGGATCGAGGCCACGTCCAAAGGCTCTCGCTCCAGGTCGCCCTTGATGCGAGCAATGGTAGTTGTGATCGGCAGTGCCTTATTGCCAATCCAATGCACGGCCTGGGTAGTGGCGGTGGCCAAGGCTTCATACGTCTTGGTTCGCAGCAGCTCAGCATTGGCACGCTCAAGTTCCCGCAGCAGTTGAGCGTTGTTAATGGCGATGGCCAGGTGATCGGCCATGGTTTGCAAGGTCAATATATCATCATCACCAAAGGCACGCTCTTCGGTGCTCTGGACGGTGACAGCACCTAGAACTTTTGAACCAACTGCCAAAGGCAGTGCCATTTCAGAACGAGTGTGGGGCAAGTAAGGATTCTTAAAGTGCACACGCTCCTCGCCAACATCGAGCGCAATGCGCGCTTCGCACAGGCTGGTTGCGAGGCCGATCATCGAATGCCCACCCACTGCCAGCTTATGAGCCTTTGCCATCATAGCTGCCCCGGCTTCGCCGTATCCGGCACGCAAGACGGCAAATTCGCCGGGCTCATCCAGCAAGAAGATGCCCGCATAATAAAAGCCATATGCCTGGCAGATGATGTCTACGGTTTCGCGCAGCAATAGGTCCAGGTCAAGAATTGAGGCTACCCGTTTGCCGACCTCATTGGCCGCATGCAGCAGCCGCGCCCTGCGCTCAGTGCGTTTTAAGAGATCCTGGTTCAAACGGTGCAAATTCGAATTAGCGATGGCAATCGCCAATTGATCTGCCATACTCTGCAGTGTGGCCACATCTTCCTGGGCAAAAGCGTCCACGTCGGTGCTCTGCACGGTCAGCGCGCCAATCACTTCATCAGCCACTACCAGAGGCAGGGCAATCTCAGAGCGCGTCGCTGGCAAGTAGGGGTTGCTGGCGAACTCAATTTCGTTCTCCACATTGCGCGCAATGCGCGCCTGGCGAAGGCGAGTGGCCATGCCGATCATTGAATGGCCGCCCACTGCCAGCTTGTGCCTGCTTTCAACCATCTTCGCTCCGGCCTCTCCGTGCGCAGCCCGTAAGACTGCCCATTGGCCAGTTGTATCAAGCAGGAAAACACCCGCATAATAGAAATCGAATTCATCACAAATAATGTCCACACTCCAGCGCAGCAGCTCATCAGGGTCAAGAATTGATGTGACTGCTTTGGCCACGCGGGCGGCATTTGACAGCAGCTTAATTTGACGTTCGGGTGAGGCTTGCTTAAGTGGATTCATGGCTTATTCGATCTCCTTAAAGATGGTGTGGATCTGGTCGAGCAAGGTTTGTTCTCGGCCTTTGACACAGTAATTACGCGCCCCGCGGTGAATGGCCTCCTTCACCTTTGCCACCTCATCGTAAGCGCTCAATACGATCATTGGAAAACCCGGCTGAAGCTCCTGAATGCGGCTGATCAGCTCCAACCCCGCGCCAGATGCCTCATCACCTTCAAAGTCAGGCATATTTAGATCCACCAGTGCCAGGTCAAACGGCTCAGACGAATCCAGCCCTGCTTTAAAATTGTCCAAGCCCAGGTTGCAGCTCGAGGCAGGAACGACTTGATAGCCTGCTCTCAACAGTGTTTTTTGCATACTGCGCAGGATCAACGGCTCGTCATCTACAATCAGGATTTTTTTTGCTATTGTCATATTTGCCTCCTTAAATTCTCATCAATCCTTGACTGCTGGCAGCGTAACAGTAAAGACAGTGCCTACGCCTACCTGGCTCTCAACGCCAATCCGGCCTTCAGCCTGGTTGACAATCGCCATGCATGCAGAAAGTCCTAAACCTGTGCCGCCTCGTGCTCCCTTGGTGGTGAAGAAGGAAACCCAAATCTTTTCTAACATTTCTGGTGGAATGCCAGGGCCGTTGTCGACCACCAGCACCTCGATAAAACCTGGTTCGCTAGAATAGCGTGCGATTACCTCGATCGATGGACGTTCGGTCTGGTGAAGCGCTTCCCAGGCATTTTTGATCAGGTTGTTGAAAACCTGTCCAATCTGGCGCCGGTCGCCGCTGGTGGGCGGCAAGTTGGCTTCATACTCGGTTTTAACCACCCCGCTGGGCAGCCCCATCTCGAAAATCGTTTCATCTAACAGGTCCGGCAGATGAATAGATGTCACGTTTTGCAAACGCACCGGCCCAATCAGGTCTTCCTTGATGACCAAAATACTGCGGGCGCTCTGCTCAATGATGGCTAAATCCTCCAGGATCGACTCCAGGCTGCCAGGCAAAACAAAGGGCGGCGGCTCCAACTCAAACCCCTGGCGGGCCACTGTCTGAAAGACCTCTACCGCTTCAGGCCACAGCGGGTGCTGCTCGCGCCGCTCTGGAGGTTCTGCCAGCAAAGCCTGGAAAAGGCCCAGCAAACGCACCAAATCTTCACGCACCCGATTGACACTGCTGGGGATTGGTGCCGCTTTATTACCCACCCAATGGATGGTTTCGCCAGTGGTCTGGGCAATGGCCTGGAAGGTTTTGTTGCGCAGCAGCTCTTGGTTCGCTTGTTTCAAATCGCGCAGCAAGACGGCGTTATCAACCGCCACAGCCACATGGTTGGCTAAGGTCTGGAGTGTGTTGACGTCATCATCGCTAAATGCATTAACCTGATCCGACTGCACAGAAAGCGCCCCCAGCACCTGGCCTTTGAGGATCAACGGCAAGGCCATCTCAGAGCAGGTCTCTGGCAAGTAAGGGTTGACGAAACGATGTTCTTCCTGACCTACATCCAAGACAATGCGAGCCTTTTGATTTAGGATCGCCGTACCTACAATTGAATTTTCGTCAATTTGCAGGCGGTATTGATTAGCCAACATTGCTTTGCCGGCCTCACCGCGCCCGGCGCGCAAGACTGCCCACCTGCCAGCCTTGGCATCCACAGTCTCCACCGTTTCATCGCACAAGAACAGGCCAGCATAGTAAAAATCATATTCTTCACAAATCACGTCTACGGTCACGCGCAGCAGCTCGTCCAAGTCTAGAATAGAAGTGATGACATGACCAACGCGAGCAGCCGCTTCCAGCAAACGCTGGCGGCGCTCAAGCACCGCAATCAAGCGCTTGTTCTGCTCGATCAAGAAAGCATTTCGCTCAGCGGTCTTGGTCAGCTCGCGTACTTTTTCTTCTAAGATCTCAACCAACTCAGCCGCATAGGCTCGCTCGTGACGGGCCTGGTCAGGCAGCACATCGCGCTTGCCCCGCAAGTATTCTTTGACCTCATCGGCAAAGGTATCCACATCCAAAGGCTTGGTCATGTAACCATCGCAGCCGGCAGCCAGGGCGCGCTCACGCGCCCCAGGCGAATTGTCGGCTGAGAAGGCCACCAGGCGTGTATCAGGCAGCAAGCTTTTCAAACGGGCCGCCACTTCGCGGCCGCTCAGATGTGGGAGGTTGATATCCAGGAGGATCAGATCGGGATGAGTCTGCATCGCCAGCTCAATCCCATCGAGGGGATCGCTGGCCTCTAAGACAATAAAATCCTGCGCCAAAACGCGGCGAACCAAAGACCGCGCATCGGGTGTGTCATCTACATAGAGCACCTTAGGCAGGGATTTAATATCCATTTTAACAGCGGGTACCGACCTAATTATATCATCCCAGAGCGTTCATTTGTCCGCGCAGCTTGATGACCGTATCCTTGAAGCCGGCCAACTTTTCACGTTCTTTTTGCACCACGTTGGCGGGAGCTTTATTGGCGAAATCACTACTCAACAGCTTCTCCAGGCGTTCCACCTGGCTTTCTGCTTCTACCAGGGCCTTGGTCAAGCGAGCGCGCTCCTCTTCTGGGTTTACCAACCCGGCCAATGGCAAATAGATCTCCACCGGACCGACCACCAATGCCACGTGCCCTTCGGGCTTTTCTGGCAGGGAATCAACGATTTGCAATGCGGCCTGGTCCAACTGTGCCAATGCCGCCAGGGTGACCGACTGCTGGCGCAGCACATTCGTCTGTGTGCCGCCAACCAGGATCGCCGGCAGAGGCTTGCCCAGGGGAACGTTTTTCTCAGCCCGCAGGTTGCGAATTGAACGGACGCTCTCTTGAATGAGACCAAAGTCAGCCACACGGGCAGATTCCCAGGGTTCCTCGGGGCGCGGGGTCGGCCAGGCCGCCACGATCAAAGCCTCCGGCCAATCTGCAGCCAGGTCTGCCAGGGCCGACTCATTAAGTGCCCGGCGCAGGTGGCCCCATAATTCTTCGGTGATAAACGGCGAGAAAGGATGCAGCATGCGCAGGCACAGATCCAGGATGCGCGCCAGGGTCTCGGCTGTATAATAAGCCCGCTCGCCGCCTTCAGCCAACTGGCGCTTGGCAATTTCCACATACCAATCCGCAAATTCACTCCAGAAGAAGTCATAGATCTGGCGTCCGGCCTCACCGTACTGGTAGTTCTGGAATAAACGCTCCACCTCACGGACCAAAGCCTGCAAACGCGCCCAGATCCACGAATCAGCCAGAGTCCAGCCTGCCGCCGGAACCCCCGTGCTGCTGCGGGCAGTGGCATCTATGCCATCCAGGGCCGCGATCACAAAACGCCCCGCGTTCCAAATCTTATTGGCAAAGTTGCGGTTTGCCTCGACCTTTTTGACGCTCAAATTCATGTCGTTGCCGGGAGTAGACCCCACCAACAGGGTGAAGCGCAGGGCATCGGTGCCGAACTCATCCATTACTGGCAGCGGATCGATCACATTCCCATAGCTTTTGCTCATCTTGCGTCCATGCTCATCTCGGATCAGGCCATGCAAGTAGACGGTACTGAACGGGATCTGGCCGGTGAACTCCATCCCATCCATGATCATACGCGCCACCCAGAAAAACAGGATATCGTAGCCGGTTTCCATCATGGCAGTGGGATAGAAATATTTATAATCAGGCGTTTCTTCAGGCCAGCCCAGGGTCGAGAAAGGCCACAGGCCTGAAGAGAACCAGGTATCCAGCACATCGCCATCTTGCTCAATGTGCGAGCTGCCGCAGTGGGCGCAGTTGGTTGGATCCTGACGCGCCACAGTCATCTCGGCACAGTCGGCGCAATACCACACTGGCACACGGTGCCCCCACCAAAGCTGGCGCGAGATACACCAGTCTTCGATATTCTCCAGCCAGTTGTAATACACCTTGGTAAAACGCTCTGGCACAATACGAATACGACCCGAACGCACCGCATCCAGGGCAGCATCTGCCAACGGCTGGATACGCACAAACCATTGGGTGGAGATCATCGGTTCAATGATCTCGCCGCCACGCTGGCTGCGAGGGACCTTGAGGGTGTAGGGTTCTTCTTTGATCACCAACCCCGCGGCACGCATATCTTCCCACAGCTTGGCCCGGCAAGCGAAGCGCTCCATGCCCTGGTAAGGGCCACCGTGCTCGTTCACATGTGCCGAGTTGTCTAAGATAGAGATGATCCCCAGCTTATGCCGCTGGCCAATCTCGTAGTCATTGGGGTCATGGCCCGGTGTGATTTTCAGTGCGCCTGTACCGAACTCGCGCTCCACGTATGCATCTGCGATCACGGGAACAACCCGCCCCAACATGGGCACAACCACCTTGCGGCCCACATACTTCAAATAACGCGGGTCTTCAGGATGGACCGCCACGGCAGTATCCCCCAGGATAGTTTCGGGACGGGTGGTGGCAACGGGGATGAATTCTTCGCTCGAGCCCTCAAGCATGTACTTGAAATAGTACAGTTTGCCCGGCTCCTCAGCATATTCCACTTCCAGGTCTGAGACAGCCGTTTTCAGGCCCGGCGACCAGTTGATCAAGCGCGGGCCGCGGTAGATCAGGCCTTTCTCATACAGGCGCACAAAAGCCTCGCGCACGGCCTTCGACAGGCCCGCATCCAGGGTAAAGCGCTCGCGCTCCCAATCGCAAGATGCGCCCAGGCGGCGGATCTGCCGGGTGATGATGCCGCCATACTTTTCCTTCCAGGCCCAGGTGCGCCGGATGAACTCTTCGCGCCCAATTTCTTCGCGGCGCAGGCCCTCTTTGGCCAAGGCTTTTTCCACCTGGAGTTGGGTGGCGATGCCGGCATGGTCTGTGCCTGGCACCCACAAGGTGGGGATGCCCTTCATACGATGGTAACGGATCATCAAATCTTCCATCGAAACAAACATGGCATGACCCAGATGAAGCTCACCTGTCACATTGGGCGGCGGGATGGAAATGACGTAAGGCTTGATCGATGGATCAAAATCCGGCTGGCTCGGGTCGTTGGCCGGGCGAAAATAACCGTTCTTTTCCCACCACTCGTAAATGCGCTGCTCAGTGGCTTTGAAATCGTATGCTTTGGGTAGTTCTACACTTGCCATAATCATCCTCACTTATTTAGATTCCAGGTTGGCGGGTTCACCAGTTCTAGTGGCTTCCGCCAGGCCTCAAACTGACATGCGAAGTGGCGCTTACAATACACTTACCACAAGCTTCACCAGGCTGCCAGCCTGGATCGCTTCAGCGGGCAGATCAGCCGCATTTACCAGCTCCACCTGGCGGGCACGGGTGATGCTGACCAGGTCTGGGGCGGCATCACACAAGGCCTGCCGCAACCCCGCAGTGGCGCTTGCCTCTGCGGATGCACCATCCGCGGCTGTTCCAATCGCTAATTGTACCCTCGATAACTCGGTTCCCAATGGCAAATTCCGTTCACTTTTATAGCGCCGCACTGCCGTGGCAATCTCCACCAGCACTACGCCAGCCGATTCAGCCGCTTCGCTTTCATCATCAGGGCAGGGTGTAGGCCAGGCTGCCCGGTGGATTGAGGAGGATGCCCGGCTGGCCTGGGATTCCTTCTCGGCGAACATGCCCTGGTAGATCTCCTCGGTGACGTATGGCAAGAAAGGCGCAAACAGCTTGGTGATGGCAAGCAGCAGATGATAGAGCGTAAAGCGCGCCCCCGCGTGGGTTGCCACAGCCGGGTCGTAGAGACGCTGCTTACACATCTCCAGGTAGTTATCTGCCAGCTCAGTCCAGAAAAAGGTTTCAATCTCACTCTTGGCTGTGGCGTAATCACAACCCTGCAGCAAGAGGGTGGTGCGGCGGATCAACTTCTGCAGCCTTGCCAGGATCCAGCGGTCGGCAGGAGAGAGCGTCACCTGCTCACGCGTTGGTATCTGCTGACCAAAGAACTGGTCTGCAAAGCGAGCCACATTCCACAGCTTCGTGACCAATTTACCCCCGATTTGGATCTTCTCTTCACTGATGATTGAATCTTTTCCCGGGCCAGTGCTGGCAGCCCAATAGCGCACCGCATCGGCCGAGTAACGCGCGATCATCTCCATGGGCGGCATTGGACCGCCCCCGCGGCTCTTGCTGATCTTGCCCATGCCCTCGCCTGCCAGGCCCCAACCCGAGATCATGACACTTTGCCAGGGCAAGGTGTCGAAGTGAAAATGGTTCTTCACCAGCGTATAGAAAGCCCAGGTGCGAATGATCTCGTGCGCTTGAGGGCGCAGAGAAAAAGGAAATACCCGGGCATATAAAGCCGGGTCATCCAGCCAACCTCCCACGATCTGCGGCGACATGGACGATGTAGCCCAGGTATCCATCACATCATGGTCGGGCTCAAAGCTGGTCTGACCACACTTTGGGCAAGGGCAACCCGGCTGGTCTTCTTGAGGGTTGATTGGCAGCCGCTCCATCTCTGCCAGCAGCGGCTCTCCACAGGCCTTGCAGTACCAAACCGGGAAGGACACCCCATAAGTACGCTGGCGCGAGATACACCAATCCCAGTTCAAATTTTCTACCCAGGCACGGTAACGGGCGCGCATGTGCTCAGGATGCCAAGCCGCTTTCTCGCCCGCCGCCAGGAGCTCTTCTTTACAGTCCATCACACGGATAAACCACTGCGCTGCCACGATATATTCTACTGGTGTGTCGCAGCGTTCGTGCACGCGCACTGATTGTGGAATGCGCTGCGTACCCAACACCAGGCCAGCCTGCTCCAACGCCTGGCGCATCTGTTTGCGCGCTTCGCCCAAGAGCAGGCCAGCATAAGGCCCGGCAGCATCATTCAGCCGCCCATCCCGCTCGACCACCGCGCGCAGCGGCAGGTTGTGCGCCCGCCACCAGGCCACATCGGCCGTGTCGCCAAAGGTACAACACATCACCGCGCCGCTGCCTTTGCCCGGATCGGCTCCCGGGTCTGCCAGGATGGGCACCTGCTGATCGAAGAGCGGCACGCGCACGCTACGCCCCACCAGGGGCCGGTAGCGGGGATCATCTGGATGGACAAAGACAGCCACGCAGGCCGGAAGCAGCTCGGGGCGGGTGGTGGCAATCGGTAAGCTGCGAGGTTCATCTTCACCGGGCAAGCCAACAAGATGGAAAGCCAGGGTCACGAACTCGGTACTGCGCTCAATATCGCTTAACTCTGCCTGGGCAATCGCCGTGCGGCATTCAGGGCACCAGATTGCCGGCGCCGAGCGGTGATAAGCCAGGCCGCGGCGGTACAGCTCAACAAATGAGCGCTGCGCAATACGCTGGGCAGGCGCATCAATCGTTCGATAGGTATAGCGCCAATCGATGGACAAGCCCAAGCGCTGCCACAAGGCACGGTAATCGCTCTCTGCCTCGTCGCTGATCTCCAGGCAGCGGGCAATGAAAGCACTGCGCCCAATATCCGCCACCCGCACGCCCAGACGTTTTTCTACCAGGCGCTCGGTAGGCAGGCCGTTATCATCAAAGCCCATGGGGTAGAAAACATTGAACCCATTCATGCGCCAAAAACGCGCCATGAAATCTGTGTGGCTGTAAGAATACACGTGCCCCAGGTGCAGATGACCTGAAACGGTGGGCGGCGGGGTATCGATTGAGTAAACCGGGCCAGCCGCATCAACCGAGAATTGGTAAACGCCCGCTTGCTGCCACTGAGCTTCTAACCGGGGTTCAACTTCTTTGGGATCATATCGTTTTGCAAGCGCCATCATACACCTCTCTGTAGCAATTTAAAACAAACGCCCTTCCGTCCACATGAGGACGAAAGGGTATGCCTTCCGCGGTACCACCTCAATTCACCAGTCAAACTGCACCTGGTGCGCTCATCCCTGACGATCATCAGGGCTACGCGATAACGGGCTTACCCGTGCCGTTCTACTTGGGCCCGGTCGATTTTTGACCACAGCCGTTTCTTCGGCAGATATTCCAGGCGACATTCGGCGGGGTTTGCTGGAGACGGCTTTCAGCCAAGGGCCAATCTCTCTCTGGCAGCGTGCCTGCCACCTACTCCTCCTGGATCAAGAAAATTATACCAGAAATTTTCTATTGGAGCCAATGATGATGAACCTGGG
>CAZWFQ010000043.1:0-14849 GCA_964633225.1 uncultured Anaerolineaceae bacterium
GACCGCATTCAAGACCGGCTGTCAGGGAAAGAAGACCTGGTCTTTCCGGAGTAAGAGGCAGGGGGCTGTCTAAAAAGTGGGGTTTGGGGATGGGCGACCCCTACCTGGGGGTCGCCCATCCCCAAAAATCTTCTTTAGATCACTTTGAGGACGGCATCGACGATAAGGGCCAGGAGGAAGACGATGCCGAAATTGCGGTTGTGGATGAAGGCGGCTGCAACGAAGTAGTTGGGCCACACTTCGGGGAAGTCGGCGGGCTTCTCGGCCGGCTTGGGGGCTTTGAACATGGGCCCGATGCGCCGGAAGGTGAACAGGGCCAGCAGCACCGCCAGCATCACCGGGCTGAAGAAGCCGGTGAATACCAGGTAGATAACGAGCAGGTACTGCAAGATCAGCATGCCCACCAGGATATAGCGAGCAGGCTTTTCGCCGATGAGGACGGGGAAGGTGTGGATGCGGCGCTCCTTATCGGCTTCGTACTTGTCGATGTGCTTGCCAAAGATGACGCCCGTGACACCCAGGGCATAGGGCAGGCTGGCAATGACCACGTTCCAATCCCAGGCACCGGTGATGACGTAGTAGCCGCCGCCGATCATCAAGGGTCCCCAGACGATGAGCACGGTCAGCTCGCCCAGGGCGATGTACTTGAGCGGCCAGGTGTAGAAGAGGACGAAGATGATGCCCAGGGCCATCAGGAGGGTGGTGTGCCCGCCGCGAAAGATGATCAGCCCCAGGCCGATGACCAGGGCAACCACGCCGGTGACGGCGGCATAGGCAAAGAGCTGGCGCTTGGTCAGTAGGCCGTGAACCAGGGGCTGGGGCCCATACTGGGCCCGGTAGTAGTTATCCTGGTCTACGCCGCGCACGTAATCGGTGTAGTCGTTGAGGATGTTATTGGTGGCATGGGCCAGCACCAACCCGATGGTGACGAAGAGCCAGGGCCAGAACTGGAACTGCCCGACACGGAAGGCAAAGATGCCAGCGAAGGCGCCGGAGAGGAAGGTCATGATCAACACGGCGGCGCGGGTGGCGATCAGCCAGCGGGAGATGATATCCAGCGCCTGCCATTCTTCTTTGGTGACGTGGGGGATGATGCGCAGGGCTTTAATCCACATGGAAGGGTTAAGTTTCATCTACAATACCTTGCGTAAGACCTGGCACACGGTTTCGACCTGTGCCTCGGTCATGATACCCGAGAAGGGCAGGGCCAGGCTGCGCCGTCCCAGGTCTTCGGTGACGGGGAAGTCGCCAGGCTGGAAGCCAAAGCGCTCGACCATGTAAGGTTGGAGGTGGATGGGGCTGAAGTAGGGGCGGGCGGGAATGCCGTGTTTTTCCAGCGCTTTGATCACTGCGTCCCGGTCAATGCCGGGCTGGAAGCGCACCACGTAAACGAACCAACTGGTGCGGGTGGTGTTGGGCACGATGACGGGGGCTTCTACGCCGGGGATCTCGGCAATGCGCTCGTTGTACCAGTCGGCCACCTGCTGGCGCTTTGGCAGCAGCTCTTCCAGGCGGTCCATCTGAACCGCACCCAGGGCAGCGCTGAGTTCATCCAGGCGGTAGTTGTAGCCCAGGTGGGTGTGCTGCAGCCAGGTGTCGCCGGGGGCGCGGCCCTGGTTGCGCAGGGCGCGCATGTAATCAGCGGCTTCATCGTCGTTGGTGACGATCAGGCCGCCTTCGGCGGTGGTGATCTGCTTGTTGGGGTAGAAGGCGAAGACGCCGTAATCTCCCCAGGTGCCGGCAGGGTGGCCTTTGTAGGTGGCCCCCAGGGCCTCGCAGGAGTCTTCGATGACTTTGAGGTTGTGCTCGCGCGCCAGCGGCAGGATGGAGGCGTAATCGGCCGGCTGGCCAAAGACATCCACCGGCAAGATAGCTTTCAGCGGGCGGGAGGGGTCGGCGCCGCGGCGTGGCAGCCAGGCGCGCGCCCCCTGGACTCCAGAGACGATATCGAGGATGGCGGCGCGCACCAGGGGAGAATCGATGTTGCCGGTTTGGGGATCAACATCCACAAAGACCGGCACGGCGCGCTCAAACAAGAGTACGTTGGCCGAGGCCACGAAGGAGAAGGGGGTGGTGATGACCAGGTCGCCATCCTGGATGCCGGCGGCGCGCACGCACATGTGCAGGCCGGCGGTGCCAGAGTTAACGGCGATGGCGTGGCGGCTGCCGGTGAACGAGCGAAAGGCCTCTTCAAAGGTATCGTTGTACTGGCCCATGCTGAGGTAAGCTGTTTTCATCACGTCGGCCACGGCCTGCCGTTCGCGATCGGTGATATCGGGGGAAGACATTGGTACAGAGAATTTGGAAGTCGTTGTCATGGTTACACCAATTCGCCTTTGAACACGGTGACCGCCTGGCCTGAAACGATAATGCGCTCATCTTGCAGGCGTACCTTGACCACGCCGCCGCGGGCAGAGGCCTGGTAGGCGGTCATGGAGTCTTTACCCAGCTGGGGGGCCCAGAAGGGGGCCAGGCAGCAGTGGGCTGAGCCGGTGACGGGGTCTTCATTGATGCCAACGCCAGGGCCGAAGAAGCGGGAGACAAAATCGAAGCCGGGGGTTTCGGCGCGGGCCGTGACCATAATCCCGCGGGCCGAGAATTTGGCCAGGGCGGCAAAATCGGGCTGCAGGCTGCGCACGGTGGCTTCGTCTTCCAGCTCGGCCAGGTAGTCAAAGCGGCTGGAGTGGAAGGACTTGATGGGCGCCCCCAGGGCCTGGGCTACCTCGCCTTCGGGCGCAATGGGCGAGGGCGGGGTGGCAGGGAAGTTCATCTCGATCCAGCCATCTTTGAGGGTGCAGGTGAGTAAGCCGCTCTTGGTGTGGAAGTGGGCCGGTTCATGGGGTCCTAACAACCCCGTCTCCCAGACGATGTGGGCTGAGGCCAGGGTGCCATGCCCGCACAGGTCAACTTCTACGGCAGGGGTGAACCAGCGCAGGTTAAAGCCATCTGGCAGGCGGACGAGGAAGGCCGTTTCAGAGAGGTTCATCTCAGCGGCTACTTGCTGCATCCAGGCCGGCTCAGCCGGGCCAGGCAGCAGGCAGACCGCCGCCGGGTTGCCTGCAAAAGGGACCGCGGTGAACGAATCGACTTGATAGAGGGGGAAGTGAAGGTGTTTTGGCATTTTTTACCTTTGTTTTACGCTTTCGTTATGAGAAATTATCAAGGAAAGACACTGCCAGCGCGCACAATGGCGTTGGCGGGAACTTCGGTTTTGACGGTGGCGCCGTTGCCGATGCGCGCCCCTGGGCCGATGTGAACTTGCAGGTTGACCGTGGCGCCCATGCCCACCAGGGCGCCCGCGCCGACCTGCACTTCTCCGGCCAGGATGGCGCCGGGAGAGAGGTTGGTGTAATCGCCAATCAGGCAGTCGTGAGAGACGATGGCGCCGGTGTTGACGATGACGCCGTAACCTACCTGGGCCTGGGTGCCTACGTAGGCGTGGGCAAAGACCTGCACACCGGCAGCCAGGGAAGCAGACGGCTCGACCCAGGCGCGCGGGTGGATGACCACCGGGCAGGCAAAGCCAGCCTGGGCCAGTTTTTGGAAGACTTTGATGCGGATGGACAGGTTGCCAATGCCGCCGACGGCATTGACCGCCAGGCGGATGCCGCGGGCGTGCAGGGCTGGCAGGGCTTCGGCCCCGCCCAACACGGGCAAGCCCATGATCGTTTGGCCGGGGGGCAGGCCGTCATCCACGAAACCCGCCACCTGATAGGTACCCAGGGTGCGCAGGAGGTCGAGTAGGGTTTTTCCATGCCCGCCGGCGCCGTAGATGATGATGGCGGTGGGGTCAAAGTCCGACGCGGGGGCAGCCAGGGCCGGGGTGGTGACCCGGGCCGGGGCAGCAGCCGATGCCTGGCGGACGGCGGCTTCGGTGACGAGAGGCCCGATGGGTAGGGTGCTGAGGTCCAGGCCCACCTGGCGGGCCAGGGCCAGGGCCGGCTCGGTGATGCGCAGTCCTTCTGGAATGGCAGATGCCTGGTCAGGGGCTGGGCCGGTTGTGGGGGCAGGCGGCCGCCAGGTGGGGCTTTGGGCGATGTAGCCCAGCACGGTCCCGGCAGGCAGGATCTGCCCCTGCTGAAAACGCAGCCCCACCACGTACCCGGCAGCCTCGGCGGGTAAATCGGCGGCAGACTTGGTGGTTTCAAGGGTGCAGAGCAGGTCGCCGGGCTGCACAGGCTGGCCTTCGGTGACATGCAGGGCCGCCAGGACAGCTTCTGGCTCGTTGGGGTTGAGCAGGGGGATCAGAATGGCAAAGGGATCAGGCATAGGGCATCCTTATGCGGCCAGGCGGCGGGCGGCATGCATGATATCTTGGACGGAAGGCAATACGGCGTTCTCAAGCGGGCCCGAAGCCGGGACGGGCAGGTCGCGGGCGGCCAGCCGGTAAGAGGCTTTGAGGTGGGGGCCAAGGGCAGTGGCAGCGCGGGCCAGCACTTCGGCACCCCAGCCAGCCGACAGGGCGCCTTCTTCAAGGGTCAATAATCGTCCCGTTTGCCGGGTGGCATTCAATAAGACCTGGTCTTCAATGGGCGCCAGGCGGGTGAAGACGATCAACTCGACGAACAGCTCATGCTCGTAGGCCAGCTTGAGCATGGCCTGGCGGGCCAGCTCAGCCATGTAACCGTAGGCGGCGATGGTGACCTGGGGGGCCGGGGCACCTTGCACTGCCAGGCGAAAAAGGGGCGCGTCAGGGGGGCCTTCGATGGCAAGCGAAAATTCGGGTAGGCTGGCTGGGGTGTGGACGGGCAGCAGGTATTGGAGCTTGTTTTCCACGAAGAGCAGGGGCCCCTGGCCTGCAAGAATGGCCTGCGCCAGCAGACTGCCGGGGCCGTATTGCTCATCTGGCGCATCGAAAGCGGCTGGCGCCAGCACCTGCAAGCCTGGCACGCCGAGAAAAAGCTTTTCGAGCGTCTGGCTGTGGGTGGGGCCGTAACCGCGCCGCCCGCCCATGGGGGTGCGGATGACCAGGGGCAGGCTGACCTGGTCGTTGTACATCCAGCGAAACTTGGCGGCATGGTTGATGAGCTGGTCGGCGGCAAGGGTGATGAAATCGCCGAACATGATCTCGGCCACGGGGCGCAGGCCGCGCAAGGCCATGCCCGTGGCAATGCCTACCATGCCAGCCTCAGAGATAGGCGTGGTCCAAACGCGCTCTGGGTAGGTGCTGGAAAGCCCGCGCGTGACCCGAAAGGCCCCGCCGTAAGGATCCAGCAGGTCTTCTCCCAGCAGGTAGACGCGCTGGTCGGCGGCAAAGGCCCGGTGCAGACCCGCGTTGAGGCTATCTAATACGCTTGGCATGGTGTGGGCGACGGTCCTTGGCTATCCTTCTTGCCCGGGGCGGCGGTATTGAGGCTTGTTGGCTTCTTCGCGCAGCTCTTCGATCTTGGCGCGCACACGAACCTTATCCGCTTCGGTCAGGTGCGTGGATGGCAGGAGGCTTTCGAAGACTTTCAGGCTGTCGCGCGGCCTGCCTGCCTGCTGCAAATAAGCTCCCAGGGCTTCTTGGGCCTCAAAACGGCAGTGGGGTTTTTCGAACTGTACGGCGCGCATATACCACTGCAGGGCCTGCTGAGCGTTGCCCAGCTTGTCGTAGATGAAGGCCACGTTGAGACAGTTGTTGGCCTTATCAATATCCGAAATATCGCTGTTCACCAATCCCTGGAAGGCTTCCAGCGCGGCAGGCATGTTGCCGGCGTCGAACATTTGCTCGCCGCGTTGGATCCGGTTCTGGTATTCTTGATAATCCATGGGTGGTTAACCTCCAAATAATGTATGTACGCTCTGCCTCAAGCAGTTAAAGAACGGGGAAGGGGTCGGCGGCGGCTTGTTGGAAAGCCGCGGCGACTTCTGCCTGGGCCTGGTTTTCAATGGCAGTGCGTGCGGCTGTATCCAGGCGCTGTCCGTGAATGTGCAGGGGGTCGTGTTCGGCCTTGATCTGGGTGATCAGGGCCGGGGAACGGGTATCATCACTCTTAGAGTGGGGTCCAAAACGCCAGGTGTGCAGGATCAACGCGCGCGGGCTTAGCTCTGCCCGCACCTGGTCCAGCAAGGCGGCCGCGGTGGCGCGGATCTCGAGAACATCGCTGCTCTCCAGGGCAATGGCCGGGATGCCGAAGGCCTCAAAGCGGGCCTTCAGGTCGCCGGCAAGGGCCAACTCGGTGGGGGTGGTTTGGGCAATGCGGTTGTTCTCGACCACAAAGAGGATAGGTGCGCCCCATAAAGAAGCCATGTTGAGGGTCTCGTAGACCACACCTTCGCCCAGGGTGCCATCGCCCAAGAAGGCGACCACGATCGGAGCCTTTGGTAGATCGGTGCGCAGCTGCTTTTCGGCCAGGGCCATGCCGGTGGCGATGGGCACGATGCCCCCCTGGACCCCATTGGAGTAAAAGTTGCGCCAGTGCAGATGTTGAGAGCCGCCGCGCCCGCCGCAGACACCGGTGGTGCGGCCCATCAGCTCGGCAAACAGAGCGCGCAGATCCCCGCCGTAGGCTAAGAAATGCCCGTGGCAGCGGTGGTTGCTGAAGACCACGTCGCCCGCCTGGAGGCAGCTTAATACGCCGACGGCGTTGGCCTCTTGCCCAAGGCAGGTATGCGTGGTGCCAAAGAAGATGCCGGTGGAGAATTTCTCTAATACGGTTTCTTCAAAGCTGCGGATGCGGCACAGGGCAAGGTATAGTTCGGTGTGAGCAGTCTGGCTCATAGGCCAATTATAAACGGAAAAATAAGGGTGCGTGATGCTGCAAAGCTGTACACGTCCCTGAGTTTATCTCTTGAATTCTTCAGCGGTGGCGTGGTCGGGTTGGCTGATGCCCTCGCGGCGCAGGACTTTCCAGATGGTGATGAACAAGATCTTGATATCCAGCCACAGCGACCAATGATCGACATACCAAACATCCAGGCAGAATTTTTCTTCCCAGGTGATGGCATTGCGGCCGTTGACCTGCGCCCAGCCGGTGATACCCGGCAGCGTGTGGTGACGGCGGGCCTGCTCGGGGGTATAGCGCTCCAGGTACTGGATGAGCAGGGGGCGTGGCCCGACCAGGCTCATGTCGCCGCGCAACACGTTGAACAATTCCGGCAGCTCATCCAGGCTGAAGGAGCGCAAGAAAGAGCCCAGGCGCGTCAGGCGTTGGGCATCTGGCAGCAGGCTGCCTTGGGCGTCACGGGCGTCGGTCATGGTGCGGAATTTGCGGATATTGAAGGGCCGGCCTTTGTAGCCGGGGCGCTCCTGGCAGAAGATGACTGGCCGGCCGTGATAGATGCGGACAAGCAGGGCCAGGATAGCCAGGATGGGTGCAATAATGATCAACCCAGGCAGGGTGATGGCCAGGTCGAAAATGCGTTTTGCAACCGGGATAGGTGGTGCGTCCATGGGGCTGATTCTAACACCAGTTTTAGATGAAATTAGGTGGATTAAAATAATGATAAAATACTGATTATGCCCACGATCAAATTTGGCCGTTACGAAATCGTTGAGGAACTGCGGCGCGGCGGAATGGCAACCGTTTACCGCGCGTATGATCCGCACTTCGAGCGCGACGTGGCGCTTAAGGTCTTGCCACGCCAATTGCTGCATGAGGCGACCTTTGAGGAGCGTTTTAAGCGCGAAGCCAAGGTGATCGCTGCTTTAGAGCACCCCACTATTGTGCCCGTGCACGATTTTGGGGAGGAGGATGGGCAGCCCTACCTGGTGATGCGGTTGATGAACGGCGGCTCGCTGGCAGATCGCTTACACAGTGGATCGCTCACTTTGGATGAGATTGTGGGCATTTTGCAGCGTGTGGGCCAGGCTTTGGACCAGGCGCATGCTAAGGGGATTGTGCACCGTGATCTGAAGCCCGGCAATATCCTGTTCGATGAGCAGGGGAGCGCTTACTTGTCAGATTTTGGGATTGCCAAGCTGCTCCAAACTTCCACACCGCTGACCGAAAGCAGTGCCATTATCGGTACGCCGGCTTACATGAGCCCCGAACAAGGCCGCGGGGAAAGGGATATTGATGGGCGCAGCGATGTGTATTCATTGGGGGCCATTCTGTTTGAGATGCTCAGCGGGCGCCTGCCTTACGAGAGTGAAACCCCCACCGGGCAGATCATCAAGCACATCACCGACCCAATCCCGAACGTGTTGGAAGTGCGGCCTGATCTGCCGCCGGCAATCCAGCCGGTGATTGAGCGGGCGATGGCTAAGCGGCGCGATGTGCGTTATAACAAGGCCTCAGAAATCCCCGCTGCATTGCAAGCGATCTTGATGGTAGCGGCACGGCCTGTTGAAACGCCTGCTGTTGTCCCCGTTCAGCATCAGTCAACACCATCCCAGGCGGTGCCTGCACCGGTGCGCATACAACCTGCCCAGGCCAGTCCGGCGTGCCCGGCGCCAGCCAGCCAACCTGGAAAGCCGGTGTCTACAGCGGGGCTTCTTACCCAGCCAACACCGCTGCCGCGTCTGGCCCGGCGCAAGCTGCCTAAATGGCTGTTTTTTGTGGTGGGCGGCGGGATGGCGCTCATTTTCCTGGTCATTGCTGTGGTGATCATTGGCCTGGCGCTACCTGGCTTGTTCCCTATGCCGGGGGCTGTAGAACAGGCATTGGGAACGCCTCTGGTACAGCCTGGTTATACATTGGCTCCATTAGCAAGCGAAACACCCATCCTAACCCTTGCCGCTACTGCCGTTCCGACCCTGTCTTCGACGCCGTTTGCATACACGGGCAGTTCTTCAGTTGCAGTGCGTTCCAGTCCATCGAGCGATGCCCTTATCCTGGAATGGTTCCCAAAGGAAGGAAAAATGACGGTGTTGGGGCGCAGCGAAGACAGTCTGTGGCTGCAAATTGCCCGTGCCGGGCGCAACCAGACGGGCTGGGTGCTGGCATCCGCGGTAAGTTTTGAGTTTGATATCAGCCAACTGCCGGTCAAATAAACCAAAAAGCGGTGCGCATGTGCACCGCTTTTTGGTTTTAAAGGGAACAGCTTCTTACTGGGAGCGCGTTTCTACCGACCGGATGATCATGATTACTTTGCCTTGCACCTGGATGACCGATGGGTCTTTGTAGATGGGGCCCATTTGCGGGTTGGCAGGCTGGAGGCGCACGCGGCTGCCCTCGTTGAAGAAGTACTTGAGGGTGGTTTCGTCGTTGTCGGTTAGCCAAACAGCCACCATCTCGCCATTATTGGCCACGTTGGTGGGTTTCATAATGACGATATCGCCATCGTTGACCATAGCATCGATCATCGAGTCGCCGCGCACTTCAAGCGCATACAGGCCCTCACCGCGTTCACGAGGTGGAAGCATGCTTTGGGCCACAGATACCATGCTCTCGGCATCCATGTAATTGAAATCAGAACCCGGCACGGGGACAGGCTGGCTGGCAAAGATGCGCCCAAACACTGGCACCTGCAGCAGATCGGAGGCGGCATTTCGCAGGGCCTGGGCGGCGCGGCGGGGGGATGGTGTGGGGGTGATTCCCAGTTCTTCGAGCGATTTCAGCAGGCGGATGCTGCGTGAGGTGTGCTCGGCGCGTTCGATGATTTTCTGGGTAGTCAACTGCTTTAAATAGTAATCCACCACGGAAGTGGATGAAAACTTGCCCTCGTTTTTCAGGTCACGGACGGAAGGAGGGTAACCATACTCGATCATGTAATGATCGACCAGGCGTAGGATTTTTTTGTGGTGTTCGGTCAAGCCGGTGGTGCGCTTGCGGCTCATCATCATAAACCACCTCCTGATGGTAGGTGAAAAGTCGGTCAAATGTTCTATGAATTAATAATACTCGAACAATCGTTCTGTGTCAAGTGTTTGTTCATTCAGAGGGTGTGGAATTGGGTTCACCAATCCCCAAACCTCTATTAATGTGGCATAATAACTGGGTTGAGTATGATCATGATAGCCTTGGAGTGAAAAAATGAAACTTGAGAAGGTGTGTGTAATCGGGTTGGGGTACATTGGCCTGCCGACGGCCTGCATGCTGGCGACTCGCGGCCTGAAGGTGGTTGGCGTGGATAATAATCCCCAGATCATCGAGACTCTACAGGGCGGCGGTCTGCACATCCACGAACCCGGCTTGCAAGCCCTGGTTCAAGATGCCACTGCTGCAGGCAACCTGAGGGTGAGTGAACAGCTTGAAGAAGCAGACGCTTTTATTATTGCCGTGCCAACGCCATTTTACAACGACCGCAACGGCATGGCGCGCGGCGCCAGCTATCGCAAGGCAGACATGCGTTCCGTCACGGCTGCAACCGAAGCAATTCTCCCGCATTTGAAGCGCGGTAACCTGGTGATCTTAGAATCGACCTCGCCGCCGCGCACCACCATTGACCTGGTGAAGCCCATCCTGGATCAATCGGGGTTGAAGGCCGGGGTGGATTATGCCTTGTGCTACTCGCCAGAGCGGGTGCTGCCGGGGCAGATCTTGCGTGAGCTGGTGGAGAATGCCCGCGTCATTGGCGGGGTGGGAGAAGCCTCGGCTAAGGCTGGGCAGTTGCTATACGCCCGCTTTGTGACGGGTGAGATCGTGCTGACCGATGCGACCACGGCTGAGATGGTCAAGCTGATGGAGAACACGTATCGCGATATTAACATTGCTATCGCCAACGAGTTCTCGCAACTGGCGGAGCATTTTGGCGTGGATATCTGGGAAGCCATCGCTTGCGCCAACCGCCACCCGCGGGTCAAGATCTTGCGACCCGGGCCGGGCGTGGGCGGGCACTGCATCAGCGTGGACCCCTGGTTCCTGGTCGAAGCGGCCCCTGAAATCACGCCCCTGATCCACACCGCCCGGCAGGTCAACGACGGGCAGCCTTATTTTACGCTTGAATTTGTGCGCCGCGTGCTGGGCCGGACGATCACTGACAAGCGCGTTACAGTGTTGGGCCTGGCCTTTAAGCCTAACGTGGATGATATCCGTGAAAGCCCGGCGATCGAGGTGGCACACCTGCTGGTGAGTGCCGGAGCAAAGGTGACGGCCTACGAGCCCTTCAAGCCAGATGCCGAGGTAGAAGGGGTGCAGATGGCGGCAAGCCTGGAAGCCGCCCTGGCGGATGCCGAAGCCGTCCTTCTGCTGGTTGGGCACAGCTCCTTCCTGGAATTGAAGCCTGAAGAGGTTGCAAAAATGACCTCGGCCCGCGTGTTGATGGACTGCGTGGGCGCTTGGCAGCTGCAAGCATGGTGGGATGCGGGCTTCCAGCTTTTCAGGTTGGGCGACCGTAAGAACATTTAGTCGACGTCTCAATGGATGTTTATACTCGTCTCGTTTATGCGCGCCGCAAGCCCATTATTGGACGGCTGGCGTATTACTTGCTGAAGTTGTTGGGTGTAGAGCTGCCGCGGCCGGTGCCGGTGGGAGAGGGCTTTGAGCTGGTGCATGGCGGCTTTGGTGTGGTGGTGCATTCGAAAGCTCAGATAGGCCGGCGGGTGAAAATATATCCGGGCGTGACCTTGGGCCGGGCCGATATCTACCGCCCTGCCGAACGTTCGCACTTTGAAGGGATTGTGATCGAGGATGACGTGATCCTGTGCCCGGGCGCCAAGGTGTTGTGCAAAGAGGGGCTGCTGCGGGTGGGGCGTGGCAGCGTCATTGGGGCCAACGCTGTGCTGCTTCAATCCACTGGCGAGAACGAAATCTGGGCCGGGATGCCGGCGCAGTGCGTGGGGGCGCGCCGTGACTGAATCTGCGAAGACGATCTGCCTGACGCCCAGGTTGGAAGGGCCCGGAGTCCCCGCCGCGGTGGGGGGCATGGTCTCATTCCAGGCCAAGCTGGCGGAGGGGCTGGTTCGGCGTGGCATTGGGGTCAGCTATGATTTGCAGGCGCCCTGTGATGCGCTGCTGGTGATTGGCGGCACACGCGATTTAAAGGGGCTGCGCCAGGTGCGCAAGCGCGGCGTCCCGATCGTGCAGCGCTTGAATGGGATGAATTGGCTCCATCGGCGGCGGCGCACCGGGGTGAAGCACTTCCTGAGGTCTGAATACGGCAACCTGATCCTGTCAACCATCCGCAACCGCCTGGCAACCCGCATTGTATATCAGAGCGAGTTTGCACGCGGCTGGTGGGAGCGCGTCTACGGCAAGGCCGGCGCGCCCTGGCGGGTGATCTACAACGGGGTGGACCTGGCGCAGTATACGCCGCATGGCCCGGCCGATTTGCCGCAAGACCGGCAGCGCTTGCTCTTAGTCGAAGGTACGCTGGGGGGCGGCTACGAGATGGGCCTGGAGACGGCGGTGCGATTGGCTGAAGGGCTGCAAGCCGAGATTGGGTCAAAAATTGAGTTGATGGTGGCAGGTAAGGTCACCCCCGGGCTGGCGGAGTCTTGGAAGCAGCGGACCTCCGTGGCACTGAATTTTGCCGGGCTGGTGCCGCGTAGCCAGATCCCGGCCCTGGACCGCTCAGCCCATCTGCTGTACGCAGCCGATATTAACGCCGCCTGCCCCAATTCGGTCATCGAAGCGCTGGCCTGCGGGCTGCCGGTGCTGTCGTTTGATACGGGCGCCCTGCCTGAGCTGGTGACCGGCGGGGCCGGGCGTGTGGTAGCTTATGGGGGTGATCCGTGGAAGCTGGACCCGCCGGACATGCCGCGCCTGGTATCTGGGGCGGTAGAGATCTTGGCCGGGCAGGAGCGTTTTCGCCAGGCGGCTCGCCAAAGGGCTGAAGAAGCCTTTGGCTTGGATGCGATGGTGGAAGCGTATTTGGATGTGTTGTTAGGTTAATGAAGACAAGCGCGAAGCAGCAAGTACCAGGTTCTTTTTTAGATGAATGAGAACAAGATCTATCCCGGCAAGGTGGGCCTCCAACAGCGCGTGCTGCCGGCTTATCGCGCGTCATTTTTGGAGGTTCTGGCAAAGCGCTGCGCTGGCGGTTTGAGCGTTTTTGCAGGGCAGGCCCTGCCGGTGGAAGGGATTGAGCCGGCGCAGGGGCTAGATGGGGCGGGGCTGGTTTGGGGACGCAACCGGCATTTTCAAGATCCGAGCTCAAGCTGGTATTTGTGTTGGCAAAGCGGGCTTTTGGATTGGTTGGAAGATTGGCAGCCGCAGGTGCTGGTGGTAGAAGCCAACCCGCGCTACCCCTCCACGCGCCTGGCAGTGCGCTGGATGCACCGGCGTGGCCGCCCAGTGGTGGGCTGGGGGTTGGGTGCGCCGCCATTGAACAGGCCGCATGGGCTGAAGTCGCAACTGCGCGGCTGGGAAAGGCTGAGCTTCTTGCGTTCGCTGGATGCGGTGATCGCCTACAGCCGCCGAGGCGCAGATGAATACCGGGCGTTGGGCCTGCCTGCCGGGCGCGTTTTCTGTGCTTCGAATGCCACTGCGCCGCGCCCGCCGGGCCCGCCGCCAGAACGCCCCAGGGAATACCTGGGTAAGCCGAGCGTACTGTTCGTGGGGCGTTTGCAGGCGCGCAAACGTGTGGACGCCCTGCTGCGAGCCTGCGCGGCCTTGCCCGAGGTGCTCCAGCCCAAGCTGGTGATCGTGGGTGATGGGCCGGCGCGGGGGGAGTTCGAGGCGTTGGCGCAGCAGATCTACCCGCAGGCAGAATTTGTAGGGGCGCGGCATGGGGCTGAGTTGGAGCCGTTCTACGCCGCGGCGGATCTGTTTGCCCTGCCCGGGACGGGGGGATTGGCGGTGCAGCAGGCCATGGCACATGGGCTGCCGGTGATCGTGGCGCAAGGAGATGGCACCCAGGATGACCTGGTGCGCCCCGAAAACGGCTGGCAGGTGCTGCCGGATGACCTGGGGGCGTTGACGAATGTGCTGCGCCAGGCGTTGGCTGACCCAGCCGGGCTGAGGCGCCGGGGGGCAGAATCTTACCGCATTGTGGCCGAAGAAGTGAACGTGGAGGCGATGGCGGGGGTGTTTGGGGAAGTGTTAAGTGCAGTGGATAGTGATTAGTTGATAGTGAATGGGGGATAGCACAACATGGTTATGGGCCGGGTGGGAACTGGGCGGCGCCGTTGACGGTGCCGTTTTCGTTGTGCGGGATGCCGCTGTCGGTCAAAACATTGCCATAAACATCGGTCACACGGAAGGCGTATGGCCCTGGCCCCATGCCGGGGTTGGTTTGCACGAAATAGTTGTACGATACACGCGGCACGGCAATCCATTGGCTGTCGACCAGGTATTCCAGGCTGGCGATTGGGTTGCGGTGGTTGCGGATCTGCACCGCGGTCCACCATTGGTTGCTGCCATCCTTGAAATGATAGGCAATCGGGCCGTTCAGCTCAGGGCTGACCACCTGCCAGGTGATGTCCACCCGGCCCTGGGGCAGGTCAGCGATCAGGGCGAAGGCTTCTACGCTTAAATCCAGGTGACCGGCCAGGCATTCGGGGCACAAGTCTACGATGCGCACGGTAACGTTGCCCTTAGGCCCGGTGACGTAAACATATTCCCCGCACACAGCAGAATTTTCATACTCCACGGCGTTCATCGCCGCGACCATTAAATCGCTGGGAGATGGGTCAAATGAGCAGGCGCCTGCCCCGGTGGCATCGTAATAGGTGGCAATGCCCTGGTGGACGGGGTTGGCAGCAGCCTGCTGGCCGCAGACCAACGGCAGCCAGGTGGTGAAGGGCTGATCCGTTGTGTTGGCCCAGGCTGGATCGCTGTTCAATAACACCAGCAGGGCTACAAGGATGGAGAGGATGCATAGCCAGGTGGTGAAACGTTTGAGGTTCATACCAGGGTGTCCTATCCCAGGCAGTGGTTTGACCTTGCTTTATGATGGAAAGTGGTAAGGTATGTCAATCGGTAGTTGCAGGGTCACGCGCGTCCATTTGCTGGGCATGCTCTCGACTGCCAGGCTGCCGCCGATGACTGCCATGAGGGTGCTGTGGATGGCCAATCCCTGGCCTGTTCCGGCATGCTGGGTAG
>CAZWFQ010000043.1:14949-19854 GCA_964633225.1 uncultured Anaerolineaceae bacterium
GCCATGAGGGTGCTGTGGATGGCCAATCCCTGGCCTGTTCCGGCATGCTGGGTAGGGGCGGATTCAATGATGCCGATGCCATCGTCCTGGATACTGATCTGGAGACCGTTCTGGCAGGTGATGGTGATGCCCAGGGTGAGGGGGGTATGTGAGCCGGATGGGCGGGCATGGCGGGCAGCATTGCGCACTGCCTCGCGGGCGGCATAAAACAGCACTTCGGCAGTCAGGGGCGATAAGGCGGCGGCTTGTGCTTCGGCCTGGGGCTCGACCTGCCAGTTCACCTGCTCAAAGGCTGAAGGGAATCCTTCTTCTACCATCTGCCGCAAGGCAGAGGGCAGGCCCAGGCGGGCGATTTCGGGGACGGCGACGGTGGGCAGATCACGCAGCAAGGCGGCGACCTGGTGATGGACTTCGGACAAGGATTTGAGGGCCTCATCCTGCGCTGTTGAGCGGGTGGCCTGGCTGCTAAGGGCCAGCAGGGTGGTGTGCAGGCGGGGCAAGACCTCGTCATGCAAGACGCGCCGGGCGCGCTGGTCGATGACCTGGGACTGGGCCAGGTGCTGGCGTTGGAGGGCCATCAGGCGGCGGGCCATCTCGGCGCTGGCTTGCGAGTCGACCAGGCGTTCGCCCACCGATTGGGCCAGCTCGATCTCTTCTTGGGTATACAGGCTGCCAGTACGCTTTTCACCCAGCAGGAGGGCGCCAATCAGACCGCGCTCGCTCCACAATGGGACGGCTAAAACCGCGCCCTGGTATGTGGCCGGGTCAAGCGGCAGATAGGGGGCAGCGGGGGCCTTTAATTGAGAGGCCAGGTTGGTGATATCTGGCAGGGTGGGGGCCGTGTTTTGAATGGGATAGGCCAGCCCTGGGCCTGCCAACGGCCCCAGCGGCCCCAACGGGATGAGGTAGGCCAGGCGCGTGTTGAGCAGGTCGGTGCAGAGGGCGTTGAAAGGGGCGGTGGCGTTTGGGGAGGCAGAGGCTTCAGGCCCAGAAACGAGCAGTTGGTCGTAAAGACGCTGGCTGGCCACGAAGGGCCGCAGGTTTTCGATATAGCGTTCACGTTCAGCATATGAGCGCCAACTGAGCAGGGCATAGAATAAGGTCATGATCAGGGTGCTCAAGAGCACGGTGTAGGTGGGGCGCAGTGAGAAGACCAATGCCCAGCCCACCAACAGGCCGTAGCCGGCGGCGAGGATGATGGCACGCTGCCAGTAGCGGCGCAAGCCGAAGCGCGGCAGGGTTTTGCCGGTGAAAACCTCGTACGAGACGATGGCTTGCCCCACCAGAACGATCGCTGCGGCAATGATGGCCTGGATGACCAGGTCAAATTCGCCCAGGATCATGGGGGCACTGTTGTACACCCCGCTGCGGGCAGTCTGGATGACCCAGAACAGGGCCCAGCCCACCAACAAGCTGACCAGGAGCATGGCCAGGGTGGCGATGACCAGCCAGGGGCGGGCGCGGCGGCGAGCCAGGTGGCCCATCAGGCGGTTCGGTTCGCCGGGGCGCAGCAGGGCATCCAGGGAGAGGCCCATGCAGGCCAACAGGTAGAGTGGATAGACCAGCACAAAGACTGGAATTCCGCCCAGGCTGACCATCTGGGTCATGCCAACCTGGGCCAGAGGGGCCGCCAGGAGGGTGACACTGAAGGGTGGCAGGGGATTGGCAACCAGGAGCAGGCCAATGGTGAGCAAGGCCAACAGGGTGGCGGCGACCAGGCCCGGTCGCTGGCGGCGGTGGATGGCCGAATGCGGGTCTTCCCAGTAGGCGGCATACCATAGCATGACCACGTACCAGGCATAGGGCAGGCTGACGAGGGGAATCCAGGCCACAGCGAGCCAAAAATACACCCCCGACCAATTGCCACCCAGCCCCAGGCCGATAACTGCCGTATGACTAAGGAAGAACAGCCCGCCCATCAACAGCCCGCCGCCGGCCAACCACAGGCCCCAGGTGCGGCGCTCGGCGTTGAGCAGCACGGTCAGCCCCAGCCAGAACATGAGGATGGTGTTGAAGAGGGAAAGGCTGATCAGGGCCCAATACAGGTACAGGTTGATGATCATCGGGACCCCTCCTGTTGCCCCAGCTCGAGCAAGACCAGCTCGGGCGGGCAAAGGAAGCGCACGCGCGGCAGGCCCAATCCCTCCATACCAATGCCGCGGCTGATATATAAGGTGGTAGGCCCGACTTGATATTGGCCCATTTCGTACTGCTTGCCGTAGGCTGAGAGGGTGACCAGCGCACCGTAGAAGGGCAGGCGGATCTGCCCGCCGTGGGTGTGCCCGGCTAGATAGAGGTTGACATCCAGTTCGGATGCGGTCTCGATCAGGTCGGGGGTGTGGTAAAGCAGCAGGCTGTAGGCGCCGGCAGGCACCTGTGCCAGGAGGTCTTGCAGGGCAGCGGCATCTCGGGCACGCTGGCGGGTGTTGTTGACACCCAGGATGTAGATCGCCTGATCTTCGATCTCAAGGCGGAAAAGCTGGTCTTGCAGCAAGACGATATCCAGGCCGCTGAACATGGCCTGCACGCCGGCTTTGGTGTCTACGCCGGGAGTGCCGGTGACGGCATATACGCCCAGGGGGGCGTGCAGTTGGCTGAGCACGCTGCGGGTTTGCTGCCAGGTGGTGGAATCAGAAGCATAATCAACGTTGACGTAGTCGCCGGTCAGCACGATCAGATCGGGCTGTAGGGCGGCGGCTTGATCTAAGACGGCTTGCTCGCGGCGGGTGATGTGCTCGACGTGCAGGTCAGACAGTTGTAGGATACGCAGGGGCCGGTCTGGTAAAAATCCTGGTGCGGTGATGGGAACTGTGCTGACCCCCAGGCGGAACGGCTCAAAAATCATCCCCTGTACTTCGGCGGCGAAGATGCCCAGGTTTATCACAAGCAAAGAGGCCAGGCTGGTGTTAAGAATGCCCGGGTGCTGAGAGACCCAGCCGCCGAGCAGTTTCCCGAGCAAAAGGGCAAATGCCAGGGTCAGGCCAGTGCGCAAGAGGGTGATGGATAAGAAGGGCAGCTCAATCTTGCCGTAAGAAAGTCCCAGGCGCGGCAGAGCGGCCAACAGAGCCAGGTCAGCCGCGCAGAAGCCCAGGGCCAGCAGGGCGGCAGGCAGCCCCAGGCGTTGGGGAATGAGGGGCGGCGACCAGGCGCGCCCGGCCACTAACATGACCATGGGCACTAACAAAATGGAGATGAGCAGGCCGCGTTCTGCAAACACGCGGTTGGCGGCCATGTAGAAGTTCCAGACGATGTCAAACATTTAGATCACCCTCATCTGTTCATTCAAAGGGGCGCATCTCGCCCTCGTCATCCCAGGTGAGCATGCGCCCGGCCTGGACAATGATGGCGGCGCGGGTGCGGGCCACTTTTTCATCGGTGTTGGATTGGTTGAGACCCCACACAGCGTAGATCTGGCCGTTGACGCGGCTGATGGTGCGCTTGTCGCGAAAGCCCATGCGGGCGGCGATCTGCTCGTTGGTGAGGCCCTGCGCCAACAGGGCAGCCACCTGGCGCTCGTGCGGCTCAAGCAGGGCCAGGGGATCGTGTTCGTCTTTCTGACGCACTTCTTGGACGCGGGCTTCGATCTCAGGATCAATGAAGCTGCGTCCCGAGACCGCATCTTGCAGCAAGGGCAGGATCATATGCGGCAGGAGGTAGTTGGATTTGCGCACATAGGCATAATGGCTCAAGATGCCCGAGCGGCGGAAATCCCGGTAATAGGCGTCGTCATCCTGGATGGAGTAGAAGACCACCGGCAGACGGGGAAACTCACGCCGGATGGCCACGGCAGCCTGGATGCCGTGCATGGCGCCGGCCAACTGCACATCCATCAAGACGGCAAAAGGCTCAGAGCCAGAGGGCGCGGGCTGGTATTCCAGGCAGAACTCGAGCGCTTCTTCGCCGCTGGGGCAGTCGTGCACCACGTGCAGGGCGCCGGTGGCATCCAGGCCCGACTTGAGGGCCGGGCGGAGCTTGGGATGGTCTTCAACGATCAAGATATTGAGCATATTCACCGGAACAGGATGGGGGTGACGATGAGCACGAATAGGGTCCAGATGACATAGGCCAGGGTGGCCCGGCTGAAGACGGTGTGCAGGCGCTCGGCCCAACCTTGCAGGCCGCCGCGCAGCAGGGTGACAACGACTGCCCCCAGGATGCCGATATTGACTACGTTCCAACCGATGATAACGGTGCGGTTGGGGGTCAGCCCGCCCAGGCCGGTACGGTAGACGACAGCCGCCAGGGCATACAGGCCCACCAGCGCTGCCAGGGCTGCCACCGCCAGGATGCCCTTGTGCAGCAGGTTTTTCAGGCGGGGAGAAAGGTCGGCGGTGCGCAGGGGGGTGGCGCCCAGCAGAAGCCCAATGATGCCGAATTCCATGATGTTGTATACGATCAGCACATCCCGGTCTGTAAAGGGAGCCAGGAAGTTGAAGGGAATGACGCAGACGTAAATGACCAGCACCAGGAGGGTCAACGGCAGCAGCAGGCGCATCATGGTGGTGATGAAGCGGCTGAGACCCTGGCTGAAGTCTTGCTCGGCGGGCGGTAGGTGCGGATCGTACATGGTGGCAATGGCCAGGAGAGGCAGCAGGCCAAAGCCGCCCAGGCCGATCAGGCGCAGGATGCTGTCTGGCAGGGTGATATCCAGGGCTTCAAAGAGGCCGATGGTGAGCGCGCCGAAGGCGACGCCGAAGATCAGGTACAGCCCGGCGGTCACAATGACCTCCAGAGACTTGGTGAGAAAGGCAAAGCGGCTGGATGCTTGCGAACGCCAGCCCAGCAAGGCCAGGCCCAAAGCGATCCAACACAGCAAGGGCAGGTGGATGGCCATCAGGTCAAGGTGCTGGTTCGTAGTCCAAAATATGTGTGTGTCTGCCATGAGCGTCCCGTAAGCCGAGACAA
>CAZWFQ010000043.1:19954-31182 GCA_964633225.1 uncultured Anaerolineaceae bacterium
AGCAGGTCATCAGGGGCCTGAGTTTGTAGATTGAGCAGGTCGGCGCGGAACTCGGCCTCTTCGTTGGCACGGCGGGCGGCCTGATAAAGAGTCTCCAGCCGCTGGGGATCGGATTGGGTGGATTGGATTTCGGGGAGATATTTCATGGTAACTATTCCTTGGAATGTCTATGCTTGGGGGGGATTCAAGAAGAGAAAACCGCAGAGACACAGAGTTTTTTTTTTATCAATATTTCTAAGGCTTAGGATAAACAATATTGGGTAGAACGTCAAGCACACGAGTGCTTAATCTTGGTGACTCAGGCGGTGGATGAGCGGGCCTCAAGTGGATAGAATGGGAAGTAGTGAGGTGAATTATGAAAATCAAACATCTGTGGCGTCTGGTCTTGCTGGCCCTGCTGGCGGCCTGGGTCTTCGACCTGCTGTTCTGGGAGCGGTCGGTGGGGGTGTCTTATGCGTTGATGGTGCTGGTATTGTTGGTTGCAGGTCTGGGCCTGGCGTGGGGCGAGGGGGTGAGGCCGGCCTGGGGCAGCCTGGTGGCCTTGCTGCCGGTGGCTTTTTTCGCGTCAATGAGTGTCTTCCGTACTGAGCCTGTGACGCAGTTCCTTAACTACGCTATGAGCCTGGGGATGATGGCGATCTTGGCGGCGACCCTGGCAGGGGGCGGCTGGCTGCGCTATACGTTCATCGATCACCTGGTCAACCAGGCGATCCTGGGGGTGAAGACTATCGTCGGGCTGGGGACGGCGGTTTGGAAGCAAACAGCAGTGGCTCCAATAGAAAAACAGGTGATTCACCGCGGAGACGCGGAGAGCGCAGGGAAATTGGAGTATGAAGAGACCAGTGATAAAGAAAAATTCGGCCTGCTCAGCGGCTCAGCGGTGCAAAACAAACCAAACAAGTTCTCTGCGGCGGCAGGATGGCTGCGTGGGGTGCTGCTGGCGGCACCGCTGCTGCTGGTCTTTGGGGCGTTGTTGGCGCAGGCCGACGCGGCATTTGCGCAGGCCCTGAATGACTTGTGGGCGTTGTTCAGGATCGAGAATCTGCCGGAATATATCTTCCGAATGTTCTACGTGATCGTCTTGGGGTATGTGCTGGCGGGGGTCTATCTGTATGCCATCGCCGAAAGCCGCCAGGAGCGGATCAGCACAGATGCGCAGCAGCGCTTTCCCATCTTGCCGTTCACCGAGGCTTCTGTGGTGCTGGGCAGCCTGAACTTGCTTTTCCTGGCTTTTGTGCTGGTGCAGTTTCGTTATTTCTTCGGGGGGCAGGCCAATATCAACGTGGCTGGGTATACCTATGCTGAATATGCCCGGCGCGGCTTCAACGAGCTGGTGATCGTGGCGTTTGGGAGCTTGCTTTTGTTCATTGGCATGAGCAAGGTGACGCGGCGTACGACGGCAGCCCACCAGCGCATCTTTACGGGGCTGGGGGCAGGGCTGGCGCTGCTGGTGGCGATCATGCTGATCTCGGCTTTTATGCGTTTGCGGCTTTACGAGGCTGTGTACGGCTTCACTCGCCTGCGCCTGTATACCCACATCTTTATGATCTGGCTGGGTGGATTGCTGGTGGTTTTGATCGCATTGGAGCTGTTCAAGCGCACGCGTTACTTTGCGCTGGCTTGCCTGGCGGCGGCGTTGGGCTTTGGGGCCACGCTGAACATTCTGTCGGTGGATGGTTTTATCGTGAATGCCAACGTGGGGCGTGCCGGTCAAGGCCAGGCGCTGGATGCCGCTTACCTGGCAACCCTTTCGCCTGAAGCGATCCCGGTGTTGGTGGGGGCTTTTGAGAACCAGCGCCTGGATGCGGCGGTACACCGCCAGTTGGGCGCGGCGTTGGCCTGCCAGGCGACGCGCTCAGTCTACCAACCGGCGAGCTCCTGGCCCGAATTCCACCTGGGGCAGTACTGGGCCGCCCAACTGTTGGAGAGACTGCAAGATGAGCTGACTGCTTACCCGCTGTCTTATACCGATCGGGCAGAGGTGATGGTGACGGTGGACGGTGCTCTTCAGCCTTGCTTTAGTGAGGATTACTACTGGATGGAAGACTGAACATGAGGGTCAAGCTGATCTTGCCGGCGATCACCGATCAAGATTGTTGAGGCGATAGATCGATGTCCAGGCGGCGCAGGCCGGGGGTGGCATAAATCCAGAGCACCGAGGCGGCTTTGAGCAGGCCGATCAGGAAGAACAGGAAGGCCAAGCCGCGCCCGGGACCAGTGCCGAACCAGGGCCCCAGGCTGCGCGCCAGGAGGCCGCCAGAGCGCAGCAGCGGCTCCAGGAAACGGTCGGCCAGCAGGCTTGCTGCCAGGTAAGCGCAGAAGGTGCCCAGCTTGAGGGCGGCCTGTTTGAAGGCAAATATCCGCCCCTGGGCGGCATGCGGTACCTGGCCCTGCCAGATGGCCTCGGCCAAACTGGAAACGAAGGCCAGGGTAAAATGCGCCAGGAAGGCTGCCCCGGCAACGAGCGCCAGGCTGGGACGCAGGCCCATCAGGCAGAAGGCGAAGGCACTGAGCAGTTCGAAGAACAGCAGGCCCCATACCCGGCGCTTCGGCCCGCCCCAGGCGGTCATGAGCAGGCTGCCGGAGAGCAGCCCGATCCCGGCGACGGTGAGAGCGACACCCAACTCATCTGGCGTGGCAAATCCCAGTACCATGGGTGTCACCAGCACGCCGAACAAGCTCCATAAGAAGGTGAATAAAACCTGGTAACGCAGCAGGGTGAAAAGAGCCGGCTGCCGGTGAGGCGCAGGCTGGGCCGCCAGCATACGCCAGCCGGCTTGCAATTCGGACCACCAGGAAGATGGCTGTGTGGCCTCGTCTTGGGGCAGGGGAGAAGCCTCTTCCAGGCCGGGAAAACGCACAAAGATCAGGGTCAAGACGGCGGCACAAAAGGTGAGCAGATCGACCAGCAAGACGCCCGGCACCCCGATGGTAACCACCAATACCCCGGCGATCCCAGGGGCCAGGATATCTGCCAGGCCGCGCCCAAGCTGGAGCAGGCCGTTGACGCGGCCCAATTGATCGTGGGTGGTGGCCGAGGCGACCAGGGCGGTGTAGGCTGGCACTTGCAGGCTGCTGAAGGCGGAAGAGATGGCAGTGACCAGGAAAACGTGCCAGACTTGAATGTGGCCGGAGAAGAATAACACCGCCAGGCAGAGTGTGCACAGGGCGGCACCGGTATCAGCCAGTGCCATCGTCCAGCGGCGGTTGTGACGGTCGATCCACACGCCAGCCAGGGGAGAAAACAGGACCTGCGGCAGCACGGTGCAGAGAGCCACGAGGGCGAAGTTGCTGGCGGAGCCGGTGCGCCGGTAGAGCCAGACGCCCAGGGCAAACCCGCTCAGGTTGGAGCCGAAGACGGAGATGACCTGCCCGGCCCAGACGATGATGAAGTTGGTTTTGAACATGGTATGCCTCCAGGTAATATAAAAGGTTTGGGGAGCAATGATCACCCTGGCGGGTGGTGATTGCTCCCCAAACCTCTCTTAAACAAAATCCCCAGCCAATGATGGCCGGGGTGAACGGAAAAGGCATTCTACTGGCAGGTAGGTGATTTGTCAAGGTTTGGCGAATGTGGTACGATGCAGGGTATGCGGCTATTATTCGTGGCAGATGGGCGGTCGGCGATCGCCTTGAATTGGATCAGATATTTCATCCGGGCAGGGCATGAGGTGCACCTGGCTTCATCGTTCCCCTGCCAGGCAGTGGATGGCTTGGCCTCGCTGTCGGTGATCCCGGCGGCATTCAGCGAGGTCAAGGAAGGTGATGGGGACGCTAAGACAGGCGGCGGGGTGATGGGCAGGCTGACTAAGCTCTTGCCAGTGGGGGCAAGGACGATGGTGCGGCAGTGGCTGGGGCCGCTGACCTTGCCGCGGGCCGCCAAAAAGCTCAGGGCCGTGATTGAAGCGGTTCGACCAGACCTGGTACACGCCATGCGCATCCCTTACGAGGGGATGCTGGCGGCTATGGCACTGGATGCTGCGTCTGGCCCGCCTTTTTTGGTCTCAGTATGGGGCAATGATTTTACCTTGCATGCCCCGGCCACCCCCTGGATGGGCTGGCTGACGCGGCGGACCCTGCAAAGGGCAGATGCCCTGCACACCGACTGCCAGCGTGACCAGGCCCTGGCGCGGGAATGGGGCTTCGCGGCGGAGAAGCCGGGGATCGTGCTGCCGGGGGGCGGGGGCATCCAGATGGAAGTGTTCTACCCGGTGGAACAGGCACTTGAGGCGCCAATTGTGATCCAGCCCAGGGGGGTGCGGGCATATGTGCGCAACGATAGCTTCTTCCAGGCCATTCCGTTGGTGCTGAAGGAGATGCCGGAGGTGCGCTTTACCTGCCCGGCAATGGCAGAGGATGCGCTGGCTCAACGCTGGATAGATGACCTGGGGATTGGGCCGGCAGTGGACCTGCTCCCCAAGCTTGCCCGCATACAGATGGCAGAACAGTTCCGGCAGGCCCAGGTGGTGCTTTCGATCACCACGCACGATGGCACGCCCAATACGTTCTTGGAAGCGCTGGCTTGCGGGTGCTTCCCGATCGCCGGGGATATTGAGTCGCTGCGTGAGTGGATCCAGCCAGGGGTGAACGGCCTGCTGGTAGACCCGGGTGATGCGCGGGCCCTGGCGGATGCAATTTTGCAGGCTTTGGGGGATGATGATCTGCGAGCAAAAGCAAAGGAGAAAAACCTGCGCCTTGTCCAAGAGCGGGCCGAGCATGGCCGGGTGATGGGGGAAGCAGAGCGTTTTTACCACACGTTTGTAAGCTAAAACCAGCGCATCATGCGGTTGCCTTTGGGGGTGTTTTTATGTATACTGGAAGAACAGCGATCATCCTGGAGGCTTTATGAGCGGTTTGCAAGCGGGTCAAATGTTGGGGCCCTATCGCATCATTGGGCAAATTGGGCAAGGGGGAATGGCAACTGTCTACCGGGCATACCATGCGGCAATGAATCGAGATGTGGCGCTTAAAGTGCTGCCGCGGCAGTTGGCTGAATCGAGCGAATTTTCGGCCCGCTTTCACCAAGAAGCGTTAACCATCGCCGGGTTGGAGCACCCCCATATCCTGCCGGTGTATGACCACGGCGAGGCGGATGAGGTGCCTTACCTGGTGATGCGCTTTTTGGACGCTGGAACGCTTAAAGACCGCCTGGGGGCGGGGCACATTTCGCTGAAAGAGATCGACCGGCTGTTCTCGCAGCTTGCCGATGCGTTGGATTATGCCCACGCGCGGGGGGTGATCCACCGCGATTTGAAGCCCTCCAATGCACTGCTAGACCGGCGTGGCAACTTGTTCCTGGCCGATTTTGGCATTGCCAAGCTCTTGGAAAGCGACAAGCATTTCACCAGCACGGGTGCGCTGGTGGGCACGCCTGCCTATATGAGCCCTGAGCAGGCCCAGGGACAGAAGGTGGATGCACGCACCGATATCTATTCCTTGGGTATTATCTTGTACGAAATGGTGACCGGGCGGGTGCCCTATGAAGCCGAAACTCCCCTGGCAGTGATTCTAAAACATATCAATGAGCCCCTGCCCCTGCCTTCTGCTGTACTCCCGGGCATCTCGCCGGCGATAGAGCGGGTGATCTTGAAGGCGCTGGCCAAGAATCCGGAAGACCGCTTTGCTTCGGTGGCAGATTTCTTAGTGGCATGGAAGCAGGCCCTGGGCGAGGCTGAGACGGTACACGGCGCACAGGTGCTGGCGCAGACGGCGGCTGAGACCGTCATCGGGGGGCCGTTGGGGACGGGTGAAGCACAGGCTTCAACGGTTGTAGGGGATGAGGCCCCTTCAGGTACACCGGCAGAAGGGCGCATAGCCCTGCCGGGCACGGTGTTGACCTCGCCTGCAAAAGCGGCTGGGCCAATCGCGCTCCCTGTAGAAAAGTCAGCCC
This sequence comes from uncultured Anaerolineaceae bacterium, assembly GCA_964633225.1. Taxonomy (GTDB): domain Bacteria; phylum Chloroflexota; class Anaerolineae; order Anaerolineales; family UBA4823; genus JAKQIM01. The sequence continues at coordinate 25,845 of CAZWFQ010000043.1, forward strand.
GTGCAGCCCGCTCCATCCGCAAGCCCAAGAGCAAGCTGTTCTGGGTGCTGGGCGGGCTTGGCTTGTTGATGGTGCTGGCGGCCCTGGTGGTGGGGCTGATCATGGTGCGCCGCTTCTTGATCTTCAGGGCGCGCCTGCTCGCTGGTTCCACACCGGCGGCCCAGGTCTCTACCGGCGAGCCTCCGGCCTGGCGCTCGTGGGGGGCGTGGAATTGGGCTGCCACGATCGTGGTGGATGATGACCAGGTCTACAGTGGAGATTGGCACGGATTGACGGTTTGGGAACGCTCCGGCGGGAGCTTTGTTGGGCATTATACGGCGGCAGATGGCCTGCCGGGTACGTATATTAATGACCTTCTGCTGCACCCAGATGATTACCACATTTGGGCGGCGACGAATAATGGGCTGGCTCAGCGAACAGAAGATGAATTGATCGTTTACGATATGTCAGACGGATTGGACAGCCCGGTTGTGATGGCGATTGAATCAACCCCTGTGGGGTTGCTTGCCGGTACCGCCTACAGCGGCCAAACCGGGGGTGGTTTGAACCAACTGGGAGGCAACGGCTGGCAGCCATTTGCGGCGTTTCCATCGGGGGAAGGGCCGGGGCAGCTATCCTGGAATGTGTATGTGATCCGCTCATGGGAAGATGGCGAACTGTGGGTAGGCACCATGCACGGGCTGGGGCATTATGCTCCGGACGCAGACACCTGGGGAACCTATTTTGTGGAAGACGGCCTGCCCGATAACGAGGTCACAGCGCTGTTGGTGGATGGCCCTGGGCAAGCCTGGGTGGCGACCAGGGGTGGGGTGGTGCGCTTAGTGGATGGCACCTTTGAGCCCGTGCCCCAGATGCAGGGCCAGGGCATTGAATATGCCGATGGCATGCAGCGTGATGAGCGGGGTTGGTATTGGTTTGCCACCTATGATGGTATTTACCGTTTTAACCCCGATAATGCCGATTGGACCATGTTCTCAAACGAAGAACTGGGGGTGCGGTATGTCACCGGCATTGGCGAAGATGATGAGGGTGTCTTATATTTTGGCAGTGACAATGGATTGATCCTTTACGATCCGGATGGCGGGCAGTTGACGGATACTTTCAACACCTGGCAAGTGCCGGGCCTGCCGCAGGTGTGGCATGGGTATGAGCGCATCTTGCCGGCTCCAGACGGGACTCTGTGGTTTGTGGGCAGGAGCGTCCCCGAGACGGACCGTTTTGACCCAGGAAGTGAGACATGGTCTCAGCCGGGGGACCTGCCGCATGATTACGTGCCCCTGGTTGTGGATGTACAGGGCAATACCTGGTGCCTGGAATATGGAGAAGGGCTGCACCGCCTGGGGGCAGATCGCGTGGTAACGAGCTGGACGACGGCCAATGGCCTACCGTCTAACGAAATCTATGGGCTGGCAGTGACACCCGATGGCACGGCCTGGGTGGGCACGCTGGGTGGCCTGGCACAGATCGAGAATGACCAGGTGGTGCAGGTGTACGATCGCACAAACGGCCTGTCGCAAAACGCCGTCTTCTTGGTGTTCGCCGCCTCTGACGGCTCGGTGTGGGTTTCTACAGTAGATGAAGAAGGTTACAACCCTGGCTTAAGCCGGCGGAGCCCTGATGGGCAGTGGGCGCATTATGGGGGCGGAAAATCCTTCGCGGCCGAGTGGGACGGTGTTTCTGCCATTGCCGAAGATACCAACGGGGCGATCTGGGTAGCGGCGAACGGCGATGCCTTGTTCAAGTTCGAGCAGGAACAGTGGTCGCGTTACACCTTGCCCGATGAGAACAACTGGTTCACGGCGTTGGCGTTTGCGCCTGATGGCGGCCTGTGGGTGGGCACTGGCGATAGCGGGGTTTACCGCTGGGATGGCGCCTCCGGAACAGGCGGCACGAACTGGCAGCAGTACGGCGTCAAAGATGGATTGATCGAGGCCGAGATCCGGGCGATCTATGTGGACGCGCAGGGGGTGGTGTGGTTTGCGACCCAGGCCGGAGCGACGAGGTATATCCCCTAAAAATAAGGTGGGGCGCCCCACCTTATTTTTAGGGTAAGTATTCGTTTGGAAGCGCCTGGATCTGGACGGTGAAGATGCGCCCATCTTCGAAGTGCCCAGTGAAGACCCAGATGGGCTGGACCACCAGGTAAGCAGCTGTGCTGGGGTCGGTATCTTGCCCGGCGATGCAGTGCTGGAGCGTGGTTGAGGCATAGGCCAGCTCGATGCTGTCAATGGTCACCTGGCCGCTCAGCGTCTCGGCAGGGAAGGCGCCCATATCTGAGGCGTGGTCGTATTCGCTGGGCTGGCTGCTCATAATAACGCCATCGGGGGGCGTTTCGCCGCTCATATCCTTGATAATGGGATAGCCGCCGTATTGCCGGTCGGGGATGATATAGCCCTCGATGCCTACCAGGTCGCCAGGGATGCCGATCAGGTTGGCCCCGGCCTCCCAAATGAGTGAACTGTTGAGGACGAAGGATTGGCCGTCGCTGGTGGTGAGTAAAACCACCTCCCGTCCCTCCAGGCTGACGATCTCCTGCGTGCCAGCCCATTCTTGGATTTGCAGGGTGGGGTCAAGCAGCTCATAGCGTTCAACACCAATGACAGGGGTGTCATTCTCTATGCCTGTTACGCTGCCCCAGATGTACACGGGTAGGTTGTGGTACTGTTCGATGCCTGCCAGGGCCTCGCCCTCCAGGTGGAAGTAGGTGCCGTAAGGCAAGTCTCCGGATGGGTCAGACTTGAAGTCGGCTGCCAGGCTGGTGGAGCCATCGATATAGCGGTGGATGGTGACATACACTGTGCCGGTCTGCCCATCCAGGCGGTCGCCAACCGCATAGGGCCCCAAAACGGGTGCCGGCGTGGGGGTGGGCGGGATCGAGGGGTCTACATTGGGGATGGAGAGCATGCCGCCGCCGAAGTTGGCATTTTCAGGGCCGCCGCCGCCCCCGCCCCAGCCTCCGCAAGACATGGACATGTAATAGGCGGTGATGTACTCGCCAGTGCTGATATAGCCCCAATCCATGATAGCTGGATCATCGGGCAAAATATACCCGGTTAGCTCGACCGTGACCCCGGCAGGCACTTCGGCCGGCAAATCGGGCAACAGCAGGTTCCGTCCGTCTGCTGCGGCAAAGAAAGCCTGCTCGCCCTGGCGCTGGATGGTGCCGGTGAGATATTCGCTTTCTTGGGTAGAGATTTCCCAGCCCTCCAGGTTGAAGACCAGGTTGCCGGCTTCGTTGGGGTTGAACTGGCCCCAGCCGTGGATGTTTGTCCAGGGGTCATTGGCTGCCAGGGCCTCGCCGTTGGCCACCGGATATTCATCCAGCATGATGAGGGTGGGGTCGCCGGGGGTGGTGGGTTGGCGCACCTGAATAGTGCCGTAAAGATCCACCGGCTCACCCGCGGGATAGGTGCGAGACCATTGGCGGTAGGTGATGGGCCGGTCGGCTTCGAGAACGGCGTAACGGGCATGCTGGAGGGCATCTTGATCGCCCAACCTGGCCCAGGCTTGCTCAGCAGTTATGATGGGGAACTGGCCCAGAGCGTTGAAGGATTGGCGGCTGATCATGGCACGGCTGACCTGGTCTTTGTCAATGCTGACCGTGAGCCAGGCCATGTTGCCGGGGTCTTTGCCGATGCCATAAATCACGCGGCGCTCATCCAGCAGGGGGGTGAAGACCACCGTGCTGGGCTGGACGGGGGATGGATCGGCGCGGTAGGGCAGATCCAGCAGGTTGTACTGGTTGAGAAAATTGGTGGCGATGCGCACCTGCTCTTCATAAGATAGGGGCTCGCTGAAGCTGTAAAAATGGCCGGTGCGGTTCTCGTATACAAACTGGCCGGGGAAGCTCAAGAAGCGCAGCAGGCGGAAGCCATCGGTGGCTTCGAAGATATTTAACCAAGAGGCTTCGCTGGGCATGGCATACACGCCGCCCTGCAAGCCGAACTGGGTCGCCACCTGGCGAGCGTTCTCGCTGGTGATGGCTTCACCAAGCTGGTGGCGGTAGATGTTGACCGCTTCAGGGCTTTCGGGGTAGGGTACGGCAAACGTGAACTCAACGCCTGGGAAGATGCCGGCTGGAAACGCTGGCAGGGTAGAAATGGGGGTGGGCGTCTCAACTTGGGTGGGTGCTTCGGTTGCGCCGGTCGTGGCAGAAGGGGTGCTCTCTACCGCTGGGGTGGGGTCCAGGCCACCCTCGATGGCGGTGAGCGTGGTGGGGGTGGCCTGGCTGGCGGGCAGGGGGGCGGGCAGCAAGGAGCGAATGCCCCAACCCAGGGCCGTGACCAACAAAATGGCAAGGGTGACCCAGCCCAGGGTGCGGGCCGAGCCGGAAATGAAGTGTTTCATAGGCGATGTCCTCTGGGGGTCAAGTCTTTCGAGGGCGGCGAAGACCCGGGCAGAACCCTTCTGAATGGCCTCAGCAGGCGGCAAGGGCCAACGCTGCTGCAGAGAAGCGCGCAAGCCAGCTTCTGCCTGCCCCAACTCGACTGCATAGGCCCGGCAGGCATCGCAAGATGCCAGGTGTTGATCCAGGGCTTGCTGGTCGGCGGGGGTCAACAGGCCGTCGTCGGCGGCATGCAGGGCGTAACGCGCTTCATCGTGGGTCAGGATCAGGTTGTTGGGCTTAACCGGATTTTGCATGGGTCTCCTCCTCTCGAAGAGTTTGTTGGGGAGGTTCCTCCCCAGGCGCCCAACTGTCACGACCTGGCGATTGCTGCAGCTTGAGGCGGGCATAGTGCAGGCGAGAGTGGACGGTGCCTGGGCTGATGCGCAAGGCCGCCGCGATCTGCGCTACGCTGAGCTCGTGAACGTAGCGCAAGATGAGCGGCAGGCGATGCTTCTCGTCCAGGGTGTCCACAGCCTGCCAGAGCAGGCGGCTGGCTTCGTTCTGGATGGCAGACTGTTCTGGCGAAGGCGGGCGGCTGCGCAGAAGGTGCAGGGCGATGAGCGTGTTTTGCAAGCCCTGGCGTACCTTGCGTTTGCGCAGGCGGCCGCGGCAGGCATTGACGGCAATGCTCGTCAGCCAGGTGCGGGCGGCGGCATCGCCTCTGAAGCTGGCCCAGGCGCGGTGTGCGGCGATGAAGGTCTCTTGGGCAGCATCTTCGGCATCGTGGGGGTCATTGAGGATTGAGAGCGCCAGCCGTTGGATGTAGGCGTAGTGTTCCTGCACCAGGGCCTCAAGGTGCGGGGCAGCCTGGGCGGGTTGTGCGCTCTGCGCACCATCTGCATTGCTCATAGCCAATCGGTGTTCCGAGTTTTCTCTGACTGCCGTGGTCGTGGTCTGGTTGGGCATATCACTTGATTAGACGCGCCCCACGGCAGAATCCTTCAAGGGAGT
>CAZWFQ010000044.1:0-4416 GCA_964633225.1 uncultured Anaerolineaceae bacterium
CCGGTCTTTGGATTATTGGGTGTGCTGGCGGGGGTGTGGATCAGCCGCAAGAAAGGCGGAACTCAATGAAACGCCGGCTGTTGTTTGCCACGCTGATCTGCGCGCTGGCTTTGCTCAGCCTGGCCAGCCTGGCCCACGCCCAGGGCCTGCTGGACCTGCCCTGGTGGACGGCGGATGGCGGCGGCGGGCTGAGCCAGGGCGGGGCTTACACCCTGCACGGCACGGCCGGCCAACCCGAGGCGGCCTTCTCGCAGGGCGGGGCTTACACCCTCTCCGGCGGCTTTTGGGCTGGGCAAGGGATCATTGAGGCCTTCGAGCAGATCTTCCTGCCGTTGGCGATGAAATGATAGCCATCCCCCTCGCAGCCTGGCCCCCTGTGAGGGGGATTTGTTTTACTTCGGCCGCCGTTCCCACTCGGCAACGGCGCCCTTGATGGCGCTGCGCACTTCTTCGTCTGGAACGGCATCCACGCCGGGGTAGCGGGCACTGTCCACCTTCACCATCACCCCTTCCACGGGGTCCAACATCAGGGCAATGCCGCGCCCTTCCAGGGGGGTGCCGCGCAGGCGTTGCTGCAAGATCTCGTCGATCTGCTCGGGGATGCTGCGGAACTGCGGCGCGGCCGCGGGTGTGCTGGCAGTGCGGCTGATGGCTTCCAGCGGCTTGGCTTTGACCGGCTGGATGCCTGGCTCTACCTTCAGGCCAGCCAGGGCCGGGCGGCTGGGGGCGGGCGGTGTGATGGGCGCAGCACCCGCTGCCGCAGCGCCCGCTGCAGCGCCCATCACTGGGAGGCTGGCGCCGGGCGCAGCCGGGGTGGGCGGCGGGATGGGCACAGCCGTGGGCGGTATGGCCAACCATTTTTGCAACAGGCTGCCTCCGGCTGCCAGCAGGCGCTGTTGGCTGCTGCTTAACTGGCTGGGATGGTGGTAAATGTAGCCGTCCACCTGCACGGCAAACTCGCCGCTTTGCGGGTTGCGCAGCAGGCGCACCACCTCTGCCAGGCCGCTGGCGGAGGGCGCCGGCGGGGTGGGGCTTACCGGCGCAGCGGAGACGGCAGGGGCGGCCTGGGCCGGCGGTGTGTACATAGGGCTGGACGCAGCGGATGGCTCGCCCAGCGGATCCGGCAGGCGCGCAGAGGCCTCGTCGATACGCTGGCCCTTGCTCTTGGACGATTTGGCCATCCCCGGGCCGGTGTCGTCTTTCTTGCGCATCGACATCGCCACGCCAATGGCGATCAAGCCGACCGACACCACAAGTAAAATGATCAGGAAAACCATATAATTTTCCATGGCTCAGCTCCCTGTTTTTTGGCATTGGGGACAGTAATGGGTGCCGCGCTGTCCCACCACGGTGCGGGCTACCGGCGTGCCGCAGACCGGGCAGGGCTGGCCGGTGCGCTGGTAGACGCGAAAATGGTTTTGAAAATCGCCGCCGCGGTAGACCCAATCAATGCTGGCCCCGTTGCGGCGGATGCCGTCGGTGAGAACGCTGCGGATGGCTTCCCACAGCGATCCGGCCTCTGCAACGCTCAGGCTGTCGGCGCGCCGCAGGGGGTGCAAACCAGCCATGTGCAGGGCTTCATCGGTGTAGATGTTGCCCAGCCCGGCGATGAAGGTTTGATCGAGCAGCAGCGGCTTGAGCTGGCGGCGGGTTTGCAGCAGCTTGTGGTGCAGGCCGGCGGCGTTAAAGCCCTCTGCCAGCGGCTCGGGGCCCAGGCGGCTGATGATGGGCTGGGGGTCGGTCAACAGCCAGGCGCGGCCGAACTTGCGCGCATCGTTGAAGGCCAGGCGCAGGCCGCCATCCAGCTCCAGGCACAGGCGGTCGTGCGCTTGAAGGGGGGCGCTGGCGGGTTCGAGGCGCAGGTCGCCGCTCATGCGCAGGTGCAAGAGCAGCCAGTCGGGCTCAAGCTGGATCACCAGGTACTTAGCACGCCGCCCCACCTGGCGGATGGCTTGCCCGGCGATGCGGGCGGTGAATTCGGCTGGGGCAGGTTCAGCCAGGGTGCGCGGCCAGAGCAGGTGGGCGCGCTGGATGCTCCGGCCAGGCAGGCCGGGGCCGCCGCGCTCGCCGCGCAGGCTGCTGGCAATCGTCTCAACCTCAGGCAGTTCTGGCATACTCCTCACGCAGCACGCTCATCATTAATACATCTACATATTGGCCGTCTTGGAATTCACCCTGGCGTTGGCGGCCCTCATGCACAAAACCGGCCTTCTCGTAGCAGTGGATGGCGCGCGGGTTGTTGGAAAAGACGCGCAAGAAGATGCGGTTGAGGTTGAGGGTGTCGAAGCCGTGGCGCAGCAGCAAGCTCACCGCCTCGGTGCCGTAACCCTGGTTCCAGTAAGCTTTCTCGCCGATCATGATGCCAAATTCGCTTGCCCGGCTGCGCCAATCAATATTGATAAAGCTGCAGCTTCCAATCAAGAGCCAGCCCTCACCCAGGCGGGCTTCGATGCACAAGACGCGCTCATCGGGTGGCCGCTTGCTTAACGTTTCGAACCAGGCCTCTTCTTCGATCAATGACCAGGGCAGGTGCATGGCCATGCCAGCCCGCACCTCGGGGTCGTTGAGCCAGGTGACGAAGGTGGGGAGATCGGTTTTTTCAGCGTGACGAAAGCGGATTCTATCACCGTAAATCATGCTACACCTCTCAGCATTGGACTAATTTTTCAACCGCCTGGTAAGGCGAGATGCTGTGGGCAAACAGGGCCTCGAGGGTCTGCTCGTAGAGGCCAGGGGTCAGGTGCTCGCGCCAACAGCGTACCAGGCGTTCTTGCAGCAGCAGCTCCAGCTCGGCTTGCAGGCGGGTGCGGGTGCGGCGCTGCCAGGCGCCGGTGGCTTCCAGGTGGGCGCGATGTGCCGCAATGGCCTCCACCAGGGCCGGCAGTCCCTCGCCGGTGGTGGCGATGGTGCGCTGAATGGAGGGCGTCCAGGTGTTGTTCAATTCTTCGCCAGGTGCCGCCGCGTCTTGAGTCACCAGGTGCGAGGCAGCCGTATGACGAAGCTTAGGGTGCACAGCCGCCGAAAGCTCCAGCATGCCGCGCAGGGCGCGTTCGGTGTGATCTGCGCCAGGGTGATCGGCCTTGTTGACGACCAGGATGTCGGCAATCTCAAGAATGCCGGCTTTGATAGCCTGGATATCGTCGCCCAGGCCGGGGGCTTCCACCACCAGGGTCGTGTGCGCCAGGCGGGCAATATCGACCTCAGCCTGGCCTACGCCCACTGTCTCGATCAGCACCACCTCGAAGCCCGCCGCATCGAAAACTTGCGCCAGGGCGGCGGTGGCCGAAGCCAGCCCGCCCAAAGAGCCGCGGGCGGCCATGGAACGGATGAATACACCGGGGTCACCCGCCAGGTCGCGCATGCGGATACGGTCGCCGAGGATGGCCCCGCCGGTGAAGGGGCTGGTGGGGTCTACCGCCACCACCGCCACGCGGCGGGGTGGGGCGCACCGGCTTGTCTCATCGCCGTCCGCAGGCTGGCGGTAAGCACGCGCCAATTGGTTGACCAGGGATGATTTGCCGGTGCCGGGGGCGCCGGTGACGCCAATGAGATGGGCGCGCCCGGTGTGATGGAAGAGCGCATCCAGGGCGGCGCGGCCCTGGGCTGTGCCGTTCTCCACCTGGGTCAGGGTGCGCGCCAAAGCCAGGCGGTCTCCCGCCAGGACGGCTTCAGCCAGGCTCATGCAAGGCCCCCGCGTTCAGGCAGCCTCGCCCAACACGGCGCGGCGGATAGCGGCAATGTAGGTTTCGCTGAGCGTACCAGGGCCGTAAACGCCCATCACGCCCATCTCCAGCAGTTGGGGCAGGTCTTCTTCGGGGATGATGCCGCCCACAAAGACCTTGACCTTCTCTTGCCCGTTGGCCTTGAGCAGCTCAAGCACGCGGGGAACAAGAGCCATGTGGGCGCCGGAAAGCACCGAAAGCCCCACTGCGTCGACATCTTCCTGCAAGGCCGCTTCAGCGATCATTTCAGGGGTCTGGCGCAGGCCAGTATAGATGATTTCCATGCCGGCATCGCGCAGGGCACGGGCGACGACTTTGGCGCCGCGGTCGTGGCCATCGAGGCCGGGCTTTGCAATCAGTACGCGGATTTTTTGTTCGGTCATGGGCACATTATAGCAGTGGATGGCGGTTAGTGGATAGAGATTGGTTGCCGGAAATACCCGGGTGGAAAACCGACCGAAAAAATCTACCCTACAGATGCCACTTCTGTTTCTGGGGTCTGGTACTTTCGGCTATAATTACCTGGAGGAGGCAAAGTTCATGACATCCCCACAATTTTGTCGTTATTGCGGCGGTCCGCTCAGCCACGGCGCTAATTTCTGTGCCCGCTGCGGCAAGCCGGTGGCGCACAGCCGCACCCCCGCGCCTGCCCCTACGCCGCACATACCGCCTCCCCCGCCTTTGCCGCAAATGC
>CAZWFQ010000044.1:4516-10596 GCA_964633225.1 uncultured Anaerolineaceae bacterium
GCGGTGCGCCAATCGGGCCTGATGGGTTTGAAGATGGAATACTTTGTGATTGTGCTGACCAACTTGCGCCTGCTCTTTGCCGCCCAGACCCAAAAGATGATGGCCGACAATGTCAAGCAAGCTCGCGATGCGGCCAAGCAGCAAGGGGCAGGCTTCTTTAAGCAGTGGGGGGCGCAGCTTGGCGCCAATTCGGGCCAGCAGTACCTGGGCATGCAGCCCCAGCAGATCCTGGCTGAAACCCCCGGCAACTACTTCTTGCCTGCAAACCAACTCCGCCGCATCCACCTGAAGGAGGTGGATGACGACGATGGCGGCACCACCCAGTACTTTATTGAGTTTGAAGCAGTGAGCGGTAAGCAGAAGTTCCGCCTGAATCATATGCGTACTCGCGAGCTAAAAAAGCAGCTTCAGCAGTACTATGGCAACATTGTGCGCTGAGGCGCGGTGGGGAGCTTACAGCCTGCCCAAGGAGAAAAAATGAGCGATATCCCGAATTATTGCGAACACTGTGGCGCTCCGGTTGCCATCAGCGGGGCCAAATTTTGCGAGCGGTGCGGCCAGGCGCTTGGGCAGCCAACGGCATCGGCAGCCACCATCATCGGCCAGCCGCCTCTCAGCATTCCGCCTGCCCCGCCGCCCCCTGCGGTGCCGGTTCCGCCCCCACCCCCGGCCTATGTGCCGCCCCCTGCGGCCTATACCCCACTGCCTCCCTATCACCCAGCCCGTGCCAGGCCCGCGGCTGTGCCCCAAAAGGGCGGCGCCAAGTGGCCGATCCTCCTGGCAGTGGGCTGTCTGGGTATCTTATGCCTGGCTGCGGCGGCGGTGGCTGCTTTCTATTTTCTCAGCCTATAGAAACAGAAACGGGGGCTGTCTCAAGCCCCACTGGTAAGACAGGCCCCCGTTTTGAAAACTGATCTGTACGCTTAGACAGGTTTTTTGGTAGGAAGTTTCTTTTGCTTATCGGACTGTTTTTTCTCGTTCTGCTGCTGCTTTTGCTTCTTAGCTTTTTCTTTATCCTTCTTGCTGCCTTTTTCTCCCATAGCATGTCTCCTTTGAGGGGATGATTCCTACCTGGCGAGGTAGGATATAGATAACCGTATTATAGCGCGTCTTGCAAGATCGTGTCAGCACCTCCTGTGCTATACTTTGCAACGGTCAATGCAACCAGATCGTATGAGGCATCCCGGATGAATATTTTGATCTTCAACTGCGGCAGCTCGTCGCAGGCTTTCAAGGTTTTCCACGTCAATGCACAAGGCCAGGCGGCTGTCATTGCAGCAGGAAAAGCCAAAAATGTCGCCACCAAGACCCAGTCCCAGGCGGTCATCGAATGGCACATCAACGGACAGCCCGGCTCCAAAACGGCCGCCCTGCCCAGCCACCGCCTGGCAGCCGAGGAGAACCTGGCCATCCTGCACGCCAACGCCGTGCAGGTGGATGCTGTGGGGCACCGCTTTGTACACGGCGGCGAGTTTTTTCAACGCACAGCCCTTGTCAATGAGCAGACCTGCCAGGATTTGCAGCGCTGCCTGCCGCTGGCCCCGATCCATAACCCCAATTCGTACCATGTCATCGAGGTCTGCAGCGAACGCCTGCCGGGCATTCCCCAATACGTGGTGTTCGATACCGCTTTTCACGCTGGCATGCCTCCCCAAGCCCGGCTGTATGCCATCCCCACGGAATTGGCCAGCCGCTTTGCCTTCCGCAAATACGGCTTTCACGGCCTGTCTTACCAGTATGTGTCAGGGCAGGCGGCGGCCCTGTTGGGCAAACCCCTCGAACAGCTCAAGCTCATCTTGTGCCACCTGGGCACCGGCGGGTCGAGCATCACCGCGCTGCAAGACGGACAAACGTTGGATACATCCATGGGATACTCGCCCCTGCCTGGGTTGGTCATGTCTACCCGCTGCGGGGATATTGACGCTGAGATCGTGCTCGCCCTGCTGCGCCAGGGCTATTCTGCCGATAAAGTCAGCCAGGTGCTCAACCACCAGTCGGGCCTGATCGGCCTATCTGGTTTTTCATCTAACCTGGCCGAGATCATCGAGGCAGGCGAGCAGGGCAACGCCCGCTGCCAGGCTGCCTATGCAGTCTATGCTCACCGCCTGAAGACCTACCTGGGTGCCTATACCTGGCTTTTGAACGGCGCAGATGCCATTGTTTTCACAGACGATATTGGGATGAGATCCTGGAAGCTGCGCCAGGAGGTGTGCACTGGGGTGGAGAACCTGGGGATTGTGTTAGACCTGGATGCCAACCGGAACGCCCCCGTGGACCAGGCTGCCCTGGTCAGCCGCCCTGATTCGCGCACCCAGGTGTGGGTCATCCCCACGGATGAAGAACAAGTTATCCTGCAAGAAGTGCTTGCCCAGGCTCAACCTCCCCCTGCCTGATGCGCCATCCAGGGCGCCGGCTTATTTCTCTGCTTCTGCTGGCAAAGTGAAGTAAAACGTAGCGCCCTCGCCGGGCTGGCTGACCACGCCCACCTCGCCGCCGACTTTCTCGACGATGCGCTGGACGATCGAAAGGCCCAGGCCGTGGCCCTTGGCGCGCGTCACGTGGATGCGCGTGAAGGGGGTGAAGAGCTTGGCCTGCTGTTCAGCAGAGAGCCCCGGGCCGTTATCGCACACCCAAAAGCGCACCATCGGTTTGCCATTCAGCCCGTTCGAAGATTCGGCGCCCAGCTCCAGGCGCGGCGGCTGCCCGCCGTACTTCATGGCATTGCTGATGTAGTTGGCCCACACCTCCTCGATCCAGGGGGCGTAGCCGTAAGCGGTGGGCCAAGAGGCAGGCAGGATGATCTCGGGGTGATATTCTTGAATGAGGGCGCCCAGGCGCTCTTGCACCTCGTGTACAATGCGGCTCATATCCAGCGGGCTGAGATCCACCACTTCTTTGCGCACCCCAGCCAGCAGCAGCAGGCTCTCGATGATGTCGTACATTTTCTGTGCGCCGCTGAGGACGCGCCCGGCTTCGCGGGCCATATCTTCTTTGGTTTCGAACATCTCGGGCCGCTGGGCCAGGATGTGAGCGAAGCCCAAGACGGTGCTGAGGGGGTTCTTGAGGTCGTGGGCCACGGTGTGGGCAAAGGCGTCCAGTTCGGCGTTGCGGGCCTGGAGCTCATCCAGCTTCTGCTCCAGATCCTTGTTTGCCACCTGGAGCTGGCGGCGCAGGGCTTGCAGCGAGAGGTGGGTTTCAACCCGGGCCAGCACCTCTTCGATCTGGAAAGGTTTGGTGATGTAATCCACGCCGCCTACGGTGAAGGCGCGCACCTTATCTTCGGTGGCATCCAGCGCACTGAGAAAGACCACGGGGATGTTGCGGGTGGCAGGGTCGGCCTTGAGCTGCTCGCAGACATCGTAACCGGTCATCTCGGGCATCATGATGTCGAGCAGCACCAGGTCTGGGTGCGCCTGGCGCACGGCTTCGATGGCCTGCTTGCCGGTGCTGGCAATGCGCGTCTGATAGCCGCTCTGGTTCAGCACGTGCGAGAGCAGGCGCTGATTCATGGGCGTATCATCAACGATGAGAATATCGGCAGCATCAGCCGGGGTGGACATGTAGAAATTATAACAGTTTTTGCGTACCGGATTCATTCTTTGCGATACAATGTAAAGGATACTCAAACGATATTTGTCAGCCAGGAGGCGCTATGAAAAGGATCTGGGTCTTGATTGCAATGTGCATGGGGATTGTGGCTTTGGCGGCCTGCGGTGGCACTGCCACCACCCAGGCGCCGCTTGCAACCGGTGTGGTGGCTGCCGAAACGGCGGCGCCCATCGCTGCCAGCGATACGCCTGTTCCACCACCGCCCACCGCAACCAGCTTGCCGCCTACGGCAGCCCCCTCTGAAACAACGGCGCCCAGTGCCACCCCCTTGCCTGAAGTGCCCGCAACGCCTGTGCCGGAAGGCGATCTTGTTTCGCAGCCTGCTGCTGTGCTGCAACCTGATTCCAACAGCCCGTACGCGCTCAGCGCAACCTGGCAGGTGAACACCAGCCCCTTTGGGTTGGTGTTTGATGGCGAGAACATGTGGCTGCAAACGGTGGAGGGGATGAAAATCTTAGATCCCGAAACCGGTGACTGGGTGATGCAGCGCGGGCTGAACAACCCGTTTGGTGTTTGTTACCGGGATGCAAGCTTTTATTATCTTGCCATCAGTAATGCCATGGCTGGTCAGCTTGTCCGGCTGGATATTGAGACGGTCCAAGAAGAGGTTGTCATTGACTATACCGACCTGGGATTCTTCACCATCCTGGCCTGCGTGGGCCAGCAGTACTGGCTCAGCATCGGCTCCAATCAAATTGTGGTCATTGAGGAGGGTGAGGATCAGTCGTACCAGCTTGTTTACGACCTGACCATGGATGGTGATGTGACCAATATCATCGAGGGCGGCGGTTTCGTGTGGGTAGCCGAGAATACCTTGCAGAAGATTGACCCAGCTACCGGAAACATCGTGGCAAGCTACCCTTACCGGGTGGATTGGCTGACCTATGGAAATGACCTGTTGTGGATAGGGCTGCGTAATGAGGGCTGGATATTTACACTGGACCCAGAAAGCGGCGAGGTGGCGTTCATATACAGTGCTGGCGAGCCGATCGGGTCGATTGCTTGCGATGAGCGCTACCTGTGGATCACCAAGTACAGCGGACAACAAAACCTGATCCTGCTGATTGACATCCAGCAAGATTGAGAACGACGAAATGAGTGTGACCGAAAACGATGGTGGTGCGGGCTTAAGCCTTGTGCCACCATCGTTTTCGGAATCCCCCCTTTTTTTTGATTTGTGATAGGTTTTGCCAGTCAGGGCGGATAAACTAAAGTCGGAGTAACTTACAGCCAATGGCACCGACTTCACGCATCCCTGGTTTTTACAATTTATCCCTGGCCGAGCGCCAGGCTGCGCTGGCCAAGGCCGCCGGCCTGGAAGCGGCTGAACTGGGCGGGCTGTTTGGCGCGGCTGGTTTGGATGTGGAGTCCGCCAGCCACATGGTCGAAAACGCCGTGGGCGTGCACGCCCTGCCCCTGGGCATTGGGTTGAACTTCATCGTCAACGGGCGTGAGGTGTTGGTGCCCATGGCGGTGGAAGAGCCTTCGGTGGTGGCAGGGGCTTCCTTCATGGCGCGGCTGGCCCGCGCTGGGGGGGGCTTCCAGGCTTCCACCACCCCGCCCGAGATGATCGGGCAGATGCAGGTGTTGGACGTGGCCGACCTGCCGGCCGCGCGCCGGGCGATCTTGAACCGCAAAGAGCAACTGCTGGCTGAGGCGGCTGAAATTGATCCCTTGCTGAAAAAGCTGGGCGGAGGGCCGCGCGACCTGGAAGTGCGCCTGATCGAAGATTCGCCCATTGGGCCTTTTTTGGTGGTACACCTGATCTATGATGTGCGCGATGCCATGGGGGCCAATGCCGTTAACACCGCGGTTGAGAAGCTGGCCCCGCAGATCGAGGCCTTGAGCAAGGGGCGCGTGCACCTGCGCATCCTCTCGAACCTGGCTGACCGGCGGCTGGTGCGTGTGCACTGCACCATCCCCTTGGCCGAGCTGGCGTTTGATGACTATTCGGCCGAGGCGGTACGCGATGGGATCATTGCGGCCTGGGCCTTTGCGGCCGTGGATCCTTACCGGGCGGCGACCCATAATAAGGGCATCATGAACGGGGTGGACGCGGTGGTGATCGCCACGGGCAACGATTGGCGCGCCATTGAAGCCGGGGCCCATGCTTACGCCGCGCGCAGCGGGCGTTACACCTCGTTGAGCACCTGGGGCAAAGACTTGCAGGGCAACCTGACCGGCGCGTTGGAGATGCCCATGGCCGTGGGGACGGTGGGAGGGGCCACCAAGGTCCACCCCACAGCCCAGGCGGCGTTGAAGCTGATGGGCGTGCACAGTGCAGCAGAATTGGCCGAGGTCATGGCTGCGGTGGGGTTGGCGCAAAACCTGGCCGCGCTGCGCGCCCTGGCTACCGAAGGCATCCAGCGCGGGCACATGAGCCTGCATGCACGCCAGGTGGCGGCCGCGGCCGGCGCGGTGGGCGATGAGATCGAAAAGCTGGCGGCCCAACTGGTGGCAGAAAAGACAGT
>CAZWFQ010000044.1:10696-29378 GCA_964633225.1 uncultured Anaerolineaceae bacterium
TTGGAGAAGTGATGGATGGATCAACCCAATTTGCAAGTTGAAAATTTGATGATGCGGCCCAACCGGGCGGTGGGAATTGCCGGGTATGGGACTTATATTCCACGCTACCGCCTGCCCGCCAGCGAGGTGGCGCGCATTTGGGTGGGGGGCAATATGCCCCTGCCGATCAAAGAGAAGGCTGTCCCCGGGCCCGATGAAGATGTGGTTACCATGTCGATCGAGGCGGCGCGCAACGCCATGAAACGCGCCGGGATCGATCCGCACCGCATCCGGGCGGTGTGGGTGGGCTCTGAATCGCACCCCTATGCTGTGAAACCCTCCTCCACCCTCGTGGCCGAGGCCATCGGCGCCACGCCGAACGTCCAGGCTGCAGATTGGGAGTTTGCCTGCAAGGCTGGGTCAGAGGCCATGGTGGCGGCGATTGGGTTTGTGGGCTCGGGAATGGCAGAGTATGCCCTGGCAATTGGTATGGATTCCTCGCAGGGCAAACCGGGCGACGCCCTGGAATATTCGACCGGTGCGGGCGGCTCGGCTTACCTGTTTGGGCCGGCCGAGCAATCCCTGGCGGTCATCGAAGGCACGTATTCCTATGTCACCGATACGCCGGATTTCTGGCGCCGCGAATACCAAAAATACCCCGAGCATGGCCAGCGTTTTACCGGAGAGCCGGCTTATTTCCAGCACGTTACCAGTGCTGCCAGCCGGCTGATGGCCTCGAACGGCACCACGCCTGCCGATTACAAATACGTGATCTTCCACCAGCCCAACACCAAGTTCCCCCAGCGGGCGGCCAAGCTGTTGGGCTTCAGCAAAGAACAGGTCTTGCCTGGTCTGCTGACCCCGGTGATTGGCAACACCTATGCCGGGTCCTCGCTGGTGGGCATGACGGCCGTGTTGGATATTGCCGAGCCGGGCGACCGCATCTTGATGGTTTCGTTTGGCTCGGGGGCCGGCTCAGATGCCATTGCCCTGCGTGCCACCGAAGCCTTGGTTGAGCGGCGGGACCGGGCGCTCAAGACGATGGATTACATCGCCCGCCGCACCGAGATCGATTACGGCACCTACGTCCGCTATAAGGGCAAGATTACGTTAAGGTAAGATGGAGAGATCACGATGGAAATTTCACGTCACTGGCGATTAAAACGACAGCGTTATGCCCTGGTAGGGCGGGTGTGCCCGCACTGCCAGGCTAAGCTTTTCCCGCCCCCGGCAGTCTGCCCGCAGTGCGGCGGGCGCATGAATGCCGAAACTGCCGCCGAATACCAATTCAGCGGCAAGGGAGAGGTCTTTTCGCATACCACCCTCTACGATGCCCCGCTGGGTTATGAGTTCAACCTGCCTTACACGGTGGCCCTGGTCAAGCTGGAAGAAGGCCCGGTTATCACGGCCCAGCTCACCGATATGGCCGATCAGAAGCCTGAGATCGGCATGCCGGTAGAAATGGTGACCCGCCGCCTGCGTTCTGACGGCGATGAGCGCGGGATGTTGATCTATGGGTATAAGTTCAGGCCGGTGATGCAGGGATAAACACCTGAAACGGTTTGTATCAGAAGAGACCATCCGGGTCAGATCGAGCCCGGATGGTCTTTATTAAGTGGAGATGGAATGGTGCCAAAACGCTACAATTCCTCATGTTCCGTGCGGGCAATGATCTCATCCTGCAGGGTCTTGCTCAAGTCGCAGAAGTAATCGCTGTACCCGGCCACGCGCACGATCAGGCTGCGGTACTGCTCGGGGTTGGCCTGGGCGGCCTTGAGGGTGATGGCATCGACCACATTGAACTGGATGTGGTGCCCATCGAGCTTGAAGTAGGTGCGCACCAGTTGCACCAGCTTATCCAGCCCCTCGTCGCTGGCCAGCACCTGGGGGGTGAACTTCTGGTTGAGCAGGGTGCCGCCCGTACGGACGTGATCCATCTTGCCCAGCGAGCGCAGCACAGCCGTGGGGCCGTGCCGGTCTGCCCCCTGCACGGGGCTGACGCCTTCAGAGAGCGGCGTCCAGGCCCGGCGGCCATCGGGCGTGGCGCCGGTGACCGAGCCGAAATAGACGTGGCAGGTGGTGGGCAGCATGTTGACGTGGTATTCGCCGCCGCGATTGTTCTTGCGCCCATCCACCGCCTTGAGATAGGCATCGAAGGTGCGGCGCATCAGGTCGTCAGCGTAATCGTCGTCGTTGCCAAACTTGGGCGTGCGGTTCAGGAATAACTGCCGCTGGCGTTCGTACCCGGCAAAATCAGCCGCCAGGATTTCGAGCAGAGCTGGCATATCCAGGGTGTGATCTTCAAACACGTGCTTCTTGATCGCGGCCAGGGTGTCGGTGATGGTGCCGATGCCCACGCCCTGGATGTAGGTGGTGTTGTAACGCGCCCCGCCGGCATGGTAATCCTGGCCGCGGGCGATGCAGTCATCGGTCAACAGCGAGAGGAAGGGGGCCGGCATGTAGCGGGCATACAGCCGTTCGATGACCTGGTTGCCGCGCACTTTGATATCTACAAAATGCAGCATTTGGCGTTCGAAGGCAGTGAATAACTCATCAAAGGAGGCCAGGCTGGCTGCCTCGCCCGTCTGCGGGCCCAACTGCCGCCCGCTGCGGGGATCGCGGCCGTTGTGCAGGGCCAGCTCCAATACTTTGGGCAGGTTGAAGTAGCCGGTCAGGATATACGCCTCTTTGCCAAAGGCGCCCACCTCCACACAGCCCGAAGAGCCGCCACAACGGGCATCAGTGATGCTTTTGCCCATCCGCAGCAGCTCTTCCACGATCAGGTCTGAGTTGAATATGGAGGGCTGCCCGAAGCCGGTACGGATGATGCGGGCGGCGCGGCGCACAAAGCGGTCGGGGTTCTTCTTGCTGACCTGGACGGAGGAGGATGGTTGCAGCAGGCGCATGTCTTCGATCACATCCAACAGCAGGTAAGTGACCTCGTTGACGGCGTCGGCGCCATCTGGGCGCAGACCGCCCAGGTTGATCTGGGCAAAGTCGGTGTACGTACCGCTCTCGGCGGCGGTCACGCCGACCTTGGGCGGGGCGGGCTGGTTGTTGAACTTGATCCAGAAGCAGTGCAGCAGCTCTTCGGCCTCGCCGCGGCGGGCAGGATCATAGAACGGCAGCAGGTGTTGGTCGAGCTTGCCGGGGCAAAAGGCATCCCAGGTGTTAAGCTCAGTGGTCACGCCCAGGTGTACGAACCAATAGTACTGCAAGGCTTCATGCAGGTCGGTGGGGGCGTGGGCCGGAACGTTGCGGCAAACCTGGGCGATCTTCTTCAGCTCGGCGCGACGTTGGGAGTCCGGCTCGGTGGCAGCTTGTTCTTCTGCCAGGGCGGCGTAGCGTCCGGCAAAGCGCATCAGCGCGCTGGCTGCGATGTGCATGGCGCGCAGCTCTTCTTGCTTATCGTAGGCCTGAAGATCGTGCAGAAAGTCGAGTTGTTGCAGGTGCTGGGCGATCTCAGCCTGGAAGTCGAGCATGCCTTTGCGATAGATCTTATCGTCCAACACAGTATGCCCCGGGGCGCGCTGTTCCATGAATTCGGTGAAAATGCCGGCCTCGTAAGCGGCTTTCCAGTCCTCCGTCATCTCGCTCAAGATCAGCTCGCGCATCGACTTGCCCCCCCAATAGGGGATGACGGTCTTTTCATAGGCGGCGCGGGTGGCGGGCTCGACGTGGAAGGCGGTCTTTTCGCGGCGGTTGAGGATGTCGAGATCCTCCAGCGAATGGCAGCACAGCTCGGGAAAGGTGGGGGCGTGCTTGGGGGCATCGCCCTTCTCACCGACGATCAATTCGCCGGGGTAGATGGCGATCTGCTTATGCTCCAGAATGTAGGCAAACGCTTGGGCCCGCTTGACAGGCGCAG
The DNA here is from genome assembly GCA_964633225.1 of uncultured Anaerolineaceae bacterium. Lineage (GTDB taxonomy): Bacteria > Chloroflexota > Anaerolineae > Anaerolineales > UBA4823 > JAKQIM01. The sequence goes on from CAZWFQ010000044.1 coordinate 14,544, forward strand.
ACAGCAGGCCGTTCTCCTGCTGGTAGAAAGCGGTCAGCAGTTCGGCCCGCTCACTGGTGAGCGTCTCTTGGGCTTCAAGGGACTGCTGGCGCAGGCGCTTGACGCGTTCTGTAATCGGCATGCGAACCTCCGTGGGATATGCGAACATTGAGATGGAAACTCGCCAGGATGCTGGCGGCAACTTGTAATTCTGCACTGCTGGGCGGCTCTGTCTCAGCCAGCGTGTAGGGCCGCCCCAGGGCCTGGTACTTGGCCTGGGCCATATCGTGGTAGCCCATTAGCTCCACGCCTTCCAGCCTGGGTAAGCTGGCCAGGAAGGCGCCGCTTTCGAGCAGGTTTTGCTCATCATCATTGATGCCCGGGATCAAGGGAATGCGTACAATGCATTTGGCGCCCAGGGCGCTCAGGCGGCGCAGATTTTCGAGGATGATTTCGTTCGGCACGCCGGTGGCCTGTTGGTGGCGGGCGCTGTGCATGTGTTTCAAATCGTATAAAAACAGGTCTGTGTCTCTTTGGATGCGCGCGACCACCTGCCAGCTTGCAAAGCCGCTTGTATCCACGGCAGTATGGATCTCCTGCTCCCGGCAGGCCCTCAGCAGGGCGGCTAAAAAGCCCGGCTGCATCAGCGGCTCGCCGCCCGAAAAGGTGACCCCGCCGCCGGATTGGTCGTAGAAGGGGATCTCGCGCATCACCTGTGTCATCACCTCGTCCACGGTCATTGTGCGGCCCGAAAGCTGGCGCGCCCCGGCATAACACACCTCCAGGCAGGTGCCGCAGCGGGTGCATTTCAGCCGGTCTGTCACCACCCCGGGCCCATCTGCCGCCCTCAAGATGGCCCCCTGTGGACAGGCTGCGATGCAATCCCCGCAGCCCAGGCAGCGCGCGGTGCGGTAAAGCAGCTCTGGCGCCAGCGAGTGGCTTTCAGGATTGTGGCACCATTGGCAGGCCAGTGGGCAGCCGCTGAAGAAGACGGTGCTGCGGATGCCGGGGCCGTCATTGATGGCGTACTTCTTGATATCGAAGATTATGCCGCTTTCCATAACAGGAATATACCCCCAACGCCGCTGTAGGTCAAAGGTCAAAGCTGGCTGTGGCAGGCCTGGCGCGTTGTGCGCGCTGGGTCAATCTTTTAAAGATGGCAGGGGGGGAACCGAGCGGTCGAATTCTTCGCTCAAGCGCAGGATCAGGGCCTGGCGCTCGGCTTCTGGCAGGAACGAGGCCTGGGCAGCAGCCAGTACGCGGTTGCGCAGGGTATGGATGGGTAAGCCCAAATCCTCGGTCACCGTGCGGTACTCGTCGCTGAGGGTGATCTGCGAGATGCGCGGGTCATCGGTGTTGATGGTGGCGTTCAGCCCGGCTTCCAACATTTGCGGCAGGGGGTGGATGGCCAGGGTTGAGAAAACGCCGGATTGGTAGTTGCTGGTAACGCACACTTCAAAGGCTGTCTGGCGTTCGGCCGCCAGGCCCACCACCAGGGGGTCTTCCATCACGCGCACGCCATGCCCAATGCGCTCGGCGTGCAGGTTGACAATGGCTTCGGCCACGTTTTCAGGGCCGCCCCATTCTCCGGCATGTACGGTGACCTTAAGCCCGGCTTTGTGGGCTTCCTTGAACAACCCCTCAAAGGGTTGGCCGGGGTATTCCGCTTCGTTGCCAGCCATATCCAGGCCCACAATGCCTTTGCCGAGGCGGTCTACGGCCAGTTGGGTGACTCTCTCAGCTATTTCCACCGGCTCGTGACGGTTGAAGCTGGTGATCAGGCGGGTGGTGATGTTGAATTCTGCTTCTGCCTGGCGCACACCTTCGATGACCCAATCCATAACCTCAGCCAGCGAGAACTCTTGGGACTTGCTGAGCGCCATGGGCGTAAAACGCAGCTCCATGTAACGCACGTTATCCCGGGCCGCGTCGGCAATTGCCTCGCGCGTAATCCGTCCGATGATATCAGGCGAGCGGTAAAAGAGGCGCAGGGTCTCAAATTTGGAGAGAAAATTTTGGAAGGTGTAGGGTTCTTCTTGACTAACCTGCACCAGGGAGCGCAGGCGGTCGGTGCCGGCAATGTTCATGCCGTGCAAGCGCGCCACCTCCACCAGGGTTTCCAGGCGTAATGAGCCTTCTAAGTGGCGATGCAGTTCCACCTTGGGCAGCCCCAGGTAGAACTCAAAGGCGCGTTTTGGAGCAGGATTGCGATTCAATCAATATCTCTCTCGTTGCAAATAACTGGTAGGCCTTGGTCGCGCGTCAAATTGGCTTGGGCCTGCCTCTACCCACAATATGGCAATTTTACTATAGATTCAAGAAGATGGAGAGTGCGCAAATTTGCGCACTCTCCATCTTCTGGAGTTAACGGCGGCCCCGGCGGCGTTTTTGGCTGCGCGAGAGCGGCTCAGTAGGCTCTGAGGGCTGCTCGGCGTCTGGCTCCTGCGCCAGAGATGCACTGCCGCTTTCGGCTTGCGGAGAGGTCTCGGCAGTTTCTTCGTCGGCGCGCCCCTCTTCGGGGCGGCGCACCTCAGCCTGCACACTGCTCAGGTCGCGCGGGCGGTAGGTGAACATGCGCATGATCACCCCAGAGCGCATATCGCGCAGCAGGTTCTGGAACAGCTCAGAGGCGCGTGCTTTGTACTGCACCAGCGGGTCGCGTTGGCCGTAAGCTTCCAGGCCAATGGACACGCGCAGGGCTTCCATCTGGGTCAAGTAATCAACCCACAGCTCGGTGATCACAGCCAGCAGGAGCTGGCGGTAGATCTCGCTCAGAGAGCGGCGGCCCAACACGTCAATGGCCTGGACGGCCTGCTCGCGGGTCAGAGAAGCCAGGGGCTGGGTCTGGAGCTGCTGGGCGGCTTCAGCCGGCAATGCCGCCCCCAGGGTGGCCTGCAGGGTTGGCTCCATTTCTGGCAGGCGTACCCCAGCCAGGCGGTTGAATTCAGCCACCCCCCACACCTTCTGAATGGACTGCTGGGCGGTCTGGAAGTGCTTGAGCACATCCTGGGCCACATCCTCGGGCTTGCGGCCTGCCAGTAAGCTGGCGGCGTGGTAGGTGTAGGTCAGGCGGGTGGTGCGCTGCACCACGCGGCGGTGGGTCTTCTTATCAAAGGTGGCGCGGCTGCCCTGCGGCATGCGCAGCAGCAAGGCGGTGATGTGGTTGGGGTTAGGGCTGCCGCTGATCTTGGCCAGGTCGCTCTCCAGGTCTTTGACCAGAGAGCCGCCTTCATCACCGATCAGGCGCTCACGACGTTTATCCAGGCGAGCCTGGATGAGGTCGAAGATGTGGGTTGAGAGGGCCTCCCAATCACGGCTGGGCAGGCTGGCAACATCCAGCTCCAGCGGCTCTTCCAGGCGGCGTTCTACCGAGCCCAGCAGGCGGGTCAGGGTCTGGTTGATCAGCCCGTTCTCCACCTGGGTACGGACGGTCTCTTTGACCTGGCGCGGGTCGTCGCGCAGCAGGCGTTGTTCATCATTTGAGAGGCGCACCGGCAGGTGTACCAGGCCGCTCAGCTCTTCCAGTAGTTCGCGGGGGCCGCGTGGGGCGGCTTCTTCTTCTTCGCCCAGCTTAAGCCCCTCGAAGAAGGTGTCGATCGTTTCCATGCGTTCTTTGATCTGCTCTTCCATGCGCTCGCGCGCCCCTTCTAAGATGCGTTCGACGCTGCGCAGCAGGTGCTCGGACTCAGCCTGGAGCGAATCTTCTGCCAGGCGCAGCAGCACGGGCTGCAAGTCGGCGGCTTTTTCGTAGGGGCCCTGCGTGCTGATATGCTCAACCAGCAAGCGCAGGCTGTAAGAGGGGAAAATGGCGTTGCCCAGTGTCAGCGGCGGCTGAACTCCGTCCAGCCAGGCCAGCAGCTTCCAGGGGCCTTCTTCATCTTTCAGGGCTTCTGGCACGCGGCGGCCTACTTCGGTGTCTACCATCTCTGCCACGTCATCACTCAGATCTTCTTTGGTAAAGATGCGGTCGCGCTGGGCGTAGATGCGCTGGCGTTGGCTGTTAAGCACGTCATCGTACTCGAGCAGGTGCTTGCGGATATCAAAGTTGGCGCCTTCCACGCGCGTCTGTGAGCCTTCAACCAGGCGGCTGACCAGGCCCACTTCCATGGGCACGGCATCGTCGATCTTCATGCGTTGCATCAGGCCCTCGGCCTGCTGGCCGCCAAAGCGGCGCATGAGCTCATCCTCAAGCGAGAGATAAAAGCGCGACGAGCCAGGGTCGCCCTGGCGGGCGGCGCGGCCGCGCAGCTGGTTGTCAATACGCCGGGCTTCGTGGCGCTCTGAGCCGATGACGTGCAGGCCGCCGAGCGCTTTGACGCTGGCCATTTCGTCCATGGCCTGCAGGTAGCGCTGGACGTCTGCCTCGTAGAGCCCATACTGCTCAGACGTAAGGGCCAAGAGCGCCTGGCGGCGTTCTTCCATGCGCAGGTCATAGGGGTTCTCATGCCCGGCGCGATGCAGCACGCGGTTGACGGCGTCGATCACGCCTTCGGGTAGTTCGCCACCTAGCTTGATATCTACGCCGCGGCCAGCCATATTGGTGGCAATGGTCACGGCCCCAAACGCGCCTGCCCCGGCGATGATCTGTGATTCTTCGGTATGTTTGCGGGCATTCAAAACCTGGTGCGGAATGCCGCCTTCCAGGTCAGATTTAAGGCGCGCCGTATCGGCCTCGCTCAGGTTCAAAATAGTGATCATGCGCTGCAGGTTGGCGGGGTCTTCTGGATTGGCTGAAATATCCAGCTCGCGCGACATCTTGCGCAGATCAGCCGGCTGGAGTGTATCCAGGGGCACGTTGAGGTGCTGCAGCTCAGGGATCAGACGCCCGTCTTCCTGGCGCTGGTTCTTTTCCATCCAGGTGTGGCGCAGGATCATCACCTGGGCCAGCTTGCGCAGCGGTTCAGCCCGCATGCGGCCAGAGATATGGTCCGAAAGCTCTACCGAGGTGGTGCCCACCAGCACCGGGCGGCCCAAGACGTGGAAGCGCAGGATCTCGGTGATGATGGCGCGGAACTTGATCTCACCGGTGCGGTAGACCACATCGGGATAGTCTTTGCGCTGCCAGAAAAGCGGGGCTTTGCTGGGGTCGTCGCGGCGGGCATAGTAGCGGTATTTATAGCCCAGCTCATCGCGGCCTTCTTGCATCATCAAGCCGGCGCCTTCGCGGCTGGCCTGGTACTCCAGGTTGGTGGGCATCGAGAGCACGCCCAGCTTGTAGATCTTGTCGAACTCTTCAGACTCGGTCAGGGCCGTACCGGTCATGCCAGCCAGCTTGTCGTACATGCGGAAGTAGTTCTGGATGGTGATGGTGGCGTAGGTGACGTTCTCGGCCTGGACGCGCACCCCTTCTTTGGCTTCCACGGCCTGGTGTAGGCCATCAGACCAGCGCCGCCCGGGCATCAGGCGGCCGGTGAATTCATCTACAATGACGATCTTGCCGGCCTGTACCAGGTAATCTTTGTTGCGGCGGAAGAGGTGCTGGGCGCGCAGGGCTTGTTCCAAGTATCCCAACAGGCGGGCCTGTTCGGGGGTGGCGTCTTCGGGGCGGTCGGGGTCGCGCAGGGCAATGCCCAGCAGCTCCTCAACATGGAGTTCGCCGATCTCGGTCAGGGTCACGTTGCGGTCGCGTTCGCTGACTTCGTAATCTTCGGGGCGCAGTTGGCGCACGATCTGGGCCATGCGGTCATACCATTCGGTATCTTCAGAGGCCGGGCCAGAGATAATGAGAGGGGTACGTGCTTCATCGATCAGCACATTATCGGCCTCGTCAACAATGGCGTAATAATGGCCGCGCTGCACACGATCGTCCAGGCGCAGGGTCATATTGTCGCGCAAGTAGTCGAAGCCGAATTCCGAGTTGGTGCCGTAGGTGATATCGGCGGCGTAGGCCTCGGCACGCTGCACCAGGCGCAGTTGGTGTTGGTCTTCTTGCGGCGATTCCTTGTCCAGGTCAACAATGAAGGCCTTTTTGCCGTTCTCGGTTCGCCCAGCCATTTGCAGCACACCCACGGTTAAACCCAAAGCGTGATAGATGGGCGCCATCCAGCGGGCATCGCGGCGGGCCAGGTAATCGTTCACGGTCACCAGGTGCGTGCCGCGCCCGGTCAGGGCATTCAGATAGAGTGGCAGGGTTGCCACCAGGGTCTTGCCTTCACCGGTGCGCATCTCAGCGATTTTGCCCTGGTGCAGGGCGGTACCGCCGACGATCTGCACATCATAATGACGCAGGCCAATCGTGCGTTTGGATGCTTCACGCACTGCTGCGAAAGCTTCGGGGAGCAGGTCATCCAGGTCTTCACCTTGGGACAGGCGGGCGCGGAATTGGGCTGTCTTCGCCAGCAGATCGGCATCGCTGAGGGCTTCGAACTGCGCTTCCAGGCTGTTCACCTGGTCAACGGTAGGGGAGGTTTTTTCGACGGCGCGCTTATTGGGGTCGCCGGCAATTAGGGTGACAAATTTTTTGAGCATGGGGGGGATTATAGCACATCCTACATGCTTCAATTTGTGCTACAATTAAACGAAATGGATACAAATCAATCTCCTGCTCCGAGTGAACCAAAGAAGTTTGTGCTGCCAGAGCGCAACCCGGTGACCCACGCGGCTCACCGTCGCGAGATGCTCTTGCAGGTGACCATGCCCCTGGTGATCGCCATCCTGATCTTGCTGGCAGGCGTCTTTGGCGTCATCTATAGTGCCACGCAAGGGCCAGACGATATCAGCCGCTGGGCAGATATTTCGCTGGTCTGGCTGTTGGCGCCCGCGCTGATTGGCGCCGTGACGCTCTTTGCCGTCTTGGTGGCGGTGACTTACGGCCTGGCGAAGCTGTTGGGCGTTTTTCCGGGGTATGCCCGGCTGGTGCAAGATTACTTCTTGCTGGCCCAGGTCAGGGCGCGCCAGGTTTCAGACCGGCTGGTTGAACCGGTGTTAAAGATGCGCAGCCGCCAGGCTGGGGCGCAGCGCGGTCGTGAAGCCACTCGTGAGCAGTGGGAAGATTTTAAATCGAAGGCGCGCTGGTGAGACTTCGATCTACTTAATTCTTGAGGAATAGACATGAGCGACGAAACTGCATTGACAACTGAGGTGATTGAAAACTGGCGCCCAAAGGTGTTAACCTTAGGTGTGATCATCGGTGCATTGGCCGGTTTGGGGGCAGCTTACCTGATGGTCCAACGCGCCGATAAACGCGGGGTGCGCCCTGAGTTGAGCGCCAAAGAAGGGGTTACCCTGGGTATGTTGGTGTTTGGGCTCTTGCGGCAGATCTCTGTGCTAGGAGAAAATGAAAAGTAGGTATCTGTTCGGAAATGATGGGGATGTGGCAAGTACCAATCCGTTTATCGCAGAGATGCAGAGACCGAAGTATTTTTGAATTTTTCGGGTGCTCTGCGTCTTTGTGTTTTTAGGAGGAGAGAATGAAAAAAGTTTTTGATTTGGGTGGATATCAACTCAGTTCTGGTAACACGTATACCTTGGCGCGCACCAGCGGCGGCGGTAAGCCCACCGTGCGCGCCGGTCGCCGCCGCCCAACTGGGCCAGGCGGCGGGCCTACCCAGCGCGCCGATGCCCCGGCTCGCCAGCGCCCTTCTACCGGCGGCGCTCAGCCCCCAGCTATGGGTGGGGTTTCTGGCGGCGGCGGTTACTCGGGTGGCAGCGGCACCTCGGGCGGCAGCGGGTTCTCGGGCGGCGGCATGAACCTGCCCAACCTGAACCTGGGCCGCTTACCCATCAAATGGATCATCATCGGCGGCTTGCTCTTTGTGTGCCTGTGCGTGGTGCTGCCCATGATCTTCGGTGGTGGCGAAGGGATCAGCAGCCTGCTGGAGAGCATGCCTGCGGCCGAATACCAGCCGGTTGACCAGGGGCAGCAGCAGCCAGAGTACTACACCGAGCCCACCGCCGCCCCGGCGGTCATCCAGCCCACCATCGATTACCCGGCTGCTACGGGTGACGATACCTGGCTGATCATGCTGTACCAGGATGCGGACGACAAGATCTTGGAGCAAGACATTTTTGTGGATCTGAACGAGGCTGAGCGGGTGGGTTCTGGCGGCAATGTGCAGATCGTGGCCCAGCTCGACCGCTACCAGGCCGGTTTTACCGGCGATGGCGATTGGACCTCGGCCCGGCGTTACTATGTGCGCCAGGATAACGACCTGACCCGCATCGGCTCGCAGATGGTGCAAGACCTGGGCGAGGTCAACATGGCTGATACCCAGACCCTGGTGGATTTCGCCACCTGGGCCATGCGCTCTTACCCGGCCAATCACTACGTGTTGATCCTCTCGGATCACGGCATGGGGTGGCCCGGCGGCTGGAGCGATCCCACCGCCAGCGGGCGCGGCGACAGCAGCTTCCCCCTGGCCACGGCAATTGGCGACCACCTGTATATGAATGAAATTGACGATGCCCTGAACCAGATCTTGACCCAAACCGGTGTGCCGGCCTTCGAGATTGTGGGCATGGATGCCTGCCTGATGGGGCATATTGAGGTGCTCACGGCGCTGGCGCCCTATGCCCGCTATGCCGTCGTCTCGCAAGAGACTGAGCCTTCGCTGGGCTGGGCTTATGCGGCCTTCTTGGGCGCGCTGCGCACCAACCCCGGCATGAGCGGCGCCCAGCTTGGCCAGGTGATTGTAGATAGCTACATCGAAGAAGATGAGCGCATTGTCAACGACCAGGCCCGCGCCTCGTTCGTGGGCGGCGGTTCACCGATGAGCAGCTTGTTCGGCGTTTCCAGCGTCCCCAGCGCGGCGCAGATCACCAACCAGTTGATCCAGAACGTGACCTTGACGGTGGCTGACTTGAGCGCTTTGCCGCAGTTGATGGACAGCATGAACAACCTGTCTTATGTGATGCAGGGCGGTGACCAGCGCGTGGTGGCGCAGGCGCGCACCTATGCCCAGGGCTTTACCAGCATCTTTGGCAGTGAAGTGCCCGCCTCGTACATCGACCTGGGCAACTTTGTGGCGCTGGTAGCGCGCAACAGTGGGCAAAATGAGATCACCAATGCCACCAACCAGGTGCTGGCGGCGATCAACCAGGTGGTGGTGGCAGAAAAGCACGGCCCCAAGCGCCCAGGCGCCACTGGCATCTCCATCTACTTCCCCAACTCGCAGCTCTTCCAGAATTCAAAGGCCGGTATGCAATCATATACCGCCGCAGCAGAACGTTTTGCGGCCAATTCACTCTGGGATGAGTTCTTGGTTTATCACTACACCGGGCGTACCTTCCAGATGAGCACCGCCACACTGGCAGTGCCCTCTCGCAGCGATACCATTGCTTCGCCGGTCGCGGGCGGCATCAGCGCCACCCCCATCCAGGCCTCCAGCAGCGAGGTGGCCCCGGGTGAATACGTGCTCTTGAGCACCGACCTGATGGGCGAGAACATCGGCTACGTGCGCCTGCTGGTCGGTTATATCGACGCCGCCAGCAACTCGGTCTACATCATCGACAGCGACTACCTGCAAAGCAGCACCACCCGCGAGCTGGATGGGGTTTACTACCCGGTGTGGGGCAGCGACTCCTTCACGCTCGAATTCGAGTGGGAGCCGATCGTCTTTGCCATCAGCGATGGCACCAATTCGGTCGTGGCCTCCTTCACTCCTGAGACCTACGGCGCCAGCGCGGAAGAGGCGGTCTACTCGGCGGATGGCATTTATACCTTCGCCAGCGGCGAACAGCGCTACGCCCGCCTGTATTTCGCCAACGGCGCCTTACAGCAGGTGTTTGGCTTCGAAGGCGACGGCACAGCCGGCTCGCCGCGTGAGATCGTCCCCCAAACTGGCGACAGCTTCACCGTGCTGGAAAGCTGGATGGATCTGAACGCCCAGGGCCAGGTGGTCGAAACCGTGCAGCAAGAAGGCGGCACGCTGACCTTTGGCAGCACCATGTTTACCTGGGAAACGCTCTACGCTTCTGCCGGAGACTACATTGTGGGCTTCCTGGTCGAAGACCTGGACGGTAACTCACAGGCGGTCTATACGGGGATCACGGTTAAGTAACGTTTTGCAGTATTAATCAAAAGGCGGTGCAGTGATTGGTTACTCATCTGCACCGCCTTTTAGATTCAGCCTTTGCTGATCATGTCTCACCAAGCATGGCTATGACTGCCTTCTTTAAGCCTGGCAAATCATTAGCAATGATGTTCCAAACTCTTTCTAAATCTACGCCCAGGTAGTCGTGCACCAGCACGTTGCGGAAGCCTGAGATTTTGAACCAGTCCACTTCGGAATGCTGCTGCTTGCACTTCTCGGAAACCCGCTGGCTGGATTCGGCCATGATCTGTAAGTTGCGGATAACGGCATCCTGAATCATGTCCACGTGCATGAACTCATCACAGCCACCAGTCGTGTATTTTTCAATGCGCTGAATACACTCGCTCATGTGGATCAGGTACAACTTGTCATCTTTCACAGTGGCTTTGCCTCTGCCAGTACACGATCCCGGATATACCAATGCAATGCGTTCTCGGTCACCACATCTACTTCGCGGTCGAGAAGCTGTTGTAGATCCATCAGGAGACCTCCCAGGTCAAACAAGCTGCGACCGGGCTCTAGATCAACTAGAAAGTCGATATCACTATCTGGCCTGGCTTCGCCACGTACCGCTGATCCGAAGACGCGCACATTCTTAGCCCCCCGCCGGGCAGCGGCGTGCAAGATCTCTTCGCGTTTGTTTTTCAGCAGGTCATCTGTGCCCATGGCTCTTTCCTTTACCGTATATTTATTATACCGTATGGGGAAAAATTTGTGGATTTTGTAGATAGGGATTGACCTTATCGGTAGAAATTGATAATGGATTTGGTGTTACTATAAAGACCAAATAAAGCCATTACTAACCAAACAGCCCCCATAAATCTCATTAGTCCCCAACTCATACGCCTGGGAGATGGGTTCAAATCTATCTTATTTGTGAATTTGACCGGCAACAGATTCATAACCACCTGGATTAAGTGTTTTGGAAAGAAGAGCATCAGTGTACCGAGTATAACGGTAAAGGCTCCCATAGAGGTGTTGAATGAGTAATTCAGCAGCTCATAATAAGGGTTCGTAGATGCATAAGGCCTTTCTACAATTGATTCCAAAAAAGTGCTGCTGGCCATGAAAATAATCACCAGGCCAAGAAGCGATTTAACCCCCCAGTAGGTTGGCCCTAACGGCACATAGAATTCTTGTTCTGTATTACGAAAACTTACTGCCTTCGGGAACAGCAGGGTTAGAAAGCCTAATAATGGGAATGCTACAAAGAACACATAGTACAAAATATCATTCAACCACCTGACGATTAGCTGGAGTGTGGGCCCAAGCATTTGGAAAATTAGGGACAAGATTATCATCAAAACACAGGATATAATGACTGCTGCAAGTGTAATAATGATGAGGACACGAATTTTGGAATTTGTTTGCGTGGGCATGGCTTTTTCCCTGGCAGCACCTCCAATTATTATACTCTGTTCGGTTTGCCTGCAGCGCTGGCATACGTGAGGAAAAGAGATGACGCTTATCGCCTTCTGTATTTTTATATCTCCAGCAATGCCAGCCACGTCAAGATGCTGGTCTTGATCTCGCCGCGCACCTGGCGGAATTTTTCCAGCTTTTCCTCCTGGCTGCCAACGGCAGCCGCAGGGTCATCGAAGGGCCAGTGCAGGCGCGTGCCTGCGCCAGGGATGAATGGGCAGTTCTGGTCGGCATGGCTGCAGACGGTGATGACATAGCCAAAGCGGATCTTGCCCAGGTATTCTTGCACGCTTTTTGAGCGGTGGACGCTCATATCTACCCCCACCTCTTGCATCACCTGGATGGTCAGGGGATGGACCTGCCCGGGCTGCAAGCCAGCACTGTAAGCCTCGTAGCGATCGCTGCCATACTTCCTTAAAAAGGCTTCAGCCATCTGGCTGCGGGCCGAGTTGCCCGTGCACACAAACAATACTTTGATCTTATCCAATTTCATCGCCGTTTCCGATCTGGATGCCATCACTGAGATCCAATTCTTTCATCTCGCCGGTAGAAACATACACGATCCGCTCGCAGATATTGATCACCCGGTCGGCCATGCGTTCCAGGTTGTGGGCCGCCCACATCAGGTGGTTGGCATGATCTGCGCTGGTGGAATCTGCCACCATGCGCTTGATCAGTTCGAGGTACACCCGGTTGTAAAGATTATCCACCTCATCATCGCTGGCAGGGATGGCGCGGGCCGCAAATTGATCCCCAGCCACAAAGGCATCCAGGGCCAGGCGCAGCATGTTCAGGCCCAACTCAGACATGCGCTGGATGTCCTGGAAGATAGGCAGATCATTCACTTCCTCAGTCAGCATCAGCGTGATCTTGCTGATGCCCTTGGCATAATCGCCGATGCGTTCAAGCTCGGTGATGATCTCGAGGATGGCTGCCAGCAGGCGCACATCGCGCGCCATGGGCTGCTGGGTCGCGATCAGGGTGATGCAATCACTTTCGATTGTATAGCGCTTTACGTTGATGCGCTGGTCATCCCGGTAGATGGCTTGGGCGGCGCTGCGGTCGTAGCGCTGGAGGGCCTGCACAGAGCGCTGGACAGCCTGTTCAGCCATGCTGCCCAACACCAGCACCTGCTCTAACAGGGCGTGCAGTTGGCGGTCAAAAGTTTCGCGGGGAGAATAAGCAGACATAAGACACCTGTAATTTAGCCGAACCGGCCCGTGATGTAGTCTTCGGTGCGGGGGTCGGCAGGAGTGGTAAAGATGTGGGCGGTAGGACCGTATTCCACCAGCATCCCGGCCCGGTCCTCATCCATTGTAAAAAAGGCGGTGTAATCTGAGACGCGCGCCGCCTGCTGCATGTTGTGGGTCACCACGATAATGGTGTAATCGGCAGCCAGTTCGCGCATCAGCTCTTCGATCTTGAGCGTGGCAATCGGATCAAGGGCCGATGCCGGCTCGTCCATCAGGATGATCTCGGGGCGCACGGCGATGGCACGTGCGATGCACAGGCGCTGTTGCTGCCCACCTGAAAGCGAAAGCCCGCTCTGGTGCAGCTTGTCTTTCACTTCGTCCCACAGGGCGGCTTTGCGCAGGCATTTTTCAACCCATTCGTCCATATCGGGGCGGCCCAGGCCGGGTTTGAATCCGTTCAGGCGCGCTCCCCAGGCCACGTTCTCATAGATGCTCTTGGGGAAGGGATTGGGCTTCTGGAACACCATCCCCACCCGACGGCGGACCTCCACCGGGTCTACGCTGGGGTGGTAAATGTCCTGGCCCATGAAGAGCACCATGCCCTCGGCCCGGGCAGAGGGGGTCAGCTCGTTCATGCGGTTGAAGGCGCGCAGCATGGTGCTCTTGCCGCAGCCAGATGGGCCGATGATGGCAGTGATTTTCTGGCGCTCGATGCTCAGGGTTACATCTTTCAGGGCCCGGAAGCTGCCGTAGTAAATATTCAGGCCGCGGGTTTCAACCGCGCTGTGTTGCGAAGTGGGTTGCATGGTTAATGACCTCCTGCTTTGCTGAAGCGGTTGCGCAAGACAATGGCAGCCGCGTTCAGGCTTAAGAGCAAGATCAACAGCACCAGGATAGCAGCAGCAGCCAGGCTGCGAAATTCACTCTGGGCACGCGCCGTCCATTGGTAGATCTGGATTGGAAGGGTGGTGAATTGTGAAAAAGGCCCGTTGGGGTCTTTGTTGATAAAAGTGGCTGCGCCCACCACTACGAGCGGGGCGGTTTCGCCAATGGCACGCGAGACAGCCAGGATGGTGCCGGTCAGGATGCCCGGCATGGCATTGGGCAGCACATGGTGCCAGGTCGTTTGCCATTTGGTGGCTCCGATGCCGTAGCTGGCCTGGCGCAGCGAGTTGGGCACGGCGCGGATGGCCTCTTGCCCGTTGATGATGATCAGCGGCAGCACCAGCAGGGCCAGGGTCAGGCCTGCTGAGAGGATGGTGCGCCCATTGGCTGTGGTGGATGGGTCTACGGCGCCAAAGAGCGCCCCGCTGGTGAACTGCACCAGCGTGCGGACGAAGACCGCCAGCCCCAGCATGCCATAAATGATGGATGGTACCCCAGCCAGGTTATTGATATTGGTCTGGATGACACGGTTCAGCCAGTTGTTTGAGGCATATTCTTCCAAATAAATGGCAGCTCCCACGCCCACCGGAAAGGCCACCAGGATGGTGATGCCGATGGTCCATAAAGACCCCAGCGCCGCGGTGCGCACACCCGCGCTGATGGGGTCAGAAGATTGCGGCGAACTTAAGAACTGGGGGTCAAACCAACTGGTGAAGCGCAGGTAAACATGCGGGTGGGCTTGGGCCAGCTCACCCGCTACTTCAGCATGGATGGCGGAGCGCCGCAAGAGCGATGCGGACAGGCTCCAGGTTTTAACCACCTGCGGCTGGATCACGTATGCCAGTACCAGTTGGTAGAGCTCCTGGCGGCCGCGCTTTGTCAGCGGCTGCTCATTTTCCAGCTTGCGCAGCAGGCCCTTGGAGATATTTCCCTGGACAATGGCGATCAGGGCCGCCTGGTCCAGGTCTTCAACGGATACACCAGCCACTGCCAGGCTGGCTGGCGGTACCTTGTCTTCGAAGGCCACGTAGCCGAAGCTCTGGTTGAGAATGTTATAAAGCAGCAGGGCCAGGAAGATGATGCCCAAGAGCGTAGCGGCCTGGAAGATGATCTTCCAGACGCGCCCCTTGCGGTGGCGCAGGAGCAGCTTGGATTCAAATACCGGGCTGAATCCGCCATCCTGGTTGGGCTCGGCAGGCGTGAGGGGGGCAGGTGGCTGGTTCACTCGTACACCTCGCGGAAGCGGCGCACAATGCGTTGGCTGATGATGTTGAGCGCCAGGGTGATGAAAAACAGCAGCATGCCGATGGCAAACAGGCTGTTAT
>CAZWFQ010000045.1:0-29279 GCA_964633225.1 uncultured Anaerolineaceae bacterium
AGAACTCGGAGAATCTGACGATGACTACTTCTCAGCCCGTGAGGGTGCGTTTTGCTCCTTCGCCTACTGGTCGTACCCATTTGGGAAGCGGGCGTACGGCTTTATATAATTATCTGCTGGCGCGGCAGACTGGTGGAAAGTTCATTTTACGGATCGAGGATACCGATCAAAGGCGGTTTGTGCCCGGCGCAGAAGAAGAATTGATCGAAAGTTTGCACTGGCTGGGTTTATCTTGGGATGAGGGGCCAGATGTGGGAGGCCCCTATGCGCCTTATCATCAATCCGAGCGACGCGAGATCTACCAGCAGTATGCCCGGCAGTTGGTCGAGAGCGGGCATGCATATTACTGCTTCTGCACACCTGAGCGGCTGGAAAAGGTGCGCCAGGAGAAGCAGCTGCGCAAAGAAACCGCTTTGTACGATGGTACCTGCCGTGAAATGGCCCCGGCTGAAGCTTTGGTGCGCGTGGCAAACGGCGAGAAACATGTGGTCCGCTTTAAAACTCCCCGCGAAGGTAGTATTACGGTGCGTGATATGCTGCGGGGCGACATCACGGTTGAGAACCGCATGATTGACGACCATATCCTGGTCAAATCTGACGGGCTGGCCCTTTATCACCTGGCGGCGATGGTGGATGATCATTTGATGGAGATCACGCATGTGATCCGTGGCTCTGAGTGGCTGTCTACATTCCCGCTGCACGGGCATATCATTCGCGCTTTTGGCTGGCAAATGCCAGCGTTTGTACACCTTTCGATTTTCTTAAAACCCAGCGGCAAGGGTAAGATGAGCAAGCGCGAGACTGCGGATGCGTTGAAAGACGGGCGCTCGATCTTTGTGAAAGACCTGGATGCATTGGGATACACCCCCGAGGGGGTGGTCAACTGGATCACTTTGATGGGCTGGAGCTACGACGATCACACCGAATTCTTCAGCATGGATGATCTTGTGCAAAAGTTCAGCCTGGAGCATTTGAATCCCGCCCCTGCGGCGATCAATTTTTCGAAACTAGATCATTTCAACGGGATGCACATCCGCTCCTTGCCGCTGGCTGAACTGGCGCGACGGATCAAACCCTTCTTTGTGGGTGCGGGGTATGCCGTGGATGATGACCGACTCTTGAAGATTGCTCCAATCATCCAGGAGCGCCTGGTAACCCTGGATGATTGCCTGGCGTTTGGAGGGTTTTTCTTTCAGGAGACGGTTAATCCCAACCCGGATGATCTGTTAGGCAGCAAGATGAGCGCGGCCGAGTCGGCAGATGCGGCTCGCCAAATCCTTAAGGTGCTGGAAGATGCTCCTGAGTTTACCAAAGATGGCCTGGAATCTCCGCTGCGCTTATTGGTGGAGGGGCTGGGCCTTGGTGCGGGGCAGGTCTTTGGTATTTTGCGTGTAGCCGTAACGGGCCAAAAGGTCAGTCCGCCATTGTTTGAAAGCATGGAGATCATTGGGCGCACCTTGGTTTTAGAGCGTGTGCGCCAGGCAATCCGGCTGTTGGATGGAGTAGCGGGCCAGAAATAAGAAATAAAGTACAGCCTAGACGGCAGCCGAAGGGCGTGGTAAAATACCAGCCGCTAAGCTATGGGGGCTCGTCTAATGGTAGGACAGCAGACTCTGGATCTGTATGTAGAGGTTCGACTCCTTTGCCCCCAGCCTACCGATCCAAAACACCCCGAGGCCTGTCTCGGGGTGTTTTGGTAAGGGACAACCAACAATCAGGAGGTGGATGGTCAGTTTTTACTGAATTGGAAAAGATAGCGCATGGCCCTGGGTTCAGATCACCAGGGTGACGAGGATGAGGGTTTCTCACCGCGAGGTGAGATTAACCGGACGATAACAGGTTACCGACCTGCCAGCCGGGAAAATCGAGAGATCAGCGGAAGCCCTCCGGGTTGCCATCCCCCCGACGTCTTTTCCTCCAACAACAAGCACGCAATAAATCTGGCGGGCAACTGCCAGGATAAAATTGCAGCGAATGGCACAATAAATCCCTCGCTTGGGGCGGGCTTACTTAACCATTTTTGGCAGAAAGCCTTTCTCCAGGCCGATCAAAAACTGGAGGAATATCCTATGTGTGGAATCGTTGGTTATATCGGCCCGCAGGACGCGACGCCGATCATTCTAAACGGCTTGAAAAGGCTGGAATACCGTGGGTACGATTCTGCCGGGCTGGCTGTTTTGCAAAACAGCCATATTGAAGTCCGCAGAGACGTGGGTAAATTGGGCCGTTTGGCTGAGCACGTGGCGCAGGAGCCCGTCAGCGGGCACGTGGGGATTGGACACACGCGCTGGGCAACCCATGGAGAGCCAAGTGAGCGGAATGCACATCCTCACCTGGGTATGACCGGGCGCGTGGTGGTGGTGCATAACGGGATTGTTGAAAACTTCTTGGAGCTGCGCAGTGAACTGGCGGCAGAGGAAGTGGTCTTCAACTCAGAAACTGATACCGAAGTGATCGTCCACTTGGTGGAGCGCTACCTTTCGGCTGAAGCCGGGCTGGTGGAGGCTGCTAGAAAGGCAATTGGGCACTTGAAGGGCGCCCACGGTATTGTATTAATGTCGGCGGCTGAGCCAGACAAGATTGTGGCGGCGCGCATCGGCAATGCGGGCGGGGTGGTGATTGGCTTGGGAGAAGGCGAGATGTTTGTGGCCTCTGACCTGCCCGCCATTTTGGAGCATACCCGCAGGGTGGTATTCCTGGAATCGCGGCAGATGGCTGTGATCACGCGGGATGGGCTAAGCGTGCAGACCCTGGACGGCAAGCCGGTGCGGTACGTAGTTCACGCGGTGGCATGGGATCCGGTGGCGGCTGAGAAAGGCGAATATCGCCACTTTATGCACAAGGAAATCCACGAACAGGTGCGTTCGTTGACCGATACGATTGCCGGGCGTGTGGATTTTGAGATGGGAACCATACGCCTGCCTGAGCTGAACCTGACGGCTGAAAAGGCGCGGCGGATCCAAAAGGTTTTTATCACCGCTTGTGGTACGGCAGGGCATGCCGGGATGGTGGGCAAGGTATTGATCGAAAAAATTGCCTGTCTACCGGTAGAAGTGGATATTGCTTCGGAATTTCGCTACCGTGATCCGATTGTGGACGAAAATAGCGTTGTGCTGGCGATCAGCCAGTCAGGCGAGACCGCGGATACGCTGGCGGCGATGGAAGAGGCGCGCCGCAAGGGGGCGGTGGTATGGTCGATTGTGAATGCGATCGGCACGCAAGCCATGCGCCTGGCGGACGGCTACATCTCGATGCAGTCGGGGCCTGAGATTGGCGTGGCATCAACGAAAGCTTTCACGGCGCCTCTGGTGGATCTGTATATGCTGGCGGTGCTGTTGGCAGATTTGCGCGGGGTGTTGGATGAGAAAACGCGCCGGGCCTACGTTGCTGACCTGGCCCTGATTCCAGACTTGGCGGGGCGCTGCCTGGATCGCGAAGAGCAGGTTTTGAAAGTGGCGGATGTGTTGAAAGACCGGCGCGACTGCCTGTACCTGGGCCGGGGGATCAATATGCCCATTGCGTATGAGGGCGCACTGAAGCTTAAAGAGATTTCGTATATCCACGCAGAAGGTTACCCGGCGGGGGAGATGAAGCATGGCCCAATTGCGCTGATTGACCGCGAGATGCCGGTGGTGGTATTGGCGCCGCGTGACCCCTGGTATGATAAGATGATCAGCCAGGTGGAACAGGCCAAGGCGCGCGGGGGGATGGTGGTGGCGGTGGCAAGTGACGGCGACGAGCGGATTGCAGGACTAGCGGATCATGTGCTGTGGGTGCCGGATGCACCCTGGCTGCTCAGCCCGGTGTTAACGGTCATTCCGTTGCAACTGCTGGCCTATCACATTGCAGCATTACGCGGCCTGGATGTTGACCAGCCGCGCAACCTGGCTAAGTCTGTTACGGTGGAGTAAGGGCGACCAGACGCGCCACAGGATGTGTTAAAAAATACGGCCCTCCTGGTTCGGGGGGCCGTATTTTTATGATGCTGCGATTGTGGCGCTACCCGGCAAGATTGCCCCAGGCATGGATAATTTCGCCGATGTACATGCGATGATAGTCTCGTGCAGTGTAGATCTCGGCGATGGATGGATCAATAAAGCAGGCGGGATCGATATCTTGGGCGTAGATTTTCTTGCACTCGAAGACCAGGCGTGCCTCTGCGAAGCTGGTTATACCGGGGGTGATCTCGATGGGGGTCAGACCGCAGGCAGCGGCTTTGTCCAGGTCGCGCCCTGACCGAGAGCCACATAATTCCAGCGCGGGGCGATAGTGTTCGGCGAAGAAGGTCAGCGAGAAGGTCGGGGCTGATTCCATAAATTGGTAAGTATAGCGTTGGCGACGGACAAAACAATAACACACCTGGCGCATCCACAAGTAGCCCAGCCCGCCCCAATTGGCAGTCATAGTGTTGTAGTGTTTCATAGGGCCAGCCGTGATGAGCATCCAATCCTGGTGGATCAGCTTAAACGTATTGTCGGGAAGTGTCTCAAGTTCCAGTGGTTTGAAGTGAGCATTCATGTTCCAACTCCTCAATTTGTTTGATAGGATATATTATATGATATTTTTTGTCTGGCCTTGTGCCAGGGGGGTGGCGTTTTCGGGGTTATTGTTTATAATTCGGGCACTAATGGAGGCGACGTGCTAAAAAACTTAAGGGACCCGTTCAGCGGGCTTTCTCACCTGGTTTCGGCTGTGTTTGCGTTCTTTGGCGCGATTGCGCTGTTGGTTTGGGGGCAAGGCGATATTGTGAAACAGGCGGCATTGTTGATCTATGGTATCAGCCTGGTGCTCATGTTTGGCTCCAGCGCGGCTTATCACATGGCTAATACAAACCCACAGGTTGTGCAAAGATTGCGAAAACTAGATCACCTGGCGATTTATCTCTTGATCGCTGGGACATATACACCCATTTGCGTGCAGTTTTTGGAGGGCAGGTGGCGCTGGGGGATTTTGGGGGCAGTTTGGGGGATGGCAGTGGCGGGGGTGATCGTCAAGCTATTTGTGATCAATGCGCCGCGCTGGCTGACAGCCGGCGTGTACCTGGTGATGGGCTGGATGGCGCTTTTAGCAGGGCGCGAGATGTTGTTTTCTGTCCCGTCGCCTGCGCTGGCTTGGATTTTCGCTGGAGGTTTATTGTTTACGATCGGCGCGGTGATCTATATTACCAAGAGACCCGATCCACTGCCAGGCGTGTTTGGTTTTCATGAGATCTGGCATATTTTTGTGACCTTAGGCTGCTTGAGTTTTTTTGTTGTGATTGCGGCCTATGTGGCAATCCCCAATTCAATTTAGTATCCAACTGAACTGATAACGGTGCAGATCGTTATCACAATGATCAAGGAGGAGCATCCATGTCAATAGAGTTGTACCAGGCGATGGCACAGAGTATCATTGACGGTGAGGAAGATTTGGCGGCTGACCTGGCGCGCAAGGCGATCGAGGCTGGGGTTGATCCGGTGGAAGCGATCGCACAAGGGTTTGTGATGGGCATCAATCGGGTGGGCGAGGCCTTCAGTTGTGGGGATGCATTTTTGCCTGAATTGGTGATGGCTGGCGAGGCAATGAAGGCGGCAGTAAAAGTACTCGAGCCTGAGATGAACCGGCGCGGCACCGAACGGCAGGTTTACGGCAAGGTTGTATTGGCAACTGTAGAAGGCGATATCCATGAAATTGGAAAATCGCTGGTGGGCACCATGCTGTCTTCTTCTGGTTTTGAAGTTTTTGATATGGGGGTGGACGTGCCTACGGCTCAATTGGTGGCTAAGGCGTGCGAGGTAAAAGCCGATATCATCGCTTTGAGCGCGTTGTTGACGACCACCATGATCAAACAGCGCGAGGTGATTGAAACCCTGGAACGGGAAGGATTGCGCTCCTCGATCAAAGTGATGGTGGGAGGGGCACCTGTGACCCGTGATTGGGTGCAAAAGATTGAGGCGGATGGCTACAGCGAGGACGCCATTGGTGCAGTACAGGTGGCCAAGCAGTTGATGGGCGTGGCACAGTAGGCGCGGAGGCCCCATGTCAAAGAAGATCAAATCTATTTCTAATCCAAGGCTGAGCTTATCTGTCCTTCAGCCGCAGGATGTAGATCGCATCCATTCGGCCACCCTGGATATCATCGAGAATGTGGGCGTGCGCTTCCCCTCGCAGCGA
Source organism: uncultured Anaerolineaceae bacterium (assembly GCA_964633225.1). GTDB lineage: Bacteria > Chloroflexota > Anaerolineae > Anaerolineales > UBA4823 > JAKQIM01. Next base: position 6,154 of record CAZWFQ010000045.1, read on the forward strand.
GCCTTAGATATCTGGGAAGCCAATGGGGCGCTGGTAGATCGCGGTAGCATGATCGTTAAAGCGAAGCCAGAATTAATCGAGACGGCCTTGAAAAATGCGCCACCGGTGTATACGTTGGCGGCGCGCGATCCGGCGCAAGATTTGCCCCTGGACGGCAACCATGTGTTTTTAGGTACAGATGGTTGCGGCGTTGAGGTGCTGGATATGGTCACTGGCGAGAAGCGTACATCATACTTGCAAGATGTGGCGGAGATTGCGCGCATTGCTGATGATCTCGAGGAGATCGCTTTTCATTGGGTGGCTGTCTCGGCCCAAGATAAACCGGTCGCCACGCGCGGTTTGCACGAAGTCAAGGCGGTGTGGGAGAACTCGACCAAGCATGTGCAGACGGAGAGTATTTATAATGAAGCAGAGGCCCGCATTGTAATTGAGATGGCGGCTGCAGTGGCCGGTGGAAAGGACGCTCTGCGCCGGCGCCCAGTGCTCTCTCTGATGCAGTGCACGGCGCCACCTTTGGGGCATGATGGCGGCAGCCTGGATACGGCCTTGTTGGCGGCCGAGGCGGGTATTCCAACCGGTTTTATGACCATGGCAGCATGCCTGACCACAGGTCCGGCGACAATGGCTGGCACGTTGGCGGTGGGTAACGCGGAGGTCATTTCGGCAACCGCTATGCTGCAGTTGGCCTTTCCGGGCGCTCCGGTTTTCTACGCGGCAGCACAAACGGCATCTGATCTGCGCAGTGGTGCTTATACCGGCGGCGGGCCGGAGGATTTTCTCTTTGGCGCGGCGACCAATCTATTGGCAGACCGTTATAGAATTCCGCTTTCGATGGGCTCGTTTGCCACCGGCGCGAAAGAGCCGAACTGGCAGGCCGGGGTCGAGAACAGTCTGTCAACTTTTATGGCATGTATCGCTATGTCGGATATGTTGTTGGGGGTGGGGCTGCTGCATGGAAGCCGCATCTGGTCTTATGAGCAGATGCTGATGGATTGTGAGATCTATGCCATGGTGCGCAAGATGTTGGAAGGAATAGCGGTGGATGATGAGACCCTGGCCTTGGATACGATCAAGGCGGTGGGACCGGGGGGCAATTTCTTGGCGCAGAAACACACACTGAAGCACATGCGCGATATATACCTGCCTCAATTCATGGACCGCAGGCCGTATAGTACCTGGGAGCAAAAGGGCGACGGGGCACGCGAGTGGGCGCTGGCGAAGGCGCGCGGCATATTGGAACAGCACCAGCCCGAGCCATTGGATGCCAGGCTTTCTGATGAGCTGCAGAAAATGATCCTTTCGTTGGAAAAGGAAAGTTGAGCCGGCGATGCAGCCAACCCTAAAATTATTATCTCAGGACCTGGTAGATCGGGTCTTGGACGAAGCCTTTCAACTGTTGATGGAGCCTGGCATCAAGGTACAGTATGCCGAGGCCCGACGGTTATTGCTAGAAGCGGGCGCACAGGTGGACGAAGTGCATGAAGTGGTGCGCATTCCAGAAAAGATTGTCTGGCAGGCGTTGGAAAGTGTTCCAAAGGAATTCTTTCTGTATGATCGGAACGGGAAGGCTGCGATCTGCTACGGGGGTGATGCGGTGCATTTTGATCCGGGATCTTCGGGGGTACACGTCCTGGATGCGGATACGCTGGAGCATCGCCCATCGTACACGGCCGATTTGGTGCGGCTGGTGAAGGTGGCTGAGATGCTGCCGCAGTACGATGCCCAATCTACGGCGGTGGTATGCAACGAGATCCCAAAGATGATCGGTGATCTGTATCGTTTGTATATTGTATTATTGTATTCGATGAAGCCGGTTGTGACGGGGGCTTTTTCGGTGCAAACATTGCAAACCATGATCGATATGATGGCGATCTTTGCCGGCAGCCGGGCAGAACTGGCAGAGAAGCCGCAGGCAATTTTTGACGTGTGCCCGTCGCCGCCGTTGATCTGGAGTGAATTTGGAGCCCAGAACCTGGTGGAACTGGCCCGAGCCAGGATTCCGGCCGAGATGGTTTCTATGCCGTTGGCAGGTGCGGCGGCACCGGTCACTTTGCTGGGCTCGGTGGTGCAGCATGCCGCAGAAAGCCTGAGTGGGATTGCAATCCATCAGCTTGCCCAGGCCGGAGCGCCGATCGTTTGGGGAGGGGCGCCAGCGATCTTTGACATGCGCAAAGGTACTACGCCTTTGGGCGCGATTGAGACGGCAATGATTGATGCGGCTTATGCCCAGGCAGGTAAGTCGCTGGGATTGCCAACGCATGCCTACCTGGGCGCCAGCGACAGCAAGCTGGTGGATGCGCAGGCAGGCATGGAGAGCGGCATGTCGGCGTTGGTGGGAAGCCTGGCGGGAATTAACATGATCTCGGGGGCTGGAATGCTGGATTTCTTGGCATGCCAGAGTGCTGAGAAGCTGGTGGTGGATGCCGAAGCAATTGCGATGAGCAAGCGCATGCTGACGGGGATGATGGTGCAGACCGAAACGTTGGCGACCGGATTGTTTGCGGGAATCAACTTTAAGGGTGATTTTCTCAAGCAGAAAATTACCCGGCAGTTGTTCAGCAAAGAGCAGTATATCCCTTCGGCGGTGATTGACCGCGATTCGGTGCGAGCGTGGCAAGAGCAAGGAGCGCACGACACCTTTGGGCGGGCAAAGGAGCGTGTTTCTCAATTGATCCGGGAATACCAGCCACCAACTGTGGCTCAAGAGCGGTTAAAAACGCTGCGCGCCATGCTTGAGAGCACGGCGCGCGCGGCTGGCTTAGAACAGTTGCCAGAAACTGAAGCTGATTAACTGAGCAGGTAAGCGCCTCCGCTGACACCTGGTAGGCGTAAAATCCAGTGGTCTCCCTCAGCACAGATAGCCCCATCTAACCCATACAGGGTGCGCGGAGCGGCAGATAGGCTGAAGGGCAGCACCAATTCAACCGGGTGGACGGCCGGATTAAGGGCGACCAGGATATTCTGATCGCCCTTAATCCGGCGGTACACAAATAGCGAGTCGCCGCGCTCGGCGTGAACAATCTCGATGTCGCCGCTTGCACATAGGGCCGGATGCGCTTTGCGCAAGGAGATCAGTTTGCGAACATGCTGGAGCAGCGAGTGATGGTTGGTTTCTTGAGCCGCTACGGTGGGACGACCGCGGCGATCATCGATTGGCAGGTATAGTTTATCAGCAGGGGCTGACGAGAAGCCCGTGTTAGGAACATCTGCCCACTGCATGGGTGTGCGGATGCCGGTGCGGTTGTAGGCGCCTTCTTTGGATGGCAAGTCTTCGATGGACTGCATGCCGATCTCGTCGCCATAGTAAATGAAGGGCACCCCAGGCATGGTGAGCAAGAAGAGATAGATCAATTTTACATCTTCCGGGGTTCGGTCGTGTGCCAGGCGTGGTCCGGTGTCGTGATTGCCTGTGGGGATGGCGATCAGTCCACGGCCCTTGGTTGAATTGTAGTGTGCCATGTAGTCATCGATGAACTCGCGGATATTCCCGTGGCCCGATGAATCGAAGTAGGCGAAGCCATAGCAGTCTGTGCCGGGGCCAAGGCCTGCATATGGCTTGCGAAACAAAGAAACATAGCCAGGCATGCCAAAAGGCAGGCAGAAATCTACGTGGAAACCAGCGGGGATGGCTGTGCGCGGCCGCCCCCATTCAGCAACCAGGCAGGCTTCGGGGTATTTCTTATCCAGCCATTGGCGAATATCTTGCCAGAGGCGGCTGGTTTCAAGTTCGCCGGGGTCGCCTTTTACGAGCGAAAAAGCCATATCGACGCGGAAGCCACTGGCGCCTTGATCTAACCAGTACCGAATGATGTTCTTCAGCTCCAGGCGGTTGCGTTGAGGCCCAGGAGCGTCTACGGGCTGCTGCCAGGGCTGACCTGGTTCTGGGCGGGCAAACCCGTAGTTTAGAGCGGGCTGGAAGTAAAAAAAGTTGGTCAGGTACGAGCCATCTCTTTCGGCAAATCCAGAGATGAGTTTATAGCCCGGCACTTGCCATTCCCAGGCGCTGTTTGTCCAGATATAGCTGTCTGTGTATTCATTACGATTGTGTTGGCAAGAAGCCTTGAACCAGGGGTGCTCGGTAGACGTGTGACCGGGAACCAGGTCGAGCAGGATGCGGATGCCACGCTGGCGTGCTTCGGCAAAAAGGCGTCTCAAATCATCGTTTGTGCCGTAACGCGGGGCAACTTTGTAATAATCACTGACATCGTAACCGGCATCCTGAAAGGGAGACTCGAAGCAGGGGTTGATCCAGATGGCGTTGATCCCCAACGACTGCAGGTAATCCAGCTTCTCGATGATGCCGGGGATATCTCCGATACCATCCTCGTTGGAGTCGCGAAAGCTTTGTGGATAGATCTGATAAAATACCGCACTTTCTAGCCATGAGGGGGTGGGGAATGTGGCGCTCATCTTGATCTCCTGATTTACTTGAATTGCAGGCTGTTGGTAACTTGCTGGATCACCTCGGCATAATGGCTGTCCGTTGATCCGTCAATCGAGAAAAGAACGATCACCTTGCCATCGCGGACAATGGCTGAGAGGGTGAAAAACCCTGGCTGATTGGCAACAGTCCCATTGAAGGCAGTTTGCGCGGCAGACTGACCCTGGATGGTAAGAGCAGCTGTCTCTTGGGTGATTTCCAGACCTTCGTTTGTGCTTTGGAAGCGAGACATGAATTCATTGACGATGGCAACAGGATCTTCCATGTCATTAAAATCGTATGTGGTGGATGTGGAGATCGAAATCGCAGCTTGATCTTCCAGCGCCTGGCTATCCAGCGCATCTTGCGTGGTAGCCATGTAAAGGACGCCATCGGCCTCTTCGAGAACCCAGCTTTCTGGTTTGCCAAGAACAATCCCCAGGTCGGTGCTTTCGTAATCGTCCATGGGCACGGCATTTGCGCCAGAACAGCCGGCTAAGAGGAAAGACAGGCAAAGCAGCCCAAAGAATAATTGTTTGATGTGTCGCATTTTCTTGCCTCCGTGGAAAAGTTGTACGCATGGTAGCACACACCGCATAAAAAGTCAATTTGGCAATCTTTGTTGAGCCAGGGCACTAAATGGATGGGCGCATGTTGTTGGCAGGGTCTTTTTCTGCTTTATTCCCCAGGCTAAAGGCACACTGCCGTAAACCAGATGGCGTGGCGGATAATTTTGTCAGTTGGATGGCTGGCAGGCCAATTAACTCCTCTAGGAGATATGCATCCAATTGACACAATAGGGGGTGTTGGGGAAGTAGTGTTTCGTAGGGGCAGTGGCCCAACATGACAATGGGGGCTTGGCTGCGAGCCTCCCATTGGGCGCGGTAATTTTTGGTATTAAGGTGGGCGATGGCAGCGTATAGGCGTTGGGTTGGGTTTTTGGTGTTAAGGTCGGCGCCAATGCTCATTCGGTGTGCAAGGCAGCGCAGGGCGGCAAGTTGTTTTTCGGCAGGCAGCGTCTCGAGCATGTCGGCCAACAGGCCGTCGGCCAATTCGTTTAAATTGTTTGGTAGGGAAGGCCGGGTCAAAGTGTATAACAAAGCAGGTCGTCCGCGTCCGTAGGCAGGGCGCTGCCCGATAATTGTGATGCTGGATTGTCGAACGAGGATGGATAAGTGGTGGCGAATATCTGCTGCGCCGACCCCGAGGATACGGCTTAGTTCGCCGGCTGAGGCGGCGGGTTTATTTTTTAAGTATTCCAATATTCGTTGGCGAATTGTCTGTGCCATAAAACCAGTATAACTTATTTGTTTGATATATGCAAATATATATTTGCATATATCAGGTTGACAATATCTGGTAAGCCGTTATAATCACTGGGTGCAAACGATCTGTGTTATGGCGAGACTTGCTGACGAGGAGGTCGATACCCAATGAGTGAAGAATTGACAAATCCTGGTTATGAAATCCCACCTGAATTACAAGGGCAGGTGGAAATAACGACCCTGGATAAGATCTATAACTGGGGGCGGCGCTCCTCTGTCTGGCCAATGATGTTTGGTTTGGCTTGTTGTGCAATTGAAATGATCTGCGCGGCAACCAGTCGTTTTGATTTCTCGCGCTTTGGCATGGAGATCATGCGGCCCAGCCCTCGCCAGGCTGATTTGATGATCGTGGCAGGTACGGTGACTAAAAAAATGATCCCGCAAATTGTACGGCTTTACAACCAAATGCCAGAACCAAAATATGTGATGGCAATGGGAGCTTGTGCATCGGGCGGGGGTCCCTTTAAAGATGGTTACAATGTAGTGTCGGGGGTGGACGAGTATGTGCCCGTGGATGTATATGTTCCCGGCTGCCCTCCGACTCCCCAGGCGTTGTTGAACGGGTTGATTATGCTGCAAAAGAAGATTGATACCCAATCTATAAAAACGGTGCGCTGGTATAGCAAGCAGCCCGAACAAGCTTTGCCTGTGCCCGTCTTGGGGCCCGACCTGATGGATCCCCGGCAATTTTCCCAGATCAAGGAGTATGCTCGCCAGAAACAAGATGAGCAATTGACCGAGCAGAACGAGCAACTTTCTGCGGCAGGCGAGCGCGTTGGCTAGGCACATTGAGCGAGAAAAGCGGAGTTAGCGAATGAGCGAACAAACAGCATGGGCTCCTGATACCGATTTGGGTTATATCTTCCCTGAAATCCTGAAGCGGGATGAAAGGGCAGGGTACGAGGGGTATATTGTTAAGACAGAGCGGCTGGTTGAGTTTGCAACTGCTTTGCGTGACGATATTGGATATGATTATCTGGTCTCGGTTACGGGAGTGGACTATCCTCAGGACGGTATCCTGGAGGTTGTTTATCATGTTCGTAAGTCAACTGGTGGTATGCCCCTGAACTTTAAGGTGCAGGCCCCGCGCGAACAGCCCGTAGTGCCTTCACTGGTGCCTGTATATCCGGGGGCAGATTTTCAAGAACGGGAAGCCTGGGATTTACTAGGCATCCGTTTTGATGGTCATCCTGACTTGCGCCGCATCTTGATGTGGGAAGGTTTTGCGGGCCATCCTCTGCGCAAGGACTGGCGCGAAGGGTATTACGAAGAGGACGGGAAGCCTTTCAAAAGCCGCTGGCCTGAGGGGCATTTCACCCGAATCGAGAAGAGAAATCCGTTTGGTAAAAACGTGGATTATCCAGCCGGTTTTGATCCGGAAAGCTGGGTTCCTGAGCCAGAGACTGCATTGTATGCCGGATTGAGCAAGATGGAACGGCAGGGTGACGAGACAGGGATTGGCACAGAAGCGATCATTTTGAACCTGGGACCACAGCACCCGTCAACTCACGGTGTGTTTCGCATGGCTGTGAAGCTAGATGGCGAAACCATTGTTGGATTGAAACCTGTGATGGGTTACCTGCACCGTAACCACGAAAAGATCGGCGAACGCAATACCTATTTGCATAACATGCCTTTTACCGATCGCCTGGATTATTTTTGCTCGATGAGCAATAACTTCGGTTATGCCTTGGCGGTGGAAAAACTGATGGGCATTAAGCCGCCTGAGCGGACCGAGTATATCCGCGTGATGATGGCTGAATTGACCCGGATTGTAAATCACGTGGCGGCGATCGGCTTTTTGCTCAACGACCTGGGCGCCTACTTCACCCCATTCCTGTATGCATTTGAAGAGCGCGAGTTGATCCTCGATATTTTCGAGGCCGTTTCTGGATCGCGCATGATGTGTAATTACTTCCGTTTTGGCGGGGTGGCACGTGACCTGCCAGAGGGTGTTTTGGAACGGGTCAGAGACATTGTATGCGACCGCCTGCCTCGGAAAATTGATGACCTGGAGTTGTACCTGACGAATAACGACATTGTGCGCCATCGAGCGGAAGGCGTGGGCGTTTTGACGCCGGAGCAAGCATTGGCTTATTCAACTACTGGCCCGGTGCTTCGGGCCTCGGGCGTGCCTTATGACCTGAGACGTGCAGACCCTTACAGTATCTATGATCGTTTTGCGTTTGACGTAGCAGTGCGGTATCATGGCGATGTTTACGACCGTTACCTGGTGCGGATCGATGAAATTCGCCAGAGTATTCGGATTTTACAGCAGGTTGTGCGCGACATTCCAGAAGGGCCGATCCAAGAGGGAAAGACTCAGTACCAGGTGCGTGTTCCGGCAGGAGAGTCGTATGGCCGGGTTGAGGGACCAAAAGGTGAGTTGGGGTTTTACCTGGTCTCAACTGGAAAACCAAATCCATGGCGCTATCACGTGCGCGCCCCTTCGTTCATCAATTTAACCCCGTTAGAGAAAATGTGCATAGGCCAGAAACTGGCAGATGTGATTGTTATTTTGGGTTCGATTGATATTGTGTTGGGCGAGACGGACCGTTGAGTGAAGAGGGAGAGCGTGGGATGAATGGACTGGGAGTTCTAAAGGGTTTGGGCGTTACCCTGAAGCACTTTTTTGGGACGTACATTGATGATATTCGCCGTGGGCGTAAGCGCTATTATACGCCGGAAGGTATTGCGTACCGGATGAGCAAGGATGTTCAGGGGATCACGACAGTGCAATACCCTGAGGAAAAGCTGCCGGTGCCGGAGGAATTCCGCTTTGTTCCTTTCCTGGTGTACGAAACGCAGGATGATGGAGCGATCGAGTACCGCTGCACCTCGTGTGGAATTTGTGCCAAGGTCTGCCCTCCGCAGTGCATCTGGATTGTCCGTTCGAATGATCCGAATACTGGGCGCCCAATTCCCGATCCGGCTGAATATGCGATTGATATTGATATCTGTATGGGTTGCGGCTTTTGCGCTGAGTATTGTCCTTTTGATGCAATCAAGATGGATCATGATTACGAGCTGGCAAGTTATGATCGGCAAAAGAACAATATCTACGATAAGGTGAAGCTGGGTAAACCGGTAAGCTATTATGCGTCTATTCGTCCGGAGAGCTATGCTCGCGAGGAAGCGGCGCGTGCAGAGGCTGAAGCGGTCAGAGCAGCTCGGAAACGAGCCTAGATTAGGTGTGGCTGGGTTGTGTCTGGGAAAAACAGGGATGCGCCTGGCTGATGGATGGTTTTGTGTACAATACTGATACAGACCTGTTGTTTCCGCCGCGAGCGATCTCGGCTCTACGTGATCTGCGTGGCGAAGTGTGGCAGGAGTTGGTGGATCGGGTTTTACCACAAGATCCGCCAGCCGTGGACCGCCTGGCCTTTGTGTTGATGATGGTGCGAATGGGAGGCTGTTCTTCTTGTCAATCCGATTCATTTCGAGCGATGCGCGGCTGCACACAGTGTTCAATTCAAACGGTGCGCCGGTTTCGAGGTGATGATCAAGAACTATTGGCGTTGTTTAACGAAGCGCGCGATGAACTCGAGCGTTATATTGGAGTCGTGAGGAAGTAAAAAATGTCAAAAAATCAATTGGTTACAAAAGAACAAGTACTGGCAGCCTTAAGCAAAGTTCAAGAGCCAGAACTGCACAAGGATCTGGTCACTTTGAACATGATCCGGGATGTGGAAGTCTCAGATGGTGATGTGAAATTTACGGTAGTTCTTACCACGCCGGCGTGCCCGCTGAAAAGCAAGATCGAGCGCGAGGCTCGCGAGGCAGTTGCTGCATTACCGGGGGTTGGTAAAGTAGAAGTCAAGCTAGACGCAAATGTTCCGAGCGATGGCCGTTCGCGCGGAATCGTGCAACTGCCAATCCGGAATGCAATTGCGGTGGCATCTGGCAAGGGCGGCGTTGGCAAGAGTACCATTGCCGTGAACCTGGCGATCGTGCTGGCACAGAGTGGGGCGCGTGTTGGGCTGTTAGATGCCGATATTTATGGACCCAATATCCCGACCATGATGGGCGTAGATCACCTTCCGCCAACGAATAATAATAAACTGGTGCCTGCAGAAGCCTATGGGGTTAAGGTGATGTCAATTGGTTTCCTGGTCAAGGCTGACCAACCGCTAATCTGGCGCGGCCCAATGCTTCACTCTGCGATCCGTCAGTTTTTGAGTGATGTGGAATGGGGCGAGTTGGATTATCTGGTGATCGATCTGCCACCAGGAACAGGGGATGCGGCCTTGAGCCTGGCTCAGTCGCTGCCGCTCAGCGGGGGCGTGATCGTCACTTTGCCACAACAGGTTTCTTTGGAAGATGCCCGCCGCGGTCTGGAGATGTTCCGGCAATTAGAAATTCCAATCTTGGGAGTGGTTGAAAATATGAGTTACCTGGAACTGCCCGATGGTACCCGAATGGATATTTTTGGGACCGGTGGCGGCGAGCGCATGGCTAAGGAAGCTGGAGTCCCATTTATAGGGGCCATTCCAATGGATGGGCGCGTGCGCGAGGGCGGTGACAGTGGCAAGCCGATTGTTATTGCAAAGCCCGATACGCCTGCTGCGGCTGCACTGCACGCCATGGCACAGGATGTGGCAGCAAAAGTCAGCCTGGCTGCGTTGAGTTCAGGTAATACTATTCCAATCGATATGGTTGGATAGGAACCAGGTTTACTCCTTTGAGGCAATTATGAATGATGCATCCGGTCGGGGCCAGCGGCGCGAGCCTTTTGTCGTTGGACTGCGCTTTCAAGAGGCGGGAAAGATTTATCATTTCGACGCCAGTCGATGGCGTGATCTTCAACCTGGAGATTATGCGGTGGTCGAAACCAGTCGTGGACGGCAGTTGGGTCAGGTTATCAACATTTTGCCGGAAGCGAAGATTGATGCCGGGCAGTCGTTGAAGCCTGTGCTGCGGAAGGCCACGCCGCAGGACTTGGTGCTGCGGCAAACATGGCAGCAAAAAGAAGCTGAGGCGGTTGAGTTATGCCGCAGCAAAGTTGCCGACCTGGGCCTGGTAGACGTTAAGATCATGGATGCCGAGTTCAGCTATGATGGTGCGCGCCTATCGTTGTTGTACAGCAGTGAGGCGGGCGAAAAAGCGGATTTACGTTCTTTACGGCGATCTATGCAGCGGTTTTATCAGCAATCTCACGTGGAGCTGCATCTGGTTGGGCCGCGGGATGTGGCGAAATTCTTGGGCGGCATGGGGGCTTGCGGATTAGAAAATCGTTGCTGCGCAACCTTTTTGACAGAATTCAGCCCAATTTCGATCAAGATGGCGAAGGAGCAGGGCATTTCGCTTACGCCAACCGAAATTACCGGCATGTGCGGCAGACTGCGATGCTGCCTGGTGTACGAATACGAACAGTATGTTGAAGCGCGCAAGCTGCTTCCTAAGCGCGGTAAGCGCGTTGTGACGCCTGCTGGCAACGGCAAGGTGGTGGATGTATTGGCAATGAGAGATGCCGTGATGGTTGAGCTGGAAGAAAATGGCATGCAACGCGAATTTGGGCGCGAAGAATTGCAGCCTTGGGATGAGCTGGACGCAATGCGTAAGAAAGCAGATGCGCCTAGTGAACGGCGTCCGGAGGGTGATAGTGATGCTGAGCAAAAGCCAGAAAAGCAAGATGAGCGAGGCAAGCCAAAAAAAGGTGGCTGACTTAGCAACTGCTCCAGATGCCTGGGCGGCTCCGCAGCACATATTGGTGGTGCTGGCCCATCCCGATGACCCCGAATTTTTTTGTGGAGCGACAATTGCTCGTTGGGCAAGAGCTGGTCACGATATTTCGTACAGCTTACTTACGTGCGGAGATAAGGGGACCAAAGATCGTTCGCTTGAATCGGATACATTGTGCTGTTTGCGTCAAGGAGAGCAACGTGCGGCGGCGGCTGTTCTGGGGGTAAAGAGGGTAAGCTTTTTGGGTTATCCGGATGGTTACCTGGTTGCGGATCTGGATCTGCGCCGGGATATAACGCGCCTCATCCGGCAAGAGCGACCAGATGTTTTGGTCACTTGTGATCCGACCGTGTTATTCACCAGCAGCGGGACGCTGAATCATCCTGACCATCGCGCTGCGGGCCAGGCAACGCTGGACGCGGTCTTCCCGGCTGCACGTGATCATTTACACTTTATTGAGCTTTGGCGAGATGAACTTCTGGAGCCGCACATTGTGCGGGAGGTGTGGGTAAGTGGGGCAGTGGAACCGAATGTAACCCTGGATGTTACTGATACCTGGGAAGTGAAGATCAATGCTTTGTATGAACATAAAAGCCAGGTTGTTTCACCAGAAAAGCTGGCTGAACGGATGCGAAGCCGGCGCTCACCGGAAAGCACTCCAGAAGCGCCTCGGTACGAGGAAAAGTTTCGCCGTTTGATTCTTGGAGCGTGAAGATGATGGATTTAACAACTGAAGCACTGGCTTTGTTCGATTATACTCGCACTTTAAGGCGCGATTTTCATCAGCACCCTGAGCTGGGCTTTCAGGAGGTGCGTACAGCCGGAATTGTGGCCCGCGAATTAGCTGCTCTGGGTCTGGAAGTGCGAACTGGGGTTGCGCAGACGGGTGTTGTGGCCTTGTTGGAGGGTGATCGGCCTGGGCCTGTATTGTTGTTGCGCTTTGATATGGATGCTTTGCCAATCCAAGAAGAAACCGGGGCAGAATATGCGTCTTGTTCTTCGGGGTTGATGCATGGATGTGGGCACGATGCGCATACGGCGATAGGCTTGACTGTTGCCCGGCTGCTAAACGAGCACAAGAACCAGATTTCAGGGACGATCAAGTTCATGTTTCAACCTGCCGAAGAAGGGATGGGTGGGGCGCCGCTGATGATTGAAGATGGCGTTTTGGATAACCCCAAGCCAGATTTTGCATTGGCGATGCACGTGTGGAACGATTGTCCAGTGGGGTGGTTGGGGATTTCTGCGGGCCCGGTGATGGCGGCAGCAGAGACCCTGCATGTGCGCGTAGTCGGCAAAGGCGGACACGGTGCTTCCCCTCATCAGACAGTGGATCCTGTGCTTGCTACAGCACATATTATCACGGCTTTGCAGGGTGTGGTGGCGCGTAATGTGGCGCCATTATCAACGGCGGTCGTCTCGGTGACCACTGTTCACGGCGGTGAGGCTTTTAACGTGATTCCCCAGCAGGTGGAATTTAGAGGTACTATTCGTTCTTTTGAGCCGGGAGTACGAGAGCGCACCCTGCAGCGGGTTCGGCAGGTGATTGACGGGGTTGCATCTTCGATGGAGTGCAGTGCAGAAATCGAATTGAATCAGCTCACTCCGGCAGTGGTAAATGATCCTTTGATCACTGAGCGAGTTCAACAAGTGGCGGCGCGCCTTTATCCAGACAGCGAGATTGCGACGCGTTATCAGACGATGGGTTCTGAAGATATGGCTTTCGTCTTGCAGCAGATTCCGGGCTGCTTCTTTTTTGTAGGTTCGGCGAATCACGAGAAGGGCCTGGATGCTCCTCACCACCACCCTCGTTTTGATGTGGATGAGCAGGTTTTGCCGAGAGCCGTGGCGATCATGACTGGGGCAGCTTTGGAGTGCTTAAGTGGTTAGTGGACGATAGAATGGGAGAAGGCATGGATAAAGAGTGCGCGTCTATTCGATCGGATGTTTTGGCGACTCGGCAAGCGGTCATTAACGATTTTAGTATTACCATCGCGTCGGTCAATGGGTCGGGGAGCCAGACGGCCAACCTGACTTTAATGCGTGCGCTGTTCAAGATGGGTATTCCAGTATCAGGGAAGAACATATTTCCATCCAATATCCAGGGCATGCCCACATGGTATACGCTGCGGCTTAGTGATGCGGGTTTTTTGGCGCGGCGCGAGGCCCATGAGGTTGTGGTGGCAATGAACCCGGCAACATTCACAAGCGATTTGGCAGATGTTGCTCCTGGCGGTGTCTTTTTTTATGATGATAGCATCAAGGCGTCTGTTGACCGACAGGATATTGCGATTTACCCAATGCCAATCCGACAATTGGTGAAAGATGCCGGAACGCCCTCTGGGTTGCGCGATTACATTGCCAATATGGTTTATGTGGGCGTTGTCGCACAAATCATCGAGATTGACACAGAGAAGATCTGGCAGGCATTGGAATTCCAATTCAAGGGCAAACAAAAAGCAATTGACTTAAATTGGAGCATGGTCAAGGCGGCGTTCGATTGGGCCTCTGCCAACTTGAAGAAAACTGATCCTTATTTTGCCAGACCGAGCAATAAAACTGAAGGGTTTATCCTGGCAGATGGTAACACGGCTGCTGCTATGGGGTCTTTGTACGGCGGAATGCATTTTTGTGCCTGGTATCCAATCACACCAGCCACGACATTGGCAGAGACGATCAATGAGTATGCGCCTGTTTTCCGTAAGGATCCTGTAACTGGCAAGAACACCTGCGTGGTTGTGCAGGCCGAGGATGAACTGGCAGCAGTTGGGATGATCGTGGGGGCCGGTTTTGCTGGGCTGCGGGCAATGACATCAACATCTGGCCCGGGGATAAGTTTGATGACCGAGTATGTAGGTCTGGCATATTATGCCGAGGTACCAATTGTTCTGTGGGATGTGCAGCGTGTGGGGCCTTCAACGGGCTTGCCTACCCGTACTTCACAGGGCGACCTGAAACAGGTGTACTTTATGGGCCACGGTGATACAAAACAGATCATGCTGTTGCCAGGCTCGGTAACGGAATGCTTTGAGTTTGGCTGGCAGGCATTTGATTTGGCTGACCAATACCAGACTCCTGTCTTTGTGCTGTCTGATCTTGATTTTGGAATGAATCAATGGATGACGCTGCCTTTCCAATACCCAGACACGCCCATTAACCGCGGGAAAATACTTTGGGAAGAAGATCTGGAACGCATAGCGGCTGAGGCTGCAAATGGCAAAAACTTGCCATGGGGACGTTACCTGGATATGGATGGCGATGGCATCCCTTATCGCACGGTCCCGGGGAATCGGCATCCGGCTGCATCGTATTTTGCGCGTGGTACCGGGCATGATGAGTATGGCAAGTATAGCGAGTCGGCTGAAGTCTGGGAACGAAACATGAAGCGTTTGAAGAAGAAGATTGATGGCGCAGTTATTAAGCTGCCCAAGCCGGTTGTCAGGGAGATGGATGAGGCCGAAATTGGTTTCCTGGCTTTTGGATCTACCGACGATGCGATTGCGGAAGCTATTTTCATCTTGGCTCAGAGCGGCCAAAAGATTGATTACATGCGCCTGAGGGCTTTGCCTTCTCCGCACGAGGTGGGTGAATTTATTCAAAAACATCGGCGAACGTATGTGATTGAACTTAATCGAGATGGGCAGTTGTGTCAGATCCTGACCGTAGAATTTCCCGATCTGTCGGCTAAGCTGGTATCGTTAGCCCATCTGGATGGCATGCCGCTTTCGGCAAAATGGTTAATAGATTCGTTCTGGGCTAAGGAGGTGCAGTGATGTCTGATCAGGCAAGCTCTGAAAATCTGCGCGTCCAGGTTAACCTGGCGGGCCTGACGAAGAACGATTACCGTGGTAACCCCAGCACGCTGTGCCAGGGTTGTGGGCACAATTCAATTGCCAGCCAGATCATTACTGCGTGTTACGAATTGAACATTGTTCCAGAGAATCTGATCAAATTTAGCGGTATTGGATGTTCTAGCAAAAGCCCATTCTATTTTCTAAACCGTACGTTTGGCTTTAATGGCTTGCATGGACGAATGCCTTCCCTGGCTACAGGCGCTTTATTTGGCGATATTTCGCTGCGCGGCATTGGGGTCAGCGGTGATGGAGATACTGCCAGCATTGGGTTAGGTCAATTCAAGCATATCATCCGGCGAAATGTTCCATTGACTTATATCATTGAGAATAACGGGGTTTATGGCTTAACCAAGGGACAATTCTCTGCTACCGCGGACGAGGGTTTGGTGCTCAAAAAGCAGGGTACGAATCCTTATTTACCCGTAGATATTGCCTGGGAAGCGCTAGTTGGGCATGCTACTTTTGTGGCGCGTTCTTTCGCCGGGGATCCGAAGCAAGTGAAGGAGTTGATTAAGGCCGCTATGAGCCATCGGGGCATTGCGGTGCTGGATATTATCAGCCCTTGCGTGACCTTCAATAACCAGGATGGTGCGATGCACTCTTATTCGTGGGGAAAGGAACATGAGGTGGCACTTCACGAACTGGCCTATGTTCCCCCGGCTAAAGAGATTATGGTGGACTATGAAGATGGTCAGATCAAAGAAGTGACCATGCATGACGGGTCGATGGTGCTGCTGAAGAAGCTTGACCTGGATTATGACCCCACCAGCCGTGTTGAGGCGATGCGAGTTCTAGAAGAGGCAAATGCCAAAGAGTGGTTGGTGACCGGACTAATTTATGTGGATGAGGCGCCGCCAGCATTAACTGAGCTTTATAACTTGCCGCAAGAAGCACTGAATCGACTGGATGCCAGCCGTATTCGTCCTTCACGCGAGACGATTAAGCAGCTCAATGCTATGATGTTTTAAGTTAAAAAAGTGCTGGCTTTGTGTGTACGAGCCGGCACTTTTTTGATCTTATTTACCCAGCAGCCTGGGGAACCAATACCACAATACGCCGCTGGCAGTCTTGCCGTGGATGGATGTTGAAAAATCTTGCAAGGGGATTGGGGGGTAATATCCCATTGAGACCAGCCCGCCGATCCATTCTCGTTGATTGATCGCCATTAGCAATGCGTTATACGCTGACGCCTGTTCTCCGGGATTGGGGAAGATGTGGCTATTTTGGAATCCGGGTTGTTCAAAAAGAGTGGGCGAAAAACATCCGCCTGTGTTATCTGGCACGCAGCCGGTTGTTCCGCCGCTGACCGATGGATATGACGCACCCAGGATGATGGTTTTGCCAACGGTTTCTTGGAAGGGTTTCAGATCCTGGTCGAACAGACGCAGCGCTTCGGTGCTCATTTCCAGGGCTGATGCGCCGGGCTCACTGGCTAATGGGGCGGACCAAACGATCAAGATCTGGTCGAATTCATCTAGAAATGGCGGTGGATTTTGAATGCCTTGAGGGTATGGTAGTGCCCAAACCAGGGTACCAGAATATTGGGCACGTACCTGTTGGACAAGGCTGCGCCACCGCTGCTCTGCGTCGTGAGGTACATTTGACGGCATGCCATCCTCAAGTGTACCGCCCGGTAGGGCAGGGGCTACCCATGGCCCTCCCAAGACGAGGGATTGGGCGTTCGTCTGGGAAGCTAGCTCGGCGTGGTGAGCAGCAAATTCTTCATACCGCTCAAACCAGGTGACCCACCATGAAAAATCACGCGTGGCGGAGATCCACCAATTTGCTTCGTCTCCCGAAAACCTTGGGGCTGGATATACCCCTACGTTCAACCCCAGGCCATGGGCTTGCATGATAGTATTCACTGCTTCAGACCACTGCATATCTTGACCGAGTGAGACTTCGAGCACAGGGGGCGATTGGCGAGTGTACGTCCAGGTAGGGCTGATAAACAACCAATTGATCCCGAGGCTGTTGGCATTGCTGATGGCTGTTGGCAAACGCGATTGCCAGGAGGGGTGGTAGTTGGGCTGAAAGGCAATTCCTGCCGTAAAACCGGAACCGCGTGCTTGGACTTCGATGTTGGGTACAGTGGCGGGGGTGGCGTCGTTTTGCCAGGCCCAGCCTGCGATGTATTCATTAAGTACCTGAACCGTATCGCTAATTGTTACAGATGGTGCCATAGGGTTGGTGCTAACGATTTCAGCTTGACCAGCAGCATTGCATTGGTCTTCGCGGCAATACCGGTATTGGAGAGATGACGAGTAATCAAGCGGGCTGAGCAACGAAAAATGCCATGTGGGCAAACCCTGATCGGTCTGGTGCGCCCACATGGGTAATGGTTCTAGCCAGCCATAGCCCAAGTTGAATTGAATCGAAATCGTTTCGTTGATGGGAGCGTTGGATGGAGTCTCTACATTAAATATAATAGGCGCTTTGTTATTTGAGTGCCAACTTTCAATTCGATCTTCGATTTGAATTGAGGCTGTCGAGACAACTAGTTGGCGAACTTGAAATTCCCCATCCGATGTATGTTCCGCATCCCAGAATCCGTCTCCTAGGGTGTATTTGTAACGTAGGTCGGTGCCGACGGGGAGGGTCATCGAGATCATGAAACGCCCATCTGGCAGGCGGCTCAGAATGGGCATGCGATTGGCAAGTGTGCTGATGCCGCCAGAAAGATCAGCGAATGTATTCCCAAATTGGAGCAAGTTGCCAGCCATTCTTAGCGGGGCGTCGGGCGGCGTATCTGATGGCACGCTGACCGTAAACGTGACCGCGGCTACTGGAGATGGGGTAAGATAAACCGATGCGGGGGTGGTTGAATCGGGCGCAACCAGGGCACCCTGCTGGTAAGTTTGATAACTGCCATCCAGGGCGTAAACCACCAGGTTGTGTGTACCAGGCGGCAGGCCTTCGAGTAAATATGAGCCATCGGCAGTGGTTAATGCTTGTGCGCCGCCTGCTGTCACCAGTATGTTCGGAACCGGCGTACCATTTGTGGCGTCAAAGATTTGACCCGTAACGCGCCCGCTGGTGCTGATATAGATCGTATCTGTCCACCGGCTTAGATTATCTTCTACAATGGCAGGCCCATCAACGTGATACAACCGGTAGCGAACTGCCCGCCCGTCAGACAAATGCTCGTGCACCACAGAATCACCTGTTCGGTGGTAGCGATATTTGACCACGCTGCCCAGTATGAACGGCAGATCGACTGTGTAGTGTTGGGCATCCTGTGCTTCCATCGGATAAGAACGGGTGTTGAATGCCAGGCCGGTCACCTCGTCCAGAATAGTTAGCGAAATGGATTGCCCGGGCGCTAATGGGGCCGGCAGGTTTAGCTGAAATCTGATCATTGCTTCAGCGGTGTTTATGTCAGGGGTCGATGTGGGGTATGTGGGGGGTGTGTCGGCATTCTCACAGGATGCCAAGGCTATGAAGAATAAGGCGATCAGAACAAGCCGGATGAATGCTGGCGAAATGTGATGGTGGCGGGAAATAGTATGATACATAGGCTTCTCTGGGGCGTTGGTCACCTGACTAGTCTTGGCCGCGCTGACCAAGGTGTGCCAGCCCAATGCTTAAGATGTATAACCCTGCCATTGGAATCATGACCAAGCCCATTGTAAGGGGATCGCCGGTGGGTGTAATGGCGGCAGACAATATGGCAAGGATCACAATTGCCAGTCGCCACTGGTCCATTAATGCCTTGGCGCGCAACAAGCCCAACTTGGCTAATATATAAGCAGCCAAAGGCAGTTCGAAGGCCATTCCCATCCAGAAAATCATTGCAATAACAAAATTGAAGTAAGAGGACGGTTTTGACTGGGTAGTTAAACCCATGAAGTTGAATAGGATGGGTAAGGCAACAGGCAGTAACGCGTAGTAAGCAAAAGCCATGCCACCAAGGAAAAACAACACTGCCACCGGAATAGCAATCAGACCTCGTATCCGAGCCGGTACTCTTAACCCTGGGGCAATGAAAAGATATATTTCCAAGGTGATATAGGGGAGGGCAAACGCAAAACCGGTGAGCAAAGCCACGCGCATCACGGTGCCCACGTTCTCGGTTACCTCGGTTGCCGTAAGAGATTCCAAGCCGCCTTCAAGTGGAACGACGAGGAATTCCATCACATTGCGCACAAAACCAAAGGTGATGGCTGCGCTGATGAACAACACAATTACGGAGCGCAGTAAATGTTTGCGCATGGCATCAATGTGTTCTAGCAGCCAGCCAGGGTTTTCGAATGTGTATGCGAGGGTGTCTGGCAGCGGGGTGTCTTTTGCCTCGTCTGTGAAAAACGCCTGGATTCTCTTGATACCACGGACCACAATATGGGCTATGCCCAGCGCCAGCCTCTTGATGAATCGGAAAGGCCAGACAAGGATGTTCCAGAACCCGTGCAGCAAACGGCGCATTGTTTAGCTTTGTCCGTCTAGAGGAAAATCTTTAGCCGGTTGGGGAGCGGGGGGGATGGGTGTTCCTGGCGGAGTCGTCCAGGGCAGCAGACTGTTGGGGGGCAGGTCTGCCGGCTGGTTATCATGAGTGTGTTCCATTTCTGGCATAACCAAGCCTTGTCTCTCAAGTTCTTGGCGTTCAAAGTTGGCCTCGCGCATCAGCCGAGTGGGTAGATGCCGAACCTCGCGGGATACTTGTTGAAGAGATCGCCACTCTTGTGAATTGACAACTTTATTGAGAAACTGCCCGAGTGTGCGTCCTGCTTTGACCAGATCTTTGGGACCAAAGACGATCAATGCGATCAGGATAATGGCAACAAACTCGAGGGGTCCAATGCCCAGGATTTCCATGCTACGACGATTTGTGTTGATTAAGTGTTTGGATGATTTCGTTAAGATGTAAAGATAAACTGCCCAATACGCCGTTTACAAAGCGGGCGGTGCTTTCAGAGCCAAACCATTTACCTAATTCAACAGCTTCATTGATTGCAACTTTAAGGGGGGTTTGATCGCTAATTGCAATTTCCCATAGGGCAATGCGGAGAATGTTGCGGTCAATTGTGGCCACTTGATCTAGCGGCCACTCGGGAGCATGCTTGGCGATGATATCGTCTAATTCGTTAATGATTGGGATAACGCCAAATACAATCTGGCGCGCGAACTCTGCCAGGCTGTCTTCCAATGGGCCATCGGCGAATCGCTCACCTAGAACTACCTCAGGTGAGTGTCCGGCGATATCTATTTCGTAAAGTGCTTGCAGAGCAATGCTGCGCGCTCTGGTACGGGGTTTCATGCTTTCTTAAGCCTCAGCTATCTCCGGAGGATAGTCAATATCTTCGATGTGAACATTTACGCGGCCAACCTGCATGCCAACCATTTCGGAGATTGCCCGGGCAACATCACGTTGGATGTTTTGACTGACTTCTCGAACGTTGAAATCGTTCTTCAGTACCACATACAAATCAGCATATACCATGTCGTCCACGATTTCAATCTGAACACCTTCGCGCGCCAGGGCGCGTTTCCGCAACAGGTTGACGCCACCGCTGGGGGCATGGCTCATGCGGCTAACCCCACTGACGTTAAGGGTGGTCAGTTGCGCAATGGTCAACAAGACGTCTGGGGCTATGGTTGTGGTTCCTTGGGAAGAGTAAGTATCGCTCATAGTATTTTTTGGAAAGTAGTTTCTGCTGGTTACATCATTACCATGCCGCCATCCACAGCCAAAACCTGACCGGTGATATACGATGCTTCATCAGATGCGAGGAAGGCAACGGCATGCGCTATCTCTTCGGGCCGCCCCATGCGCCCCATGGGAGTAGCTTTGACAATCATTTCTTTAAGTTCATCAGACAGATCATTGGTCAAGTCCGTGGGGACAAAGCCTGGGGCGACCGCGTTCACGGTGATTTGTCGCGAGGCTACTTCGCGGGCGAGAGCTTTCGTAAACCCAATTATGCCAGCTTTCGATGCAGAGTAGTTGGTCTGCCCAACCTGCCCGGCCTGACCTGAAACAGATGAGAGATTGACGATCCGCCCATAACGTTGTTTCATCATTGGGCGAATAACGGCTTTTGAACAATTAAAAACGCCTTTGAGATTTACATTTAGCACAATATCCCAGTCGGCCTCGTCCATGCGCATGATCAATGTATCGCGCGTAAGCCCAGCATTGTTCACCAGGATATCTATTTTCCCGTATGTTTCAACGACCTTATCAATCATAGCTTTGGCGGTGTCTGTATTGGCGACGTCAACAGGAAGTGCAAGTGTGGGGCGACCAGTGGATGTGGCAATTTCTTGAGCAGTTGATTGCGCTAGTTCTTCTTGTTTGTCAGCAATCACTACTGTGGCACCACGGTGCGCAAAAATCTCGGCAATTGCGCGGCCAATACCGCGTGCCCCGCCTGTTATAACCGCAACACGCCCTTCCATTGGGTACATACTCATTCCGGGCAAGATAATTGATCTCCTTTGAAAAGGATATGACGATTGTCGTATTATACCGCAAGGTGGCGTTTAGCCGAACGGTAGCTTTTCAAAATCGGCGGGCGTACCCAGGGCGAAGCAATTGGCCTGGCGATCAATTCGCTTAACCAGGCCAGTCAAGACCGACCCGCTGCCCATCTCGATGTACGTGGTGATATTTTGTGCAGACATCCATTGGATCGTTTCGGTCCAACGAACGCGGTGGGTGAGCTGATCTTGTAGATCCTTGCGGATCTCGACCTTGTTTTGGAGCGGCATGGCAGTAACGTTGCCAACTAAGGGAATGATGGGATCGGTTATGGGGGCGGCATTCACGCCTTGATTGAAGGCTTCTTGGGCATGCAGCATAAGCGGTGAGTGGGCCGCGATGCTGACCGCAAGGCGAACCGCCCGGCGTGCACCAGCCTGCTGGATCAAGGGGAGTGCCCTGTCTAGAGCTGCATTTGCACCTGAAATCACCACCTGCCCGGGGCAATTGTCGTTGGCTACCTGGACGATTTCATCTGCGCTGCTGGCCTGGGCACACAACTGCTCGAGGGTTGGAATATCGAGCCCAAGTATGGCAGCCATTCCTCCGGGCGATACCAGGCCTGCATGTTTCATGCTTTCGCCACGCACGCGAACCAGGGAAAGCGCGTCCGAGAAAGGCAGGGTGCCGGCGGCGACCAATGCACTTAATTCACCCATGGAGTGCCCAGCAACGCAAGCAGGTTGGAAGCCAGGGTGAATTTCCCGAAAAACATGCAGGACAGCGACGGAATGTACGAGCAGGGCTGGCTGGGTGTTAATTGTGTCGTTCAAGCTATCTTCGGGCCCATCCCATGCAAGGCGGGATAACGAAAAGCCCAACAGCTCGTCTGCTTGTTCAAAAATATACCGCGCGGCAGGGAAGCGGACAGCTAGCTCGCGGCCCATTCCAAGTGATTGCGAGCCCTGACCAGGAAATATGAAGGCAGTAGTATTTTGGGTGTTCATGGTTCTTTAATGCATTCGGGCCGTGTAGCTCACGGCCCGCACGCTTATTTCTTTTCCTCTTTTACCTCGATCACCTCGCGGCCCTTGAAATGACCGCATTTTGGGCATACGCGGTGAGGCAAACGCATCTCGCCACAATTGCTGCAGACCACCAGGTTGGGGGCGATCAGTGCATCGTGGGAGCGCCGCCGATCGCGACGTCCAGAAGAGTGTTTTCGTTTTGGTTGAGGGGGCATGGCCTTACTCCTATCATAAATTTGGGGCAAAGCACTAAGGCTTCGCCCGTCCCAGTCTTAAAATCCACAACAAGACCTGCCCAGTTTGGGCAGGCGTGTCGATTATACGTGCGAGCGGGCAGCCTGTCAAGGTATGAGTTCGAAAACCCATACGCCTGCTTGCGAGTACCGTGGTAAAAAAAGC
>CAZWFQ010000046.1:0-25223 GCA_964633225.1 uncultured Anaerolineaceae bacterium
CCCCGCACTAGTCGTTCCTCGTCGTTTCATTCGTTCCTTTTTTTGGGGGGCAGAGGCCGGAAAAATCGCCTCGCCCCATAATCTGCTATAATTCCCCCCATGCCCAATCCCATTGACGAAACCTACATCTGCGTAGATATCGAGACCGCCGGGCCCTACCCGGGCGAATATTCCATCCTTTCGCTCGGCGCCTGCACCATCTTTGAGCCCTACAAGACCTTTTATGTTGAGCTAAAGCCCACCACCGGCAACGCCTCTGAAGAAGCCCTCCTCATCCACCGCCTTTCGATGCAGCGCTTGAAAGAAAACGGCCTCGAACCCGCCGAAGCCCTGCTGCGTTTTGAAACCTGGCTGGCCGAACAGACCCCCCCCGGGCAAGCCCCCATTTTTGTGGCCTTCAACGCCCCCTTCGATTGGATGTTCGTCAATTACTACTTCTTGCACTACCTGGGCCGCAACCCCTTTGGGCATTCAGCCCTGGATATCAAAGCCTTTTACATGGGCCTGGCCCACACCCCCTGGCGTGAGACCTCCATGCGCTACCTGGCCCCGCATTACCTGGACGACCGCACCTTGAGCCACCATGCCCTGCGCGACGCCCTCGACCAGGCCGAAATCTTTGCCAAGCTCTTGGCACAAGCTGGCATGCCAACCCCAAATAAGGAGCCTGCTGATGGTTGACCGGAATCCGGATCAGGAATTGGCCCGTTTGATCGAATCCGCCCGCCGCCTGGGGGTCGAGCTGGACCAGGCCGATGCCCTGCAGTGGATGGCAGCCATGGCTGCCGGTGCCGGCGCAAAGGGCCAGGCTGGCGATTTGGCCGCCGGGTCCATCACCGTCGATGCCCGCAGCGGCGTTTTCGGCCACCGCGTGGTTATGCTCGATTTCAGCGACCAGGAATTGGCCCGCTTCCGTGCCATCGGCCACCTGGTCGGCTTTGCCGACCAGCCCGGCCTGGTCGAGACCGCCCTGGCCCTCTCGGGCTCCTCAGCCCAATCCAAGATCCAAACCTACCCCGGCGACAGCGACTACTTCGAACGCATCAACATCAAAGCCCCCACCCGCCCCGCAGCCTGCCAGGTGCTGGCGCGCATCATGCGTCAAAAGGCCCTCGATACGCTGCATGGCCCAACCTATCGCCTGATCGAGATCAAGTTCGGCAATTATCCTGCTGACCTAAAACGCGGCGGCGCCCTCAAACGCCAGGGTTCGCCCATCGCCTGGAAACCTGCCGAAGTGCAGGCCGGTTACGTGGAGGTGACGGACCTGGAAGACCACCCCTACCAGCTCAACTGGGACACAGCAGCCAACGACCCCGGCTGGTGTAAGCTGGATTGGGTGGTGGCAGACCCCCTGCGCGGCCAGCTTTCGAACGCCTCCAATATGCTTGATGTCACCTGGGAAGCCCCAGATGGCAGCATCGCCCCCCTGGATGGCTACCTGGACCCCTATTTCCAAGAAGTCTACCTGGAGGCCGAATCCATCCCCATCTTTTCCAAGCTGGCCCAGCATGTTTCCGCCGACGCCCTGGACGAGTACGTCGAGCAGTTGGAGGGCGAGGTCAACAAATACATCACCAAAGATGTCAACTACGGCAAGGTAGCCAAGCGCCTCTACAACATCTTCCGCCTCACCGGGCGCTACGAAGAAGCCGCCTTCTTGCGTGAGCTGTTCGACGAGCCCACCACCATGCTCTACCAGGTCTGGTCCCTCATCCGCACCATCGACGACGTATCCCAGCCTGGCACGCAGATGACCACCGGGCAGCTCCTGGCCCAGGCCGACCAATTGATCGTATGCGTGGTGCAAACCCTCGAAGGCGATGAAGAAGCCGAGATCGTGCGCCTGCTCCTGCGCCTGCGCAGCGAGCTGAGCGAGCATGTCTTAGGCCAGGCCCTCGATTCCGCCGCCGAGGCCGCCCGCGCCCAGGTCATCAACCTGGTCAACAACTTCTTCTACGAAAAGCTGACCGGCATGCCCCAAATCAAAGCCTATATTGACAATATCTCCCAGAAATGAGATCGGGCGGTGCGGGGATTTCTCTGATAAGTTTCGGAATAGCGTGTGCGGCGTTGCCTAAGCAACGCCGCACACGCTATTCCGAAATTCTGCTTGAAACATGAAGCATCCTGGAAAGATTAATCCAGAGGCTTCATGTTAAGGGAGTCCCACCACTTCCATCTCTTGCGGCGAATCGACGCTGAAGTCGAAGCGCAGCGTGCGCTTGGTTTTGGGCTCCATCGCCAGCTCCCATTTCAATAAATTCAGCTCGCTTTGCTGGGTGGGCTTGGGCTCAACCATCTCCAGCTTCACCTTGATCTCTTCGTGGCGCGGCACAGGCATCTGGTCCTGGACCGTCAGGCGGATGGCCGTGCCAAGCAGGTTTTCCAGGCGCAGCTCGTAGCCAAAGGATTGGTGGCGCTTGCCGCCGATGAACTGCTTGCCCACCTCGCGCCGTTTCAACTCGCGTTCCACCTTGATGCGGTCATCCACCCCCAAGAACAGCTCGATCTCGGCCTGTGGGGCGGTCAGCTTCAGCGGCGTGCTGCCAATGAACTCATCGCCAATGAACAGGTTGGCGCTCCCCGGCAGCAGGGTGTAGGGGCTGGTGTTGGTCAATTTTGCCCGGCGGTAGGCCGCCTCAGCCAGCTTGGGCACGCAGAGGTAATCCAGGCGCGGCGGCAGGGCAAAGCGCGCCACCGTCACCTTGTGCGGGGCGCCGTCTGGCGGCACCGTCACCGCGCCGGGGATCGTGTAAGTGACCGCCGCGCCGCTGCTTTCTACCACCGCCTGCACTTCTTCTGCTTCCACCATTTTGTCTTCCATCAAGGCCATGCTCTCGGCCGCCGGCATGGGGGCCGGCATGGATTGCGGGGCAGCCATCGAGCGCATCATGCCGCCCGTCGCCTTGGCCTTCATCACCGGGCGCGGCGGGGGCATGGGCATGATGTACCAGGGTTTTAGCTCGGGCAGGCTGCCGCTGAGGGCCGGGCGGGCGGTGGAAAGCGTCAGGCTGACATTCTCCCAACTTTCGCCCGTTCGCTGTGTCACCTGTCCCAGGTAGCCCACTTCCAGGCTCGCCTCGTCTTCTCCGCCTTCCATCAGCCGCAGGTCGTAGAGCGGGCGCCACTCCGCGCCGCTGACCACGTAGGTCAGCTCCACGCTCAACTCGCCCGCTTGCAGCACTTCCACCTCCACGCTGGCGGTATAGCGCTCACGCGGGCGGCTGCCGCGCAATTGTTCCAGCTCTTTGGTCAGCTTTTGCAAGCGGTGTTCGCTGTCTCGGCGAGACACCGCCAGGGCCTGCATCTCGCCGTTCAGCTTCTCGGCCCGGGCGCGCAGCCCATCGAAAAGGGCCATCTGCTGCTCCACCGTGGTCTCTCCGGCGGCCATCGCCGTGGCATACGTCTCGGTATGTGAGGCCAGCTTGTCCAGCGTAGCGCGGCTCTGCTTCACCAGCTCGGCCTGGACATCCATCTGGCGCATCTCATCCTGCAAGGCTTCGATCTTCTCTTCCAGCTTGTGCACCTGCTCAGAGGGGGTTTCGTTATAGTAGGCCCGCTGCACCTGCACCCCCAGCAGGCGGGCGCGTGCCGTGCCGCGGGCTGAGGTGCGCAGCGAATCGGGGTTGAGCTGGGTGGGCAGCTCGCTCACCTCCAGGCTGTGCAGCCCGGCTTCCAGTGCCAGCGCTCCCCTCCGGGTCACCCGGGCCCGGTCAGGGTAAACCGTGACCGCTGTAATTGCGGTGGTTAATGAAGTCATAGGTTCCTCCTCAAGGTATTCTCTGTGCGCTCTCGGCTGTACGTCAGTCGCAGCCTCTCTGCGGTTTTCTCTTCTTGCATCATTGCTCACCCAAAACATCTCTTCTAACAAGAACATTATACATTAAACCCCCTGCCCAAGAATAAAAAGATGTGGGTGCCTGGCGGCATACCTGCTCGCCCAGCACCCACATCCAAACATTGTTCCTGCCCCCGCGCCGCCAGCCGCTAAGCCTCCTTGCTTGTGTACTCCCACACTTCCGCCTGGATGGCGCGCATGCCGATGGCATGCGCCACCGAAACGCGGTGGTGCCCATCGGAGACGAAATACTGCTGGTCCACCTTGTACACCCGCACCGGAGGCCACGCCCCCGATTGGAGCAGCAGGTAGAGGTTGACCCACCGGTCGCGCAGGTGCGCCTTGAGCGGGCGAAAGCTGCGGTCGAAGTCGGTGCTGCGGCCCACGCTGCCGGTGACCTGTGCCAGGCAGATCTCTTGGATGCCCAGGTAATGGCGTTCGGGCAGCAAAGTAGGCAAGAAGGTGGCAAAACTGTCCAGCCGGTTGTTGTTGGCAGTCAGCCGAGAGAATAATGATTTAACTTGCGCCAGCCAACTCTCGTGTTGGAATTGTTCGATGGCGGCGAAGCGTGCTGGGGAAAAAGTAGCGTTGATCATGTCATTTCCCTTTCTTGTCTTGCGAAAGCTTGTGATCTGCAACCGGTTGCAACGACTGGCTAAAAAAAGATTTGCGTCTTGCCTGCAAATCGCTCCTGCAACCGGTTGCAATCCGGGCTAAAAAAATATCTCAGGCCGACTGCCTGACAACCAACTCCACCGGCATCACCACGTGCGATACGGCACGCGTCTGCAAATATTGCAGCAGGTTGACTGCCAGCAGCTTGCCAGCCAGGTGCACATTCTGGCTGACGGAAGTTAACTGCGGGGTGCACTGTTCGGTGATCGACAGGTTGTCGTACCCCACCACCGCCACATCCTCAGGGATGCGCTTGCCCGCCGCTTGCAGCACACGCATGGCTTCAACCGCCATCAGGTCGCTGTTGACGAAGACCGCATCCAGGTCGGGGGCTTGTTCCAACAGCTTGCGCATGGCCTCTGCCCCCGAGGAGTTCGAGAAGTCGCCGTAGGCGGTCAGGGCCGGGTCAGGCAGCATCCCTGCCGCTTGCAGAACTTCAACATACCCCTCGTAGCGGCGCTGCACTTCCATTTCAACCGGCGGCCCGCCCAAAAAGGCAATCCGCCGCCGTCCAAGGCCCACCAGGTGCTCTGTAGCCAGCTTCCCGCCGTTAAAGTCATCCCCGATGATCGTGCAGTAGTTGTATTTTGGGTTCGGCACGCCCCAGGCGATGAACGGGGCCCCTTTGTCAAGCAGGGCTTGGATGTGCAGGTGCTTGCGGGTCGAGGTCATCAGGATGAAGCCATCGGCCTTGCCGGTGTTGAAGTGCTTTTCGGCCCAACTATCGTCGCACGGATCCACATACACCATCAGCAGGTCATACCCGTTTTCCGCCAGCCCAGCCGAGATGCCGCCCAAGATCTCCAGGGTAAACAGGTCAGCCACCGAGAACTGCTTGTGGTAAGCATGCGTCACAAAGGCAATCGTGTTGCTGTGCTGCATGCTCAGCCGTTGGGCAGGGACATTGATCTGGAAATTGTGCTCCCTGGCAATCGCGCGCACCTTTTTTTTGGTCTCGTCGCAGATCAGCGGGCTGTCGCTCAGGGCGCGTGAAACCGTAGACTTGGAGACCCCTGCCAGCCGGGCGATATCTGCAATGGTGTGAACGCTTTTTTGATCCATGATCAACCTGTTCTCTGCAACCGGTTGCATTATAAGGCCGGTTGGCCTGCTTTGTCAAGGGGATTGATTGGCCTTACACGTTTTTTCTTAAGACGGGGGTTGGGGGATTGCAAGGCGGCGTTGCGCCCTGCAATCCCCTAAATTCTTCAGAAAGCCCTGGGCTTCAGATATCAGATTATCTGAGGTCTTGGCTCTGTGGTTGAGGGTATACTAAGAATGAGATGTTGGTTTGCCAGGCGCATGCCAACGGCAGTAGTACAAAAAACTGATGTATAATCAACTTGCTACCCAGGAGGCTGCAATGTCAATCGAATGGGCGCTTAGCCCAAATATTGCCTATTTGTTTTTGGTAGGGGGCTTCTTGTTGGCCATCATGGCCATCTTCTCGCCGGGCACGGGTATGCTGGAGCTGACCGCGTTTGTGGCCTTATTGGTCGCTGGCTGGCATATCTATAAACTTCCGTTCAACGTGTGGGCGTTGGTCCTGCTGATGCTGGGTGTCATCCCCTTCTTACTGGCCGTGCGTAAGTCGCGCCAGTTGATCTACCTGGTGGTGGCGGTGGTGGCCTTTGTGCTGGGGTCTGCTTATCTGTTCCGTGGCTCTCAGTGGTGGCTGCCGGGCGTCAATCCCTTCTTGGCGTTGGTGGTTTCGGTGTTGGCAGGCGGGTTCATCTGGATTGCCACGGTCAAAGTGATGGAATCAGACCGGGCGCGTCCGGCGCACTCGCTGGAAACGTTGCTTGGGGCGGTTGGCGAGGCCAAGTCAGTGATTCACACCGAGGGTTCGGTGCAGGTAGAACGTGAATTGTGGAGCGCACGCAGTGAAAAACGTGTCCCGGTTGGCCGTAAGGTGCGTATTTTACGCCGGGAAGGGTTTATCCTCGACGTGGAAGAAATTTCAGAAAAGGAATAAGGAGAAAAGTATATGAACATTGAACCTCTGCTTGGAAGCGGCGCACTGTGCCTGGTAGGTGCGGTGTTGGTGATTGGCATTGCTTTTTTGGCCAGCGCCATTCGCGTCGTCCCCGAATACCAGCGCCTAGTGGTCTTCCGCCTGGGACGCTGCGTTGGCACCAAAGGCCCTGGCCTGGTGTTGTTGATCCCTGTGATCGACCGCGGTGTGACGGTGGACTTGCGCGAGCAAGTGCGCGAGATCCCGCACCAGACCTCCATCACCAAAGATAACGCCCCCATCTCGATCGACTTCTTGTGGTACTACAAGGTACTGGATCCCACCGAAAGCGTGCTGCAAGTGGGCAACTTTGAGGCGGCGGCCCAGGGTATGGCAACCACCACCCTGCGTGCTGTCATCGGCGGCATCCCGCTGGACGATGTGCTCTCAGAGCGCGAGCATATCAATAACATGCTGCGCACCCGCCTGGACGAGGTAACCGAACGCTGGGGTGTCAAAGTGACCAACGTTGAGATCCGCGAGATCATCCCGCCGCGTGAAGTGCAAGAAGCCATGAACCGCCAGATGTCTGCTGAGCGTGTCCGCCGCGCCGTGGTGACCGAATCGACCGGTACCCGTGAAGCCGCCATCAACGTGGCTGAGGGTGATAAGCAGTCGAACATCCTGCGTGCCGAAGGCGAGAAGCAGTCGGCCATCCTCAAAGCTGAGGGTGAGCGGTCGGCCCAGCTTCTGCGTGCCGAAGGGTTCGCGGCGGCTTTGGATCGCATCTTCTCGATTGCCAAGACGGTCGATCAGAAGACCATGACCTTGCAGTACTTCGAGACGCTCAAAGATATTGGCGCCAGCCCGTCTACCAAGTACATCTTCCCGATGGAATTCACAGGCATGCTGCAGAATTTCTTGAAGGGCGACAAGTAATTTCTCATTCTGAAAGTAAGCTGTGGGGTGCACCAGGCGGATCCGTCTGGTGCACCCTACCTGTATCTTTGCGATGACTGTCGAACAAGCCCTGGAATGCTCCTATCTGATCGAGCCGGCCGGTATCCGCGACCTGGGCGCCCTGCGCCATGTGGAACAGGTTTGCTTTCCGCTGGATGCCTGGCCCCTGTTGGATCTGATCGGCGTGCTGACCTTCCCGGGTGTGGTGCGCCTCAAAGCCACCTGCAATGGGCAGATGGTGGGCTTTATCGCCGGGGATTTGCGTTCAGATGAAGACCTGGCCTGGATCGCCACAGTGGGCGTGCTGCCCGAATACCGCGGCCGCGGTATTGGCGCTGCCTTGCTCGAAGCCTGCGAAGGGCGCATCCCGTTAAAAACCATCCGGCTGTGTGTGCGCCGGAACAATGACACCGCCATCCGGCTGTACGAGCGATTTGGATATGTGAAGCTGGGTGAGTGGATCCGCTATTACCATGATGGAGAAACAGCCCTGGTAATGGAGAAGAGACGCTAATATCCGATATAATAAGCGCATGGGAAAATCAACGCCAATCACATCTAACTTGATCACCAGCCCCAATGCGCTGCTAGAACTGGCGGACCTGTTGGGGCGCCAGAAGATCGTGGGGGTAGATACCGAGTCGAACAGCCTGTTTGCTTACCAAGAGCAGGTTTGCCTGGTTCAGTTTTCAACCATTGAAGAAGATTTCCTGGTGGACCCATTGGCCCTGCCAGACCTGTCGCCGCTGGCTGGCCTGTTTGCCAATCCGCAGATCGAGAAGGTCTTCCACGCTGCCGAATACGATCTGATCTGCCTGCGGCGTGATTTTGGTTTCAGTTTTTCGAATTTGTTTGACACCATGCTGGCAGGGCGTGTCTTGGGGCTCAAAGAGGTGGGCCTGGGATCTATGTTAGAGGCTTTTTATGGCGTGCAAGCAGATAAGCGCCAGCAGCGCGCAAATTGGGGCCGCCGGCCTTTGATCTTGCCTTTGCTCGAATACGCCATGCTCGACACCCATTATTTGATCTCGCTGCGCGACCGCCTGGAAGCAGATCTGGCCGCGGCTGGCTTGCTGCCCCTGGCGCAGGAGGATTTCCGGCGCCTTTGCCTGGCTGAACCCAATGGCAACGAAGAGACGCGTGAGCCCTTCTGGCGCATCAGCGGCGCACACGATCTTTCGCCTCAGCAGGCGGCTGTGCTGAGGGAATTGTCTATTTACCGCGATCAGGCCGCCTCTCAGCAAGACCGTCCCTTGTTCAAGGTCATTGGCAACCAGACCCTGATCGCCCTGGCCCAGGCCTGCCCGCTTGACCTGGAAGCCCTGCATGGGCTGCCGGGCATGTCGCCCCACCAGATCCAAAAGCACGGGCCAGCCCTGCTAGAGGCTGTGCGCCGCGGCCTGGCTGCCGATCCGATCCGCCCGACGCGCCCCCCGCGCCCAGATGAACATTACCTGGCGCGCCTGGAAGCGCTGCGCGAGTGGCGCAAGCTCAAGGGGCGTGAGCTGGAAGTTGAGTCAGATGTGGTGCTGCCGCGCGATCTGCTCTACAGGTTGGCGAGCGAAGATCCGCTCCAGCCGGAGCAGCTTCAACAAGTCTTGTACGACTCTCCCTGGCGCATGGAGCATTTCGGTTCCCAGATCCTGGCAGTTCTAAGGAAAAAACATTAAAAACCTATCCGAAAATTCGGGGATAATAAGGAGATAAGCATGAGAATTACATTTCATGGTGCAGCGCAAACAGTAACCGGCTCTCAATATTTGTTGGAAATCAATGGATCTACCCTGTTGTTAGAATGTGGGCTGTACCAGGGGCCGCGCCAAGAGGCCGCTGAACGCAACCGCAGCCTGGGCTTTACCCCAAAAGATATTGATGCGGTCATCCTTTCGCACGCCCATATCGATCACAGCGGTAACCTGCCGACCCTGGTGCGGGATGGCTTCCGCGGCCACATCTATGCCACGCATGCCACTGCTCACCTGAGCAACATCATGCTGATGGATGCCGGCTACATCCAAGAATCGGATGCCAAGTTTGTCAACAAGCGCAATGCCAGGGCCGGTCTGCCCCTGGTTGAGCCGCTCTATACCCAAGAAGATGCCGCCATGGTGGCTCAATACTTTGAGAGCATGGATTACGGCGAGCCTTTTGAGCCGGTGCCGGGGGTGGTGGCGCGCCTGGTGGATGCCGGGCATATCCTCGGGTCGGCATCTGTGGCAATGGAAATCAAAGAAGGGGGGCAAAAGCATACCCTGTGGTTCTCCGGCGACATCGGGCGGCGCAAGCTGCCCCTGCTGCGCGACCCGGTCTTGCCAACGCATGCCGATTACATGCTCATGGAATGCACCTACGGCGATAAGCCGCACCGTGACCCCGAGCAAGCCTATGTTGAGCTGCGCCAGGTGGTCTCGCGCACCCTCAAGCGCGGCGGCAAGGTTATCATCCCGGCCTTTGCCGTTGGCCGCACACAAGAGCTGGTCTATTATCTACACCAAATGGTGGAAAACAACGAGATTCCCTCCGTTCCGGTATTCGTTGACAGCCCACTGGCGGTGAATGTAACTGACGTTTTCAAGAAACACAAAGATTGTTTTGACTCCGAGACCTGGGAATTCATCAACCAAGAAAAGCACCGCACCGTTTTGGGTTTTGACCGCCTGGTGTATACCCGCTCGGTGGAAGAATCAAAGGCGTTGAACGATCGCAAAGAGCCCATGATCATTATCTCAGCTTCGGGTATGGCAGAGGCCGGGCGCATCCTGCACCACTTGCGCAATAACATCGAAAACCCGCTCAATACCATCCTGATCGTGGGTTGGCAGGCGCCTTATACCCTGGGCCGCCGCCTGGCCGACCGCGCAACAGAGGTCAAGATCTTTGGCGAAACCTTCGAGCGCAAGGCCGATGTCTCGACCATCGGCGGCCTGTCGGCCCATGCCGGGCAAGACCTGTTGATGGAATATGCCTTGAATTTGAAGGGCCAGCTTAAGCAGCTCTTTTTGATCCACGGTGAGCCGGATGCAGCCGGTGCCTTGCGCGAAAAGCTGGTGGCAGGCGGCCTGGATCGCATTTCATACCCCGAGCGAGGCATGTCGGTGGAGCTCTAGGTGAAGGGTTGGCCTTTTTGTCGAAAAGCGTCCCCGGCCTGTATGGCTGGCTGGGCGCTTTTTGTTTGCCTGCTGGCGGCCTGTCAACCATCCCAGCCAGCCTCTGTGCCTGGCGCGGCCGCTTCTCCGGCCGCCCCTCTGCCCTCGGCAACTGCCCCGGCCCAGGTTGACCTGACCGAGCTCCCCCCTGTCACGCCCACTGCCCTGGCAGCCCCGGTGGTGAGCGATGCTTCTCCCACGCCCCAGCCCGCCCCGGCTGTCTCTGAAACGGCTGAGGCGCACCTCCTCCCCATCGTGTATCCTGCCTGGTCCCTGGTACAGGCCCTGGCCTGGTCGCCGGGCGGCGATCTGTTGGCGGTATCTGCCGGAGATGGGGTCCATATCTATGCCGCTGCCAGCATGGCGCAGCTCCAGGTCTTCGATACGGGCGTCTGGGCCAGCCGCTTGGCTTTTCAGCCGGCGGGGCCAGAAGGCCAGGGGCTGCCCTCATTGCTGGCCTTTGGGGGCACAGATGGCTCCTTGCAGTTCTGGGATGTATCAGCCGGTCAGCAGATTTGCCGCTTGCTGGCCCATCGCCACGGCACCAACAGCCTGGCCTTCCGTCCAGATGGCCTGGTGCTGGCTTCGTCTGGCAACGATGCCATGGTGCGCCTGTGGGATGTATCCACCCTGCCGGCGACGGGCGCTTGCCCGGTGACGGAAGTGGCTGAGATGATCGGCGGGGCCTACGGTGTGCCGGCGGTGGCCTTCAGCCCCGATGGTGCCCTGGTTGCCGCCGCAGATGGGCAAGATATTCGCCTGCGCGATCCCCTCACCCAACGCCTGGATCGTACCTTCCGCAGCCAGGCATCCATGTTCGCACTGGCTTTCAGCCCCAATGGCAGCTTGCTGGCAGCAGGCGAAACAGGCAACACCTTGCGGGTGTGGGATGTGCAGGGTGGAGAAGCGCTCTTGGAATTGAACCCGCCCGCCGCGGGGCGGGTCTTCATCTGGAGCCTGGCTTTTAGCCCCGATGGCGCTTGGCTGGCGGCGGGCGGCAGTGATGGCTGGGTGCGGTTGTGGGAGATGCCTTCTGGCCGGCTGGCGTATGCGGCTCGCCTGCACGCTGGCGGCGTGAGCAGCCTGGCCTTCAGCCCAGATGGCCTGGTGCTGGCCTCGGGCGGGCTGGATGCGGTGGTCAACTTTACATTGCTAGAAACCATGACGAAGTGATCGAGCCCTCGATTACTTCGTCATCGTCTCAGTCTCTTGAGCGGGTATGGCTGGGGGATTCCAGGCTTTTGCAAAGCGCAGGATGCGCCGGCGGATATACCAGGCGTATGGATCGGCGACCGGTCGGCGTTCTTTGATCGTGCGCATAGCCTGCTCGGCAGAGTAGCCCTGTGCGATCAAGATCGCTGAACCCAGGGCTGGGGCGCGGTGTACCCCGGCAGCGCAGTGGACGTACACTATCTTCCCCTGTTGGATCATCTCCAGCGCAGCCCGCACACCCTTGTTCAACGCATAGATGGGAATGGGCACCAGCGGGGTATCGAACACCGGCAGCCAGAGGGTCTTGATGGGTTGGGGATAGCGGTCAGGAATGGGAGGCCGCTCGATGCGCAAATTGATCACCAACGCCACATTCAAGCCCCGCAAGCGAAAGTAATCGCTGGCGGAGGGGGTGGTGCCGACGAACAGAGAATCGGTAATTGGCGAAAAGTTCATCGCTGCAAGAAGTTCATCGCGTTGAAAAGTTCATCCGGGTTGAGAAATTTACGCGCCGCAGGGTTCTGCTTCTACTCCGCGGCTGGCCTGGCACAGGTACACCCTGGCCTGGCGGCCGGTGCGCGCTTCATACCCGGCCTGCAGGCCCTGCATAAAGGCCTCGGCCTGGTTGGCATCGATCAGGTTGACCGTGCAGCCGCCGAAGCCTGCGCCGGTCAGGCGCGCCCCGTAAATGCCGGGTAGTTGGCGGGCAATCTCCACCAGCGCATCCAGCTCAGGGATGCTGACCTCGTACAGGTCACGCAGGCTTTTGTGGCAGGCAAACATCATCCCCCCAAACGATTGGATGTTGCCGGTTGCCAGGGCATGTTCGGCCTGCTCAACGCGTAAGATCTCTTTGACCACGTGCTCAGCCCGGCGGCGCACTTCATCCGGCAGCATGGCACTGTAGGCGGCAAACTCCACCGCCGAGATATCGCGCAGCGATTGGAGCCCCGGTTTGTAGGCCTGCAACAATTCCACAGCTTTTTCGCAGGCCGCCCGCCGGTCGTTATATGCCGAGCCAGCCAGCGTGCGCCGCATGCCCGAATCCGCCACCACAATGGCCGTCCCGGCAGGCAGCTTCACCGGGCGCCATTCCAGGCTGCGCGTGTCAAACAACAGGGCGTGCCCTTCGACCCCGCAGGCGCTGGCGAACTGGTCCATCAGCCCCGATGCCACCCCCACATACTGGTTCTCTGCTTTCTGGCACAGGCGGGCCAGCTCCAGGTTGCTCATCTCCCAGCCGCCCAGGGCCCGCCAGGCAGCCGCAAAAGCCACCTCCACCGCTGCCGAAGAGCTTAAGCCGGATCCAATCGGCACATCGGATGTGTAAGCCACTTCCATGCCGCTTACGCCCAGCCCAGCCTGCTGTAAGGCCCAGGCTACTCCAGAGGGATACCCCACCCAGCCCGGCGAGTGCTCTTCGCCAGGCTGGGGCTTTTTTAGCTGATCCAACGGCACAATGGCATGCTCATTCAGGTCTAGCGCGTGCAGGGTCAAGCGACCGTCTTTGGTGGGGCTGGCAGCCAGGCGTACGGCCCGGTTGATGGCAGCCGGCAGCACAATGCCCTGGTTGTAATCTACATGCTCGCCCAACAGGTTCACGCGCCCTGGGGCGCGGGCGATCAGGGCCGGGCTGTGTCCAAAGATCTGCTCAAAGGATGTGGTGAGAGAGGCTGGGGTATCCATAGCTTTGCTGATCAGGCGCCGCCTTTTAAGTAAATGCCCTGGGGGTCCAGCTCTTCGCGCAGGATGCGCAGCTCTTCCACCGTGGGGGCGGAGGTGTTTTTCAGATCCGCAGCCACCTTCAGGTCCCAACCGGTGTTGGCGCGCGCCTGTTCGGCGCTTGCGCCGGGGTGCAGGGCGGTGAGTACCAGCTCACCGTTCTCGTCAGGCTCCATCACCCCCAGGTCGGTGACCACTGCCAGCATGCCGCCGCCGCGTAAACCAGCGGCCTGGCGCTCGCCTTTGCCGCCCAAAAAGCCGGCGGAGGTGCGAAAATCCAACTTTTCAGGGAAACGGCGCTTCTGGTGCGGGGTCAGCAGGTAGCAGCGGTTGGCCCAGGCCGCAATCTCCATCGAGCCGCCTGACCCAGGCAGGCGCACCTTGGGGTGGGCATAATCGCCGATCACGGTGGCGTTGATGTTGCCGAAGCGGTCAATCTGGGCCCCGCCCATGAAGCCCACATCCACATTGCCGCGCTGCAGGTAGAAGGCAAAGATATCATACATGCTGCAAACCGAGAGCGCCCCGCTGACCAGGGTGGGGTCGCCAATCGAAAGCGGCAGGCGGGCTGGCTGCGCACCGATCACGCCGGCCTCATAGATCATCATCAGGTTGGGGGCATGGGTGTGGCGAGCCAGGTTGCAGGCCAGGTTGGGCAGTCCAACGCCCACGAAGACGGTATCGCCATCGCGCAGCAAGCGGGCAGCGTTGATGGTAAGCAGTTCCGAAGAGGTATAAGTTAAGTCAGGCATATTAATATCTCCCATAATCTACGGGGCTGCTCAGGTTCTTGCTGACATCCAACCGTTTGTGGGTTTTGGCGCCCAGCTTTTGCCAGTATTCGTCCCGGTCTTTGACGCCGTAAACCCATTCGTCCAAATAGGCCTGGGTGGCCTCGGGGCTGCTGCTGATCTTATCCCATTCCATGTAGAAATCGTTATCGCGGTCGTAGTACCCCTGGGTGTACGAGGGGTGCGAGCAGTACGGCACATGGCAGACGGCATCGACGATAAAGCCGGGGATCAGGGTGCGGTTGGGGTCTGAGCGGATAACGGTCTCGTCTACGATCTCTTCAGCGGTCAGAATGACGCGCTCGGCGGCGAAGGCGGCCTCTTTCTGTTCGCCGATGATGCCCCAAATCTGGGCATTGCCATCCGCATCGGCGCGTTGAACGTGGACAATGGCCACGTCGGGCTTGAGCGCCGGCACCACCACCACCGCCTGACCCGTGTAGGGGTCGGTGACGGTGCGATAGTTGGGATTGGCGTGTTCCAGGTCACCGGCAGCAGTGGGGTTCATGGGCATGAAAGGCAGCCCGGTGGCGCCGGCTTGCAAACGTGAGATCATGCCGAAGTGCGAGTATTCTTCCCATTCCAGCCGCCCGGCCTCCAGCTCGGCGCGCACAATGCGCAAAGAGCCAACGCCAGGGTTGCCCATGTACGAGAAGATCACCTTGCTTGCACAGCCGGCTGCCACCATTTGATCGTAGATCAAGTCGGGGGTGGCGCGCGCCAGTACCAGGTTGCGGCGTTTCTGGCGGATGATCTCATGACCAGCGGCGAAGGGGATCATGTGGGTGAATCCAGCGGCGTAGATCACATCGCCATCGTGCACGTATTGCTGAACAGCTTGAGATAGTGAAACCAGTTTGCTCATAAATTCCTTTCTTGGGCAGGCTGAAGCCCGGCCCTACTTTTGATTCTTTTTGGCCTTCTTGGCAGCTTTGGCCTCTTCTCGCTTGGCTTTTTGCTCACGCTGCCTGGCTTGCATGTTGCGAATGCCGCGAAAACGCTCGACGCGCTCCGCGGGCGGCTTGGCACTCCTCCAGATGATAAAGCCTCCCACTAAGACGCCAAATGCGCCCAGGAAGAACAATCCATAAGTGGGATGCTTGGCCTGGTCGGTGGTGAAGAAGAGCACCAGGAAAAGCAGGCCAAAAAACAGGATGAACGAACCGACGCGACCTTTTTCCAGGTTCACCGAATAAACCTCTTATCCTGAACGCGCGCTACTTAACCATATTGCGGATCTGCTCGTGCATATACAACGGCAGGTAGTAGTGTCCGCCGGAATTTTTGCCGCTTGAACCAGAGCCTTTCCAGCCGCCAAAGGGCTGGAAGCCAGGCCAGGCGCCGGTGGTGGCGCCCTGCGGGCGGTTGGCATAGGTCACGCCAGCTTCGATCCGGTCGTAGAACCATTCGACCTCTTCCGGTGTGCCGTAGAAACCAGCCGTCAGGCCGTAATTGACATCATTGGCCATCTGCATGGCTTCCTCAAGCGACTGGACCTTACCAATGGTGGTGATGGGCAGGAACATCTCTTCTTTCCACAGCCGGTGGGTGTAAGGCAGGTCGGCCACCAGGGTGGGGGCGCAGAAATAGCCCTTGCTCAGCGCGCCGTCGGTCAGCACCTGCCCGCCGGTGAGGAAACGGCCAGATTTCCCAAGTTCAGCCGTGAAATCTTTGAAATCTTGATACGCGCCAGAATTGGCCACCGGGCCCATGTAGACACTGCGCTCTGTGGGGTCGCCAACGGTCAGTTTTTGGGTCAGGCTTACCAGCCGCGCTACCAGATCATCATAGACCGGCTCTTCGATGTACACCCGCGAGCAAGCCGAGCACTTTTGCCCCTGCAGGCCGAAGGCCGAGCGCACAATACCCAGGGCAGTGCGCTCCAGGTCAGCATGGCGCGAGACGATGGTGGGGTTCTTACCGCCCAGCTCCAGGATCGTCGGGCGGACGTAGCGGCAGTCAGAAAAATCGCGGAACAACTGCATGCCCACGTCGAAAGAGCCGGTGAAGGTCACGCCGCTTACATGGTCGCAGGTCACCAATGCCTTGCCCAGGGTGCGGCCGGGGCCGGTGACGTAATTGAACACACCGTCTGGCAGCCCGGCATCGCGCAGGCACTCTGCCAGCAGGCGCACCGTCCAGGGGGTATCGGTGGCGGGCTTGAGCACCACGGTGTTGCCGGCCACCAGGGCGGCCCCGGTTGGCCCGCCGCTGAGCGCGCCGGGGAAATTGAAGGGGCTGATCACCAGCCAGACACCATAGGGGCGCAGCACCGAATAATTGGTGGAGGTGTAGCCTTGCAGCGGGTCGCGGCCCATCTCAACCATGTAACCCTCATTCTTTTCCATCTGGTCACAGGCATAGCGGATCAGGTCGGCGGTTTCAGCCACGTCGCCCAGCGCTTCCATGCGGTTCTTGCCCACTTCCAGGGCCATGGCAGAGCCGATCTCGAAAATACGTTCGTCGATCAAGCCGGCGGCCTTGCGCAGCAGGGCCACCCGTTCTTGCCATGGCATGTGGCTCCACATGGGGAAGGCCTGGTGAGCAGCCGCCAGGGCCTTGTGGGCATCTTGCTCGCCGCCCTTTTGGAACACGCCCAACACCCAATCGGCATTGATCGGCGAACGGTCTTCAAATTTCTCGGCCGTGAAATGATCCTTCCCGCCGATAATCATGGCATGTTCTTGCCCCAGGTTGGCTTTGATTTTGGCCAATGCCTCTTCAAAGCGCGTGTGCAGCTCTTCGGGAGGGTTGAACATGGTCGAATAGGTCAGTTTAAAACGTTCGGTCATTTGCAGATACCTCCAAAGTGGTTTAAGACCTTCCAAGTATAGCAGAGGGGTGCTTTCTCGTCAAAAGGCTTTCATTATCTTATTGCATGCTTTGCAGAAATGCGCTAGACTTATAGCATGGGTAACCCAAACCTGGTCAACCCTCATTTGCAAAGTGAGCCCTTCTTCTTCAGCGCCGGCCCGGTGGGGGCCTTGCTCTTGCATGGGTTCACAGCCACTGCCTGGGAAACACGTCCCCTGGCAGTGCGCCTGCATGCCCAGGGTTACACCGTGTCGGGGCCGCTGCTGCCGGGGCACGGCACCACACCCGAGCACTTGAATCAAGTACACTGGCAAGATTGGACTGCCGCCGCCGAAAAAAGTTACCAGGAACTGCGGGCGCACTGCCAGAAGATCATCGTCGGCGGCGAGTCGATGGGGGCGTTGGTGGCCTTGTACCTGGCCGCGCGGCATCCTGAGGCGGCTGCGGTGCTGGCTTATGCTCCGGCCCTCAAGTTGAACCAATCCACCGCTGCCCTGGTCAAGCTGCGCCTGGCAGCGCCTTTTGTGGCTGCCTCGCCCAAAGATTTAACCAATCCCTCGCCAAACTGGCAGGGATACCCGGTCAATCCCCTCAAAGGGGTGCTGCAGCTCCTGGCCTTTCAAAAGGCGGTGCGCAAGCTGCTGCCGCGCATCCATCAACCGCTGCTGGTGGTGCAAGGCCG
The DNA here is from genome assembly GCA_964633225.1 of uncultured Anaerolineaceae bacterium. Classification (GTDB taxonomy): domain Bacteria; phylum Chloroflexota; class Anaerolineae; order Anaerolineales; family UBA4823; genus JAKQIM01. The sequence continues at coordinate 17,798 of CAZWFQ010000046.1, forward strand.
CCTGGATAAAACCGTCCATCCCAGCGTTGGCGAGACGATCCTACAGGGCATCTCCTCGCCGGTCAAAGCGCTTCACTGGATGGAAAACTCAACCCATATCGTGCTGTTGGATCAAGAGATTGACGAGATCACCCGGCTCACCCTGGATTTCTTACAGGCTGCGCTGGCATAAGCAGGATGAGGAAAACTACAATGTTCTTCACACATGCCACCTTTTTGGGAATTGACCCCACCGCCGGGCAGCGGCCTTTTTCGTATGCCGCGCTGGATAGCAACCTGCGTTTGTTGGCGCTTGGGCAGGGCAGTATGGAGGATGTGCTGGCCTTTGCCGGCGGGCAGCGTGAAGCCTTCGCCGCGGTGTGCGCACCGCGCCAGCCCAACCAGGGCCTGATGCAGCGTCCCGAGGTGCGCGAAAAGCTCAACCCTCAGCCGCGTCCGGGCCGCTGGGCCGATTATCGCGTGGCGGAGTATGAACTGCGCCAGCGTAACATCAGTTGTTATAAGACCCCTGCTGATGAACAGGCCAGCCCGCACTGGATGCAGATTGGCTTTACGCTCTACCGCCGCCTGGAAGAGATGGGCTACCAGGCTTATCCTGCCACGGGGGCTGCCCTGCAATCTGTGGAAGTGTACCCCCATGCCTGTTATTGTGCCCTGTTAGGGCAGTCGCCCCTGCCCAAGAATACCTTCGAAGGGCGCATCCAGCGCCAGTTGGCCCTGTACGAGCAGAAGATCTCCGTCCCCGACCCGATGGATCTGTTTGAGGAGATCACCCGCCACCGCTTATTGCAGGGGGTGCTGCCCACCAAAGACCTGTACAGCCAGGGCGAGCTGGATGCCCTGGTGGCGGCTTTCACTGCCTGGCTGGCAGCCACCCACCCTGAGCGCACCTGCACCCTGGGTGACCCGGCTGAAGGGGTGGTGGTATTCCCGGTAGCGGCGCTGAAGACGAAATACTAAGGCCGGGCGGCTGGCCTTGCTTCAGGCTTCTCCGCGCCGGCGCGGTACGATTCTGATACCAGGTGGAAGTGCAACTGCAGCAGATCCTGGTAAGCTCCCCCATTGACGATCAAGCGATAACCGGCTTGTTCCAGGCCCAGCTCTTGCACCAGGCTTTGGGCCATTTGCAGTACCTCGCCTAACAGCCCGGCCTCTTCTGGCTTCAGGCTGGCCAGGTTGGGGATGGCGCGCTTGGGCACGATCAGGATGTGCAGGGGGTATGATGGGCTGGGGTGGTAGAAGGCCAGCAGGTTGGCGCTTTCACGCAGGCGTTGGACGGGGATGGCAAAGCTCATATGGGCAAAAATCCAGGGGACGAGGGCTTTTCCCAGGCGAGAACGTGCAAAGGCAAAAACACAGCGGCGGATGGCGGCGCCAGACACATTAAACTTTACAACGCCTTCAACAGGCGGGTGCCGAATTCTTCCGGTTGGCTGCGTTCGATGACCAGCTCATTGGCCTTGTGAAAGGCCATGAAATCGCGCATCGCGGCGGCTGTGCCGGTCACCAATTCTTCATCTGGCAAGACACCAGGCTCTAAATACAGGGCTTTCAGGCGCAGGCGCCCGGCCTGGCGTTCTAGCTTGGGGTCAAAGCGCCCCACCAGGCGGTGGTGGTGCAAGATGGGCAGGCTGTAATAGCCCCAGATGCGCTGAGCGGCGGGCTTGTAGCATTCCAACGCCTGCTCAAAACTCCACAGGTGTTGGTCACGGTCACGCGCCCAAAACAGGCTGTCAAAGGGGCTGAGGAAGGTGGTGCGGCGGGCAGCCAGGGCGCCGCTGGCGGCCTGCTCTAAAAGAGGCAGGTGGTCACGGTGCACGATCATCTCGGCCTGGCTGTTGTCAGCCATCTGCCCCTGCACCGATACCAGCACGCCCTCCTTCAGCATGCCCTGGATGATGGCCCTGGAGGGGGTGCGCTTGCGGTAGGCATAATCAGCCGCTTGCAGCGGCTGGCATACGCCCAAGGCCCGCGCCCCCAGCTCGATCCAATAGCGGTCACGCTCTTCGGGGCTGGGGGGCGTGGTATCCACCCAATCTGGCAGGACGCGTTCGGTAAGATCATAGATGCGCTGGAAGTTGACCCGCTCCGTGATCATCAGATCGCCGAAGGCGTATAAGAATTCCAGCGCCACTTTAGCGGGCTTCCAATCCCACCAACTGCCGCGCCGGGGGCCATCGTAGGTAAAATCAGATGGGCGGGCCGGGCCGTTCTGGCGCACATGTTCCAATACCTCTTCCACCAATTGGGGGTTGCCTTCTTGGGTTAACCAGCGGCGGTACCAATCAGAGGGTTCCAGGCGCGTTTTGTTCTGCTGCGGCATCTGGTAGCGGTAATCTTCCAGCGGGATGAGCGAAGCGCAGCGCTGCCAGCCCTCGAAGATGCGGCGGTTGGCCGGGTCATAAGCCAGGCGGTCCAGGTCGGCAGGGTCATAGCTCCCCAGTCGCGACCAGATGGCCAGGTAATGGCTGCGCCGCACCATTTGCAGGGTGTCGATCTGCACGCAGCCCACCTGGCGCACAGCCTTGTAGATGGCCTCTGGCGTGCTGGCGGTTTCTTGTCCGTTGTGGGTGGTCAGGCCCTGGGCATGCAAGGCCAGGGTGCGCAAGGCGGTGAGGGGGTAGACGGTGGGCATAGGTTTGCATTATACCCTGCGATTGTGAGCATGGTACAATTTTTTGTATGAAGACCATCAGCAAATGCCCCGAGTGTGGCGCGGCCTGGACAGAGGGCCAAACCTGCCAGGATGCCTTTCACCAAATGTTGTTTTGGGAGGCTGAAACGCCTGCCCTGGGCGAAGTGCACCACCTGGCGGTCTTGTGTTACCACCTCCAGCACCCCAGCCTATACTCTCCCGATGGGCTGCGAGAAGGCCGCCGCCTGTTGGCGATGTTCCTGGATCAGGGCCTGACCCCCCGCCAGGTGGTGAAAAGACAACGCCCTCGGGTGGCCTCAGACCAGCGCCAGTGGAAGATCACCGCTCGACCCGGTGCACAGGGCCAGTATGAAAGTCCCATCTCATGGACGATGCGGGCTGGGGATGTGGTGGCTGGCGGTGCGCAGAACTACTGCGAAAATGTCCGGTGCTGGGCGGCTTCTATCCAGGCCGCGCTCAAGCTTTTATCGCTTCCCTGAAATAGAATGTCTCGTTGTGCGAGACCATTGCGTAATCTTGATAGACGAACTTGGCCGAGAAGAAGCCTGGCTGGTCCAGCCAGGGGATAAACACGCGATCCCCCTCCCATAGATTCAGTTCCAACAGGTGTTCGTCATCGATCCAGGCCAGGGTGCCTTCGGGCGAATCGATCAGCTCACCCTCGAAGTCTGTCATCACGAACACGAAGGTGTACCAATCCTCTTCCTTTGAAAAAGCGGGAAAGGTGATCATACCTTTGAACAGCGGGTTGCGCACCACCAGGCCGGTTTCTTCGAACACTTCGCGAATGGCGCACTCTTCGGGCGTCTCGCCGGGCTCCAGCTTGCCGCCCATCCCGTTCCATTTGCCCATGTGCATATCGTTGGCCTTTTTGATGCGGTGCACCATCAGGGTTTGGCCTGGGCGGCGCAGGTAACATAATGTGGCGAGTTTCATAGATGTCATTCCTTCACAAGTTTTTTCGTACCAGTTCCACCAACCAGGCTTCTTCTTCAGGGATCTCTTCGCTCAAACGGGCGGCGGCTACCACCGGCAGCCAACTGCTCAGTTGGCCGCTTCCACCCGGGCAGCGTTGAAAATAGCGCCGCAGGTAGACCTGCTGGAACCAACCGCGCAGCCACTGCACCAACTAGGGCATGGGGGTTCCCGGCGGCAGCGTTCTTCCACCCAGCAGCAGGCAGGTGCGGGCTACGTCTGCCTGGGGGTTGCCGCTGGTGGCATCGATCCAATCGATCACCACCGGCCCGCGCCCGCTCAACAGCACATTATCCGGGTGGAAATCGCCGTGGCAAAGCTGTTCTCCCATCGGCAGGCGGCGCAAGGCCAGCAGTGCCGCGTGGCGGAGAAATTCTGACAGTGCTGCGGCATGTTGGATCTTATGCTGCAAGCGTTCGTGCTGGTCGGGCAGGTCATTGCAGGTGCGGCTGTGCATATCAATGTGCAGGTCAGCCAGGAGCTGCGCCAGGGCCGCCAACCGCCAGGGTTTTTGGCGCAATACCTCCAGCATCGAGACTCCATCCAGCCGTTCAAATTCCAACCCTGGGCGTCCATTGACCTGTACCACCTGGCCCACATCTGGCGCCGCCGGCCAGGCCTCCCGGGCGATGCGCGCCTGGCGCGCTTCGTACTCTGCTGCCGAGGCAGGCATCCATTCGCGAAATAGCTTGAGCACCTGGCCCTCTTTCCACGCATATACCTCGGCCGTGCGGCCTGTGGCAATTGGCGGGTCAAGCGGCATGGCTCAATCCTACCCCCTGGTGCGTCGGCACCGCTTACAGGTCATCATACCAGCCTGCCTGACCAGGCCTCATACCGGTGACCGCGGCGCTCATCATCCTTGTAGAAGGCCAGGTAGGTCATCAACTGGTAAGGGATGAATTTTTGCTCTTCGGGGCGGTAGCGGGTCAGGTCGTAATAGGTGCGCCAGGTGCCGGTGTTGACCATGATCTGGTAGGCCAGCCGGTCGCCCACGTGGTACGTATCCAGGGGCACAATTTCGTGGTGGTGGGTGTGACCATAAACGATAAAATCGGCTCGCCGGCTGGTAAAGGCCGCCTCGGTGATGGCATGATTGGCAAAGGACAGCTCATCACTCCACAGCTTTTTCTGGATCCAGGTCATCAGGTCGTTGATGCTTTCAAAAGAAGCCAATTTCGTCACCTTAAGCACCATTTCCAGGCCATCCACGCTGTCAAAGGGGTTCAGGGCATTGTCGTGGGCGCGGACGAATTTCATGCTCAGGAATTCTCCCGCCAGTTCATCCCAAACGGCCTTGACCCTGGCCTGGACGCTGGGGGCGCCGCCGTACTGCCGCACCTGGCTGCTGATCCACAGCGGGGCCGCCACGCTGGGGCGGATATTGGTGATTTCGTGCAGTTCGCGGTAGAAGCTGTCGGGCAGTATGCCGCTGAGGCGATTCTCAACTTCGATTGGGAAGCGGTTGAGCAGGTCAATGGCCAGCGCATCGCCCAGGGTTGAAACATCGCGCCCTTGTTTTTGGTCATAGTTGAACTTGTCGAAGTAGTCGCCATGCCTGGCAAAGACGCGATGCTCGTCGAGCACCTGCATTAACAGATTGGATTCGTGGGGATCAAAGGGGAATAGTGTGGGCTCGTTTTGCAGGCCAAGGGTCTCGATGATCTCCTTGCGGATCTGGTCATAGGGTTCACCAGGCAGGTGGTACATCCAGTCGTGATTGCCCACCATGTAGTGGATGTGCACCTTCACCGGGATGCGCCCGCCGACATCGGTCGCCGGGTTGCCGCGCATATCGGCCGGCGGCAGCACAATCGCTTCGCCAGAAGCAAGCTGGCGGAAAATAGCAAAGCTCTGGGCGTTGGCCCTTAAGATGGCGCGCGTGATCTGCAGCAGCTTGGCGGGCAGCTCTGGCTGGTTGGGGTCACTCCAGGGGCGGGCATAACCCGGTTCGCCGGGCCTCTCGGTCAGCCAAAGGGCTGAGTGGATCGTCTCCAGGATATCTCCCAGCAGCAGCAAGTGCATCTCTTCGATCGGCCGGTAGCGGCCATCATCGCGCACCGAGGCGGTCAGGGCCATCTGCTCCAGCCGGTCGCGAAAGATGCGAAAAGCGTCTGCCGAAAGCGTTTTCCCACAGGTGTTGTCGCCCATGTGCAGGTCACTGATAATGATTAACATCGGCCTTTGCTCCTAAAATCCCAGCTCGTTCAAGATCTGATCTGTGCTGCGCAGGCCCCCGGATTTGCTTAACAGCTCTTCCCAAAATTTGTCGTCATAGCGGCGAGAGCGCACCGGCAGCGGCATGGGCACGCCCCAACCCAACAGCAACACCTCTTCTTTGGCCTGCAGGTGCGCCAGCATGCCGCGTAGCGCCTCGCGCCCTGCCAGGCCCGAAAGCACAGCATGGATGTCGTCTTCGTCGCCCAGCCAGCCCGAAATGCGCGTCCCAAGCTGCGACATCACCTCGTCGTAGATCTGCGATGGGCGCTGGTCAATGATCAGCAGGGTCACATAGTATTTACGCATCTCGCGTGCAATGGTGCTGAAGGTGGTTTGGGCTGCCATCTCACGATTGAGCAGCTTGTGCGCCTCTTCGACCACAATTACCAGGGGGCGCGGTTCATCTTTCCCGGTCGAACGGAAGGCATTGGTGCGCTGTTCCCAGGCAGCACGGATGCGCCGGGTGAGCAAGTTGGCTACCAGCAGGTAGTCCAGGTCGCTTTCAAAGTCACCAAAAGAGAGTACCACATGCTGCCCGCTGCCCAACGCTTTAACGATCTCGCCGATCGTGTCGGCGGCAGGTTTTTCAACAATGTAGGGTTTATTGAACAAGCGGCCCAGCTTGGAATGCAGGCCCTCCGCCGCCGCCACGTTCACGCCCGTCCGGTTGGCCCAGGCGGCTACGCTGTTGGGGGCGGGGATCTTCTTGCCATTTTCATCTTCGACCATGTCGCCGCTTTTTAGCTCTTTAAAGGCCGAGAACCAGCCCTCGCGCCCAAAGCTGCTGGCGAGCGCCTCCAACGTGGTGGGGGTGGTTTCCTTCAGGTTCAGCTCGCGCGTCAGCATCTCGATATCTTCAGGGGCAATGTCTTTGCGGGCAATCTCCAGGTTGAAATCAGGCGCCTGGCCGCGGATCTTTGCCCCGGCACCCAGGCCCACCACCCGCACCCGGCTGGAGAACTTGGTCTTCAGACCGATGACGCGCTTGCCGGTATCTGAGGCGGTGTCGTCAAAGCCGTATTCGTTGTGCATGTCGAAGACCAGCACCGAAGCGGCGTTATACTGGATCAGCCCGGCCAACACGATGCGTGCCAGGAAAGATTTGCCCGTGCCGGTGGCGCCAAAGACGCCCGAAGAGCGCTGTACGAACTTCGCCAGGTCCAGGCACACCGGATGGCCTTGTTCGCGGGTGTAGCCGATGACAAAATTGCCCTCTTTACCCGGCTGGCCAAAAATCTCGGCAATATCACCCGGCTGGGCCGGGCGTACCGGCGCGTGGTGCGGGGGCACGGTTTTGACCGGTATGGGGTGGGGGTCTTCGGGGTGTTCCAGCCGCCAGGCCGGATACTGGGGAGAAGCCGGATCGGGGCCGCGTTCCAGCATCAGCGCAGGCAGCACTTCCAGGTTGGTGAAGAGCGTTTGGCCGTGCAGCAAACGGGCCAGGTCGGCGGGCAGGCGTGTTTCGCTCTGCTCATCGGCAAAGCGAGGGTCCGTGGCGCCAAGCTGAAGATCCGTCACCAGGCCGTAGAACTGCCAATCGCCGCTTTCAATCACCACAAAAGCCCCTTCTTGCAT
>CAZWFQ010000046.1:25323-29088 GCA_964633225.1 uncultured Anaerolineaceae bacterium
GCCTGGGCCTGCTGCACGTGCGCCGCCAGCAGCTCGCCCACGGGTAGATCGGCGGCGCGCAGGATGTGGCGGAAATAGCCAAAGCGCCCTGCTTCAGTGAACTGGCGCAGCTCCTCGCCCTCGCATAGGTAGATCACATCCAGGCTGAGCGGTGGGCGCGGCGGCAGCAGGTGCGAAATGACCCCTTGCTGGCGGTAGCCGATTGCTAAGACGCTCATTTCTAGCGGCACATTACGGTTGATGCGGTTATCGGCGATGATGGCATCATCTACCCCCTCTGCAGTGACTAGCTGCCGCACCAGCCCATCATCGTCAATGTGGATATCATAGATCAATCCATAAACCTGGTAGCCTTCTGCCACGGGCACGCGCAGCAGCGCGCCAAAGGATGGAGCGTCCACCTGGTCCACGCGGCAGCCCACCACAAAACCGGATGTTCCGGCGCGCAGCAGCCTTCCGATCTCAATCGCTTTCATAGCTTGTGTCTTGTCCTTCCGCCCAGGTCTTTCCCGGCTTGTTTGAATGAGCGGCCCTCGACCGGAATGCCACGTTGCTTCAGTTCGTGGACGATCATCTGGGTCACTTCTTCTTGCTCATCGTGGCTCACCACTGCCGTTTCGTGGGCGCGGTGCAGCAGGTAGGGGTAAGGGCGCGCCCCCATGATGCGGCACTGGTGGATCAATACGGCGTGCAGGCCGTTTAGCATGGCCTGGTCTTCGGCAACCCAGGCGGGGATCTCTACGCGTGCCAATCCCTGCCGCCCACGCCCCACATTTAAATAGAAGAAGTGCAGCCCCAGAGCGTCCTTGTACCGTTTAGCCGATTGTGACTGCATGGCAAACACTGCCGAGCGCTGTCCGGGCTTCAGCAGGTCGCGGTATAGGTCCAAATCCCGCACCCTCTGCAAGGGGCGGTAATCGCGCATCTCTTTGACTTGTTGCGAGTCGGCTTTGGCCACTTCTAGCAGGCGCACCACCAGCTCGGCAGATGGCTTATCGACATAGCCGGCAGTGGTAACCTTGGCCCGGTACATTTGCTCAAGAATGTGCAAATATTCGTCCAGGCTGCGCTGGAATTCGGCAGCTTCATCTCCCCCCTCGGCTTTGGTGCCCCATAATTCAATTGGCCCATCCGTGAACGTGATCACGGGGGCGGGCGCCTGGGCAGCCTGCTCAGCCAGCAGGGCGCGCTCTTTCAGGTCTCGCCTCAGCGACAGCATTGTGTCGCTGAGAAAAGATGCCTGGGTGTCATAGAATAATTTACAGGCTTTGAAAATGACAGGCGGACTGCCGGCAGCGTGCTGCATTTGGATCACCCCCACGTTCACCAGGCCGTATTCTACCTCGGCGTGCCGGTCCACGAAGATCTGTGAACCATCCGCCGCCAAAATACTGGCCTGGGCTGGCAGGGGCGGCAGGTCAATGCAGGCATCTAAATGCTCGTTAACGGGCAGGGCGCAGCGCAGCGATGGATCATAGCTGCGCACCACTTCTTGCACTTTCAGGCGCAGCTCCTCGATGCGCCCGGCATGGATTTCCAGCAGTCGCAAGGCCTCTGCCCGCCGTTCGTCCAACTCTTGCTGGCGTTGGAGCGCATTTGCCCCCAGCTCTTTGACTTGTTGGCGGACTTGTTGGAAATCCAGGGCCATTTTACCCGGCTTTGCCTTTACACATCGATTCGAAGATCAACTGCAGCTCGCCCAGCGTTTCTTTTTCGCGCTGCTGGATGTAACTTTGCAGCAGTGGTTCAACCTCAGGGTTGGGAAAGATGCGGATACCCAGGCGGTGCAAAAAGGTGCCTTCCTGGTCTACCACATTGGTCACCGTGCCATTGAAGCGGATGATCGTTTCTGTGTTGGGTAAACGGAAGTCGACGTAAACTTCCTTTTCCTTTTCAACCGATAGGTCACCGTAGATGTAGGCAGCAAAAGTGCAGACCCCCACACCAAGCGAAGAGATGTCAGCGATCTTACCGCCAATGCGCCGCCTGCCATCGTATATTTCGGCGTCAATGGGCTCGTTGGGATGGACGCGGATACTTGTGCGCTGCCCCACCTTGTTGCCGCTTTCTATAAATTCCATCAGCCCCACGCGCTGTTTGGGCACATCCACCCCCACCACATTGGCGCGATAGGTCTGCAGCAGCCGCTGGCTTTGGAGATAGGTCTTGCCCTCCAGGGCCATGCACACCGCCTGGTGCGGATGCACCGCCAGGCCCACCATGCCGCGATCCACCGCCACAATGGTGGCTGGATAATTGATCGGAAAGCCGCGGTACGTGTTGAGCAGGGTAACGCTCTCGTTATCGTTAGAAATCTTGCGGAAGATGGTCATCAATTCATCGTTTGCTTCCATCCCACACACTCCTCACCGTATACACTTCAAAAGAAGTCGATACAAGTATATTTTACGCCATCTTAAGCTTTTTTTGCGCATCTTGCTTGCGCAAAATGAATTTGAGTATTTCTTCGGAAATTGCCGGGATGACAGACAGGCCCAAGATCACACCCCATTCAGCCAGGCTGGGCATGTGGGTGTTAAAGATGGGCTGTAAGAACGGCAGACCTACAACCGCCATCATCAAGACTAGCGAAAGCCCCACGGCATACTGCATGTATTTGTTGGAAAAGACGCCAATCTGGAAGATCGAGGCGCGTTCAGAGCGAACGGTGTAAGCACGCAGCAGCTCGCACATCGAAAGCGTTACGAAGGCCATCGTTTCGGCAGTTTGCACATCGACACCGGTGTAATCAAAACGCAGTAAGAAAAGGAGCGGATTCTCGCCAGCCGGCAGATGCCCCTGGGCGCCCAACTCCCACAGCAGGCCGATCACAAAGGCCCCCAGCGTGGCGAAGGTCTGTGCAAAGCCCTGCAGGATCAAGCCGGAGCTCATCGAACGGTTGATGATGGGTTCATTGGTGGGGCGCGGCGGGCGCTGCATGGTATCGGGGTCGCCCTTTTCCATTGCCAGTGCCAGGGCCGGCGCTCCGTCGGTCAACAGGTTCAGCCACAGCAATTGAATGACCGTCAGAGGGGAGGGCAGGCCGGCCAGCGTGGCCAGGAAGATAATAGCAATCTCGGCCACGTTTGATGAAAGCAGGAAGTAGACGAATTTGCGGATGTTCTCGTAAATGATGCGTCCCTGTTCAACCGCGGCCACAATGCTGGCGTAGTTGTCATCCGTCAGCACCATGTCGGCGCTGCCTTTGGCCACGTCGGTGCCGGTGATGCCCATGGCAACGCCGATGTTGGCGCGCTTAATGGATGGGGCATCGTTCACCCCGTCGCCGGTCATCGCAACCACCTCGCCGCGAGAGCGCAGGGCATCCACAATGCGCATCTTGTGCTCTGGCGAGACGCGTGCAAACACATCGGTCGTTGCCACCTGCTCTGTCAATTGCGCGTCGGTCATGGCGTTCAAATCATGGCCGCTTAACACCTTGTGCCCGGGCCGCAGCAGGCCGATAGATTGGGCAATGGCGCGCGCCGTGTTGGCGTAGTCGCCGGTGATCATGATGGTGCGGATGCCCGCGGCCAGGGCATTCTTCAGCGCAGGCGCCACCTCGGGCCGGGGCGGATCGATCATGCCGATCAGCCCAACAAAGACCAAGTCCTTTTCCAGGGCAGCGGCGTTGCTGGTATCGGGCATATCAGATGTAAGCCGATATGCCATGCCCAGCACGCGCAGTGCCTGCTGGCTCATTTGGTCGTTGGCCTCCAGGATGCGCTGGCGGGTTGCCTCGTCCAACGGGGCCGGGGTATCGTC
>CAZWFQ010000047.1:0-11973 GCA_964633225.1 uncultured Anaerolineaceae bacterium
GCGACCTGGGCAATACCGTTTTAGTGGTCGAACATGACCTTGAGGTCATCAAAGCCGCCGATTACCTGGTCGATGTCGGGCCGGGCGCGGGCAAGGATGGCGGGCAGATCATTGCCGCCGGCACCCCCGACCAGGTGGCCCAGTCACAACGCTCCCTCACCGCCGCCTTCATCGCCAGAAGGATGGCCTCCCCGCTTCCAGAACGCCGCCGCACGCCCAACCACAAGTGGCTCACCATCCAGGGCGCCCGCCAGTTCAACCTGAAGAACCTGACCGTGCGCATCCCCCTGGGGCTGCTGGTCGCCGTAACGGGTGTCTCTGGTTCCGGCAAATCCTCCCTGATCTTCGACATCCTCGACCTGGCTGCCCACCAGCGGCTGAATAACGCCGCCGCCCTGCCCGGCGCTCACGACCTCATCACCGGCTGGCAGCACATCGATAAGGTCATCACCATCGATCAAGATCACATCGGGCGCATTCCCCGTTCCAATGCCGCCACCTACTCTGATACCTTCACCCCCATCCGCGAGACCTTTGCCGCCACGCCTGCCGCCCGCCGGGATCAGATCTCGGCCCGCCATTTCTCCTTCAACGTCCCCGGAGGGCGTTGCGAGCGCTGCGAAGGCGCCGGCACGCTGACGGTCAAAATGCACTTCCTGCCCGATGTTGAGGTACGCTGCCCCGCCTGTCACGGCCGCCGCTTCAAACGCGAAACCCTGGCGGTCAAATACCGCGGCTGCGATATCTCACAGGTGCTCGACATGACCGTAGACGAAGCCCGGGCCCTCTTTGCCGATGTCCCCGCGGCAGCCACGCGTTTACAGCTCATGTCTGATGTCGGTCTGGGCTACCTCCAGCTCGGGCAGCCTGCCACCACCCTTTCGGGCGGCGAAGCCCAACGTGTCAAGCTCGCCCGCGAGCTGGGCCGCCGCGCCACGGGGCGCACCCTGTACCTGCTCGACGAACCCACCACCGGCCTGCACATTGCCGACACCGCCCGCCTCCTGCACGTCCTCCAGCGCCTGGTAGAGGCCGGCAACAGCGTTGTGGTGGTTGAGCACAACCTTGACCTGGTCAAAGCAGCCGATTGGGTCATCGATCTTGGCCCAGAAGGCGGGGTTGCCGGGGGCCGCCTGCTGGCCGAAGGCACCCCGCAAGCGGTTGCCCTGGTCGAAGAGTCGTACACCGGTCAATGCTTGAAGCAGATCCTCTAGGATGAATCCCATGACCCAACCCATCATTCAACTCCAAAACCTCACCAAAACCTACCGCGTTCCCGTTCGCCCCGAGGGGCTGAGTGCCTCGGTTAAGAGCCTGCTTCACCCGCAGCACACCCAGGTCACGGCCGTTCAAGATATCAGTTTTTCCATCACCCCCGGAGAAATAGTCGGCCTGATTGGCCCCAACGGCGCCGGCAAGACCACCACCCTCAAAATGCTTTCCGGCCTGCTCCACCCATCCTCAGGCACTGCCAGCGTTGCCGGGCACATCCCCTGGCAGCGCCGCCCCGCCTACCTGCGCTCCATCAGCATGGTGATGGGCAATAAAAGCCAGATGCTCTGGGACATCCCCCCTTTAGACTCCTTTCGCGTCCTCTCCCAAATCTACGCCGTGCCGCCGGCCGAGTTCCGCCGCACCCTGGATGAGTTGATCACCTTGCTGGATATGCAAGATCTGCTCACCAAACCCGTCCGCAACCTCTCTTTGGGCGAGCGCATGAAGTGCGAGCTGGTCGCCAGCCTGCTCCACCGCCCCACCGTGCTCTTTCTCGACGAACCCACCCTTGGGCTGGATGTTTCTATGCAGCTCCGCCTGCGCCGCTTCTTAGCCGAATACAACCAGCGCAGCCGCGTGACCATCATTCTCACCAGCCACTACATGGCAGACGTAATGGCGCTCTGCCCGCGCGTCATCCTCATCCATCATGGCCGGCTGCTCTACGATGGCGAGTTGGGCGGGTTGGCTCACCGCCTTCTGCCATTCAAAATGCTGCGCCTCACCCTGGCTTCCGAAACCATTGCCTCTGCCTCCCTGCCGCCTTTCCCCCCCGGGGTAGAAGTGACCGAGACCAATGCCAGCTCCATCACCCTGCGTGTGCCGCGTGCCCAGGCCCCTGCCATCACCGCCAACCTGCTCCAAACCCTGCCCGTGGCCGACCTGACGGTAGAAGACCCGCCCATCGAAGCCGTCATCGACCAGGTCTACTCAGAAGGTGCCGCATGATCCGCTCTGGCCTTGCCCTCGTCCGCGGTTTGTGGCTTTCTTGGCTGCAATACCGCAGCTTCTTCTTTATCCTGGCCTTCGGCTGGCTGATCCCCCCGCTGATCTACCTCCTGGTCTGGTCAACCGCGGCCGGCGATCATACCATTGGCGGGCTCACGCGTGGCCAATTCGTGGCCTACTACCTGGTGCTCATCCTCGTCAACCAGGTAACCTACGCCCAAACCAACTGGACCGTCGGAGACCTGATCCGTTATGGCCAGATGAACCATATCCTGCTGCGTCCCATCCCCCCCATCTTCGATGCCCTGGCGTCTGAGTTTGCCGGGAAAGTGGTGTACTTGCTATTTGACCTGCCGGTGGTGGCTTTGCTGGCCCTGATCTTGCGCCCAGAGATGGATTTTCAGCTTGTCAACGGCCTGGCCTTCATCCCGGCCCTGGCCTTGGCCTGGGCACTGCGATTCTTCTGGGGCTACTGGCTGGCCTTGCTGGCCTTTTGGTCGGCCCGCGCCGACGCCCTCCTGGCCCTGCAAGACTCGCTCATCTTCCTGCTCGCCGGGCAGGTCGCCCCCATCGCCTTGCTGCCAGCCATCATGCAAACCGCCGCCAAGGTGCTGCCCTTTCGCTATATGGTCGCTTTCCCTGTCGAGGTATTGACCGGACAGCTTTCTCGAACAGATCTGCTGGTTGGCTTTGCCGCCCAGGCCGCCTGGCTGCTGATCGCAGTTTCCATTTACCTTATTCTGTGGCGCGCCGGCCTGCGCCGCTACGCTGCGGTGGGAGGTTAAAATGAGACCCCTACACCTGATTGCCGCCTTTATGCGGGCCTCCTTCCAAGAAGAAGCCGCTTACCGCGCCAACTTCTTTATCAGTCTGCTCACCTCTCTCCTCAACCTGGGCACAGGCGTGCTCGGCGTGATGGTTCTGTTCGGCCAGGTTGAATCGCTGCACGGGTGGGGCCTGCCCTCCACCCTGGCCCTCCTGGGGGTCTATCTCACCATCAGTGCCTTGCGCGGTCTCTTCATCGGCCCCAGCCTCGAAGCGCTCTCTGGCATGGATGGCGAAATCTGGAGCGGCGCCTTCGACTTCACCATCCTGCGCCCTGTTGATGTTCAGTTCATGGTCAGCCTGCGCCGTTGGCGTTGGTTTGCCTGCCTCGATCTGTTCTTGGGTCTGGGGGTGCTCATCATTGCCATCAGCCAACTCGGCATGACCATCTCCCCCATCCAGGTGGTTACGTTTGTACTCACCCTGCTTGCCGGTGGGCTGACCCTTTATGCCATCCTGCTCATTTTTGCCGCCCTGGTGTTCTGGAGCCCCGGCGTACTCTTCACCTGGATCTTCGATGGCCTCTTTCAAATGGCCCGCTACCCCATGAACATGTACCCCGGTTGGCTGCGCCTCATCCTGACCTGGATCATCCCCGTCGGCGTCATCACCACCATCCCCGCCCAGGCCCTCACCGGCTCGCTCTCTCTGCAAAACCTGGTGCTCAGCCTTGGCCTGGCACTGGGGCTGGTTGTGCTGGCTTCGGTCCTCTTTCGACACGGACTCAAGCGCTACGCCAGCGCATCCAGTTGATGCCTCTTAAACAAATTCGGGAGGGGTCTTGTACTTTACCCCTCCCGAAGGATTCTGCTGTGTTATGCCGCCTTGGCAGCTTCTTTCGCCAAAGCCAGGGCCTCTGTGCGGGTCTGTATTTGCCCGGTAGCCTGCGCCTCTCGCACCACTTCCAGCAAGCGGCCAATTTCCTTGCCCGGTTCCAGGCCCAACAGCTCCATCAGATCATGCCCATTCAGCAAAGCCGGCGGCTTCACGCTTTCAGCCGGCTTTTCCCACCACGCCTCCAGCAAGGTCCGCACCACCCCCAAATGCCTGGCCCACAGCTCCTGCGGCATGCTGGTTTCGTACGTTCCCAGGGCATCTGCCAGCGACAAGATGCACACATCCACCCCTGCCGGGCCGCAGTCTCTGAAGAAGCGGTAGATCGCCCGCCGGGTCGGCGCCTCTTCAGGCTGCACCAACAACAGTGGGCGCAGGTGATAGCGGATGATCAGCTTCAGGCGCTCAACTTCCCCATTGCTCAGGTGCAGCCGGGTCGCCCGCCTGGCGGCCAACCTGGCCCCCACCTCATCATGGTTAAAGAAGCGCAGCCGCCCATCTTCATCTGCCTGCTGGGTAGCCGGCTTGCCCACATCGTGAAACAAAGCCGCCAGCATCAACAAGCTTTTCGCCGCCCGGTCCGGGGTCATCGGCTCTGCCAGGTGCGCCGCCAACCGCTCGCGGTAGCGTCCTAAATGCAAAACGACCATCCCCATCTTCAGGTTGCCGGCCTTCTCCGGGTCATGGGTTGGCCCCAGCACATCCAACAGCATTTGCAGGTTGGCCATCACGCTCAACGTGTGCCCCCACACCTCGTGAATGTGCGGTGCGCTCTGCTCCACACCCTTCAACGCCGCCAGCTCGGGCAGCACCTGCGGCAGGGCCCCCAGCATCTCCAGGGTGCGCACTGCCACAGCCGGCTGGCTGCCGCCCAAAATGCGGAACAATTCATCCCGCATCCGTTCCACCGACACACTTTTCAATAACGGCACCCCCGCCCGGATCAAAGCCAGGCTTTCGGGAGCGATATGGAAATCCAAAGCCACTGCCTGGCGCACAGCCCTCAGGATGCGCACCGGGTCTGCCTGGATGCTGGTGGGCGAACATACCCGCAGCCGCTTCGCCAACAGGTCTGCCAGCCCGCCCGTTGGGTCCTCCAGCTTCTGCGGCTGGCGCACATCCACCGCCATCGCATTGATCGTGAAATCACGCTTGCGCAGGTCATCTTCCAGGTCTTTTCCCTGGAAGACGGCAAAGTCCACGTTCCAGCGTGCGCCTGCTGCGTCGTTGAGCACCACACGCGCAATATCGCGCGTCTCATCCATGGGGTAATATGCCGCCCCAATCTGATCCGCCAGCCGCCTTGCCACCTGCATGGCGTTTGCCGGCACGATAAAATCCAGGTCATGGATGGCGCGGCCCAGCAGGGCATCGCGCACGGCGCCGCCCACCAGGTACACCGGCATCCCAGCCGGCAAGGCCGGGCGCAGGCTTTCGATCAATGGTGGTAAAGAAAATTCCATTTGTCCCCAATCAAAAAAATCAAGCCTTTGGCGGCTTGTAAAGCTGGGTAGAAAGCACGCCAATGAATGGCAGGTTGCGGTAATATTCATCCGCATCCAGCCCGTAACCGAAAACAAACTTATCCGAAATCATAAAGCCAGTATAATCCAGCGGCACTTCCACCTCGCGCCGTTCAGCCTTATCCAGCAAGGCACACACGCGCAAGCTGCGCGGCTGCCGCGCACTCAGCAGCTCTACCACCGCCTTGATGGTATACCCGCTGTCAACAATATCCTCCACCAGCAGCACATGGCGGTCGTGGATATCCACGTTCACATCCAATGTAATGCGGCTCTGCCCGCTGGAACGCCGCGCCCCCACCCCATAGGAAGACACCGCCAGGAACTCCAACATGTGCGGCACCGTGATCTGGCGCATCAGGTCGGTCAAAAACATCACCCCCCCCCGCAAGATGCACACCAACACCAGGTCTTGCCCGGCATAGTCCTTGCTGATCTGGGCTCCCAGCTCAGCCACCCGCCGCCGGATGTCTGCTTCGCTGATCAAAATCTCTTCTAAAAATTCGTGATAATCTTGCATATTAATCCCTCGGTACCTCATGGTGCTGCCGGCAGCGCGCCTCGTACATCTCAGCCGCCCCCACAATCACCACCGGATCGTTATAGTGCGCCGGAGCGCCATTGACCAGCCGCTGCGTGCGCGAGGCTGCCTCGCCGCAAACCATGCAAATGGCATGCAGCTTATCCACCCGCTCAGCCTGGGCCATCAAGACCGGCATCGGGCCAAATGGCTCACCCCGAAAATCCGTGTCTAGCCCAGCCAGGATCACCCGCAGCCCGCGGTTAGCCAGGTCTTGCGCCAGTGAGATCACCTGCGCATCAAAGAATTGCGCTTCGTCAATCGCCACCACCGTTGTTGCCGGATCCAGGTGCTCCAGCAGGTCTTTGGCACTTTGAATCGGCAAAGCATCGTAATCACTGCCTGCGTGCGAAGTGACCCTGCATTCTGCATAACGGTTATCAATCGCCGGTTTGAACACCTGCACCTTTTGCCGGGCAATCGTCGCCCGCCTCAGCCGCCGGATCAGCTCATCCGTCTTCCCACAAAACATCGACCCAGTGATCACCTCAATTGAACCGGTGTAATGCTTCATCCTTCACCTCGCTTGATAGAATACAAAACAGGCAGACGGCCATGCGTCTGCCTGTTAAGTGTAACGGATATTAGCTGGCTGGCAAGCCCTAAACCACGATTTCTTCCGCAGCTTCAGGCAGCTCGTAGCCAAACCCGCGCAGACGCTTCTTCATGTCCGACAGCGATTTGCGGCCAAAGCCTTCGATCGCCAACACGCCAGCTTCACCCTTGGCCAACAGATCCATGATCTGCCCAACATTGGTGATTTCAGCCTTAGCCAAGGCCTCAGTGGCGCGCTTGCCAAGCTCCAGCTCGGCAATCGGGCGATCCGGCGAGGTGCGGGCCGTATCGCGGGCTTCTTTGTCTTCCAGGTACTGCTGGCGGGCCTGCAGCTTCTTGTAGAAGCGGTCGACCTGGCCTTCAGTGTCCACGATGCGCTGTTCGCCCGTATAGAATGGGTGACACTTCGAGCATACATCGGTGTGGATTGTCTTGATCGTCGAACCGGTTGTCCAGGTATTGCCACAAGCGCAAATCACCTGGGCATCGATGTAATACGTAGGATGGATACCTTGCTTCATAATATGTCTTATCCTCTAAGCCTTACCGGCTTAGCTTATGCGCTTTGCTCAACCGGCATAACGCTCACGCGTTTGCGGTCATCGCGAATGAGTTCGAAGACCACCACGCCGTCGATCGTAGCAAACAGCGTATAGTCTTTGCCAACGCCAACGTTCAGGCCCGGCTTGATGTGGGTACCGTGCTGGCGGACCAGGATACTCCCAGACCGCACAAGTTCACCACCGTACCGCTTGACGCCGAGGCGCTGCCCCTGGCTGTCACGACCATTGCGGCTGGAACCGCCACCTTTTTTGTGTGCCATATCAGTCTCCTACTCCGTCACGATCGCATCGATACGTAAGCGAGTATATTGTTGGCGGTGACCTCGCTTGGTCCGAATGCGTTCCTTCGGCTTATACTTGAATACAATCAATTTTGGACCCTTAACATGGTCAATCACCGTCGCCTGGATCTTGGCACCGGCAATGAACGGCGTACCAACGCTGGTCTTGCCATCATCTGAAACCAGCAGCACACGCTCCAGGTCTATTTCTTCACCGACCTCACTTGGGTAACAATCCACGTCGATGGTCTCACCCACGACGGCTTTGAACTGCTTACCGCCGTCTTCCACAATCGCGTACTTCATAAGCTTTCCTCCAAGCTTCACTTCACCAGGCTGCCCGCATTCATTTTCAGAGCCAAAGTTCCGCCAAAACAAGGCTCTGTAAGGCCGGCGCCCGGGGAAGTTGGGGATTTATGCCTTGCGGCATTCAACAAGATATTGCCCCAGCAAAGGTCTGCCGGGGCAGTGCGGGCTGAATTATAATAGGGTTATTGGTGCTTGTCAACAACTAGTTTTAGAGGCCACACTAAGCTTACAATTTTGTCAGACATGGTAATATAACTGTTGTGCAACCCGCACCAAATTATGTTATAGTAAACCAAGCTTGCTGATCATGCAGCCAGCCAGGTTTTATCAATTTCATTATAACCCACGAAACATGGCTCATGTCGTCTCAATGCACCAATTGTGGTTTTCATAATCCCCCTGGCATGCGTTTTTGCGGCAACTGCGGCTCTCGCCTGGCCGATGATTTGCCTGCTGCTTCCAGCGCGCCAACCTCACCACCCCCATCCAATCAAGTAGGTGCCCTGATGGGTGCCGACCTGATGGAGCGTTTTCAACGCGCCGGGTTAGAAGCCGCCGGGCAGCGTCGCAACGTCACCATCCTGTTCGTCGATATCTCTGGCTTCACCCAACTCTCTAAACGCCTGGGCGATGAAGAACTCTACGAGTTTGTGCGCCAATATATTGACCGCCTGGCCAACGATGTTTACAAATACGATGGCATGGTCGACAAATTCACCGGCGATGGCCTGATGGCCCTTTTTGGCGCCCCCATTGCCCACGAAAACAATGCCGAGCTGGCCCTGCGCTGCGCCATCGATATGCAAGCCGATGTTGCCCTGCTCAGCCAGGAATTGAAAGATAAGCTCGGCGGGCAGCTCCACGTCCACATTGGGCTCAATGCTGGCTCGGTCATTGTGGGTGGTGTCGGCTCTGATTTGATGATGAACTACACCGCCATCGGCGACACCGTCAACCTGGCCCAACGCCTGGAAGCCGGCGCCCAGCCTGGCACAACCCTGGTCAGCACCTCGGTCTACCAGGCCACCCACATGCTGTTCGAATTCGAACCGGTTTCCGGTCTGATTGCCAAGGGCCTGGCCGAGCCAGTCCCCTGTTACAGCTTGATCAAGCCCAAAGAGCGCCCTGGCTCAGTGCGCGGCGTTGAAGGCCTGCGCGCCCCTATGATTGGGCGGGATGCAGAGCTGCGCCAGTTGATGCAAGCCATTGGCGCCCTTGCCACGTACCAGCAAGGCCAGTTCATCCTTGTCGTCGGCGAAGCCGGCCTGGGCAAAAGCCGCCTGATTGGCGAACTGCGCTCTCGCACCATCCCGGTTTCAGTCAACATGATCGAAGGGCAAAGCCTGACCTACCGCCGCGCCGCCTCCTATTGGATCTTCAAAGACCTGCTGCTTAAATATCTCCACCTCACCCTCCAGACCCCCGCCGCCCTGGTCAGCGAGCGCCTGCACCGCAACGTGAACAATGTCTTGGGCCGGCGCGCCTCCGAAGTCCTCCCCTACCTCGAACACCTGTTATCCTTACCCTTATCCGACCTGGCGGCCTCTCGGCGCATCGAATACCTCGATGCCGGCCAACTGCGCCAGCAGATCTTCCTGGCAGTGCGCAACCTCCTGGTGGCCGAAGCCCAGGCCCGCCCATTGATCTTGATCCTTGAAGACTTGCACTGGGCTGACGACGCCTCCCTCGACCTGATCCAATTCCTGCTCGATTCGATCCGCCAGGCCCCCTTGCTCATCATCGGCCTCAGCCGCCCCTTCGAAGCTGGCAAACTGTGCGATATCACCTGCTGGGCCCAGAAAAACCTCGTCGAAAGCTTCTCCACCATCACCTTACAGGGCCTCACCAATCAGCAGAGCCTCCAAATGCTCACCCGCCTGCTCACCATCGCCGAGCTGCCCGACACCCTGCGCGACCAGATCATCCAGCGCGCCTCAGGCGTGCCCTTCTACCTCGAAGAGATCCTGCGCATGTTGATTGATGCCGGGCTCCTGCGCCGCCAAGATGGCCACTGGCGACTGGTGGAAAACGCCGACATTGCCTCCTTGGGGGTCCCCGATTCGCTTCAGAGCCTCATCCTGGCCCGTTTTGACCGCCTGGAACCTGCTCAACGCCGCATGCTCCAGGTGGCTTGCGTCATCGGGCGCCAGTTCAGTTTGCCCGTCTTGCGCATCATCCTCAACGCCATATCTGGAGACGAGTTCAACAGCGCCCTCAACCGCCTGGTCGAACGCGATTTCGTCCGTCCTCAGCCCGATGCCCCCGAAACAGAATTTATCTTTCGCCACGTCGTCGTTTCAGATGCCATCTACAGCACCTTGCTCAAGCGCGATCGCACAGAACTGCACGGCCTTGCCGGGCAGGCCATCGAAACCATCTACGCCGACCGCCTCGAAAGCCAGGTAGATGTACTGGCCCGCCACTTCTCCTGGAGCGCCTTCAAAGACCGCGCCATCCATTACCTGTCTCTCGCCGGGCAAAAAGCAGCCCGCGTCTACCTCAATAGCCAGGCGCGCCAGCAATTTGAAGAAGCCCTCAGCCTGCTGCCCCAGGTTGACCACACCCCTGAACAAGCCCTGCAAATCTACATGGGCTTAGGCGATGTCCTCCTCCTCACCGGCGATTACACTGCCGCCCGCACCCATTACCAATCGGCCCTGCAACTGCTCATTGGCCTCGACCCCGATCGCTACGTGGCCGATAAAAGCGCCCTGCTGCGCAAAGTTGCCACCACCCACGAGCGCCAGGGCGATTACGAGTCTGCCCTGCGCTATCTCACGCTCGCAGAACAAGCCCTCTCCAATACCCCCCAGAAAATTCCGGTCGAACAAGCTCAAATCCTCAACGATACTGGCTGGATCCAATTCCGTCACGGCAACTTTGACGAAGCCGAGAAATCTCTCCTCAAGGCCCTCAGCCTCGCTCAAGATGTCAATCGCCCCGATGTGACCGCTTCGATCTACAACCGCCTGGGGGGTGTCTTCTACCAAAAAGACAAGCTTGATCAGGCCAGTTACTATGTGCAAAAAAGCCTGGCCCTCAGAGAAGAGATCGGCGACATCCTCGCCGTGGCGCGCTCGTACAACAACCTGGGCTTGTTAGGTTGGAAAAGCGGCCGCTGGGATGATGCCATCGCCAGCTTCACCCGCTGCCTGGAACTGAACGCCAACCTGGGAGATGTTGAAGGCGCCATCGAGCTGCATGGCAACCTGGGCCTGCTTTACAACGACCGCGGCAACATCCCCGAAGCCCACAAGCACTTCGCAGAATCCCTCTCGCTGGCACAGCAAATTGGCCATCGCCACCTTGAAGGCACCATGGCCCACCACTTCAGCCGCATGTTCCTCTCCCTTGAAGATTGGCAACAAGCCCTCGATTATGCCAACCGCAGCCTGGTGATCCTGAAAGAAATAGGCGATGTTGAAAACCTGGTGGATGTTTACGTCCACATGGGCCAGGCCAACCTCGGCCTGGGCAACCACGAAGCCGCCCAACACTGGGGCCAAGAAGCCCTCCAACTCTTCTGCCGCATGGAGGGCAGCAAGGCACCGGCCCAGGCCGAAAACCGTGGCCGTGCCCTGCGCCTGCTGGGCGAAGTGGCCCAGCACAACAATGCCTGCGAGCAAGCCGCCGCCTTGCTGCAAGAATCGGCCGAGATCTTCTCTACCATTGGAGACCAGCTCGAGCAAGGCCGCGCCGCCCTGGCGTTGGCCCGCCTGGCAATCTGCCAGGGAGAGCCCGCCCTCAGCCAACAGCACCTGGAAAAAGCGCGCCAAATCTTCCGCGGCCTGGGCGCCAACCTGGATTTGCAACAGGTTGACCAGCTCAGCAAATCATAGAAAGAATCCCCTAAATGCATGAAGCCTCCCTGAAGACCAATTCAGGGAGGCTTCATGTCTCTATGTATGAGTACCGTTAAGGCTCGTGATAAAAACCGATCGAAGAAGTCGAGATAGACACATTGGGGGCAATGCCCGCAATGAAAGTCTCTACAAAAGCTGGCTGGGCAAAGAGGGTGCCGGCCCACGGCTCACTGCCGCTCCAAGAGCCATAGCCACCGCTCCAAGAACCGTAGCCGCCGCTCCAAGAGCCGTAACCACCGCTCCAAGAACCGTAGCCGCCGCTCCAAGAGCCATAACCGCCGCTCCATGCGCCATAGCCACCGCTCCAGGCCCCGTAACCGCCGCTCCAGGCCCCGTAGCCACCGCTCCAGGCCCCGTAACCACCGCTCCAAGAACCGTAGCCGCCGCTCCATGCGCCGTAGCCACCGCTCCAGGCCC
>CAZWFQ010000047.1:12073-23190 GCA_964633225.1 uncultured Anaerolineaceae bacterium
CCGCTCCAAGAACCGTAGCCGCCGCTCCATGCGCCGTA
This sequence comes from uncultured Anaerolineaceae bacterium, assembly GCA_964633225.1. Classification (GTDB taxonomy): domain Bacteria; phylum Chloroflexota; class Anaerolineae; order Anaerolineales; family UBA4823; genus JAKQIM01. The sequence goes on from CAZWFQ010000047.1 coordinate 12,112, forward strand.
GCCACCGCTCCAGGCCCCATAGCCGCCGCTCCAGGCCCCGTAACCATTCAGCCGGAACTCGCCAGCTTCTTCATCATAATAGGTGTAACCTTCATAATGCTGGGTGCCAGCCAGGTCAGCCGCAATATCCATACCGCCATTGGCTGAACCTTCCAATTCCTCAAAAGCAGCACCCGGCGCATTGATGCGCCCGGCGCCCTGCTGCCACATGCTGTAATAAGCATTGGTTGTCACCGGGTCTACCCACAAGAAAGAGGTGAACATGATGCGGAACTTGACCTGGTCGGGGGTTAAGCTGGGATTGGCTTCCAATGCCAGCGCCGCTACCGCCGAGGTCACCGCCGCCGCCTGCGAGGTGCCAGCCGCCTGGAAGTACTGCGGCGGGATCACATCCTCAGGATATTCTCTCGCCAGCGCAGCGTTCTGCTTCATCGTTGAAACCAGGTGCGCCCCAGGGGCCACCACGTCTGGCTTTACAAATGCATCCAGGGTCGGGCCGGCTGCCGAGAAAGGCGTGATGTAATCATCATTCCAATCATCCGGGGTGAAATTGTCTGTAAAAGCACCCACCGTGATCACGTACGGGTTATTGCCCGGCACACCGATCGTCATCGCGCCCGACCCCGTGTTGCCGGCTGCCGCCACCACCACAATCCCTGACGCCCAGGCCTGCATTACGGCCTGGTTCATCGGGTCGGCCCAATAGGGGGACTGTACCGGTGAAACCAACGACAGGTTCATCACCCGGATGTTGTAATCGGCCTGGTGCTCCACCACCCACTGGATGCCCTGGATCACGGTTTCGTAGGTGCCATAACCGTCCTCATTCAGCACCCGCACCCCAGCCAGGTCTGCTCCTGGTGCCACACCGTTGGGCTCATCATCTGCCCCATTCTGAACATTGGCGATGATCCCTGCAATGTGGGTGCCGTGGCCGTTTGGATCCGTATTGTTTCGCTTATGCTGAACAAAATCAACCCATGCCACAACCTTGTGGTTAAGGCCAGGGTGATTGGCGATGCCGGTGTCCAACACAGCCACCGTCACGCCCTCCCCTGTCACGCCCTCATCCCAGGCCACATCTGCGCCCACCAGGTCTGGATAATCTGTTGCCGGGGCCGAACCGCCGCCGCCCCTGCCGGTCATCTCAACCTCAGCATTGAGGGTCAGGGCGGTAATACCCGGCTGCCTGCTCAACGCCGCCGCACTGGCCTCTGAAAGCCGCGCCCCCACACCGTTGATCAGCGACAGGTGCGAAGTCACCTGCCCGCCATAGCGCGTCACCAGGCTCGCGGCTTGCTCTGCGCTGTATCCTTGCACAATATAAGAGCGCACAGCACCCTGAACGCCAACCGAAGCCGTCAGGAGGCTCGCCACCAAAACGATGGCAACGAAAAATGATAATCCTTGTTTCCAGCGAAAGAAGCGATTTTCTTTTTTCATTATGATTTCTCCAAAAAAAGATCCTAAAAAAAATGACAAGCGGCGAACCCGTCCCCAGGTCCGCCGCAGTGAAGAAAACAGCTAAAAAAGAATAATAGCTCTGCATTGGCGGCCTGGCAATCATAATTGTCTTACGACAACTTTAGACCCATAGCTTTGCGTCCTAAACTTTCGTCTAGTTTGCCTTTTTCGCGCGAGCATAGTATAGCATATAGTCAAGTAATCTGTCACATCAAACTACCGACCTTACAATTTTGACAACTGAATTTTCGAAACTGTAGGGTTTTCCCGCTTTGTATCCGCTTCGGCAGCTCACCAGGTTCAGCCATATGTCAGGCATGACAGGATTTTTGTATCACCGATACATGACAGTCTACACTACCACAAACCGGCTAAGTTAAAGATAATAAAGGGTGATTCTATCCAATTTATACCCGTCACCCACAAAGGAGGTAGTACCAATGCCCGTCAAGGGATGGATCGAAGTCAACGAACTATTTTGCAAAGGATGCGAGCTGTGCATCAGCGAGTGTCCCCAGCATGTTATGGCCCTGGATATGGAAAGCCTGACTCCCAAGGGTTATCACCCCGTCAAGCTCATCAGCGATGGCTGCACTGGCTGCGGCATTTGCGCCATCGTCTGCCCTGAGGCGGCACTGACCGTTTACCGCGAGGGTCCCGTCAAACCCATCAAAGTGACCCCTGCCAGCACCACCCCATAGGAGAAGCCAAATGACCAAAGAACTGCTCGAGGGAAACTTCGCCATGGCCGAGGCTGCTGTGCGCGCCGGTTGCGAAGCCTATTTCGGATACCCCATTACCCCCCAAACCGAGATCTTAGAGTGGATGTCTCACCGCATGCCCGAGCTCAAGCGTGCCTTCTTGCAAGCCGAGAGCGAAGTCGCCGCCATCAACATGGTCTACGGCGCGGCATGCACGGGAACGCGTGTCATGAGCTCTTCCTCCAGCCCAGGCGTCAGCCTGATGATGGAAGGGCTTTCCTACATCGCTGGAACTGAGATTCCAGCCGTCTTGATCGACGTGGTGCGTGGCGGACCTGGCCTGGGCAACATTGCCCCCGCCCAAAGCGATTACAACCAGTTGAACCACGGCGGCGGGCATGGCGACTATCACCAAATCGTCCTGGCGCCCGCCAGTGTGCAAGAGGCCATTGACCTGACCGTCTTATCGTTTGAGCTGGCCGAAAAATACCGCAGCATCGTTGTTGTTATGGCCGATGGCAGCGTTGGCCAGATGATGGAGCCCGCTGAGCTGCCCGAGATGCGCCCCGTAACCCGCATCCAGGCTGATTGGCCCGTCACCGGCGCCGCCGGCCGGCCCCCGCGCGTGCTGACCTCCATTTACATCGACCCTCCTGCCGAAGAAGTCTACAACCACAAGATTCTCAATAAGTGGTACGAAATCCAGGCCAAAGAGATCCGCTATAAAGAATATTATCTCGACGATGCCGATTTTGTGGTCGTAGGCTTTGGCACCGCCGGGCGCATCGCCCTCACCGCTGTGCGCGCCGCTCGCGCCGAGGGCATCAAGGTCGGCCTGCTGCGCCCCATCACCACCAGCCCCTTCCCCTTCCCCCAACTGGATGAGCTGACCAGGCGGGCCCAGGGCATGCTCGTGGTTGAAATGAATACCGGCCAAATGCTGGATGATGTCCAGTTGGCCGCCAAAGGCCGCCTGCCGGTCGAGTTTTACGGACGCCCGGGCGGCATGCTGCCCTTCCCAGATGACATCCTGGGCGAGATCCGCCGCCTGGCTCACAATCCCGGCACCACCGAAGGCGACCCGCGCAAGCGCTGGATGGATCGCGTTCGCACCGGCGAGCTGAAGCTGCGTTAGGCACTGGGAACCGGAGATCACTTTATGGATACCCCTCAAACTGAAGTTCAGACCGTTTATATCCGCCCGGCATCTCTCTCGGGCACACCCACCCACTACTGCCCCGGCTGCACCCACGGCATTGCACATCGCCTGGTCGCCGAAGTATTGGATGAAATGAACATCCGCGAGCAAACCATTGGCGTTGCGCCGGTGGGCTGCTCGGTTTTCGCTTACAACTACTTCAACTGCGACTTTGTTGAAGCCGCCCACGGGCGCGCCCCCGCCATGGCCACCGGCATCAAGCGCGTCATGCCCAACCACATCGTCTTCACCTACCAGGGCGATGGCGACCTGGCCTCCATCGGCATGGGCGAGATCATGCACGTCGCCGGGCGCGGTGAAAATATCACCGTCATCTTCATCAATAATGCCATTTACGGCATGACTGGCGGCCAGATGGCCCCCACCACCCTGCCCGGGCAGCGCACTTCTTCATCCCCCCATGGCCGTGACGTAGAGACCATGGGCTACCCCCTGCACATGGCCGAGCTGCTGGCGCAGCAGCCGGGCTCTGGCTATGTCGTCCGGCGCAGCCTGCACGACCCTAAGAACATCCGCCAGGCCAAGAAAGCCATCCGCATCGCCTTCGAGGCCCAAAAACGCGGCCTGGGCTTCTCAATGGTCGAGCTGCTTTCAACCTGCCCCACCAACTGGGGCGTCAACCCCAAAGAAGCCCTCGGTTGGCTGGAAGAACACATGATCCCTGTTTACCCAATACAGGATTTCAAGGTCACCCCGCCTCTGGCTGAGCTGAAGTTCTAGGAGAATGGAGAAAAAGCATGCAGAATGAAATTATCTTCGCCGGATTTGGTGGGCAAGGAGCCTTGTTCGCCGGGCAGATCATGGCCTTCACTGGCATGGATGCCGGTTTAGCCGTCACCTGGATGCCCTCTTATGGCCCCGAAATGCGCGGCGGTACTGCCAACTGCCAGGTCATCATCTCAGATGAAGAGATTGGCTCCCCCCTCACCCGCACCCCCTCCGCGGCCGTGATCATGAACCTGCCCTCCCTGGATAAATTCGAAGACCAGGTTGCCCCGGGCGGCGTGATGATCGTCAACTCATCCCTGGTCAATCGCCAGCCCAAGCGCTCCGATGTCGACTGGCTCATGATCCCCGCCCAAGAGATTGCCGAAGCGCTTGGCAACCGCCGCCTGCTGAACATGGTCATGCTGGGCGCGCTCTTGCAGAAGCTGCCCATCATCTCCCTTGAGATGCTCGAAAAAGGACTTGACGTTCACCTCCCTGAACGCCACCGCAAATTCCTGCAACCCAACATCGAAGCCATCCGCCAGGGCGCGGCTTTTGCCCGCGGCGAGCTGGCTGTTGAAACCACCCCCGGCAGCAACGGCCACGAGCCAGAAGTCATCCCCCCCACCTCTGTCTAGTTCTATCCTGAGATAAAAAAAGAGCGGCGCCGAAACGCCGCTCTTTTTTTATCTCTTGAATAGACTACTTATCCTCTGCAATGCCCTTGCCGCCGTGCTTCAGCGCAGCATGCGCTGCCGCCAGGCGAGCAATCGGCACGCGGAACGGAGAGCAGCTCACGTAGTTGTTACCCACGATGTGGCAGAACTCGATCGAGTCGGGGTCGCCGCCGTGCTCACCGCAGATGCCCACTTCCAGGTCTGGACGGGTCTTGCGCCCTTCCTGGACAGCAATTTGCATCAACCGGCCCACGCCATCACGGTCAATGGTCTGGAACGGGTTCTTGGGCAGAATGCCCTCCGCCACGTAGGTCACCAGGAAGTTGCGCTCAGCGTCATCGCGGCTGTAGCCAAAGGTCATCTGGGTCAGGTCATTGGTGCCAAAGGAGAAGAACTCAGCCAGGTCCGCAATCTCAGCCGAAGTCACAGCCGCCCGCGGGATCTCGATCATCGTGCCGAACTTGTAGCTGAATTCCACCTTCTTTTCCTTCATCACCTGAGCTGCGATCTCAACCAGGCGCGGCTGGATCCACTTCAGCTCGTTCACGGTGCCGGTCAGCGGGATCATTACCTCAGGCTTGACCACAATCCCGCGCAGCGTGCAGTCAGCCGCTGCTTCGAAGATGGCGCGCACCTGCATCTCAACGATCTGCGGCATGTAAATGCTCAGGCGCACACCGCGTAGCCCCATCATGGGGTTGCTCTCATGCAGGCCGCGGATCGCTGCCAGCAGTTTTTCCTTGGCCTCTAAGCCCTTGGTCTCACCCTTCACCCGCATCGTCACCACATCTTCGAAGAGCTTCTCTTCGTCAGGCATGAACTCATGCAGCGGCGGGTCGATCAGGCGGATGATCACCGGGCAGCCATCCATCGCTTCAAACAAACCATCAAAGTCAGCCCGCTGGTAAGGCAGCAGTTCATCCAGGGCCGCCTTGCGGTCTTCAATCTGATCAGCCAGCACCATGCGCTGCACAATCGGCAGGCGCGCCGGCTCGAAGAACATGTGCTCGGTGCGGCACAGGCCAATCCCTACCGCCCCATAAGCACGCGCCCGGCGGGCATCTTTGGGGTAATCGGCGTTAGCCCACACCTGCAAGCCACGCGTCGGCCAACCAGCCGGGAATTTGCGGATCCCCGGGGTGGCGCAGATCTCATCCGCCCACGTCAACAGGGTCAGCAGGTCAGTCTGCTCTTCCAGGTTGGGGGTGCTGGTGGGGATTTGGCCCAAGAAGACATCACCCGTCGTCCCGTCTACCGAGATCCAATCACCCTCTTTGACAATCTTGCCTTCCACCGCCATCTGGCGTTTTTCCAGGTCAATCTTGATCATCGAGGCGCCCACCACGCAGGGGATGCCGAACTGGCGTGCCACCACTGCCGCATGAGAGGTTGCCCCGCCTTCGCTGGTCAACACACCCTGCGCCGCAATCATGCCATGCACATCATCTGGCTTGGTGAACGGGCGCACCATCACCACTGCCTGCTTGTGCTCCTTAGCCATCGCTTCGGCCTTGTCAGCGTCAAAATAGACCTGCCCAACCGCTGCGCCTGGCGAAGCATTCACGCCTTTGGCATACTTGTGCCCTTCTTTGGCAGCCTGCTTGAGAGCATCTGCATTGAACTGCGGGTGCAGCAGGGTGTCCACATCTTCCGGCTTCACGCGCAGCACAGCTTCTTCCTTAGAGATCAGGCCTTCGTTAGCCAGGTCCACCGCAATCTTCACCGCCGCCTGCGCCGTGCGCTTGCCGTTGCGGGTTTGCAGCATCCACAGTTTGCCGCGCTCGATGGTGAACTCCACATCCTGCATCTCGCGGTAATGCTTTTCGAGCTTGCCGGTGATGTCCATGAACTGCTTGTAAACTTCCGGCATATCCTTGACCATGTTCTCGATCCGCTCAGTGTTGCGGATGCCAGCCACCACGTCCTCGCCCTGGGCATTCAACAGGTAATCGCCCATCATCTTCCGGTCGCCGGTCGAAGGGTTGCGGGTAAAGGCCACGCCTGTACCTGAGTCATTGCCCATGTTGCCGAACACCATGGTCACAATATTGACCGCAGTGCCCAGATCATCGGGGATATTGGTGGCGCGGCGGTAATCAATCGCCCGCTTACCATTCCAAGACTTGAAAACGGCTTCCGTCGCCAGCTCAAGCTGCTTGAAAGGATCCTGCGGGAAATCAAAGCCTTTCTCTTTTCTCACCACAGCCTGGAAGGCAGCGGTAATGGCTTTCCAATCTTCCGCCGTCATCTCGGTATCCAGCTTGTAGCCTTTCTTGGCCTTGTAATCGTGCAGGGGCTGTTCAAAAGCTTCGTCAGCGATGCCCAAAACCACCGAACCGAACATCTCAACCAGGCGGCGGTACGAGTCGTACACAAAGCGCGGGTTGCCCGTCAGCTCGACCATACCCTCGGCGGTCACATCGGTCAGGCCAATATTCAACACCGTATCCATCATACCTGGCATCGAGAACTTGGCGCCCGAGCGGCAGGAGACCAACAGCGGATTCTTCGGATCGCCGAACTTCTTGCCGGTCTTCTTTTCGACATCCTTCAAAGCCTCCAGCTCCTGGTCCCACATACCCTGCGGGAATTTGCCCTCGGCCTGGTAAGCATTGCACGCTTCAGTGGTCACGGTAAAGCCAGGCGGCACCGGCACGCCCGCCCGGGTCATATCCGCCAGGCCAGCACCCTTACCACCCAAGAGAGAGCGCACGCCCTCCCAATCACCGCCCTTATACTGCTCTGCAAGCTTTACTTCATCAAACAGGTACACCCATTTCTTTTCTGCCATACTTAGCCTCCGAAACAAATATAGATTTTGTAAAAAAACATAGCTCGGCGTTCTCGATTATGTTTTAAAATATGCAACCAATCGTATAGTTTACCACACCCAAAGGTTTTTTTGCGAGCGGTACACTGATAATTTCCTATTCTGACCCCAATCATCATCTCCGGTTAACCTTTATGGTCATCACCCACCCGAACAACACCCAGGCTGCCGCCCTGCTGCAGGGAGTACTCAAAAGTTGTTAGGTTTAGTGCACCCCTGCTGCACAGCCTCCTTGCGTAATTGCCAGAATGCCATTAAACTGTATCGCATATGAACAGTCAAAACATTCGTAGTGGCATTGATAAAACCCGGCGGATCGTGGGAGAAATCCTTTCCCAACTCCTCAACGTGCCCATTCTCTCGGGCCTCCTCATCACCTACTTCTTCTTCCGCTTGCCCAGCGATCTGCCCAACCGGCTGGGCGGGTTTGCATGGACGCTGCTCTTTCTCACCCTCATCCCGCTTTGCAGCCTGTTCTTCTACATCCCTGGGCGGCTGCGCGATAAGACCCGCATCATCCGCCGCCAGCGCATCGCCAGCTTCGTATTCATGGTCGTCAGCTACCCGGTGGGCTTTCTCATCCTGCGCCTCACCCATGCCCCGCGCATCTACGAAGCCATGGCTGTCATCTACACCCTCGTCACCCTCGGGCTGATCCTCTTCAACTTCGTCCTGCGCTACAAGGCCAGCGGGCATGCCGCCGGGGTAGCCGGGCCTGTGGCAGCCTTGCTTTACTTGTACGGCTTGATCGCCACCCCATTCCTTTTGCTGATTCCTCTCACCACCTGGGCCAGGATCAATGCCAAGGGGCACAACATCTTGCAGACGGTTGTCGGCGCGCTGCTCTCGTTCAGCATCACCGGCTGGGTGCTGTGGGCCTACGGCTTCTTACCCCTGGCTGGCTCTCCCGCGCTACACTGATCAATTTTCCTCTGAAATATCATCCAGCCTGGTCCTCCCAGGAATATTTTCCTTCCCCCACTCAGCCATTTGTGATATAGTAAGCAATTGCCATGCGCGCGAATTGGCTGCTGCTTCCTTTGATCTTCCTCCTGGCCTGGCCCCACCCCGCCGCAGCCCGGCCCTTGGAACGCGCCCATCTCCAGGCCACCTCCACCCCGCTCGCCATCACCGCCCCTCTAGACGGGCAGGTCTTGCAAGGCAAGGTGCCCATCACCGGCTACACGGCCCTGCCCAACTTTCGCTCCGCCGAGCTGGCCTTTGCCTATACGAACGACCCCACCGGTACCTGGTTCCTCATCCAATACAGCACCCTCCCCGTTTCCAACGGCCTCTTATCCCAGTGGGATACCACCACCATCACCGATGGCGACTACACCTTACGCCTGGTGCTCACGCTGGAAGACGACAGCCAGCAGACCCTCACCCTCACCCGCCTGCGCGTGCGCAACTACACCCCCATCGAAACCGATACCCCCCCGCCGCCCCTGCCCACCCCCACCCCCGTGCCCGGGCAGCCCACGCCAGAACCACCCACCCCCTCCCCCGCACCCCTGCCCACCCGCACCATCTCCACCTCCACGGCCCTGCCCGCCAACCCCGCCGAAATCTCCCCCCTTGCCCTGGCCCAGACGCTCGCCATCGGAGCCCTGGCCGGGCTGGGCCTATTGATCCTGCTGGGTATTTACCTGGGCCTGCGCTGGCTGGTCAAAAACCGGCCCTAACCAATCCATTTCACATCACACCCTCTCGCCATGAATGATATTTTCTCAACCATCCGCAATCTGCGCGCCAAAAGCACCGAGCCCCTTCCGGCCGCCTCTGGCGAGCCCTTTTTGATCGTCGGCCTGGGCAACCCGGGCCGACAGTACGAGAAGAACCGTCACAACGTCGGCTTCATGCTCCTCAACCGCCTGGCCTCCCGTCTCGACCAGACCTTCTCTCGCCTTGAGCTGCGCTCTTTGCTGGTCAAAACCAATTATCAAGACCACCGCCTGATCCTGGCCAAGCCCCAAACCTATATGAACGAATCGGGCGCCTCCGTTGCCTCTCTCCTGCGCTTCTACAAAATTTCTCCCGCCAACATTATCGTCGCTTACGACGACGTAGACCTGCCCCTCGGAGCGCTGCGCCTGCGCCCAACCGGCGGCTCAGCCGGCCAAAAAGGCATGCAGTCCATCATCGAGCGCCTCGGCAGCCAGGATTTCCCCCGCCTGCGCATCGGCATCGACCGCCCCCCCGGCCGCATGGAGCCCGCCGATTACGTCCTGCAAGATTTCTCCCGCTCAGATCTCAAGGTTCTCGACCCCACCCTTGATAAAGCCTGTGATGCGGTCTTTACCTTCATCACCGGCGGCTTGAACAAAGCCATGAACCTGTACAACACCTCCAACAACAGCGATCCATCCTGAGCTTATGACACCTGACCCCGCCAATGCCCTCGCCATCCTGACCCGCGCCATCCAGGAGAATACCGCCGACCTCCTGCAAGCCCTGCACGGCGCCCAGGCCATCCCCCCGCTTGGCCTGCGCCGCTCGGCGCGCCTGGCCCTGCTTGCCGCCCTGCACGCCAGCCTGAACCGCCCCATCCTGCTGCTCACCGACCGCACCGACCACGCCCTCACCCTGGTAGACGAGCTGAGCATGTGGGCGCCAGAGTCCGCCCGCTTCTTCTTCCCTGAACCCAACCCCCTCTTCTATGAAAACGCCGCCTGGGGGCCCAACACCCGCCGCGACCGCCTGGCCGTTCTCACCGTCCTTGCCTCCTATCACGTCCCTGGCGCCCCCACACCCCCCGTCCACCCCATCATCATCGCCCCCGCCCGCGCCGTGATGACCCGCACCCTGCCCCGGCGCGACTTCTTGAAAGCCCTGCGCAGCATCAAGCCCGGCCAGGTCATCTCGCCCGATGAACTCATCCGCTTGTGGGTCAACCTTGGGTACGAATCCGTCAACACCGTCATCGCCCCGGGCCAGTTCGCCCGCCGCGGCGGCCTGCTCGACTTTTGGCCGCCCGCCGAAAACCAACCCACCCGCATCGAGTTCTTCGGCGACGAGATCGACACCCTGCGCCATTTTGATCCCGCCACCCAGCGCACCACCCAGGCCGCACAGCGTCTGGTCATCACCCCCGCCCGCGAATACCTGACCCCCGCCGGCCCCGCCGACCAGCCCCCCGGCACCGGCCCGCAGTCGCCCATCTCTGAGTTCCACCTGCCCCTCCTCCACCCCACCCCCGCCAGCCTGCTCGATTACCTGCCCCGCCAATCCCTCGTCTTGTTGGATGATGCCCAGGCGCTGCGCGATACCGTGGCCGAGGTGGAAGAACAAGCCGTTGGCCTGCGCAAAGATTATGTTGAGGATGGCGAGCTGCCCGCCGATTTCCCCATCCCTTACCTCACCTGGGGCGAGATCGAAGATATCCTGGCTGGCAAAACCAGCCTCGACCTCGGGTATGCCGGCCTGGACGAAGAAGAAGCCCTGCCTGGCAAGCCCCCCGCCCTTGGTGGGTACCCCACC
>CAZWFQ010000047.1:23290-25175 GCA_964633225.1 uncultured Anaerolineaceae bacterium
TTTGGCGGGCGCCTGAAATTAGCCATCGAACACATCACCCGCCTGGTGACCCAGAATGAGCCCGTCATCATCGTCTCGCGCCAGACCGCCCGCCTGCAAGAATTGTGGGCCGAACAATACGTTCCAGCCTCTGACACACCGCCATCCCTGCTCTTCCTCGAAGGCTCTTTGTCTGAGGGTTTCACCTATACCCCGCCCGCCTTCACCCCCGCCCACCTGCTCACCGATGGCGAGCTCTTCGGCTGGCGCCGCCCCGAGCCGCGCCAGCGTGCCCGCCCCACCGCCGAGGCCCCCGAGGCCGCCTATGCCGACCTGCAAGTCGGCGACATTGTCGTCCACGTCGATCATGGCATTGGCCGCTTCACCGGCCTGGTCAACCGCACCGTCGACGGCACCGAACGCGAATACCTGTGTGTCGAATACGCCGAGGGCGACCAGCTCTACGTGCCCGTTTACCAGGCCGACCGCATCACCCGTTACGTTGGCCCCGACGCCCGCCTGCCAGAGCTTTCTCGCCTGGGCAGCGTAGAGTGGCGCAACACCAAAAACCGCGTCAAAGAGGCCGTCCTCGAAGTGGCCCAGGATCTGCTTGAGCTCTATGCCCGCCGCAGCGTCGTCCAGGGCCACACCTTCCCCTCCGACACCCCCTGGCAGCAAGAGCTGGAAGCCAGCTTCCCCTATGTTGAGACCGAAGACCAACTGCGCGTGATCAAAGAAGTCAAGACCGACATGGAGAACCCCCGCCCCATGGATCGCCTGATCTGCGGCGACGTGGGCTACGGCAAGACCGAGGTGGCCCTGCGCGCCGCCTTCAAAGCCGTCACCGATGGCAAACAGGTTGCCATCCTGGTGCCCACCACCGTCCTCGCCCAACAGCATTACCGCACCTTCCACGAGCGCCTCTCGGCCTTCCCGGTTGAAGTGGAGATGCTCTCCCGCTTCCGCACCCCGCAGCAGCAGCGCCAGATCCTTTTCCGCCTGGCTGAAGGCAGCGTGGATATCATCATCGGCACCCACCGCCTCATCCAAGAGGACGTGCGCTTCAAAGACCTCGGTCTGCTCATTATAGATGAAGAGCAGCGCTTCGGCGTCTCGCACAAAGAAACCCTCAAGAAGATGCGCACCGAGGTGGATGTGCTCACCCTCACCGCCACCCCCATTCCCCGCACCCTATACATGACCCTCACCGGCGTGCGCGATATCTCCACCATCAACACCCCGCCCGAAGAGCGCCTGCCCATCATCACCCATGTCGGCCCCTATTCGCCCCGCCTGGTGCGCCAGGCCATCCTGCGCGAGCTAGAGCGCGGCGGGCAGATCTTCTTCGTCCACAACCGGGTCCAGACCATCGGCGCCATGCGCGCCCACCTTGAGAAGCTGGTGCCCGAAGCCCGCGTGGCAGTGGCCCACGGCCAAATGCCCGAACAAGGCCTGGCCCAGCGCATGGAAGAATTCACCTCCGGCGACGTGGATATCCTCTTGAGCACCTCCATCATCGAATCCGGCCTGGATATCCCCAATGCCAACACCCTCATCGTTGACCGCGCCGATACCTTTGGCCTGGCCCAGCTCTACCAACTGCGCGGCCGGGTGGGTCGCGGCGCCCAACGCGCCTACGCCTACTTCTTCCGCCACCGCCGCCGCCCGCCCACCATTGAGGGCCGCCAGCGCCTCGAAACCATCGCCGAAAACACCCAGCTTGGCGCCGGCTATTCCATTGCCATGCGCGACCTCGAAATCCGCGGCGCCGGCGACATCCTGGGCATGCGCCAACACGGCCAGATTGCCTCCGTCGGCTTTCACCTCTACACCCGCTTGCTGGCAGATGCCGTCCGCCGCCTGCGCCAGGCCCACCTGCCGCCCGGCATATCCTTGCCGCCCGGCA
>CAZWFQ010000047.1:25275-28467 GCA_964633225.1 uncultured Anaerolineaceae bacterium
TGCCGCCCGGCATATCCTTGCCGCCCGGCAAACAGGCCGCCATCCCCAGCCTGCCTCCCGTCTTCAACGCCGAACAGCCCGGCATCTCCACCCCCGTCTCTGTTGACCTGCCCCTCACCGTCAACCTGCCCCCCGATTACGTCCCCGACCGCGATTCACGCCTGCGCCTCTACCGCCGCATTGCCGGCCTGGCCGGGCTGGAAGAGGTAGATGCCCTGGTTGAAGAATTCAATGACCGTTTCGGCCCCCTGCCCGAGCCAGTTGTTAACCTGTTCTACCAGCTCAAGCTCAAGCTCCTGGCCGAAAAAGCCGGCCTGGTTTCGGTTAGCAACGAGAACGGCCAGATCGCCCTGCGCTACCCGCCCCTCCCCGAAGGCGTCACTCGCCCCATCCCCCCAAGCATCCCCGAGGCCCGCAGCGGCAAGAATACCATCTGGCTCCCCGGCACCATCCACCCCGCCTGGCGCGAGCTGCTGCTGACCGCCCTGCTCACATTGGCCAATACCCCCCTTGCGACCGGGGCCGAAAGCTGAAGAAATCAAGTACAATTGCAGTAACGGCTAAGATCGTTCCTGTCATCCCATTCGCATACATTTTCAAGGGAGGCCCTCATGAACCTGCGTCCTGAGATCGGTTTGACCTTCGATGATGTCCTGCTCGTCCCCAAGCGCTCCCTCATCCGCAGCCGCTCTGCCGTAGATACCTCCACCTGGCTTGTGCCGGGCATGCGCCTGGCCATCCCCATTATCAGCGCCAACATGGATACCGTTACCGAAGCCCCCATGGCCATCGCCATGGCCCAGGCTGGCGGCATCGGCATCTTGCACCGCTTCATGCCCGCCGAGCGCCAGGCCGAGATGGTGGCCAAAGTCAAGCGCGCCGAAAGCTTTGTCGTCGAGCATCCCGTCACCATTCCGCCCTCCGCCACCCTGGCCGAAGCTCGCCTGCACATGGCCCAATCGGGCATTGGCGGGCTGGTAGTCACCGACGCCGCCGGGCACGTCTTGGGCATGGTCACCGCCCGCGACCTGCTGCTGGCACCCCAGGCTGAGGCCACGGTCGAAAGCGTCATGACCCCCCGAGAGCGCCTGGTGGTGGCCGAGGCCGGCGAGCCCCTCCACGCCGCCCGCCTCAAACTCCACGAGCACCGCATCGAAAAGCTGCCCCTGGTGGATGGCGAAGACCGCATCGTGGGCCTGGTCACCGCTCAAGATATTGTCAAACTGCAAGAGCATCCCCAGGCCACCAAAGATGAAAAAGGCCGCCTGCGCGTGGGCGCCGCCATCGGTGTGCGCTCCAGCGACTTGCAGCGCGCCGAGGCCTGCGTGAGCGCCGGGGTGGATCTGCTTGTCATCGATATTGCCCACGGCCACGCCGAACACGTCACCCGCATGGTGCAGCAGCTTAAGCAGCACTTCCCCCGCACGCCCGTCATCGCCGGCAACGTCGCCACCGCCCAGGGTGTGCAAGACCTGGCCCAGGCCGGCGCCGATGCCATCAAGGTTGGTGTGGGGGCCGGTTCCATCTGCATCACCCGCCTGGTCACCGGCTACGGCGTGCCCCAGCTCACCGCCCTGGACGACTGCTCCAAGGCTGGCAAAGCCCTCGGCCTGCCCATCATCGCCGATGGCGGCATCCGCAATTCCGGCGATCTCACCAAGGCCCTGGCGGTCGGCGCCGATAGCGCCATGCTCGGCAGCCTGCTGGCTGGCACCGACGAAAGCCCCGGCGGCGCCGTGGTGCGCGATGGCCGCCGCTTCAAGGTGGTGCGCGGCATGGCCTCCCTCACCGCCAACGTGGCCCGCAAAGAGATCGAAAAACAAGGCGAGATCGAACCGGACGAATGGGAAAAGGTTGTCCCCGAAGGGGTTGAAGCCCTCGTGCCGCACCGTGGCGGCGTCATCGAGATCTTGCACCAGTTGGTGGGCGGCCTGCGCTCTGGCATGAGCTACGCCGGCGCCGAAACCATCGCTGCCCTGCACGCCAACGCCGAATTCATCCGCATTACCGCCGCCGGCTGGAGCGAATCCAGGCCGCACGATGTGAATGTGATTTGACATGTATGACACCATCGTCGTTGGCAGCGGCCCCGGCGGCGCCACCGCCGCTTACTTCTTATCGCAAGCCGGCCAACAGGTTTTGCTGCTCGAAAAAGAGAAACTGCCGCGTTACAAAGCCTGCGGCGGCGGCATTCCCGTCGAGCTGCTCAAGCAGTTCCCTTTCTCCTTCGAACCGGTCATCCAATCGCATGCCCGCTCGGTTTCTTACGCCCTCGGCGAGCTAGAAATCACCCACCCCCTGCCCAAATCTCCCATCAACCTGGTCATGCGCCAGCAGTTCGACTTCCACCTCCTGGCCCACACCCAGGCCGAGATCCGCCAGGGGGCCGCCGTGCAGCGCGTCATCGAGAAAAAAGACAGCCTTGTGGTCGAGACCCGCACCGGTGAACGCTACGAGGCCCGCCACCTGGTCGCCGCGGACGGGGCTAACTCGGTTGTGGCCCACGCCTTGGGGCTGCGCCGTAAGAAGGCCCTCGGCGCCGCCCTCGAAGCCGAGGTCACGCCGCCTGAAGCGATCATGCGCCGCTTTCGCAACGCCCCCCTGTTCATATTCGGAGAGATTTACCTCGGTTACCTGTGGATCTTCCCCAAGGCAGACCACCTCTCGGTCGGCATCGGCTCTTTTCACCCCCGCCCCGGCAAGCTGCAAGCCACCCTGCGCCGTGTCATGGCCCGCTACGGCATCTCGCTGGAGGGTGTGCCCCTGCACGGCCATCCCCTCCCCATTTACCTGCGCCGCCAGCCGCTGGCCACTGCCCGTAGCCTGCTGGTCGGCGATGCCGCTGGCCTGGTCGACCCCTTCACCGGCGAGGGCATCCGCTTCGCCATCCAAAGCGGTCGCCTGGCCGCCGAAGCCATCCTTTCAGGCCAACTGGCGCGCTACGAGCCACAGGTCTTTCGCCAAATCGGGGCCGATCACCTGTGGGCTGCCGGGCTGGCCCTCCTCTTCCACCACCTGCTTCCCTTCTGCTACCTCTTTGGCGTCTGCAACCCTTACGCCACCCAGGCCTTTACCGACCTGCTCAACGGCCGCGCCCATTACCCCCAGGTCATCTTGCGCATCTTTGGCACCCTGCCCCTCTTCCTGGGCATCGCAATCTTCCAGGCCGTGGTCACCCTGGCCGGCCTGCTG
>CAZWFQ010000048.1:0-15578 GCA_964633225.1 uncultured Anaerolineaceae bacterium
TCGTCGTCATTAATAAAAACCGAGGCCGTGATGTGCATCGGATTTATCAATACCAGGCCATCGCGCACGCCGCTCTCACGCAAGCAAGTTTCTACCTGGGGGGTGATGTTGACAAAACCCCGCCGGGCGGGGATGTTGAACCATAATTCTTTGCGATAACTTTTCATAAAGCCTCCGACACAGATTTTAACCTAAAAATGTGCTAAACTTTGTTTATGATGGCAGGGATACGTCCGCTTACAAAACACCTGGGTTGGTTGCATATTCCTCTGGCCCTGCATAGCTTGATCTTGCTGTTGGGCATTGCCCTGCATATCCTGCAAGTGGACGTGAAACTGCGGGTGGATATCAGCCGCGGCACCTTCATCCTGGGCAACCTGCTGACATTCGTGGTGGTTGCAATCGCTGCTTACCGCGCACTCCAGGTGGAGACCCGATTGGGAATCGCCTGGGGGCTGGTTGCATCGGGCATCTTCCTGCAAGTGGGAGGCGATATTGCCTACCTGCGATCTGAACTGACCGGCGACATTTTCTCTGCCCTGGCCCGCATCCTGCTGATCTTGGGCATGTTAGCCTGGCCCTTTGGCCGCTCCGTTGCCCCGGGCAATCGGATCAAAAACTTCCTCGATATCCTATCCATCCTGATCGGCGCCACCATGCTGGAATGGGTGTTTGTGCTGGGTCCGGCCATCGAAAACGGCCAGGAACTGGCCTGGCCGAACAGCCTGCTTAAGCTGGCTTCTCCAGCCGGCGCCATGGTGATGGTATGGGCGGCCAGCCGCCTGTTATACCTGCAAAGCCTGCGCACAGGCAGCAAAGCCCAGATGGCACTGGGCGTAGCGGCCCTGGTCTCTGCCATGACCGACAGCCTATACGTTTATCAAGACACATTTGGGCTGTACCAGGTTGGCGGCTGGTTGGATCTGGGCTGGGCGCTGGGATCTTTGCTCATCTGCCTGGCTGGCCTATTGCAAATACAGCTGCTGAACTTGCCCGCCCAACCGCCCGCACCCATTACCCCCACCCGGCTGGCAGCCTTCTGGATGCTGGTTCCCTATATCTGGCTGCCAATTGCCTATATCCTGTTGGGGGCACGGCATCTTGATACCAGCCTGGGTGGCTTTGGCGTGATTTACCTGGGCACAGGCATGATCTTGGGGCTGGTCATCATCCGCCAGGGCCTGGCCCTGCGCGAGAACACCTGGCTTTCAGCGCGCTTGCGCCAGGAACTGACGCGCAGCCAATACGCCCTGCAGGCCCTTACAGACAGCGAACAGCGCATCCGCCACCAGCAAGAGCGCTACCGCATCCTGGTAGAAAACCAGGGCGAAGGGCTGGGAGCCGTTGACTGGCATGAGAACTTCACCTACTCAAACCCGGCTGCCTGCATGGTCTTTGGCGTGCCGCCTGGCGGATTGGTGGGCCGCAACCTGAGCGAGTTCACCAACCCCGAAACCTTTGACCTGGTGGCACAGCAAACCCAAATGCGCCGCCACGGCCAGCAAAACACCTACGAGATGCAGATCATTCGCGCCGACGGTGAACGGCGCTGGCTGCTGGTGACTTCTGTCCCCTATCCAGATGATGAAGGCCATATCACCGGCGCGCTGGGTATCTTCCGCGACATCACCGAGCGCAAACAATTCGAGCAAGACCTGAACCGGTTAAACATCGAACTGGCAGTTGCGCGCGACGCCGCTGAGGCCGCAAACCAGGCCAAAAGCATCTTCCTGGCCAATATGAGTCATGAGCTGCGTACGCCGCTTTCCATCATCATTGGGTATGCTGAACTGCTGCAAGAAACCGTCTCCATGCAGCCAGACCCCGCCAGCCAGGAGCGGATAGAGCGTATTCTTACCTCTTCAAAACATTTATTGGCACTGATCAACGACGTGCTGGATTTCTCAAAGATCGAGGCTGGGCGGTTATCTTTCAACCCCGAAATGGTGGATGTAGAGCGTTTGCTGGTGGATCTGAAGATCGAAGGCCTTCAGATCATGGAGAAGAACCACAACCATCTTGCCATCACCACCAACGGCAGCATCGGCAGCCTGTACACAGACCCCACGCGCCTGCACCAGGTTTTATTGAACCTGATCAGCAACGCCGCCAAGTTCACCGAGAATGGTCAGATCACCTTGGAAGTAGAACGCAGCCTGCTGGCACAGCGAGAAGTCTTGGTATTCAAGGTCAGCGACACCGGGATAGGCATGACAGAAGAACAACTCAAGCTGCTGTTCCAGCCTTTCCAGCAAGTGGATAGCTCGACCACGCGCAAATACGAGGGCAGCGGGCTAGGGTTGGTCATCAGCCGCAGGTTATGCCAGATGATGGGCGGCGAAATTGATGTGACCAGCACACCCGGGCTGGGCACCACCTTTACCGTTACCATACCCACGCGTCAGGCTCCGACCAGCTAACCTTCTGGCTGTAGATTGGCCTTCTTGTTGATCTCACCAATCAGGTCACGCACATGATCGAGCATGCGCTGACCGCGTACGCCACCGTACAACAGGTGAGCCGCCACTTCCACATCAATCTTATCGAAAGAGCCAAGCGAGCGGCCGATCTTTTGCAGCAGGCCGCGGTCGCATTTATCCAGCAGTTGGGGGCCATTGTTCACGCCCGCAGCCATCGTAATTGAACGATCCCACAGCTTGGTTTCGTCGGTGTATTTGCTGTCATCTTTATCAAATTCAAAACAATATGTGTGAAACAACTCGTGCACTGTTTCGTGAACATACTGCCATGAAATGTGGGGAGCGTTCTCGTCAAAGTAAGCGTGCAGGCTTTCTTTTAACTGGGTCAGTGTGATCCCCGGGGTAGACTTATAGATATCATAGAGCTTCAAGACGATCGTCGGGCGGTGTTCGGTGGGCGTCATGCGCACCTTCTGCCGGGTAAGGATACCCAGGTAGCGATCAAGCAAGGCATGGGGGGCTTCATGGGCCGCCGGCTGGTCGGTTTCAAGCAGCATCTGCACTTCCAAATGGCCGCCGGGCTGGGCCGTGCGGATCCGCACCAGGTCATTTTGAGCTGCCAGGAATTCTTTGAACGTGTCGTACCCGTAATTGCGTTCGTTGAAGGCCGGATTGAGGCGGCAAATGGCACTCTTCACCTCACCACCAGTCTGCCATTCACCAGCCTTATTGGCCAATACCTGGCGCATCAGGCGGCGGGCTTCGCTGATATCAAAAGTAAGGCCATTTTCAGAAGCATCAGAGGCCTTGGCAGGCTGCGCCACCCCAGCCAGCATATCATAAAACATAAAATGATCGCAGGCATTGATCAGGTATTCGGCAGTTTTACCGCTCACCCCCATGCCAATCACAATTTTGCCATAAGAGCGCAGGCGGTGCACCAATTCGGTAAAATCCCCATCACCCGAAACCAACATCACATGGGTCACATTCCGGTCGCCGCCAATGAGCATCTCCAACGAGTCCATCACAATGCGGATATCGGTGGCATTCTTCCCCCGCTTTGAGGTAACGTGCACCAGGTCAACGCCCAGGCGCAGCAATTCACGCTGATACGACGAAAAGGATGACCAATCGGCATAGGCGCGGCGGATGACCACCCGCCCATAATTGACTGCAGTGCCCAACACCAGGGGCCATTCTACGTCTTCATCACTATCCTTGAACTTCTCGCGACAGCTCAGCAAAATGTTTTCAAAATCAATGTAGACGGCAATCTGATTGGTCGAAGAATTCGTTGTGTCGGTCATATCAGCCCGTATCCTTTCTGCACCGCATTATACTCTAAGTGATGAGGGTGGGTGACGGAGGAACTCATCTACCCCCTAATTTATGCTACAATCATACTATATGCAAGGAGTTATCCGATGAATGTAGATGCTCGCCCTTCACCAATTGCCGGGCAGTGGTACCCTGGTGATGCGCACCGCCTGGCTGACAGCGTGGATGGCTACCTGGCTGGTGCTGCCCTGCCGGCATTGGCCGGAGATGTGGTAGCGGTGATGGCCCCTCACGCAGGGCATATCTATTCTGGACCGGTGGCAGGATATGCCTTTGCCGCCCTGCGCGGCTTACAGCCCGACCTGGTGGCGGTTGTTTCGCCGATGCACCATTATGCCATGCCCGGGCTGCTGACCACGGCCCATGCCGCCTACCGCACCCCGCTGGGCGACTTAATAGTAGATAGCGCAAGCGTGCAAGCCCTGGATGCCCTGCTGAAAGAGAAATTGGGGGCGGGCCTGGCTTATGTCAAAAAAGATTCCGAACACTCGTTAGAGATTGAGCTGCCCTTCTTGCAGCGCGCCTTGGGGGCAGCGATTGGGCAGACTGCCCCGTTCCGCTTACTGCCAGTGATGGTGCGCGCTCAAGATGCGCATACCGTTCAGGTGCTGGGCCAGGCGCTGGCTGAGGTGTTGGCCGGGCGCAAGGCTGTGCTGGTGGCATCCACCGATCTATCGCATTTCTACCCCCAAAAGGTAGCCCAGGTGCTAGACAGCGAAGTGATGCGGCGCGTGGCTGCCTTTGATCCGCAGGCAGTGCTCTCTGCCGAAGACGAGGGGGTAGGCTTTGCCTGCGGGCGCGGCGCACTGGCCGCAGTGATGTGGGCATCCAAAGCCCTGGGCGCAAACACGGTCCAGGTATTGAAGCTCGCCACATCCGGTGAAGTGACCGGCGATTATACTCAGGTGGTGGGTTACGGCGCGGCAGTGATCATGCGCCCATCAAGTTGATTACAACAGGATTTCAGGTAAAACTAAATGGAAGAACCGATTAATTACTTTGGATTGGTCGCCGTTGTCTTGCTGGTGCTGACCAATGGCTTTTTCGTGGCGGCTGAATTTTCGCTGGTGAGTGTGCGGCGCACCCGCATTGCCGAAATGGTTGGGCAAGGCAATGTCTCAGCCAGGGCCGTCCAAAAGGCCATCGAGAATCCCGACCGGGTGATTGCCGCCACCCAACTGGGCATCACGTTGGCCAGCCTGGGCCTGGGCTGGATTGGCGAGCCAGCCCTGGCTGGGCTGCTGCTGCCAGTGGTAGAGCTGTTCCCGCAATCTGTTCAAGCCGGGGTCTCACACAGCATCTCGGCAGGGATTGCCTTTGCGCTGATCACGTTCATGCACGTAGTGGTAGGCGAATTAGCCCCCAAGTCGATCGCACTGCAAAACCCCGAGCAGACATCGTTAATGGTAGCACAGCCTACCCTGTGGACCGAGCGCATCTTCAAGCCGGCCATCTGGCTATTGAATGGCAGCGGCAACCTCTTGCTGCGCCTAGTGGGCATAGAGCCGGCCTCGGGCCACCAACTGGCGCACTCGGTGGAAGAATTGAAGATGCTGGTTACTGCCAGTGCCGCAGACGGAGTGGTGGAAAGCGAAGAACGCGAGATGCTGCATGCCGTCTTTGATTTCGGCGAGCTGTTGGTACGCCAGGTGATGCTGCCGCGCACCGAAGTGGTGGCTGTAGAGGCCAATGTGCCCTTTGAAGATCTGCTCGACCTGGTGACACAGAACACCTTCACCAAACTGCCAGTTTTTGAAGGCAGCCTGGACCAGGTCTTGGGCATTCTGCATGTCAAAGACCTGCTGCGTGCAATGAAACAACCCGACTGCCAGACCTGCACAGCTCGCAGCCTGGCGCGCGAGACCATCTTTGTGCCCGAGACAATTTCCGTCAACGCGCTGCTGCACCGCTTCCGCCAAGAGCGCCAGCACATCGCCATCGTGCTCGACGAATACGGCGGCACTGCCGGGCTGGTGACCCTGGAGGATTTGCTGGAAGAGATCGTGGGAGAAGTTTCAGATCCCTTCGACAAGACCATCCCTGAGATCCAAAAGCTGCCAGATGGCACCGTGATGATCGATGGATTGGCACTGATCGAAGAGGTGAACGAGCAGCTCAACCTGACCCTGGACAACCCGCATTATGATACGATCGCCGGTTTTATCTTGGGCCGCCTGGGGCGCATCCCACGCACCGGTGACACGGTGGAGCATGAAGGCGTGCAGTTGCGCGTAGAAGCGATGGATAAGCTCAGGATCTCACGCATTGCATTGAAGAAGATCAAAGAATAAGCTATCATGCCCCTTTATGTAGAGGTCGCCGTCAATGTGCCGCAGGTGAGTGGAACCTTCCATTACCACCTGCCGCCCGAGCTGGAGGGGCGCGTCGAGCCAGGGCACCTGGTGGAGGTGCCGTTTGGCCGCCAACGGGTGCAGGGGGTGGTATTCCGCTTTGTCAACCAACCCGAAGTGGCCGAGACACGCCCCCTGTTGGCACTGACCGACGAGCAGACTGTGCTGACGACAGCCCAGATGAACCTGGCTGAGGCATTGGCCGAGCAGACGCTGGCCCCGCTGGCAGCCTGCCTGGCGTTGATGCTGCCGCCCGGCATCGGCCAGCAGGCCGACACGCTCTACACCTTACGCCCGGCTGCCCAAGCTGGCAGAGCATCCCTGGGCACATTACAGACCCGCCTGCTCAAGCTGTTGGACGAACGCGGGCCCCTGCGCGGCCGGCAAATTGATACATACATCCGGCGGGTTGATTGGCGCTCGGCTGCCCAGAGCCTGACGCGGCGCGGCCTGTTAGAAACCGAGGCCGTGCTGCCCCAACGGCGCGCCCGCGCCAAGACCCTGCCCACAGCCCAGTTGGCTTGCCCCCCCGCCGCCGCCGAGGCGGCCCTGCCCGACCTGGCCCGCAAAGGCAGCCCCGCCCTGGAACGCCGCCAGAAGATGCTGCGCTACCTGCTGCAAGAAAACGGCCCGGTACAAGCCGCCTGGCTGTACGCCGAGTCGGGCGGATCCATGGCCGACCTGCAAGCCCTGGCCAAGCGCGGGCTGGTGCAGCTTGGGCAGGCCGAAACCTGGCGCGACCCATTGGCCAACCTGGGCATTGCCGCCCACTTTGCCACAACAGCAGAAGCCCCCCCCCTCACTGCTGATCAACAACAAGCCTGGGCCCTGGTACAGGCCGGTATCCAGTCCGCCGCCGCCGGCCAGGCTGTGCTGCCCTTCTTACTGCACGGCGTAACCGGCTCAGGGAAAACCGAGATCTACCTGCACGCCGTGGCCGAAACACTGCGCCTGGAGCGGCAGGCCATTGTGCTGGTGCCCGAGATCGCCCTGACCCCCCAGACAGTGCGGCGTTTCATGGCACGCTTCCCAGGCCAAGTGGGCATCTTGCACTCGCAGTTATCTGAAGGCGAGCGCTATGACACCTGGCGGCGCGCCCGCCAGGGGCATTTACAAGTCATGGTTGGCCCACGCAGCGCGCTTTTCACGCCCTTTGCTAACCCTGGGCTGATCGTGCTGGATGAATTTCATGACGATTCTTTCTACCAGGCCGAAATGCAGCCGGCTTATCACGCCCGCGCGGCGGCTGTGTTGTATGCCCGCCTGACATCTGCCGTTTGCCTGCTGGGCTCAGCCACACCCGATGTGGTCAGCCGCACGCTGGCTGAGCGCGGCGAATGGCATTACCTGAGCCTGCCGCTGCGCATCCTGGCACACCGTGAAGCAGTCCGGGAACAGGTAGAAAAATTGAACCGGGCGGCCCCCAAGAAAGCCGTTTCACCACCTGCGGGAGAAGAAACCACCAACGCGATAGAGAGCCTTGAGCTGCCTCCCGTCTCGGTGGTGGATATGCGGCAAGAACTGCAAGCCGGCAACCGATCCATCTTCAGCCGGGCACTGCAAGAGGCGCTCCAGGCCACCCTGGACCAGGGTCAGCAGGCAGTGCTGTTCCTCAACCGGCGCGGAGCAGCCACATACATCTTCTGCCGTGACTGCGGGCACATCTTGCGCTGCCCCCGCTGTGACCTGCCGCTGACCGCTCACTCTGCCAGCCGTCCCGGGGCCCAGGCCGAGGTGCTGACTTGCCATTACTGCAATTACGAACGCCAGGTGCCCAAAACCTGCCCATCTTGCAAGAGCACACGCATCCGTCAATACGGCACTGGCACCGAGAAAGTGGAAGCCGAGGTGCAGGCCCTCTTCCCACAAGCCCGCACGCTGCGCTGGGACCACGAGACCACGCGCCAAAAAGGCGCCCATGACCTGATCTTGAGCCAATTTGCCAGCCAGCGCGCCAATGTGTTGGTGGGTACCCAAATGATCGCCAAGGGCCTGGATCTGCCGCTGGTGACCCTGGTGGGGGTGGTGCTGGCTGACGTGGGACTGAGCCTGCCGGATCTGCGCGCTGCCGAGCGCACCTTCCAGGTGCTGACGCAGGTAGCCGGGCGGGCCGGGCGCAGCTTATTGGGAGGGCAGGTGATCATGCAGACTTTCCAGCCCGAACATTATGTCATCCAGGCTGCTGCGCGCCACGATTACGATGCCTTCTACCGCCGCGAGATCGAGATGCGCCGCCAGATGGGCTACCCACCCTTTGCCCAGCTCGTGCGTCTCGAGTTCCGCCACAGCCAGGCCCCGCGCGCCGAGGCAGCAGCCCAGGCGCAGACCCGCCAGATCAAAACATGGCTGGCTGAGGGCGGCTACCATGCCACCGATGTGATTGGCCCAGCTCCGTGTTTCTTTGCCCGCCTGAGTGGACTGTACCGCTGGCAGATCATCCTACGCGGCCCCAACCCGGCTGCCGTTCTACGCGGCCGCCCACTGCCCGACTGTCGCATTGAAGTGAATCCGCCTTCTTTGCTGTAAACAATTACAGTTATAATACTGTGCATGATGTTGCACATGAAAGAACAGCACCCTGGGCTGTGTCGTATGCCCACAAAGACGATTTATCCTAAGGAGAGAATACCATGGAGAGCTTTAAGCGTGGCTGGGCCTTTTTAAAGCAGTCCTGGCAGATGGCAATGGCAGATAAAGACCTGCTCAAGCCATCGATCTATGCCTTGATTGCGGGGGTCATCGTATCGCTGATCTGCATTGTTCCAATTGCTGGTGTCAGCTTCTTGATGGGAGAGACCCAGGTCGGCCAGGGCATCCTGTATGTGATGGGCGCGATCATGATCTTCGTGCAGTATGTGGTCACCTATATCTTCTCTGCCATGACGGTGTACCTGATCTATGGCTACCTCTCGGAAGGCGACGGGAAGATGGACAAAGCCTGGGCGATCGTCAAGCGCGATTTTCTGGATATTCTCAGCCTGGCAGCCGCATCAACGGTCGTCAACCTGATCAAAAACGCCGTCCAGGGCAAGAACAAGCGCGGGGCGCGTAACGCCATTGCCGGATTGATTGACACGGTTTGGACCGAAGCCACATACCTGGTGCTGCCAGCCATGGTGATTGAAGACATCAACCTCAAAGACGGATTGAAACGCGCCACGCAGATCATCAAAGATAACTTACTGCTGGTAGGCGTCAGCACGGTGGGCGTCAAAGCGGTCACCGGTTTGATCAGCTTTTTGTTGGGCGCCACTGGCATTGGACTGGGCATCGGGGTCGGGCTGGGGATCGTCTCAGTAAGCAGCGGCAACATCGCCGGGATTGTGGGCGGTTTCAGCCTCGGCTTTTTGATTGCCATGCCCTTCATTATTATTGCCACCCTGATCAGTTCTTACACTGCCACCGCATACCACACCTGCCTGTACCTGTGGGCCAGGGATGTTGAACAGGCCCGCTCCAGCGGCCAGGCAACCGTTGAGGGCATCCAGGCCCCCGCCCCGCTGGCCTCGGTGCTGGAACAATAGGAGCCGCGCAGTATGGCGCAGTCGCGACGTGAGGTTTTGAACTGGCAAGAGATTGACAAGTTGATCGACCACTTGCTGCCTCAGTTTGAGGGTGAGTTCGACGCCATGGTGTTGATCACCCGCGGCGGGGTCATCCCCGGCGGCATGTTGGCAGAAGCCATGGGGGTCACCAGCATCTTGACCGCGGCAGTGGATTTTCCGGCTGAGGTGGCGCGCGAGAAGGCCGGCCTGTTTGCCTGGCCGCGCTTCATCCAATTCCCCAGCGATGACCTGCTGCGCGGCAAGCGCGTCTTGGTGGTGGATGATGTGTGGGGCTCTGGACGCACCATCACAGCCGTCAAGAATCGCGTTTCGGCTGCCGGGGGCATCCCCTCCACCTGTGTGCTGCACTTCAACCCCTACCGCAACCTGTTCGGCGCCACTCGGCCCGATTATTTTGCAGCCACAACCGATGCGTATATCGTATACCCCTGGGAGATCGATCGCGGCCCAGACCGGGTACTACTGGGATAGAGAATTCAACCAGGGGCGGCAGTTAAAAGCCGCCCCTCACTTTTAAAATACCCAAAGATACACATGCAAGTCTTGCGCCCAAGCCTCGAAGAAAAGTTAGCTGCGCTGCGCCAATGCAGCTATTTCGCCAATATGGACGCCAGCATGCTGGCCGAATTGGCTGAGGACACCCGCTTGCTCAACTTCAACCGCGACGAGGTGCTGTTCTGGCAAGGCGAACCAGGCGCTGGGCTGTTCATGCTGCGCCGCGGGTTGGTAAAGCTGTTCAAAGTCTCTTCGCAAGGCCGGGAATTGATCATCAATATTTTTGAAGAAGGAGCCACCTTCAACGAAGTGCCGACTTTTGACGACGGCCCTAACCCGGTCAACGTGGCTGCACTGGAAGACAGCGAAGTGTGGGCCATCGATCATTTCACGATCCGCCGGCTGATGCACGAGCACCCTGAGATGTACCAACAGGTGACGATCAACCTGGCCCGCAACCTGCGCATGATGGTAGATGTGATCGAGCAGCTCTCCTTCTACCAGGTGATCAAGCGCCTGGCAAAGCTGCTGCTGCAATTTTCGCCTGAACAGTCAACAGACCCTGACGGAGCAACGCACCTGACACAAGACCAACTGGCTGCCCGGCTGGGCACCGTGCGCGAAGTGGTGGCGCGCTCGCTACGCCAGCTCGAGCGCAGCGGGGCCATCCGCATCCGGCGCCGAAAAATTGAAATCTTAGATCCAGAAAAATTGAAACAGTGGGTAGAAACTTAATCTAAAGAGAGAGCGGCGCTTTGGGGGCCGCTCTCTCTTTTATCAGGGTGCCTGTTGACTAAGGCGTGGCTTCCATGGCTGCAATCTCAGCCTGGCGGGCCATATCGGTAGCCAGGGCCAGGGTACGCAGCACTTCTTCAGGATTGTGGAAACCCATGCTGTTCTCTGCGGCCACGAAATCCCAACGCAACTGCGCTTCGCGGTGCAGGGCACGTGCATCAGCCAGGGCAGCATCGGTGGCGCCGGCAGCCTTGGCAGCCTCAATGGCCTCAATGCAAGATACCAGGGCGTCTTCGGTAGCCAGCAATGTTGTATGAGACAGCTCTTGGATGATGGCAACGCGCCCGGTAACGTATTCCACATCTGTATGGCAGGTGCCGCAAGCAGCCTCGGCGTTCAGCAGCGGCGACATGACATTGTGGCTGGAGAATTTGGCCGAACCATCACGGGTGTAGGGCATGTGGCAGTCAGCGCAAGCCACGCCCGCCATGTAATGGGTGCTGTCAGAGGTGTACATCTCATATTCGGGGTGCTGCATCTTGACCATCGCAGTGCCCGAATCCGGATGCGTCCAATCGGTGAAACCATCCTCTGCATAGTATTCGGCAATATTATCAATATTGGTGCCGTTTTCCCAGGGGAAGGTCAGGAACTTGCCGTCGCCTTCAAAGTAGTATTCCACATGGCAGTTGGCGCACACCACCGTGCGCATCTGCTGGCGGGTGAAAGTGGTCCAATCCAGGCCCTGGGCTTTCAGGCCCGCTTCAAGCGCCGGGTTGGTGACCACCAGGGCCATGGTTTCGGCGTCATGGCAGTTGGCGCAGCCGATGGGGTTGGTGATGTGAGCGCCCAACTCGCTGAAGGGGGTGGCATCATAAGCCGCCATGCCCATCTCATCCCACAGGGAGGGGTTGTTGGAAGATTTGCACGAGTAGCAGGTGCCAGGGGTGGTTTCGTTGACGCGCGCAATCGCCCGCACATCGGTCAGGGCGTTGGCATGGCCGCGCTCTTCGTTATACTCAATGCTAAAACTGTACCCGCCAAAGAGGATCAACAGGCGGGGATCGGCCTCCAGCTTCGAGAAAGGCTCGGAACCGCCGTAGGTTGTGCGGGTATTATTGGCCTCGGTCATCAAAAAGGTGGCATACTGGTTGGGAAAGTTCTGACCCCATTTTGACGAGTCCGGCTCCATCAGGGCCACCTCGATCAGCGGTTGGATGCCGCGCGTTTGCGGCGCCAGGTTCTTGATGTAGAACAGCAAACCAACCACAGCCGCAGCCAGGATTAAGATGATGCCAGTCACAATGATGGCGGGGGCGTTCTTTTTCATTTATCGTCCTCCTTATGTTGATAAGGTAAAATCGAGATACCGCGCTCGCCATGAGCAACAGCACGGTGGCAATCAAAGCAGTAACGATCAAACTCCATCGGGCTGTTATCGAAGATGTTAGAGACCATCTCCTCATGACAGCGCACGCAGTTCTCTTGAATCACATCAGACGATGAAGGACGGGCCCGAATGGCATCTGGGATATGCCCGGTCAAAAAAGCGCTGACATGGCGAACACCAGACTGCGCCTTGACCAGGTACTTGGGGATAAATGCATGAGGGGTATGGCAGTCGCCGCAGACAGCCCACTGCTTGTGCCCGCCGTGGTACCAACTTTCGTAAACGGCATCCATCACGTGGCAGTTGTTGCAGGTGGTGGGGTTATTGCCCATGTAGGCAGTGAATTCGGTCACATACATACCCACCCCAATGGCTGCTGCCAGGGCCAAAAACCCAATGATCATCACAATGCCAGGTGCGCCTAGTTTCATCCTATGCCTTCCGTCAGTCCTTATGCCGGGATTTAATGGTTAGCTAATCTTACCATTAGTTCCACAAATCCGCATGTGACTTTGGTCACGAAACAGGATAGCATGTATCGTTTAGCGCATCCCGGCTGCCACCAAGGTATCGATGACAGATTGGTCGAGGGTGATCTGAGGCTGCCAATCCAGCTCAGACTGAGCCTTGGCACTGCTGTAGGCCTTATCAATGTTGATGGCCGAGAATTTCTTGAAAGCTGGGTTAATCTTCAGCCAATCGAGCAGCGCCACCAACCCATCCCCCAGCTTGATCAACCAGCCAGGCACGGGCAGCACGGGAATAGACCGCCCCATGTGCTGCAGGGTCGTGCGGGCAAAACTTACCTGGTCAACGTTCCATGCCGTCAGGATGTAACGCTCGCCAGATACGCCGCGGCTGAGGGCCTTGATGACCGCCTGGGCCACGTCACGCACATCCACAAAGGAATTGACCGTTTGCAACATAGGCAAGAGCGGTAGCCAGCGCAGCCAACGGATCAAATTAACCACCCGCGGCGAGCCAGGGCCAATGATGACGCTGGGATTGAGGATCGTGACGCGCATCGTACCGGCATACTGTCGCACGATCTGTTCTGCAACCAGTTTGCTGTACCCATAAGGGTCGTGCAGCCTTTTCTGCTCCAGGTCCGGAACCATGCTCTCATCAGAGATCAGCGGCGGGCGCAGGTCTACCGCGGAGATGGAACTGATGAAGATAAAATTCTGGCAGCCGCTGGCAGCCGCCGCTTGGAGGAGATGCTCTGTGCCGGCAATATTGGCCCGGTGTAGAGCCGCCTCGTCTGCCTTGCGGAAAGAGACCAAGGCGGCATTGTGAATGACGGTGTGAACACCCTGCAGGGCAGGCAGATAAGTCTCCGGCTCGTTCAGCTCGCCGCGCACCAGGGTCACCTGCGGCAGATCTGCCACCGGCAGATGGGTAGAACGCTGGCTGCGCACCATCACCCGCAGGGAAGCTGCTGGGGCATGCTGGCTAAGCGCATGGACAATATATTGGCCAAGAAAGCCAAAACCACCGGTAATGAAGTATGCATTTTCCATATTCGCCAGGCTTACTGCAACTCCTTTGCCAGCAGATCCAGGCTGGCGGGCGAGTCGAAGAAGGTCATGTGATCGCAAGGAAGCGTCGCCAGGTCAGGGGCCGGTTGGCGAGCGGGGTTGACAGCCAGGGCAGAGGCCACGCTGACGGCAATGTCATTCGGTTGGCCCAAGAAGGCCACCAGGTTGGCGCCGCCATATCCCAGGCGGGTCAAAAACTTGCCCAGGCGAGCCTTTTCACCCGGCTCTTGCAAGGACTTTTTGAGGGCCGTGCTGCCGGCGACCACCGTATAGGGCAGGTGGGGGTCACGACTGGCGCCAAGGGTTTTCAACAGATCAGAACCGCCTTGGAGCTGATCCAGGGTCACATCAACCTTTTCGAAAGCAGCCAATAAGAAGCTGAGGGCGCGCAGTGGCCAGGCGGCGGCCGTCATGGTGTTGAGCAGCAGGCCCAGGCCCACCGTGGCATATTGCTGAATGGTTGACCAGGGGGTGCCAGCATTGGGCGCACCCAAGAGGATGGCCTTCTGGAATATCTTATCGCCGCCTTCTTGTTCGATCAGCCAGCGCACCACCACCCCACCCAGCGAGTGCCCCACAACGCGCAGCTCTTTGCCATGCCCTGCCGCCAGTCCAATTTCCTCCAGGCGCTGCTTGAGGGCTTTGGCCGTATCTTGCACGCTGGTGTTGATGCTCTCGAAATCCAACGCCAGCACGGGCTCATCAGCAGGCAGGTAATGCATGCTAGAGGCCACCATGCCGCGCGAATCACCGGTGAGGCCGTGAACGAAAAGGGTCAGGCGTTTTGCAGCCGCCACGCGCTGGCGGATGGCAGCCAGGCCGCCTTCATACTGCACCGTTTTTCCCGGCCCAGGCTGGGCCAGGGTGAGCGCCGGATAGGTATAGGGGATGCCCATAGGTTGGCCGGCCACTTTTTGCAAGTAAATGCGCACAGAGCCAACCACATCCCGGCTGCCCAGGCTGGTGGGCGCAGGCAAGCGCTGCACATCCAGCCGCGCTTTAGGCGCCCCGTCCACTTGTTCATTATGAATGGCGCCCAACGGCAGGTAGAACTCGCCATCGTGCCCATAGGCCAACACCTGTTCGCCCGGCTTGAGCGGGGTATCAATCAACAGGCTGAGAGGGGCATCGGGGGTCACCACAGAAACATCAGCCACACTGCTCAATTCCAGCATATTTGCGGGCGGCTCAATACTGCGGGTCAGTTGGAAGGCATAGGGCTGCACCGAGGGCCCAAGCTCGCGCAAGCCAGGCGGAACGCCCGGGCCGGTCAGGTCACGCGTGGGGGGCGGGGTAACGCCCAGGCGGATGCGGGCCTCGAGGGCAGGATGAGGCAGCAAGGTCACGCCCGAACCAAGCCGGGCGGCCTCTGTGCCAGTGCGCGGCACAGCACAGGTATCCAGAGGGCGGCGGATGGTCAACGCCACCTGGGCTGTCGTCCAATCATTGTTGATCTGCGCCCCCCGCACAGAGCCTTCGCGCATCTGGACACGATTCATCAATTGGCCCAGGGCATTCTTGGGCACGCGCCGCGCCGAGCGCATGGTAGGACGCGGGGCTTCCAGGGGGCCCTGTTCCAACAAGTGAGCGTCAAATTCATCGGTACAGACCACCAGCTTGATAATATCTTGCCGGTCAGTGATACCCTGCTTCCAGATATCATCTGGCACGCTGGCATCAATGGGCAACTGCATCCCCGTGCCCGGCTCCAGGCGTACAACCGGCTGGCGCGGGTCAAGCAC
>CAZWFQ010000048.1:15678-21300 GCA_964633225.1 uncultured Anaerolineaceae bacterium
CTGTCAGCGGGCGGCCATCGGACGGATGAGCAATGGTAAACTGGTCATCTTGGGCCAGCAGCAATACCTGCGGGGCAGTGTCATCTTCACGCACATACAGCGAAGGGCTGCCCCCCGGCCCTGCCTTAGCCAGCGCATCTCTCAGCCGTGCCAGCCCCATCTCATCACCCTGCAAGCGCACACCCACAAACGGCAGTGGCAAGGCAATCAATACCGCCTGGTAAGCCTGGCGGGCGTCAAGCTGGCTTTCACCGCTGGTAATGCGCAGCAAGCAGCACTGGGGCTCAGCCCGGATCACCTCGGCCTGGGCCAGGGCCTTATCGAGCTGATCAAGATCAGCCGCCGCCGCACCTTGCGGGAATAAGGCCACGCTCGAGCTGCCGCCCCAATAAGGATCAGGGATGCCGTAGATGGTTCCGGCGTCCAGGGACCAGGCCTGTTCAACGCCATTGTAAACCGCCTGATAGGATCCATGGCGGGCGGTTACGGCCCCACCCAAGAAGGGTTGGTCTATCTCTACGCCCGGGCTGGCCTCAAGCTGTGGGCTTTGGGCAGGCACCCCGGCGCGCACGCGGGCACGCGCCAGGCTGTACAGGCTGCGGTAGCTCAAGATACCGCGGCTGGCCTCCAGTGTGCTGCGCAAGAAATACGAGAAGGCCCCCCAGGTTTTGCCATCCGCGCAGTACTCACGCGCCCGCTCGTGCGCCTGGCAAGCCGCCAGCAGCACATGTTGGCCTTCGGGCAGGCCAATCCAACCAGAGGGGTTGACCTCACGGTCAGGCGCCAGGCGGGCCAGGCGCGGGTCATCCAATTTAAAGATAAAAGAATCCAAGGGACGAGGGCGATCGGTGCGCGCTGTCCAGCGCACGGCTTGCTGGGGCAGCACATCACGCGTCGCCGAGCCAGAATGACAGCTATCGAGGATCACCACCGTATGAGCCCCTTTGGAAGCTACCTCAGCCAGCAAAACCCCCAATTCTTTGTCAGCCAGGTCATACCCACCCGGCTCGCGGCTGTCCCAACAAACCAGGGTTTCGTTCAATGCATCCAATTCAAGCTGGGCAAATTCAATCGGGGCCGGTTCTTGTGAGCCATGCCCCGAGTAGTAGAACAAGGCGATATCCTGGGCCTGGGCTCTTGCCAGGTGCTGGCGGAAGCCATCGATCACGGCCTGGCGCGTAGCCTGTTCACTGAGCAACAGGCGCACCTCCAGGCGAAATTCACCGCCTGAGGCACGGCCTTTCAACCATTCATAGAAAGCGGTAACATCGTTAACGCAGCCGGCCAAGGAACTGACAGATGAAGGATACTGATCAATGCCAACCAGCAAAGCGTACAAAGTACGAGGCATAAGAGACTCCTTATTACGGCATGCATGGTTTCGGGATGGGATAGGATACATATATTGTAGCACGTATATGGACAGTCTGCTGCCAGAGGTGATTTAACGCACTTGCACGGGCGGCAAAGCCCGTGCAAGTGTTCCTCCTCAACCGTACCGGTCTCCTGGTTCTCCCCCTGAAAAAGAAGTCCCCGCATCCAAAGCGCGCCATTTGCCAGGCGACCAGCACTGGGGCGTCCGCTGTCCAGACGGACTTATTCAGTTACAAATAGAACACACTACCCGCCAAAAGCGGACCGGCGGGGACGGCCAACTCGGCAGGGTGAGGCGTTTCTCGGGCGGGCAGAGCCGATCGAGAAGTAGTGTGTTCGGCAACTGGCAGCCACCCAACCGGCCGGGCTGTTTGCGGCGAGGCAGGCCAAAGAGAACTTGGTCCAACCGCAAGCGGCATGGCAGGTATGATGGCGACCGGAGACCGGTCGCCCAGGTGGTAAACCAGAGGCACTTTAAGTAAGTGCGCCCATTCAACGAGCGGCGGGCAGTCAGACAGGCTGGAGCTGAACCAGGCCTGCCGGAACATCTCTACAACTGCATCACCGCTGCGACGGCGCAGCACACTAACCAACAGGTGGTAACGGTCGCTGTTGGCTTGAAGCTCATCCGGATCAAAATACTGCTTGCCGTAAGCATTCAGGCGCACCTGAGGATCGCTCCAGGCCAGCATCTCAGCCAACAGCACCGCGGCGGCAAAACGATCGGCCAAAGGGCCCCAGGTGCCGCGCGGGATCGAACGATGGGCATACCCTGGCGAACCACTCGCCAGGCAGCGCCGGCCCGGGATAGCCTCTTGCAAAGCCAACCCGAGGGCATACATTCCATCCAGGTCAACCAGTTCAACCAGATGCCCTGAGGGCACCTGCCCAAAGTCAGGTAAGAGCACATTCGAGCCAGACAGGTCACAATGCGCCAGCCCGTGGGATTCAGCAAGTGCCAGGGTCAAGATCAGCGCTTTCCCCAGGCTGTGACCATCTTCCAGGCTGATGGCATAACCGCCCAGGATCACCTCTTGCCAGCTCAAACCATCGATCCAAGGCATGAGGGTGGCGTCGGTCAGTTCAGGGTAATACCACAGCAGTTCAGCGTGCGTGCCTGGGGTAAGGACCGTGCGCTGGCAAGACTGCAAACCTGGCAAATTGGCAAAAGCGGTCAAAGCTACAGCTTCGCTCTGGTGCTCAGCCGCCTGGTCAACTGGCAGGCGGTAATTGGGGACGGGAACCTTCAAAGCGTATAGGGCGCCATCCTGGCGTTGTAAACGATAAACAGTTGAACAGCGCCCAATCTGACGGAATGGCAAGCCAGCCGCGGCCGGGTCTTCTGTAAAGCGATACCCAAGGCCATCAATGGTCAGCAGCGTGCCAGCTTCAGGAGAGAGAGACATCATCATTTTCCTAATCCAGTAAACGAACAACCTGTTCTACAGGCTCAACTTCTTCTTGGGGCGGCTCAGGCGTCTGCGGGTTGGATTCTGCTGCGCGGCGCACCTGTTCATCCAGGGCCAGACGGCAGGCTTCGCTCGCCATCTGGCGGCGAAAACGGCTGGCAATCCGCCGTTCATGGATCATCAAATCAGCTTGCAGAGGCAAGCCCGTACCGCGCAAGAACTGGTCCAGGCGGTTGGCAACCGACCCATTGCCCAGGCGTGCCCGCGCGGCTACGGCAGCCAGGTCGGTGCGCCCAACTTCGCTTAACCAGCATTCCACACGCCCGCTCAACAGATGATCCACCCCTTCCAGGGCAAACATCTCGCACAACAGTACCAGTTCAGTGGCCGTGCGGGCCTGCTGACCGTTATTGAAGGTGAAGGGCGCGATGATAATTTGCGGCAGAGCCTGGCGGCGCATGGGGTTGTGGGATGTGGTTGGAGCGTTCAAAGCAGCCATCAAACCGTACTCCTATGGATCTCAACGATGCAAAAAGTGTGCCAGATGCAAGACAAGACCTTCATTGTTCCAATTCCATCGCTGTGGCAGTCACATCGGGCTGCGAGGGCGAAAGGCTTTCGATCCCTGCCTGGTTTTCTAGAAAAGTCACCAGCCCTTGCAGCTCAGTGAAGCGCACCACTTCACCTGCCCGCGTGCCTTCCAGTGAAAAGCGCCAGGGGGCACCTTCATGATCGCGC
The DNA here is from genome assembly GCA_964633225.1 of uncultured Anaerolineaceae bacterium. GTDB lineage: Bacteria > Chloroflexota > Anaerolineae > Anaerolineales > UBA4823 > JAKQIM01. The sequence continues at coordinate 19,200 of CAZWFQ010000048.1, forward strand.
CAGGCACGTAGCAGAAAAGAGAAGTAATTGTTACTATGCTTCGACATATACTTTCGGTCATTTGTCCTGAGATTGCTCAGGCTTTGAGTGCAGGTTACGCTTGGATTGCCCCTATCATATACAACTGCCGTTTCAAGATCGTTTCAAGAAGCAGAAAAAGTTGGTTATAATCATGTGTATGGAAGATCTCAAGCTCCTGCTGCTCGGCTCTTTCCAGGTGACCCTGGGCGACCGGGCATTGGATCGCTTCGATACTGACAAAGTGCGCGCCTTGCTCTCTTACCTGGCAGTAGAGGGCAGCCACCTGCAACGCCGCGAACACCTGGCGGGGCTGTTATGGCCCGAATACCCTCAAGAAGCCGCCCTACGCAACCTACGCCTGACCCTTTACCGGCTGCGGCAGACCCTGGATAAAGCCGCCAAGCAGTCCCGTTTGAGCATTTCCAGTTCTCTGTTGGCCTTCCCCGACCGCCAGATGGTGCAGTTCAATCCTGGCGGGTCTGTGTGGGTGGATGTGCTCGAGTTTGAGCGCTTGTGGGAGACCAGCGAGACGCACCCTCACGAATCTCTGATCACCTGCCCCACCTGTATTGAACGCCTGCGAAGAGCCGTTTCTTTCTACCGTGGCGACTTTATGGAAGGCTTCTCGCTCAAGGATTCTTATGGCTTTGACGAATGGGTGCTGCTGCGCCGCGAACGCCTGCACCGCCAGGCAGTGGATGCATTGGACTGGCTGGTGGAGCACTTCCTGACCCAAACAGAGGCCAATGCGGCTGGTACGGCGCGGTTGGCTGCGCTAGAAAATGGGCGCGCCTATGCCCAACGTCTTTTACAGCTTGAGCCGTGGCGCGAGTCAGCCCATCGCCAGCTCATGCGGGCACTGGCCCTCAACGGGCAAAACCAAGAAGCCCTGGCCCAATATGAGATCTGCCGCCGCATCTTGCGCGAAGAATTCAATGTCGAGCCCGACGAAGCCACCCAGGTGCTCTACCAACAGGTGCGCCAGCGCAAGATCGGGCGGGTGGTCGAACCACCCACCACCCCACTGCCAGTCCAGAAGACACCCCACAACCTGCCGCCCCAACTGGCTCCCCTGATCGGGCGCGAGGCCCAACTGGCACGCCTGAACAACCTGATGTTCGCTTACCGTTGGGTGACCCTGGTGGGCGAGGGTGGGGTGGGAAAAACCCGCCTGGCATTGGCGGCAACGGCGGCAGTCTTGCAGCACTTTCCAGATGGCGCCTGGCTGGTAGATCTTTCAGAAATCGGCTCAGAGGCCATGATCGAGGCCAACCCTGAGATCGTGCGCCCGCTGCTGGCGCAGGCCATTGCCAGGGTGCTGGGCATCTCGCTCAACAGCGAGGCGCCGCCCCAAAAGCAGATCCTCAAAGTGCTGCGAGAAAAGCAGTTGATGTTGATCTTAGACAGCTTCGAGCATCTCTCTGCCGCCGCCGAATTCATCCTCGATATCGTCACCAATGCCCCCGGGGTGACCGTACTGGTCACCACACGGCACTTCTTCTACTTCCAGGCTGGATACATGATGCGCGTGGACGGCCTGCCGGTGCCAGATGACCCGACTGATCCGCAGGCTGAGCAGTATAGCAGTGTGCGCCTGTTCATTGAGCGGGTCGAGCGCCTCTCGGGCAGCTTCGAGTTGACACCCGATGTACTGCACCGCATCGTCCAAATCTGCCGCCTGGTAGAAGGCAGCCCGTTGGCGATAGAACTGGCCGCGCCCTGGGCGGCGCGCATGCCCCTGGACGTGCTGGCGGAGGCTATTCAGAATGATCTTCTCTTCCTGGCAACCAAGATGACCGGCATCCTTGAACGCCACCGCAGCATGCGGGCAGTGATCGACAGTTCCTGGCGCCTGCTGACGTCCGAAGAGCAGACCGCCCTCGATCGCTGTGCAGCCTTCAGGGGCGATTTTGGGATGAGTGAGGCGGTCAACACCGGCGTCTCGCCAGCCGAGTTAGATGCACTGGTGGATAAATCGCTGCTCGTACGCCTGGCCCCTGGCCGCTACCGCATGCACGAAACCCTGCGCCAGTTTGTGATCGAAAAGGTTGAAGAGATCAAGAACCAACCACCACAAAGT
>CAZWFQ010000048.1:21400-28257 GCA_964633225.1 uncultured Anaerolineaceae bacterium
CACCGCAAGCTCTGTCTCAGCCAGCAAAGCGAGCTGCGCCGCCTGCTGGAAGCCCCGGCTCAATTTGAAGCAGGCATGCAGTTGTTCTTCAAACAACACGCCATGCTGCATTCGGCCAAGGTCTCTGAGGCGACTGGCTGGTCGTATGAAGACGAAATCTTGGATGATATGAGCCAGGCGCAGGTACGGCGCATCCCGCCTGGTTGCGAGCATTCGGTGGCCTGGCTGATCTGGCACAGCACCCGCTGCGAGGATATCACGCTCAACCGGCTGGTGGCTGGCAGCCCGCAGGTGCTGTTGGAGCAAGACTGGTTGGAGCGCATGCAGGTGCCCGACCGCGATACCGGCAATGCCATGAGCGCAGATGAGATCGCCCGCTTCAGTGCGGCCATCGACATCCCTGCCCTGCGCGGTTACCGTGCTGCGGTGGGCCTGCGCACGCGCCAGATCGTCCGCACCTTACAGCCCTCTGATCTAAAGCAGCCTGTCTGCGCGGTTCGTTTGCAGCAGGCCCTGGATGAGGGGTCCGTGCTGCCCGCAGCCCACGAAATCTCTGATTACTGGGGCAGCCGAGATATTGTTGGGCTGCTGCTGATGCCTGCCACGCGCCACAACCTGGTGCACCTGAACGAAGCACTCAAGATCAAACAGAAACGCGCCTAGGAGCCTTTGCATGCCGCGTCCAGAAAACCCCACCGTCTACTCTAGTGAGCAGGGCGACCTGCGCCAACAGGCCAACAAGGCACCCCGCCCGGCCGCTGTTTCTTTGCCGCCGCAGCAGCAAACCGTTTACCTGCATCGCGAGTCCAAGGGGCGGGGTGGCAAAACCGTTACCCTGGTCAAGAACCTGAAGCTCAAAGAGGCAGATCTGAAAGCATTGGCCAAAACATTGAAAGCCGCCTGCGGAACGGGGGGAACGATCAAGGATGGCGTGATCGAAATGCAAGGCGACCTGCGCCCGAAGATCGCCGCGGTGCTGCAAGCGCAGGGCTATCACACCAAGATCGCCGGAGGCTGACTGAGAGACACCCCGTCATAAGATTGACAGGTTTTTTCTCCCAACAATGGTTGGCATAGAGGGCAGGTTCCAATGAGCGAGCAGAAAACATTCAAAGCGGTGATCAATGCAACCGACAAAGCAGGAAAAACTCATTGCCCCATTTTTAGGGTGGTGATGGCAAGCTGCGGGCTGTTCGTAGTGCTCACGCTGATCGCCATGTTATTCTATCCGGGCGGCACGCCCAATGATCCCAATACCACTGGCTACTCTTTCACCGAAAATTTTTTCAGTGACTTGGGCCGCACCCAGGCGCGCCAGGGCGCGCCTAACACAGTCTCGGCAGTGCTGTTCTTCATCGCCCTGGCGGCTTCTGGCAGCAGCCTGGTACTGTTCTTTGCCGCCATGCCGCGCTTCTTCTGGCAAACCCGGCTGGGGCGCATCTTAAGCCTGCTCGGCTCAGTGCTGGGCATGGCAGCCGGGATAAGCTTTGTGGGCGTGGCCTTTACCCCAGCCAACCTGTTCAGAGGCCTGCACGGCCAGTTTGTGCTGTGGGCTTTTCGCTTATTCCCATTGGCAGCCTTGTGTTACCTGCCCGCCATGTTCAGGCAGCGCAGCTACCCGCGCCGCTATGCCTGGGCCTGGGTGGCTTTCTTCGCCCTGCTGGCAGGCTATTACCTGCTGATCACCCGCGGCCCTGATTTCGACACCCCGCAGGGGATTATCATCCAGATCATCGGGCAGAAGGCGATCGTATATGTTTCGATCTTCAGCATCTTCTACCAGGCCTGGGGAGCATACAAACAAAGTATGCTACAATAAATATATGCCATCTGCCACGCCAACCCTTGAGAAGGTCACAGCCCTGATCACCCGCAAGGCCAACAGCAGGTTTGAGCTGCTGCTTTTCGAACACCCCACAACGGGCATCCAGATCCCTGCGGGTACGGTGGAGGCAGGCGAGAAAGCTGAGCATGCCGTGCTGCGCGAAGCGGCTGAAGAAACCGGGCTGGGAGACCTGATCATCCTGGAAACCCTGGGCAGCCAGGACGAGCTGCCCCCGCCAGAGCACCTGATGGTGCTGACCTCCACGCCAGTTTATGCCCGGCCTGATCCCAACAGCTTTGATTGGGCCCGCTTTCGCAACGGCACAACCGTACGGTTTGTACGCCGCGAGGGCAAGTTCTGCCAGGTGAGCTATGAGGAGACCGACCGCTGGCCCGATCCCCAATACACCACCTACCAGATCACCGGCTGGGTGCCGACCAAAGTCTTGACCCCCCTGTGCGTGCGGCACTTTTTTCACATCGCCTGTGCTGTCGAGACCAGCGAACGATGGACGGTGAAAGCAGACAACCACATCTTCAAACTGTTCTGGGCGCCGTTGACGGACCTGCCCGCGATCATTCCCCCTCAAGATACCTGGCTGAAATGGCTCAAGAAGGCCAACCTGGAGCAGACCCATCGATGAAAGCTGACCTGGAGCGTGCAATTTCCCCGCGTCGCCAGCCTTACTATTTTGCACACAAAGCGCTGCCCGGCCTTTTATTCAGCAACCCTGAGCGTTTCTTCCAAACCCTGGCTCAAGATGGATTGTCTTTTTTGGAATATGCCTGGCAAAAAAGTGCCGATCCGCAGCGCGGCCCCGGCGTCCCCCAAACACGCTCTAGCCTCCCGTCAAACGGCCTGGCATTACAGATGGAACAGCTTGAGGATGGCACCCACCTGGCGTTGATCACCCTGCCCCCGCCGCAAGCCATGACCGAAGTGTATTTTGCGGCTGCCGTTTACCGCCCAGCCCCAAGACCCCACCAGGCGGCCCTGCTGCGCTACATCATCCTTGAATACAGCATGGATTTCTTGACCGAAAACCTACAAACCATACTCGGCGAGTGGAATTCCAGTGCCGCCGTCCACATCAATTTGGGCTGCGGGCCTACCCCAGAGCTGCCGGCTTTTCGTACAGCCGTGTTGAATTTGATATACAATAATGATAAGGAGACCACATCATGATCAACCTATACGACGCCAACAGCAACGCCCGCTTGTGTGAGATCACCGAAGACCAGCTCCAATATCTACAGAAAGAAATGGAAGAAGAATTTCCTGAAGACCAGGATTATTCAATCACCGGCATGGCGTTAGACTATTTCGAGGGGCAAAGCAAAGATCTCTTGCTCATCGACGGCCTGGCTGACCTGTTCAAGCTGCTGCGCCAGGCCCTGGGCGACAAGGAAGAACTGCTCGTCCGTTGGGTGCGCGAGTAAGCAGGGGCCTCAAAGCGTTCCTATATACAATGGCTAGTTTTTAGCGCGGCAGATGCGGCGATTGTGAAACACACGCTAAGTGACCGGCACAGGTCAGCCGCTTTGGCTTCTACCGGCTGCCGTGCTATATCGGGGCAGTAAACATGAGCTCAAATTTCTACATTAACCTGTTTGCAGCTCTTTTTCTCTTGTTATTAGGGTCTTGGTACCTGGTTTTCAATCTGCGCGTCAGCTATCTTAGCGGGTTTGGGTTCTACCGCTGGAGCGGCCTGGCCTATATGCTGGCCATTTTAGCGCTGGCAGGATGGTTCTGGCTGACCAGTGAACCCCTGCATACCAGCCTTTTGGTGGCATCCCTACTTACCCAATTGGGCAGCCGTTTTTGGGAAAGCGCTCAAGAAATCCAGGCCAGGCAGACTGCCCCAGAGCGCTGGAAGCTATGGAAAGAGATGAGCCACCAGGCCGGAGTATTAGGGCGCATGCTTTTATTCCCCGGCAGCCAACCGCTTAACAAATAACCCTGGTGACGGCTGATGCTTGCTAATTTGCAGCATATGCGCATTCTTCGCAACCTGTGCAGCTTGCTGATCTTGTTCAGTACGGCCTGCCAGGGAGGAAACTCCGCCCCCACGGCCCCAGTTATCAGCATTCCCCTGCCCTCCACCGTCTCTCCGGTCCACACACCCATCCTGCCTGCCATCTGGACCGCTACCCCCGCCCTGCCGCCAACCCCTTCTATCCCCACACCCACCGCTGCGGGGGCCGCCTATTATGTGGCAACAGACGGCGATGACCACAACCCCGGCACGCTGGCCCTGCCCTGGCGCAGCATTCAGCACGCCGCCGACCATTTGCAAGATGGCGAAACCGTTTTCATACGCGGCGGCACCTATTATGAACAGGTGCGCCCACAGCATTCCGGCGCGCAGGGGGCTTATATCACCTACACCGCCTACCCAGGCGAAGTGGTGACCCTGGATGGCAGCGGCATGCAGATGCCCTCTTGGGAAGGGCAGTTCTACATCGATGAACAGCACTATATTCGCGTCAGCGGGCTGCGGGTGATCAACACCAGCGCTATCGGCATCCTTGCGGATGGCGGCAATCATCTCATTTTTGATCATAATACCACCTACAACACCTATTCATCCGGCATCGGCGCATGGAACGGCTATGACGTGCTGGTGGAATACAACGAGATCGTACTGGCCTGCAACGATGGCGAGCAAGAAGATATCACGGTCCTGGGCATCGACACCTTCGAGGTGCGCTTCAACCAGGTACACGATGGCGGCCCCGGCACGCGCGGGGGTGAGGGCATTGACGTGAAGGATGGCTCAGCCAACGGCTCGGTGCACCACAACCTGGTGTATAATCTGCAGCGCCTGGGCATTTACGTGGATGCCTGGGACCGCCACACCCACAATATCCACGTCTATGCCAATGTAGTGCATGATATGAACGCCTTCGGCTACGCCGTCTCATCCGAGATGGGCGGCCTGCTGGAGGATGTGTACATCTACAACAACCTGGCCTACCACAACGCCGACTGCGGCCTGGGCATTTCAAGCTGGGGAGATGCGCCGAGCCACCCGATGAACAATATCCAGATCGTCAACAACACCTTCTTTGCCAACGGCTGGAGCGGCTGGGGAGGAGGCATCTGCATCGAAAACAACCAGGCTACCAACGTCACCCTGCGCAACAACATCCTCAGCCAGAATGAATCCTTCCAGGTGGCGTATGAAGGCGGAGCGCAGCCGTCCGGTTATACCATCGACCACAACCTGATCGACGGCTTCCGCGCTTACCCCGGCGAGTTGTGCGGTGAGGCATACGTGGAAGGCAACCCGCTCTTCGTAGATCCCCTGGCCTTCGATCTGCACCTGCTGCCCGGCTCCCCTGCCATCGACGCCGGGCACCTTGACCTGGCCCCCACCCACGACCTGGATGGCCGCCTGCGCCCACAGGATGGGAGCGGCGGCGGCCTGGTCCTGCCAGATATCGGCGCCTACGAACAACCCAACACATCCAAAGGATCCCCCGATGAACCATGAAATTTCTGAACGCGCCCGCAGTCTGTTTAATGACTCTGGATTCTACTGTGCCGAAAGCGTATTGATGGCCCTGGCCGAGCACCAGGGCATTCAATCTGAAATCATCCCCAAGGTGGCGTCGTGTTTTTGTTCTGGCATAGCTCGCAGTGGTGAACTGTGCGGGGCGGTCAGCGGCGCCATCATGGGCATTGGGCTGGCGCTCGGCCGCAGCACGCCAGATAGATCTTTGGATCCGGCTTATACTGCCACACGCCAGTTCACGCAAGCTTTTGAAGTCCGTTTTGGCTCGCTTAACTGCCAGGAACTGACCGGCTGCCACCTGGGTACACCCGCAGGCCAAGACAAGTTCAAAGCAGAGAACATCCGAGAGCGCTGCGAAGAGTACGTTGCCCAGGCGGCATACCTGGCATCGGAGGCCATTGAACACACCATCTGATCCCAATACCCCGCTTACCATCCGCGAATACCCCATCCTACTGGTCTTATTCGGCTTGATCTTTGGCAGCGTGGGGCTGTTCATCGCTTTTGGCGAGCCCAGGCAGATGGTCTTCGGCATGCTGTTCTTCTGCATTGGGCTGGCTGTAATCCTGTGGCTAGCAGCCATCGTCACCATCACCATTGACAAGACCTCAGGGCTGATGACGATCGTTTCTCAATACGTTGGGCGTCGCAAGTACGTGGAATACGAGATCAAAGATATCGTTGGGGTCGAGGTAGCCAGCCGCCAATCTCACAGCCGCAATGGCGGCAGCTCCACCGTCTATGGTGTGCAGTTCCTGCTGGCCGATGGACAGGCGGTTGATCTCTCAAGCTTTTATTCCAGCGGGCGGTCTGGCAAAGAGAAAACTGCCCAAAAGCTGCGCACTTACCTGGGCTTGCTGGACGTGGATTCTGCCTATTCAATCATCCCGAGGGCCGCCGCGGCCCCCACCCAGCCAGCCGCTGGCGCAGCCCAGCCGGGTGATCTTCCAGCCGGGCAGGCAGGCCAACCCGCCTACCAATCCACCAACGGCGTGCAGTGGCAGATCAGCAACCAGATCAGCAGCGCGTCGGATTTCAACGGCATGCGGGTGTTGCGCTGGTTTTCGCCCGATTTCAAACTCCCATCCGGTTTTCTTTACCTGGTACAGAAACCCAAAGGCTCGCCGGTGTTGGGCACAAGCGGGCTGCTGGGCAACCTTTCAATGACCCTTTACCGGGTCTCGCTGCGCATGTTCGGCTTCGACGATGCACACACCCCCGGCCTGGACCAGGCCGTGCCGCTCAAATCGCTCGACCCGCGCCTGGAAGACAATTACATGGCCCTGACCAACGACGAATACAGTGCCCGCCAACTGCTCAATCCTTGGGCCAGCATGCCCCTGGCGCAGTGGGCCGAACGCCATCCCCTCAAGCAAATCCAGGCTGCCGATGGGCAATTGGCCGTGTTGTTCTCACCGCAGGGCGTATACGTAACCTGCATCGGCCTGGCACCGGGCCAAAGCGAGGCCCTGACCGACCTGGGCGTGGAATTGGTCAAGGCGCAGGGAGGCGGGG
>CAZWFQ010000049.1:0-5177 GCA_964633225.1 uncultured Anaerolineaceae bacterium
CGATTAACCCGCCCCGTGATGGGCTTTAAACGGTGACCGTTTCAAAGCTGGTAAAAGCGTGGTTAAATTTTAAACGGATGCATGTGTTATGGTATAATCTCCCCGCTATGATTTACAACTTCCGTTTGGCTCAAGTGCTTGTGATTGGGGTGCGTGGGTTCATCGCCCAGGGGTTCCTCGAAGCGCGCCTGTAGCCAGAATTCCCATTGTTTTGTTTGTTCTAGCGCCGCAGGCTTGTCCTGCGGCGTTTTCATTTCCTGTACCAGATAGATCTGAGGTGTTTTATGATTGCGATCCAACTCTCCAATATTAAGCTCATCTTGGGCGCTCGTACTTTGTTCGAGAACCTGACCTGGGAAATTCAACACGACCAAAAGGTCGGCCTGATTGGCGCCAACGGGGCGGGGAAATCCTCGCTTTTCAAGCTCATCACCGGTGAATACAGCCCTGAGCCCGGGGGCGCGGTGGTGCGCGCCCGCGGTGTGACGGTGGGCTATTTGCCGCAGCAGCCAGAGTTTGAGCCCGGTCAGACGGCTTTTTCTGCTGCCCTGGCGGGTAATCCGCGCCTGGCTGACCTGCAGCAGGAGTTGGAGCGCCTCGAGGTCTCGCTGGGCGACCCGGCGGTTTACAACCGGCCTTCGGCCTTGCAGCGCGCCTTGCAAACTCAAGAGCGCCTGTTGGAAGAATACCAGGCCCTGGGCGGCGACGATTATCCTCTGCGCGTGCGCCAGATGCTGACTAACCTGGGATTGCCCGATAGCGACCTGGATAAGCCCCTGGCTGTGTTGAGCGGCGGCCAGAAGAAACTGGTGGGCCTGGCGCGTTTGCTGTTGGCAAAACCGGATGTGCTGCTCTTGGACGAGCCCGATAACCACCTGGACCTGCCAGCCAAAACCTTTTTGGAGCGTACCATTGCCGATTACCCCGGGGCAGTTGTGCTCATCTCGCACGACCGTTACCTGCTGGATGCGTCTGTAACGCACATCACTGAGATCGAAGATGGCCGCCTGACTACTTTTCCCGGCGATTACTCAGCTTACATCTTGGATAAGGAAGAACGCCTGGCTCGCCAGGAAGAACTTTTCCGCGTCCAGCAGCACGAGATTGGCCGCCTGGAAGTGGCGATTAAGCGCTATGCCTTGTGGGGTAAGATCTACGACAATGAAAAGTTTGCTGCACGCGCCAAATCGATGCAAAAACGCCTGGACAAGATGGACAAGATTGACCGCCCGGTAACCGAACGGCGGCGGATGGGCTTGCAGCTCAACGGCTGGCGTGGATCGAACAAGGTGCTGGAATTAAAACAGGTGCGTAAGGCTTATGGCGACCGCCGCTTATTCCGCTGCCTGGAACAAACCATCTGGCACGGTGAGCGGGTGGGGTTGATCGGGCCGAACGGCTCGGGCAAATCGGTGCTGCTGCGCATGCTCTTGGGCCAAGAGCAGCCCGATGCCGGGGAGATCGTGTTGGGGCCGAGTGTGCAAGTGGGTTATTACGCCCAAGAGCATGAGACGCTCGACTTCAACCAGACCCTGGTCGATGCGGTGCGCTCGGTGGCCGCGTTGAGCGAATCCAATGCTGTTTCCTTCCTGATCCGTTACCTGTTCACCTACAAGCAGACCACCCAGAAGATCGGCGATCTCTCGGGCGGCGAGCGCAGCCGCCTGCAATTGGCCCTGCTGGTGCTCTCGGGTGCTAACTTTTTGCTGCTGGATGAGCCAACCAACAACCTGGATATCGCCTCTGCCGAGGTGTTGGAGCAGGCCCTGGCTGATTTTGTGGGCACGGTGTTGGTGGTCTCGCACGACCGCTATTTTCTAGATCGAACGGTAGACCGCCTGCTGGTGATCGACGATGGGGATGCGAGCACTCATTTGGGTGGTTATTCGGATTATCTAGCCTCCCAATAATCAAAAGGAGCGGCGCACATGCGCCGCTCCTTTTGATTATTCAGATATTTATCTTCGATCGCGTCGATCGCGGTCGCGATTGCCGCCCGGACGACCACCGCGGTCGCCACCTGGACGGCCGCCGCGGTCACCACCCGGACGACCACCGGTGGGGCGGTCGTGCGAGATGGCTTCTTCCAGGGTCCAACCTTCGAGCACGGCCTGGCGCGAGAGGCGCACTTTGCCATTCTCATCGATGTTGGTGATCATGACGGTGATCTCATCGCCCATCCCGACCACGTCTTCAACCTTGTTGACGCGTTCGCTGTCAAGCTGAGAGATGTGCACCATACCGTCCATGCCGGGCAGGATCTCCACAAAGGCGCCGAAATCGGCGATGCGCACCACCTTGCCGGTGTAAATGCGCCCGACCACGGGCACCTCGGTCAGCGCTTCCACCATCTCGCGGGCGCGCTGGGCGGCTGGGCCATCGCTGGCAGCGATGAAAACGCTGCCATCATCTTCGATGTCAATCTTTACGCCAGTCTGTTCCTGGATGCTGCGGATGATCTTGCCGCCAGGGCCGATCACCGCACCGATCTTGTCGACCGGGATGTGTAAGACCGTGATGCGCGGGGCAAAAGGCTTCAGGTCGGGGCGAGGCTCGGGGATGATTTCGAGGATCTTGCCCAGGATGAAGAGACGTGCATCCAGAGCCTGCGACAGTGCCGTTGACATGATCTCAGGCGTGATGCCCTTGATCTTGATGTCCATCTGCAGGGCAGTGATGCCATCGCGCGTGCCAGCTACCTTGAAGTCCATATCGCCCAGGTGATCTTCCATGCCCTGGATATCAGTCAGGATTGCATAGCGATCGCCTTCTTTGATCAGGCCCATGGCAGCACCAGCCACCGGCGCCTTGATCGGCACACCAGTATCCATCAGTGCCAGGGTTGAACCGCAAACCGAGGCCATAGAACTGGAGCCGTTGGAAGACAGTACCTCAGAGACCAGGCGCAGGGTGTAGGGGAAGTCAGCTTCGGCCGGGATGACCGGCAGCAAAGCGCGCTCAGCCAGAGCGCCGTGCCCAATCTCGCGTCGAGATGAGCTGCGCATCGGGCGCACCTCACCCGTGCAGAAGGGCGGGAAATTGTAGTGGTGCATGTAACGCTTGGAGGCCATGCCGGTCAGGCTGTCAATTTCCTGGGCGTCGCGTGGGGTGCCAAGCGTGGCCAGGGTTAAGACCTGGGTCTCGCCGCGGGTGAACAGGCCAGAGCCGTGGGCACGCGGGCTGAGCCCAACCTCGCCCCAAATAGGGCGGATCTCGGTCAGGGTGCGGCCATCCGGGCGTTTGCCTTGTTCCAAAATGCGCTGGCGGACAACCTTCTTGAAGGCTTCTTCGAAGGCTTCTTTGGCATTGCCGGCCAGGGTTTCGTCCTGGGCGGTCATTTCGGCCACAACTTCGTTGCGCAACGCATCAATGGCGGCAGCCGTTTCAGCCTTGCCATGGATATTGTCGAGGATCTCGTGCATACGGGCGGCAGAGCGCTCGTAAACCGGCTGCTGGATGTCTGCTGCGACGGCAAAGGGTGTATAGGTACGCTTGGTTTTGCCAACCTGGCGAGCCATCTCTTCTTGTACGTCAATCAAGGGCCGCAGGGCCTGGTGACCGAAGTTCAACGCCTCGATCATCACGCTCTCAGACACTTCTTTGGCACCGCATTCCACCATCAAGATGGCATCGCGTGTGCCAGCCAGGCGCAAATCCAGGTCAGATGTTTCCATCTGGGTGCTGGTGGGGTTGATCACAAGCTGGCCGTCAATGCGGCCTACGCGCACAGCCCCTACGGGCCCGCCCCAGGGTGCATCTGAGATCATCATCGCGGCTGAAGCAGCGTTAATCGCAAGAACATCAATCGGGTTCTCGCCATCGACAGAGATTGAATACATGGTAACCTGCACGTCGTTGCGCAGATCCTTCGGGAAGAGCGGGCGCAGCGGGCGGTCCGTCAGGCGGGCAACCAGGATTGCGTCTTCGGACGGGCGGCCTTCGCGGCGGAAGAAGGAACCGGGGATGCGTCCACCGGCATACATTCGTTCTTCGTAGTCCACGGTGAGTGGGAAGAAGTCGATCCCGGGGCGTACCTCGGGGCTCATGGTGGCTGCGGCGAAGATCATGGTCTCGCCTAATTGAACGGTCACTGCGCCGCCTGCCTGGCCAGCTAACTTGCCAGTCTCAAACAGCACAGTTTTCCCGCCGACAACAGCCTGGAATTGCTTTGCTTCGGGTTTCATTTAGATATTTCTCCTATGTTATTGGCTACCCGAGATCAAACAGGTGATACCCTTATCACTTGTCTCCGCGGGTACTTATTTGGTTTTCCCCAGGTCAGAAACTGAGAGCTGATGGCAACGAGAATAATAAACTTTCCAACGTTGTCCGCGGCCTTCAATTCCCGACCCAGCGGTTGCTTTGCAGAAGGCCGTGCAGCAGGTCTGCACGGCCTTCTACTTGATCAGATTATTTGCGACGAATGCTCAGCTTGTCGGTCAGCGCCATGTAGCGCTGGTAGTCGTTGCGGCGAACATAGGCCAGCAAGCGGCGGCGTTGGCCAACCAGCTTCAGCAGGCCGCGCCGGGATGATTCGTCGTGCTTGTGAGTGCGCAGGTGCTCGGTCAGTTGAGAAATGCGGCCGCTCAACAGCGCGATCTGTACATCCGGCGAACCGGTGTCGCTCGCATGGCGAGCAAAGGTGGTGATTGTTTTGGTCTTGGATTCCTTGTCCATGACATCTGCTCCTTTAGTATAATATAGCTACTAGCAGGTCTCCAGGCAAGCAGCGAAAGGCCGCCGGCCGGTCTAGTCAGCGGGTAGGATTATACCATAGATTTCGCGCAAAACGAATCTACCCAATCAGGAGTTCTTTGGTATAATTTGGCCGAACAATGAAAAGCTTGGGAAGGGAAAATAACGTTTTTCAACCCCTTATTATGGTTTTGGGAGCATGTGAGCATGGATAAAGAAGAATATTTGAAGTTGTATTACGAGATGGTATTGATCCGCCTGGTGGAAGAACAGGCAGCTCAATTATACCAACAGGGGAAAATCGGTGGCTTTCTACACCTCTACATCGGGCAAGAGGCCGTTAGCACCGGGTTGATCTCTGCCCGCAAGCCGCAAGACCGTGTCATCACGGCGTATCGCGATCACGGTGTTGCTATCAACTGCGGGTTGTCGGCTGAAGAAGTGATTGCCGAGCTGCTCGGTAAGGTCACGGGCTGTTCGCA
>CAZWFQ010000049.1:5277-28157 GCA_964633225.1 uncultured Anaerolineaceae bacterium
GAGCGTTACCGGCAGTCGGAAGAGGTCAAGTGTTGGCAGGAGAATGATCCAATCGGCATTTATCACCAACACCTGGTGGATGAGAAGATTGCCACCCCGGCAGAATTGCGCGCCATTGATGCACGCGTAGCCGACGAAGTGGATGCGGCGGTCAAGTTTGCCGAATCTAGCCCTGAACCAGCGCCTGAAGCGCTCTTTGAACATATCTACGTAGAACAATAGAAGGAATCAACTTATGGCAAGAATAACGATGCGTGAAGCGATTTCTCAGGCTTTATGGGAAGAGATGGAGCGCGATCCCAACGTATTTATCCTGGGCGAGGAAGTCGGCGTGTGGGGCGGCACCTATGCGGTTACCAAGGGTTTCTATGATCATTTCGGTGGCGAGCGGGTGCGCGACACCCCCATTGCAGAGGCGGCGATTATTGGCGCCGCCATTGGCTCCGCCATGACCGGTCTGCGCCCTGTGGCCGAACTGATGACGATCAACTTTGCATTCTCAGCTATGGATCATATTGTTAATGAAGCTGCCAAGATGCATTACATGTTTGCCGGTCAGATGGTGTTGCCGATGGTCATTCGCGCTGTGGGCGGCGGCGGGCGCCAGTTAGGCGCCACCCATTCTCAGACGCCCGATGCCATCTTTGCTCATTTCCCAGGCCTCAAGGTGGTGGCCCCGGGTACGCCTGAGGACGCCAAAGGGCTGATGAAATCGGCCATTCGTTCGAACGACCCCGTGCTGTTCATCGAGCACGCCACGCTGTATCAGGTGCGCGGCGAAGTGCCCGATGGCGATTACAGCATCCCGATCGGCGTTTCTAAAGTGCAGCGCCCTGGCAAGGATGTGACCATCGTCACCTATAGCAAGATGCTAGAAATCTCAACCAAGGCCGCCGACCAACTGGCGCGTGAAGGGATTGAGGTTGAGATCGTAGACCTGCGCTCGCTGCGCCCGCTGGATATGGAGCCGGTGCTGGCTTCGTTCAAGAAGACCAACCGGGCCGTGATCGTGGAAGAGGGCTGGCGTTCTTATGGGGTGGGCTCTGAGGTGGCGGCTCGCATTTATGAAGAAGCCTTTGATTATGTCGATGCTCCGATCCGGCGTGTGGCGCAAAAAGAAGTCCCCCTGCCCTATAACCGCACCCTGGAACAGATGGCCCTGCCCCAGGTTGAAGACGTGATCCAGGCGGTCAAGGAGGTGCTGTGATGGCTGATCTTGTTACCATGCCCAAGTTAGGTTTTGATATGGCTGAAGGCACCCTGGTGCGCTGGGTGATTGGCGAAGGCCAGCCCGTGAGCAAGGGGGCTGTATTGGCAGAGATTGAAACTGATAAGGCCACGGTTGAAGTCGAATCGGTTTACGATGGCTTTGTGCTGAAACACCTGGTGCCGCAGGGCGAAAGTGTGCCAGTTAATACCCCCATTGCCGTGGTCGGCGCCGAAGGCGAGAGCGTAGATATCCCCGGCGCAGCCGGAGATGCCGGGCCGGCTGCCAGGCCGGCTGAAAAAGCTGTTTCGGTCACCGTGGCAGCAGACCAACCCCCCGCGCTTGTGCCCTCTGTGGCCCAACCTGCCGAGCCGGGTTTGCCGGGCGGGCGGCGCGCCTCTCCGCTTGCGCGGCGCATTGCTGCCGAGAAAAACCTGGATCTGAATGCCATTCAGGGCAGCGGTCCGGGCGGGCGCATCACCAAGCGTGATGTCGAGTCCTACCTGGCCCATCCGCCGGCCCATCCGCCGGCGCTTCCTGCCACCGCTGCTCCGGTTGCCGCGCCTGCTTCGGCCGCACCGCTTGCCTTGCCGGATGCCCTCGAGACGCGCCGCATACCGCTCAGCCGCTTGCGATCCGCGATTGCTCGCCGCATGGTTGAAGCGACTACCCAGGCGCCGCATTTTTATGTGACACACGAGATCGATATGGCAGCCGCAATGGACCTGAGGAAACAGATCAATGGCTTCTTGCCAGAAGAAGAAAAAATCTCAGTCAACGATTTTATCGTCAAGGCCGCTGCCCTGGCCTTGCGCGAGATGCCGAACTTGAACGCCTCCATTGACTTGGCGAAAGAAGAGATCGTCCAGCATGGCGCAGTGAACATGGGCGTGGCAGTGGCGTTGGAGAGCGGCCTGATGACCGTTGTTTGCCGGGATGCCGATCGCAAAGCCCTGCGCCAGATTGCAAATGAACTACGGAGTGTGGTCAATCGGGCGCGGGACGGTAAGGTCCGCCCGGAGGATATTGAAGGTTCAACATTTACCATCAGCAACCTGGGCATGTTTGATGTGGAGCACTTCACTGCCATCATCAACCCGCCCGAAGCAGGCATCCTGGCGGTTGGTTCTGTGCGCCAGGTGCCCGTGGTAGTGGATGGCGGACTTGGGGTTGGCACGCGTATGAAGGTCACGCTTTCTGTCGATCATCGCGTCAGCGATGGGGCCGAGGGCGCCCGATTCTTACAGGTGCTGGCCAAATACCTGGAATCCCCCGTGCGCTTATTGCTTTGAGCTTGTAACTGCCTGGTGCATTACAATTCTGCAAACGACAAGTTTTGTGAATGTGCTTTGTGCGTGGCAACACAAGGTATAATAATGTTGGGAGGGTAAATCCATGATCTCGCGCACATTCACGCCGCGCATCCTGGTTGTTGATGACGATCTGGATACGCTGGGTTTGATCCGGATGGTCTTAAAGCGTTCCGGTTACGACGTGACAACTGCCTCGCGCTGGGAGGAAGTGACTGATCGCCTGGAAATGTCAAAGGAAGCCAACACTCACTTCGATGTGGTCATCTTAGATATCATGATGCCAGGGCATTCGGGTTATGATGTCTTCCGCGCTATGGAAGTTGTTCTGAACAAAATGCCGCCGGTGATCTTCCTTTCGGCCAAGAACACCGTAGATGCCATGGTAATGGCCAGCGAAATGGGCGCGGCTAAATATTTGACCAAACCCACAACTCCCGAAAAACTCTTGGATGCAGTGCGTGATGTTTTGAATCGCACGCACTGATTGAGCAAAGCAGGCATGTCTTCACCTGATTATGAACTGCGTTATTTCATGGCTGCCTCTGCCAGCCTGGAAGATTATCTACTTTCCAAGGAGTTATACTGGGTTTTACATCTCACGGTGCCAATCGGCAGCCCACCTTATCCTCCCTTGACCTTGGATGGTTTGTTGTTGGCCCAGGCGCGTTTACAGGGTTACTCGCTTTCTGGCATCCAGCAGTCTCGTTTTACCAATATCTGTGCCCAGGTGGATGCAATGCGCAGCCGCTGGCGAGTGGCCTGGGAGCAGAAGGCCGCCCGCAGTTTTCGTTCCAGGTTGAACCTGTGGCGAGATTTCATCGATGAGTACGGCGCCGATCCTGGCGACCATGCTGATCGTTACCCTTATGAGGTCAGGCTGCGTGTGATGCTCCAATTATTGGAGTATGATGCTCATCCTATGATAACTACCGAGCTGGAATTGCTAGAACATCTTGACAGCCTGTTAAGATCTCGCCTGGTGCCCGGCCAGTTCATTTGGGATGCCGAATTGGAAAAAGCTTTTCCAGCAGATGTATATTGGTATTTGTACGGCCTGCTGCCGTAGCCGTCATTAGCTGTCCGATCAGAAATGGTCCCTTTAATATGAAAGCTTTGATCGTCGACGATGACGAAAATTATCGCCGTTTGTTATCCACACTACTTGAAGGTAGGGGGTATGAGGTTCTTGAGGCTGTGGACGGCAGCCATGCCTGGCAGTTGTTACAAGAAGAGCCGGTTCCACTGGTGCTGACTGACTGGATGATGCCAGAGATGGATGGTCTGGACTTGATCCAGGCCATTCGTTCGGCGAATTTTCCATATTACACCTATATCATCCTCTTGACCGCCCGTCAGCGGCGTGGTGATGTGATCAGTGGGTTAGAGTCAGGCACAGACGACTACGTGATCAAGCCCTTTGACCTGGCAGAGCTGAAGGCCCGCCTGGGGATCGCTGAACGCATCTTGTCGTTAGAAACGCGCCTGCGGGCAGCGCTGGAAAAGGCCTCTTATTATGCCACGCGCGATAGCCTGACTGGTGCGCTGAACCGGCGTGCCTTGTACGAATGGGCCGGAAAGACAATGGCTGTCGCCTCGACCGGACAGTCTTTCTTGACGGTGATCATGCTGGATATTGATCATTTTAAATGCATCAACGACCAATATGGTCACCTGGTAGGCGATGAGGCCCTGCGGTTGATTGTTGAGCTAATTGCGCTCAAAAAACGAGCCGGTGATCAAATGGGGCGCTGGGGTGGAGAAGAATTCTTGCTTGTTTTGCCAGATTCTACCCTTGAGGCTGGCAGGCAGATGGCCGAACGGCTGCGCCAGGCGATCGAAGAAGCCACTTTACCTTTGGCTGGCGGCGGTTCATTCTCTGTGCGGGCTAGCTTTGGTGTGGCCGGGGCGCAAATATCTGGCGAGGGCCAGGCCCAACTCGACCGTCTGATCTTACAAGCCGATACAGCCCTTTACCAGGCCAAACAAGCAGGCCGAAACCAGGTATGCATATACCAGGAATGAGCAGGACACAACCCCGAGAGTGATCTGAGGATGTGCTGCGCTTATTCTTCTCTTTGGGCACAAAGCAAAAGCGTTTGGATTAAGTTGCCTGGCTCGCTGGGCGTCAGCGCCAGGATTGGCAATGCCATTTGGTTGGCGATGGGGCCATCCAGTTGGATGGCGTGGATGAGTTCCACCTGCTCACCAGTGCCAGGCAGCAGCCAGGTGGCGGGTAAATAGCCGATGGCGTTGGCGTTGCTGGCAATTGCATCCAGCATGGCCTGGGGGTTGGCTGCCAGGAAAATTCCCCCGCTGTTGCTGACCTCTGCTCCATATACTGCACTTTCAAAAACGCGGCGTGGTCCTTCTTGGGCAGCATATGTCCAGGCCTGGATCTCGCTATTTGGGCGGTTTGTTTGCCAGATGGTGCTTTCTCCGCTGTAGATGGCTTGCAGATCCTGGCCTGTCATCCTTGCCAACGGGTTATTGATATTCACGATCACTGCCAGGGTCTCTTCACTGAGCAGCGTGGCGGAGTAGGACGTCTCGGATACTCCATCCTCCCCTAAAGTCAAGATGATGTCTGCTTCAATCTCTGCCAGGGGGCGTACATCGGGCTGGGCGTAGAGCGCAATCGACGGCTCACCAGCAGCACAGGCTTCCAGGCGCAATAGCGCTGGCTGTGCTGCTGGCCTGTATGCCACCTGGACCGGCTGCAGCGTAGCCGGAGGCTCGGCAGTTGGGGCAGGGCCGCAAGCCGTTCCAAGCAGGCAGAGGAGCCCTAACAGGATGCCTAGCCGCGGATGACTGTAACCAGAAGGGTGACGGCGCATAATCCCACGCAGTAAATCGCAAATCCGTACAAGGGGCGGCGGGTAAGATAGCGCAGCAGCCAGCGGATCGACAGATACCCTACGACTGCCGCAGTGATAAAGCCGGCTGCCAGGGATGGGATGCGGCTGGCGAAGCCTGGTATTTCGGTCAGATCAAGCACTGCCAGGATACCCGCTCCAAGCATGACTGGAACAGACATCAAGAAGGAGAAGCGCGCCGCACTGTTGCGGTCCAGGTTGCGGATCATACCGCCGGTGATGGTGGAACCTGATCGGGAAACGCCAGGAAAAACTGACAACAGTTGGAAAGCCCCCATCACCAGGGCGTCGATCCAGGTCATCGTTTCCATGCCCCGGTTCCGCTGCCCGACGCGTTCGGCGGTCACCAGCAGCGCTGCAGTGACCAGTAAGAATAAAGCGGTTGCAACCGGGTTACCAAAGGCCGCCTCAACCAGATCCTTGATCAATAATCCGCCTAGCACGGCTGGCACGGTGGCCAGGATGATATACCAACCCTGGCGTGCCAGGGTGTCTCCAAAGGGCTGTTTGCGCCACAGGGCGCTGAAAAAGGCTCTGACAATTCCCCACAAGTGATCCCAAAAATAAACGATCACGGCCAATAAGGTGCCGAGCTGAACCAGCACGTCAAAGATAAAAGCATCGTCGGCGGGTATCTCCCAGCCAAGCAAGTAGGGGGTAATCACCAGGTGGGCTGAGCTGGAAATAGGGAGGAATTCAGTCAAGCCCTGGATGATCCCCAGGATGATGGATTGTAAAATGGTCATATCTTTCCTTGTCGTTGAGCAAAAAAGTTGGCTGCGAAGGCTTCCATGCGGCCATCCAGGATGGCCTGGCGGATTTCGCGCATCAATTGAAGTAAGGTATGCAGGTTGTGGATGGTTAATAGGGTCGAGGCCAGCATCTCTTTGGCTACCACCAGGTGCCGCAGGTAGGCGCGGGAAAAGTGCTGGCAAGTATAACAGGTGCAATCAGCTGCGATGGGGTTCTCGTCGGCTGCGTGGACGGCGTTGACCAGGTTCAATCGCCCGGTGCGGGTGATGGCAGCATGGTGGCGGGCCAGGCGGGTTGGTAAGACGCAGTCGAAGATATCAATTCCGCGCAGCACACCGTTGACCAGGTCTTCTGGAGCCCCCACGCCCATCAGGTAGCGTGGGCGGTCCTCGGGCAAGATGGCGTTGACCACCTCAATCGAGGCGTGCATTTCCTCTTTGGTTTCACCCACCGACAGACCGCCAATGGCATGCCCGGGGAAACCCAACCCCGCAATGTATTCGGCTGAGCGCTGGCGCAGTTCTGGGAAGATGCCGCCTTGCACGATGCCGAACAAGGCCTGGTCGCTGCGTTGGTGCGCTCGCAAACAGCGCTCAGCCCAGGCATGGGTGCGTGCCATGGCGCGCTCATTGTAAGCCAGGTCATACGGTGGGGCGCACTCATCAAATGCCATGATGATATCCGCCCCCAGGTTTTCCTGGATGGCGATCGATTTCTCAGGTGTCAGGCGGTGGATTGAGCCATCAATGTGGCTTTTGAAGGTCACACCCTCATCGTCAATCTTGCGGCTGGCTGAAAGTGAGAATACCTGGAAGCCGCCCGAATCAGTCAGCATCGGGCGAGGCCACTGCATAAAACGATGCAGACCGCCCATCTGCGCCACCAGGGCATCCCCAGGGCGCAGGTACAAGTGGTATGTGTTGGCTAATACCAGGGTGGCCCCCAGCTCTTCTAATTGCGCTGGGGTGGCAGCTTTGACTGTGGCCTGGGTCCCCACGGGCGCAAAGAGCGGCGTGGGTAGATCTCCGTGCGGGGTGTGGAAAACCCCAGCGCGGGCCTGGCCGTCACGTGAATAGATGTCATATGAAAAGAGGCCGTTTGTCACGAAGCTTGATTATAACCTAAAAGCATTGATATAATGCTTTTATCCGGGACTATTTGATCACCATCCTGTAGGAAGGATGAACTACCGGAGTTTGTCCAGCGGTTAAAATGCATCCTTTCCGCTTCCAGGCTCCTGCAGGCATAATATAGGAGAGAATATATGCAAATCTATAATCTTCCAGGGCCCAAGGCCAAATCAATCATTGAGCGCGACCAGGCTGTGATTTCACCATCCTACGCACGTTCATACCCCTTTGTGATGGACCATGGTAGCGGCAGTGTAGTTTGGGATGTGGATGGTAACCGTTTCTTGGATTTTGCAGCCGGCATTGCTGTCAATTCCACTGGTCACAGCCACCCGAAAGTTGTCGAGGCGATCAAGAAACAGGCTGATAAGTTCTTGCACATCTCGTCGGATTTCTACCACGAAAATTGGGTTGAATTTGGTGAACGTCTGGATGAAATTGCTCCCTTTAAGGAAGACGCAGTATCATTCATGACAAATTCTGGCACCGAAAGCGTGGAGGCCGCCATCAAGCTGGCCCGCTATCACACTGGCGCCAGCCAGTTTATTGGCTTTTTAGGTGCTTTTCATGGGCGCACATTGGGCTCGCTGAGCTTCACCGCCAGCAAGCCGCTTTACCACGAGGGTTTTTATCCCTTAATGAACGGGGTGGTGCATGCCCCGTATCCCAATCCGTACCGGCCTGTTCTGCTTTCGCAGTCGGGTGAAGACTATGGTGTCACAGTTGTTCGTTACCTGGAAGAACAAGTATTGGGCAAGCTGCTGCCGGCTGAGGACGTGGCGGGCATCTTGATTGAGCCGATCCAGGGTGAGGGTGGTTATGTGGTTCCTACCCCGGGCTTCTTCCCAGCCTTGCGTGACTTATGCGATCGGCACGACATCCTGCTCATTGTAGATGAGGTGCAGTCTGGCATGGGCCGCACAGGCAAGTGGTGGGCCATCGAGCATTTTGGCGTCGAGCCAGATATTGTTTGTGCAGGCAAGGGGATTGCTTCCGGCCTGCCGTTGGGTGCCATTATTGCTCGCAAAAGCATTGTCACCTGGCCGCTGGGGTCGCATGGCAACACCTATGGTGGTAACCCCATTGCTTGTGCTTCTGCCCTGGCGACGATGGATTTGATCCGGGATGGTTTCTTGCAGAACGCCACAGATGTGGGCGGGTATGCCATGGATGCTCTGAACGAGATCGCTGTTCGGCATCCCAGCATTGGTCAGGTCCGCGGCAAGGGCTTGATGATCGGTGTGGAGTTTGTCAAGAGTCAACAGACGCGCGAGCCAGACCACGATCTGCGCGAGCGTGTGGTTCAGCACGCTTTTGAGCGTGGTTTATTGACCCTGGGCTGCGGTCGCAACACCATCCGTATCTCACCACCCTTGAACATCACGCGCAGCGAGATGGATGCTGGGCTCGAAATCTTCGACGAAGCCATCTCTTTGGCTGAGAAGGAACTCTAAACCTCGCATGTTGCCTGATTTTCGGGTCCGCCAGCGCGACTACTTGCTGGAGATCAGCCGGGCGCTAACCCAAGAGCTAGACCTGGACAAGCTCTTGGAACGCATCCTCTATATCGCCGCGGAGATGCTGGCGGGCCAGGCAGGTTTGATTGCATTGCGTTCTAAGCCGGGGGGGTGGACCGTAGAGGTGACTCACGGTTTTCCCCCCGCTTTGGCGCGTTATTTGGAACCCTTGTTGGCTGGTGTCTCAGATTATGAAGATCCTGCCCGCTTTGAGCTTCCAGAGATCAACCGCTTGCTGCAAGAGTTGGCACGTTCGGTCAGCCTGGGTTTGCTTACCGGGGTGGGTTTGCCTCTGATCGCACGCCAGCATGTCATTGGCGTAATCTTCATCTTTCGTAATTATCGGGGTGTATTTTCAGGCAACGATCGGGCTTTGCTAGCAAGCTTTGCCGACCAGGCTGCCATTGCGGTTCAAAATGCACAACTCTACAAGCAAATTAATCATGAAAAGCAGCGCATGGATGCCCTGCTCGATTCGGCTGCCGATGGTATCCTGATCCTGGCTTCAGATTACAACATCACGCGCAGCAACCCGGCCTTTGCACGCATGTTGGGTGAGCCGTTAGACGCTATCCTGGGCAAGCAGCATGGCGATGTCGTTCACCTGGCTCGCCGCGAGGATGGCCAAACGCTTGAGCAGGCTGCCGCCAATGGTTGGCCCCTTCAGCCAGATGCATCTTTATATGTTGAAGGTGATTTAAAGCGCTCCAACGGTGCGCCTTTACCGGTTGGTATTACATATGCTCCCCTGATGACGCCAGACGGGGCCCTTCAAAGCATCATCGCCACAGTGCGTGATATCACGCACTTCCGTGAGGCTGAAGAGATCAAGAGTACCTTCATCTCGGTAATCAGCCATGAGTTAAAAACCCCGGTCGCGCTGATTAAAGGGTATGTGGGTACATTGCGCCGCGAAGATGTCCATTGGGAGCGCGAGATTGTCCAGGACAGCCTGGAAGTGATTGAAGAAGAGGCCGATCGCCTGGCAGGGATGATTGAAAACTTGCTGGATGCCTCGCGCTTGCAGGCAGGAGGGCTGACGCTCAAGTTGGCCGACCTGGATTTGTCTGTCCTGGCAAGGCGTATGGCTGAACGATTCCGCACGCAAAGTTCTATTCATCTGATCACGGTAGATTTCCCGCTCAATTTCCCTATCGTCATGGGCGATGAAGCCCGCCTGGAACAGGTGTTTTCAAACCTGCTTTCCAATTCCATCAAGTATGCTGTCCAGGGTGGAGAGATCCAGATTACCGGGCAGGTGCAATCTGACCAGGTGATGATCTGTGTCAGCGACCGTGGTCCGGGGTTGTCGCCGGATGATATCCCGTTCATTTTTGATAGTTTTTACCGCTCTACAGATGCGAAACGTACGACCAAAGGGGCCGGCCTTGGCCTTTACCTGGCACGCGCTGTGGTTGAAGCGCATGGCGGGCGTATTTGGGCGGATCCCAACCCGGGCAGCGGCACGCGCATCTGTTTTACACTGCCGCGCTCATAAACTTATCTTTAGGAGAATTTCATGTCCAAGACTCGTCTCAACTGCCCCAGCTGCCGCCAGCCGATCATGGCTGATGTGGAACAACTTTTTGATGTTGGAGCCGACCCTTCTCTCAAGCAGGTTTTCTTATCCGGGGCTTTTAATATTGCGCAATGCCCCCACTGCGGTTACCAGGGTATGCTGGCCACACCTCTTGTATATCATGACCCCGATAAAGAACTGCTGCTGACGTATTTCCCAGCCGAGCTTGGACTGCCAGTGACGGAACAGGAGCGGGTCGTCGGGCCGATGATCACCCGTGCTACCAATTCTTTGCCTCAAGAGAAGCGCAAAGCTTACCTGCTGCGTCCCCAAACCATGTTGACGCTTCAGGGCATGCTGGAGCGCATTTTGGAAGCAGATGGTATTACACGCGAGATGATCCAGGCTCAACAGCAGCGCCTGGCTTTACTCCAGCGTTTGTTGGGCGCATCAGATGAAATAATTAATCAGATTGCAGCGCAAGATGATGCCACGTTAGATGCGGAGTTCTACGGCTTGTTGAGCCGTTTGCTCGAAACTTCCATGATTAGCGGTGATCAAGAGTCAGCCCAGCGTTTGGGAGAATTACAGAAGAAATTGCTGCCTATAACCACTTTTGGTCGTAAGATCCAGGAACAGTCTAAAGAGGTAGAAGCTGCCGTGGGCGAGCTGCGCGCTGCCGGGGAAAGCCTGACGCGTGAAAAGTTATTGGAATTGGTAGTCAGTGCTCCGAACGATATCCGCCTGAGCGCGTATGTCAGCATGGCACGCCAGGGTATGGATTATGCCTTTTTCCAGTCTTTCAGTGAACGTATCGAGCGTGCCAGCGGTGCTGAGCAGACGCGCCTGACTGAGCTGCGCGAGCGCGTGTTGGAGATGACGCGTGCAATCGATCAGCAAATTGGGGCCCAGGTCCAGCGTTCCCGGCAGCTATTGCAGACGATCTTAGCCGCACCTGATGTCAAAGAAGCAACAGCTCAGAGCTTGCCTGCCATTGATGAATTCTTCCTGCAAGCTTTGGAGGAAGAGATGGATGCAGCCCGCAAAAAAGGCGACCTGGAATACATTGCCAAGTGTAAACAGGTTGAGGAGGTGCTGCGTGAGGCCAGCGCTCCGCCGCCAGAATTGGCCCTGGTCGAGGAATTGCTGGGCGCCCCCGATGAGCAAGCTTTGAAAGCCAAGCTGGAAGAACATCGCAAAGAGCTCAGCCCCGAATTTATGGAAGTGCTGACGGCCCTCATCGCCCGCACCCAAACTGGTGATGAGCAAGGGATCAATCAGCGCCTGCAGACGATCTACGGCCTGGCGCTGCGCATGGCAATGCAAGCCAACCTGTAGAGGAAATAAAATAAAGAGGCGGCAGTTTTGATGCCGCCTCTTTATTATTTAATTGTGGGGTTTTCTAATCGCAAGCCGTGCCCGCGCACAGTCACCAGGTAATTTTCTGTGGGGTCCAGGGCCGCCAGGCGATCCCTTAAGCGCCGGATGAGGGCATCCAGGGCTTGTTCGGTAACGCCGGCTGCCTCTTCTTCGCTCCAAACACATTGAATCAATGCTTCGCGGGTCACCACTTCTCCCTGGCTGTCATAAAGGATTTCGAGCAGCTGGAATTGCGATACAGAAAGCGGCGGCAGAAGTTCTTTGCTTTTGATCCAGACCCGCCGAGAGCGCTTGTCTAGGTGCAAATGCCGCACCTGCGGGATGAAATCAGCCGGCTCTGGCATGTTGGCATCCAGGGGTAGGGTGGCGTCAGAGCTTAGATAAATGAATTGCTGGGCCAGGGCAATTTGGACGATATCACCATCTTGCAAGACCACTGGATCGCTAATGGGGTGCCCGTTGCAGTGGGTGCCATTTTTGCTGCCCATGTCTTCTAGCTGAGTGCCATCTGGGGTGATCGTAAAGCGTGCATGATAGCGTGACACCTGCCGGTCAGAAACCACCACATCGCAAGTCTGGTCACGCCCTATAACCAGGCTATCTTTTAGCATCCAACGCTGTCCATTTAACGGACCAGCTTGCGCCACAATCGTCGGCAGGTCCTCGTTGTTCTTCAGCATGGCATTCATCATTTTGGATTATACCTTATCCACAGGGTGTATCCAATAGGATTTCGTATCTATGCGTAAATGATTTGGGGGTGGGCCTGTCGAAAAAGTGGGGCATTAAGAAAGTTTTGCCTGTTATAATAGAGGGGTAATCCCGCCACGCCAGCGGAGATAATTTATGCCAACGCCCTTACGCTCTGGAGAAGTTCTCAGAAGTCGCTATAAGGTCCGCAGGATCATTGGGCACGGCGGCATGGGGAGTATTTACCTGGCTGACGACATCCGTTTGGAGGGTCGTCAATGTGCTTTGAAAGAAGTGGAGCACGACCGCAGCCTACCACCCGAAATCGTGCAGCAAGCCCGTGATCAGTTTCTGCGTGAAGCGACTGTTTTGGCGCGCCTGGATCACCCCAACTTACCCAAAGTGTCTGATTATTTCTCGATGGGGGTGCGCGATTACCTGGTGATGGATTTTGTGCCGGGCAAAGATTTGCGCACCCTGATGATGGAAGCGCGCCAGGGCAATGCTTTTTTGCCTGAAGGCGATGTATTGATGTGGGCAGGGCAGTTGGCAGATGCCCTGTCGTACTTGCACAGCCAGACTCCCCCCATCTTGCACCGGGATATCAAACCTAGCAACTTAAAGGTTACCCCCAGCGGATTGTTAAAGCTGGTGGATTTTGGTTTGGTCAAGATCCTGTCCTCGGACGATGTCACGGTCACGGTTTTACAGGGGCGGGGTACGGCACTGTACACCCCTCTGGAACAATACGGTGGTGATTCGGGCCATACCGATGCGCGCAGCGATGTCTACGCCTTTGGTGCTACCTTATATCATTTGCTGACCAATACACCTCCAGCCGAGGCGCGCGAAAGATTTCTGCATCCCGAAAATTTGGCGCCTCCCCGGCAGATTAACTCAGGCCTGAACTCCCGCACAGAAAAAGCCATCTTGTGGGCCATGAGCTTGCATCCTGATGAGCGCCCACAGAGTATTGATGCCTTCCGCGAGGCTTTGTTGGGCGAAAATTGGACCCCTCCGCCCCGCATCACGCGCAAGTCCGCCGCCCCCTCCTTGTGGTCTATCCTCACTGCACAGCGCGAACAGCCGCTGATTTGGATCACAGCCGGTCTTTTGGTCTTGAGCTTACTGTTTACGCTTATTCGTTAAGCGATCAGATGATTCTGTGCTGCCGGGTTTGCCAGAACTGCCAGGCCCAGGCTGCGCCTGCCCCCAAGGCAGCTCCTAATGCTGCTACCGCAACCACCCCCAAGATGCCAGTGCTTTCGATCAATGGTCTGCTCCCAGGAAGATCCAGGGCCAGGTAGGTGTAAGCCAAAAGCCCGCAGGCCAATGCCACCAATCCTCCCCGTACTCCCCATAGCAGGCTGCGTTTTTGGGTGATCAGCCAATAATTGGCTCCACCAATCAAGCCGGCTGCCAGGAATGAGCCGAGCCAATCGCCCAGGTTGACCTGCCCGCGCGGCCCCACGACAATTGGAATTGGGGTGGGGGAGGGTGTGTTGGTGGGTGTTTCGGTTGGCGCCTGGGTGGCTGTGGGCGATGGCTTGGGCGTCTCGGTGGGGGATGGGATGGTTGGGGTTATGTTCTCGAACGGAATTTCGTAGGTGAGCGCTTCTGAGAGCATGGCCGGGTCGCTTTGAGCGCGAATAGATATTGTGCCCGATCGGTCAACGCGCAGCGTGGCCCGAGCAACACCCCGCAGGGTTTGGGCCTCGCTTTGTTGAGATGGTACCGCATCGCCATTGTATGTCAGCAAGAATTGGACGGGGGTCCCATCTGGCACAATATGCCCGTTATGATCCAGGATGATGCCGGTATACGCTGAAATCATGTCGCCGACGCGAAAGGTCGGCCCTAATATGGGGTCGGGAGTTGGTGTGCCGCTGCCGGTTGCAGCAGTCAGATCGAGAAAAAGGGCAATCGTCTGATCTGGGCTGGGGAATGTGGCGGTATTGAGATCGTACCCTGCTCCCTCAACCGAAACGGGCAGCGCACCTTCGGGCTGCATCTCTTGGAAAAGCAGCTTGGCAGCCACTTCAATAAACTTGCTGGAGCGGCCAAACAATCCATAGTATGCCGTCAGCTTCGAGATGTCGGTCGCATCTAAATAATAGGGGGCGTTGAGCGCAAAGACGATGATGTTTTTTCCTTGCAGCAAGTCGGGGCGTTGGTCAAGAAACTGCCTGAAAGCCAGCGATGAAGGGATGGATGGTGTGGTGTTGAGCATCGCCACCACAATCCAATCCGCCTGGCGCAAATCGTTTTCGATCTGCAAAGCGCCCGTTCCCGCAATCAGCATATCCTGTAGATCTTGGAACGAGTATGATTCAAGGTTGCCCGGCAGGATTTGTCCAGAGCCGCTGTATAAGCGCGTCACCGCTGCTTCCAGTGCATCCGGATTGAGCACAAGTTCTTGCCTGCATGCGGCGCATTGCTGGAAGATACGCGAGTCGCTCAGGAATACAATCTGGTCGTTGCGCTGGGGTGGGTCAGGGATGGCGTCATCAAGCTCATCGAGCGCCGGGCTGATCAACGTGGCAGCCTGGCGGGCCACGTCGAAGGTCACCTGAGTTGAGCTGCCCAGCTGCGCAATCCCATTTTGGTCTGGTAGGCTATCCGTCAAAGAGAAGGAGTTCCCATATAGGCGAAATTTTAGGGTCAAGATGCGCAGCACCGATTCGTCAACGCGCTGTGCAAAGGCAGCATCTTCGCGGTACTTCAGGGCAAAGAAAGCTAACGTGCTGATGATTGTAGTGTATGTATCGGGGTCAGCACTGGCACGAAAATCTCCCAGGTATAAAAGATCATTGCCTGCCAAAAAGGCGTCGCGGGCAACAAAGCGGCTGTTAAAGGTTTGTCCTGTCGGGTCATAGAAGCGTCGCACAGCACGGCTGCCAAGATCGTCGCTGATCATTACGCCACCGTTTTGTCGCCACGTGACAAACGGTGTCAGGTTCATAAGCTGCGAAAAAGCCTGCGTATCAAAACTGACCGGCTTAGTGGTGGCGCGGATATTGCCTTGGAAGCCCTGGTAACGGATATGGGAAGTGAGCAGAGCATCCGCGGTCGTTTGCTGGTCTGGAGCGTTGCCAGTGACCGAGAAGAAAGGTGCCAATTCAATCTGTTTTAACTGTTCCAGAGATTTACGCACCGTTGCAACTTCTTCTTCGGGTAGGCGATCTGACCCCCCAAAACCCGGAAAGTGCTTGGCAACCACTGCGATTTGGTCATTGCTGCCCTGATGTATGCCTGCGATGTAAGATTGGCCCATTTGTCCGACCCAATATGGGTCTCCCCCAAAAGTCCGCACACCCAGGTCGCTGCCGCTTTCGGCATTTGGGCTTTCAATCACATCCAACGATGGACCAATGAGTAAGTTAAAGCCCAGGGCGGCTAATTCTTGCCCCAACACATCACCGACCTGGAACGCCAGGTTGGTGTTCCAGGTCGCCCCGATGGCCATCGGGCTGGGTAAGGGGGTCATGCCGCTCAGGATCTGATCGTATGGGTAGCCATCTCCCTCTTGTGAAATGCCTATGAAAAGTGGAATATAAGCCGGGCGGAAGTTTTCATTGGTAATGGGGTTGACTTGCATCGACTGCGAGGCTGTGTATTCATTTCGCTGGATTTGCCCGGTCAGGCTCTCTACCAGGGCGATGGTTTGGTCTACTCCCACAAAATTATTATTGCTCGCCAGGAGCACGACCCCGCCGATGTGGTGGTTGACAATCAGATCGTAGATTTTGCCGCCCGTGGGCGAGCCTGCTCCGGCCTCAGGGCCTGTGAAACTGACCAGGAATAATTGGCCCACCCTTTCCTCAGGTGTGAGCGTTGCCAGCAAATCGGCCGCGTGGCCTTCGGGGGTAATGGCTTGTGCTTCTGCAGGCGCAAGGGGCGCTGCCCACCCGGTGGCGGTGGGGGTCAGCCAAACGATCAGCAGCAGAATATAGAACAGGCGAAGCGGCAGGCTTTTCATGATGCTACCGTCGCGGGAACGTATGCTTCTGCACCGGCAAGTTGCTGGGCTTCTTGGGTCAAAATCTCGTGTAACAGCTCGCGGCGTGATGCTCCGCTTAAAGATTCTAGATGGCGAATACCCAATGGATCAATTTCTTCTCGCAGCAGGTGCAGCTCAATCTCCGATGGCCGGGGGGTTTCGTAAACATCAGGGGCCACTTCAAACTCAAAACCGGTATGGGCCTGGATGTTGGACACGCTTACCCCAGGATGATAAGAGATCAGCCGTAGGCGGCCATTGGCGAAGTCAAACTGCCCCAGGTCTGAGACCAGGTAGCTTGGGCCGGCGCCTTGTGTGCGGAGGGGATTGTTGCCCAGGCCTGAGCAGAAGTCAAGCTGCTTGACAAAGGTGGCGCGAGAATGACGCGGCACATACAGGTACACATCCTCTGCAAACACGGTCACATCTGGTATCCCGCCGGCGCCCGGCAATCGCAGCCGTGGGTGCCGGTAATCTTTGCCAAAGGCAATGTTGTTGAAATTGCCAAAACAATCTACCTGTGCCGGTCGGAAGAATTCTTTCAAGTGCAGGCTGGTTAAAATTTCTACTGCCGCGCGCCCAAAGCCAATGCTGCTCAATGCCCGGTCTAGCCACAGCGTTTCAATGCTGCGGATGCTGAGTGGCGCGGGATAACGACACATGCCCTGCCCAATTGCCGAAGCAAAGTACAGGTCTGGCGCATGGGTGTACCGAGCCAGCATATACGCAGCCGTTGCCAGTGGGGTTGCCAAACCTTGCACCACTGCATCGCCAGCCCGTATCTGGCGTGCCATGCAGGTCACCATGATATCGTCAGGGCTGGGGAGGGCTTCTGAGGGGAGTGCAGCGCGGTCCATAACCTGTTACTTAAGATGTAGGCGCCTTGAGCTCGGCCAGTACTTGTTGGGCTAATGGTGGATCATCGGTAAAAACACCATCTACGCCGATCGCAAAAAGGCGTTCAAGATCAGCACGCAGGTTGACTGTGTAAACATTTACCCGCCGGCCTTGCTGGTGGGTGCGTTGGATCAGGGCTGGAGTCGCATCGCCCTTTTCGGGGTGCAGGGCCTGGTAAGGTACCAGCAGTTTGCCGAGCCAGCCGCGTGCCCATGTGCCGGATTTTCCTTGGACGGTTAACAATCCAAGGGGAATCTCTGGTAACTGCCGGTGGGCGCGTCGCAGTGCCAGGGGATTAAATGATGAGAACATAACGCTTTGCATCAGCCCAAACTTCTTGACCAGGTCCGTTACTTTCTCTGGCAGGCTGTCAGCCATCGAAGCATAATTGGCGATTTCGATGTTAATGAAGATCTTCCCTCCAACTGCCTCAAAAACATCATCCAGGGTCGGCAGCCTTTCACCTTTGAAGGCCGAATTAAAATGCGCGCCTGCATCCAGATCGCGTAGGGCTGCCAGGGGTGTTTGGATCACCATCCCTTGGCCGTTGGTGGTGCGTTCTAACGTTTGATCATGGATGACGATCACGTGCCCATCTGCGGTAAGTTTGGTGTCCAGTTCGATGGCATCGGCTTTTTGTTCCACTGCCAGGCGAAAGGCCGCCAATGTGTTTTCGGGGGCGTGCGCGCTTGCACCGCGGTGTGCGAAGATGGTGGGACGTGGTAAATTTTCGAAAGCCATAAATACACCAGCCGGGTTTAAGATTATAGTTCGACGAAATAGGCGGTGGCAGATCGATCAATCAGGTCGCGCGTCATGGCAGGTTCAACAGTCAGGTAGCGGCTGATATCAATGATCTGGTCGCACAGATCGCGGGGATGAGATGCGCGCAGCTTGCGGGCACGCTTGATATACCATTCCTGGAGCAGGTATGCCAGGCCTTGGTCGCTGTACTGTACACCCTTGGCGTTAGCCACGCGTTTGAAAATCTCGCGATACTCCTCGTAGCTTGGATCGCCAATCTCGATCTTGTGGCGTAAGCGGCGTAAGAAGGCCTCGTCAACCAGGTCGCGCGGGGGCAGGTTGGTTGAGAAAACGACCAGCACATCAAAAGGAATTTCAATTTTGCGGCCGGTGTGCAGGGTAAGAAAATCGAGACGGTTTTCCAGGGGCACGATCCAGCGGTTGAGCAGATCGCGTGGGCGTACGAGTTGGCGGCCAAAGTCATCGATCAATAAAATACCGCCATTTGCCTTGACCTGGAATGGAGCTTCATAGAACTTGTGTGTGTCGTCAAATACCAGGTCGAGCCCGGCCAGGGTTAATTCACCACCCACAACAATGAATGGCCTGCGGATGCGAACCCAACGTGGGTCGCGGCGTACTGTGGATGTACGCAACGCACCAGTGCCAGGCAGGTTGGTGGCAGGTTCTTCGTTGGCCAACTGGTGGTTGACCGAATCATACAGCTTGACCACCTGCCCATCTACATAGATAGCGTAGGGGATGTACATGCTTTCGCGCAAGATCATATTGCCCACTGCGCGTGCTACACTGGTCTTGCCATTCCCCGGAGGCCCATAGAAGAAAATGGATGTGCCTGAGTTGACTGCCGGCCCAATGCGTTGAAAGGTTGACTCGGATAAAACCAGGTGCGAGAGAGCTTGCCGGATGCTGCGGTGGGTTATGGTAGGGCGAGATTGACCCTGGCGGAGAACAGACTCGTTATAAACCTGGATTGGCACTGGCGCGGGTCCAGCATATTGACTGCGCTCTAAGGCCTCGCGTGCCCGGGCCAAGCCCGCGCTGGTAATGGCATATAAATAGGCCCCTTCACCCAGGCCTATCTGTGAGGATTTTACCTCAATAAATTTTTCCCGTTTTAACGCTTCTAAGATCTGGTCTACCAGGCCGGTGAAAGGGAGCGCCATTTCTTCAGCCATTTTGAAGCCGCTTAGATAGCCTTGAAAATACAGGATCTTCAAAGCCAGGTCTTGCAGCCAAAGCTGCGAAAGCCCAGTATCCTCGATCTTGGTGAGGTTGGGCGGAGTAAACGCACCGCTGGGGGCGCTTGTAGCTACAGGTCGGGAGCGCGCATTATCCATACAATCCTCCTGAACACATTGGGATGATACGATGATTATAGCACGGCATTTGCCATCTGTTCACCAAAAGGGCATCAAAAAAATCGTGTAACTCAAAAACCCCTGATATAATTGTGGCCATGAAATTATCAGTCGTGATCCCAGTTTATAATGAAGAGAAAACCATCCGCGAGATCATCCGCCGGGTGCAGGTCACTGGCCTGGTGGATGAGATTGTGGTGGTGGATGATGGCTCGGTGGATGGCAGCCGGGCTATCCTGGCTGAGCTGGATGGAACAGGGACAGTGCGTGTCTTCATGCACGATCGCAACCAGGGTAAGGGTGCGGCTGTGCGGACGGGCATCCGGAATGCCAGGGGCGAGCTGATCCTGATCCAGGATGCAGATTTGGAATATGACCCGCGCGATTATCCAGCGTTGCTCAAACCCATCGATGAGGGGATGGCAGACGTGGTTTATGGTTCGCGTTTTTTGGGTGCTTCCAGGCGGCCAATCTTATTCTGGAATATGGTAGCCAATAAAATATTGACCCTGGTCACCAATGTTTTGTATAACAATATTTTGACCGATATGGAAACAGGCTACAAGCTCTTCCGGCGCGAGATTGTCCAGGACATGCCGCTGCATGCCCGGGGTTTTGAATTTGAGCCCGAGTTTACTGCCAAGATCTTGAAACGCAAAGCGCGTCTCTTCGAAGTCCCCATCACCTTCAACCCGCGCAATTATACTGAGGGTAAGAAGATCAAGGCCATTGATGCTTTTATTGCGATATGGGCCCTGTTCAAGTATCGCTTTGTTGATTAATTGCTTGCCCGCATGTCGCGTACGTTAAGCTGCAGGGAAACCCGCCCATTATACTCGTTCTTTTCAAACGTGTATAACAAGTCAATTGAAGCTGGCATCTTCCCCACCCAGTGACCAAACCGGAAGGCGATCGCGTCATACGTGATGCGGCCATCGGTTACGGCTAACTTCAGATGGCTGCTGTCTTTGCCAATCGCTTTCTGGCGCGTTACGCGCAAACCGCGCGACACAAACGCTGCCTGGCGGTTGCCATACCCGGTTGGCTGCAGCCAATCCAGGTGATTTAATAGCTCAGGTTTTAATTCCGCCAGGGGGAGTTCGATGTCTGCGTGCAGCACAGGGCGCAGATCCAGCTCTGCCAGTTGCGCCCTGGCAATGGCCTGCAGGCGCTCTACCAGCGGGGGCAGGTTTTCATTGCGCACTGTGAACCCGGCTGCTGCAGCGTGCCCACCGTGATGATCTAGTAGATCAGCACACTGATCCAGTGCTTGGGTAATGTGAAACTCAGGTATGCTGCGGCAAGAGCCGACCGTGAATTCTTCGCCATGGTGGGCTACGATCACAGGCCGGTAAAATAATTCAGTCAAGCGAGATGCAGCCAGTCCAACCACGCCCGGGTTAAAACTGGGGTCGTCGGCAAAGATCAAGAAGGCATCTTCTGCTTGAGCTTGTGCAATCTGCTGGGCTTGCTCTTGAATCTGGCGGGTAACCTTTTGGCGCTCGCGGTTTTGGTTGTCCAATTCTTGGGCCAGGCGAGCTGCTTCTTGAACATCCTGGGTGGTGAGCAGGCGGAAAGCCGCCAGGGCTGAATCCAGGCGGCCGGCTGCATTCAGGCGCGGCCCCAGTGCGAAGCCAATGTCGGTGGCGGTAACGCGGGCTGGATTCAGGCCGGCGACCCCGATCAAGGACATGATCCCTTGGCGGCTGGGCCGGCGAATGCTGCGCAGCCCACGTCGCACCAGGGCGCGGTTTTCTCCCACCAGCGGGGCCAGGTCTGCTACGGTCCCAATTGCCACCAAATCTAGCAAGCTTTCAACACTGAAATCTGTATTGGCTGCCTGTTGGAGCAATCCGGCTGCCAGCTTGTAGGCCAATCCAACCCCTGCCAGGTCTTTGTCGGGGTATGTATCGCCCGGCAGCTTGGGATTGATGATCGCCAGTGCATCAGGGATTTCGTCGCCTGGATGGTGGTGGTCGGTAATGATCAAATCCAGGCCTAGCTGGCGAGCATGCTCGGCTTCTGCCAACGAGCGGATACCGCAGTCCACGGTGATCACCAGGCGAATGCCTTCGGCATGCAAGGTGCTCAACGCTTCGATGTTCAATCCATACCCTTCATCGAAGCGATTGGGAATATAAGGGCGCACATCTGCCCCAAGTAATTGGAAGATCTGGATCAGCAGGGCGGTTGCCGTTACACCATCTGCATCATAATCGCCATATACTGCGATGGGTTCGTGTTTTTGGATTGCATGCCAGATGCGATCGGTTGCAGCCGCAAAACCAGATAGGTTGGCAGGCTCGGTGCCGGCAGGCGGCTGAGCTTCGAGATATTGAAGGGCAGCTTCGGGCGTGGCGTAACCGCGGTTGAATAAAATTTGCCGCAGTACAGAAGGGTACCTTTGTAGCGCATAGTCAATATCTTGAGAAATCGGCGCCGCGACTTCCCATTGCTTGTCGAGTGGGGTGATCATTTGCTTTGTTTACCCTTAGACTGGCTCGAAGGTTTGGGCCAGGGCCAGGGCTCCTTTTAACCCCACGTCATCTCCAAGCGCAGCAGTTGCTAAGGTCAAATTTTCAACATACTGCGCGGATAGCACATGCTCGTGTAATGCTGCACGCAGGGGGTCAAGCAGGTATCGGCCGCTTTGGGTAACGCCGCCTCCGATGATGACGGCAGATGGATTGAAAATGTGCAGCCAATCTGCAATTGCCACGCCCAGGTAATTGCCAGCCCTCGCCAGGGCGGCGGCTGCCAGTTTGTCGCCCCGTTGGGCAGCCATAGAGACATCTTTGGCGCTGATCTTTTTGCTTTCAGATAAGATTGAAGGCACACCCTTGTTGATCTCTTCGCGTGCCCATCTGGCGATCGATGGCCCCGAGGCAATTGCTTCCAGATGGCCACGCTGACCACAGCCGCACAAGGGCCCGTTTGGGATAACTGTTACGTGCCCCAGCTCGGCCGCCAGGCCGCTCACGCCCAGCAGTAACTTGTCGTTAATGATCACGCCGCCGCCAATGCCCGTGCTAACGGTGATATAGATCAGGTGGTGATGGCCTTGCCCAGCCCCAAAACGCCACTCGCCCAGCGCAGCCAGGTTGGCGTCATTGCCAATGGCGGTGGGTACATGAAAGCGATCTTCGATATGTTTGCGCAGCGGCAAATTATCCCAGCCTGGAATATTGGGCGCTTCATAAAGAATGCCTGTATACGGATCGGACGGCCCTGGTGCAGCGACGCTGATGGCCTTGATCGTCTCCCCGGGCGGGCTGATTGATTCTAAAAGATGAAGGAAGCGTTCCAGGGAAGTGCCAGGGCCGCCTTGGGTAGCTATTTTTTCCACGCGGACAGGCTTCTGGCTTAAAACCGGAAAGCAAGCTGCTCGCATTTGTGTACCGCCGATGTCTGCAACAAGGTAATATTCTGCCATGTGTAAAAGTATAGCATAAAAGCATTTTTCCGACAAAATCTA
>CAZWFQ010000050.1:0-27940 GCA_964633225.1 uncultured Anaerolineaceae bacterium
CCCATCTCGATCGTTTTATCGGTCATATCGATCGATTGGAACCCGCTGTTCAAGAAAAGCCGCTTCGCCTGGCGCAGCTCTTCTTTGACCGCATCAGGATCCATGTAAGGCGAGGGGCTGGTGGTGCCCAACTGTGCCTGGCGCTGCAAACGATAAGCCAGCAGTTGGTCCAGGTCAATCGTCAGCCCAATCACACGCCGGGGATCCAGCTTGAAGAGCGCTTCGGGCACCGGGATTTGCGGCACGAGCGGGTAATTGGCTACCTTCCATCCCAGTACCGCCAGGTACAGGCTGAGGGGCGTCTTGCCAGAGCGCGAGACCCCCACCAACACCACATCGGCCTGAGGCCAACCATCGGGATCCTTGCCGTCGTCGTGAGCCATGGTATAGTCGATGGCAGACACTCGTTCAAAGTACTGGCGGTGCAGTTGGCGGTACAGGCCCGGCCTGCCCAGCGGCGGCTGCCCCAGGGCAGGGGTCAACCAGTCGAACAAGGGCCCGCTCAAATCCACAGTTTTTACCCCCATCTCTTCCGCCAACTGCTTCAACAAAGCCCGCAGGGGCTGTTCCACCAGGGTATGCACCACCAATGCCCGATCAGCTTGAGCTTTTGCCAACGTCTCTAACACGTCTTCCCCCTGGCGTACGCTTCCAATGATGCGCACATCGACCTTGGCATCAGGATACTGCGCCAGCACCGTGTTGACCAGGTAATCTCCGCTGCCGCCCACCCCACCTGAAAGGATATAAATGACCGGGTTTTGGGATGACATACGAACCTCCGTTTCGCAAAAAAACAGGTGCAAAGCACATCTGAAATTTCCCTAGCCACTGCACTTTGCACCTAAAGTTTATCTTTGCGCCGTAATCCGGCGCCCCGCAACAGCCTTTACTTGTTCGCCTGGATCTTTGCCGCCCGCAAGGTATTGCGCAGCAGCATGGCGCGCGTCATCGGGCCCACCCCGCCCGGCACCGGCGTAATCCAGCCAGCCACTTCCTTGGCCTCGTTGAAGCACACATCGCCCACCAGGCGGTGACCCCTCTTGGCGGTCGGGTCATCAATCTGGTTAATGCCTACGTCAATCACCACCGCTCCCGGCTTGATCCAGTCGCCGCGCACCATCTCGGCCCGCCCCACCGCCGCGATCAGCACATCGGCTTCACGGCAGATAGCCGGCAGATCCTTGGAACGCGAGTGGCAGATCGTCACTGTGGCGTCGCGCTTCACCAGCAGCAGAGCCACCGGCATACCCACAATGTTTGAGCGCCCCAGCACCACAGCATTGGCGCCCTTCAGGCTGAAGCCGGTCTGTTCCACCAGGTAGATACAGCCATCTGGTGTGCACGGCACAAACAGAGACTCGCGGCCCTTTTGCGCCAGCCGCCCAATGTTGATGGGGTGGAAGCCGTCCACGTCTTTCTCAATGCTAATGGCGCTCAATACCCGCTCTTCGTTCAAGTGAGCAGGCAGGGGCAGCTGCACCAGGATGCCATTCACCTTTGGATCGGCATTCAGATCCCGCACCAACTTCTCCACCTCTTCTTGGGTAGCAGTTTCAGGCAGGTAATGCCCGAAAGATTCGAACCCCACCTCTTCGCAGTTCTTGCGCTTCATGCGCACATACACTTGTGAGGCTGGGTTTTCGCCCACCAACACTGTTGCCAGGCCGGGTTTGGGCAAGCCCTGGGCAACCATTGCTGCCGCCTCGGCTGCAATCTCTATGCGCAGTTTGTCTGCCACCGCATTGCCATCAATGATTTGAGCCGTCATTCTAATCTCCTTAAGGCTTTTCTCACCCCAGAGGCGCGCGAAAAACTCAGCGTTGTCTGCATCTCTGCGGTGGTTGCTTTTTGCCATTATGCCCGAATCCCAACGAAAATTCAAGTTACTTTTGTCCTGAATTCCGGTAAAATAAACCCCATGCCTACTATGAAAAAACTACTCCTTCTTATCGTCATCATCGTAACACTTGCCGGCTGCGGCGGCTCTTCGGGCTCTGCGGCAGATGCGGTTGAGGCTTACCTCCAGGCCCTGGTGGCAAAAGATCAGGATCAACTGGTCAATTACTCCTGCACAGATTGGGAAGAGCAGGCCATCATCGAGCTGGATTCCCTCGTCACCGTGACCGCCGAACTCCAAGATATGCAGTGCCAGGTAGCTTCAGAGGTGAATACCGACGCCCTGGTGACCTGCTCTGGCAAGCTTGTATTTAACTATAATGGCGAACTGCAAGAGTTAGACCTGTCTACACGCCAGTATGTGGCCCGCCAGGAAGACAGCCAGTGGCGCATGTGCGGCTACATCTACTTCGATAACTAGCCCTGCCATGCTGCGTAAGCTTTTCTCCCGCGAGAATCTCTACGCCCTGCTGATCTGCCTGGCATTGATCGCCATCCTGGTGCTCACCGCCGACCAGGCCCCTCAATGGATCTACCAGGGCTTCTAAGCGCGCCGTGAGACTCAGTCACCTGCTCTTCTTAACTCTCCTGAGCCTGGTTCTCGGACGCGCAGCCTCTGTCCGCTGGCGCGGCTGTTTTTTGCTGGCGGCCAGTGTACTGGCAATGTACTGGCTGCAGCCGGGCATTCCCATCCGCCACCTGGATTTCTGGCTGCCAACAGCCACGCTGGTATTGAGCGTGCTGGTATGGGCCAGCACCCGCCCAGATCCTGGCGCTGATGAAGACGCCAAACGTACCTGGCAGCATCAGAACCTGGTCACTGCCTTGACCCTGGGGGGCTTGGTGCTGGTCATTGCCATTCTGCGTTACACCCAGCCCATTTGCTGCCTCACCCCCACCATTCCACCTGCTGTGCATCAAGTGCTGCTGGCCCTGGCCCTGGCAGCAGGCATAGGCTGGGCGGCCCGCCGCATCTCTGGACGCCGCCCCTGGCTGCATGCGCTCACACTGGCCCTGCTGGCTATCTTTGTGGTCTTGAAAAGCGAATTCTTGGCCCAGGCTGCCAGCGCCGGGCTGCGCCTGCTGACCGCCCAATCGACTGCCACCGCGTCCGCGTTGGATCTGCGCTGGCTGGGCTTCTCTTACGTTGCATTCCGTCTCATCCACAGCCTGCGCGACCGCCTGGATGGGCGATTGCCCGAGCTGAGCCTGGAAGAATTCATCATCTATATTCTCTTCTTCCCCGCACTCACAGCCGGCCCCATTGATCGCGTCCAGCGTTTCGTCCAAGATTTGCGCCGCCCGTTCCGTCTGGGTCTGGAAGATGCGCTCTCGGCGGGCCGCCGCCTGCTGATCGGGGTCTTTAATAAGTTCGTTCTGGCTGATTTTCTCGCCATCATCGCCCTGAATGCAGTCAACGCTGCCCAAGCCCGCTCCAGCGGCTGGCTGTGGGTTCTGCTCTACGCCTATGCCTTCCGCATCTATTTTGATTTCGCCGGGTATACCGACATTGCCATCGGGCTGGGCAGCTTGCTGGGCATCCGCCTGCCCGAGAACTTTGACCGCCCTTACCAGAAGCCGAACCCCACCCTCTTCTGGAACTCATGGCACATGACCCTGGCACAGTGGCTCAGGGGCTACTACTTCAACCCCATCACCCGCAGCCTGCGCATGGCCAAGAAGAAGCTGCCCCTGCCATTGATCATCTTCATTGGCCAGGTGACCACCATGCTCTTCATCGGCCTGTGGCACGGCTTGACCTGGAACTTTGCCATTTGGGGCTTGTGGCATGGCCTGGGGCTCTTCGTCCACAACCGCTATGCCGATTGGAGCCGCCCGCGCCTGGCCTGGCTGGATGAACGCCCTGGGTTGAAGCGCCTATCTGAACTGGGCAGTGTGCTGCTCAATTTCCACTTCGTCACTCTCGGCTGGGTCTGGTTTGCCCTGCCATCGCCAGCCCTGGCCTGGCAGACCCTGCTTAAGCTTTTTGGAGGCTAAACGCCATGCAGAATGTCTCAGCCCGCCGCGTACTCCTGAAAGCCCTGCTGCTCTTCCTGGCAGCTAACCTGCTTTTTGCTGCCTTCTCCGTCACGCGCCAAGAACGCTCCGGGGTCAACGCTTCTCCATCGCTCTACAACCTTGTCTTCCCCGGGCGGCAGCGCCTGCCCTATGGCGACCAGCCCGAACTGGCTTATAACATCAGCCTTTTTGATCTGAACGCCATGTTTGCCTCGCACATCATCGCAGCCCCCAAGGCCGAGGATGAATATCGCGTGATCTTGCTTGGTGATTCATCGGTTTGGGGCTTCTTGCTTGAGCCACAGGATACCCTCAGTGCCAATCTGAACGCGGCCGGCCTGTACGCCTTCGACGGTCGGCGAGTGACAGCCTACAACCTGGGCTATCCCACCATGTCGGTCACCAAGGATCTGCTCTTGCTAGAACATGCCTTGGCCTACCAGCCCGACCTGGTCATCTGGCTGGTGACGCTCGAATCGATGCCGCGCAGCCAGCAGCTCAGCTCACCCATCGTCCAGCATAATCCTGCCGCCGTTCGCCGCTTGACCGGAACCTACGCCCTTGGGCTCAATCCCGCCAACCCGGCCCTGGAGGCCCCATCTTTCTGGGAACACACCCTGGTCGGCCAACGCCGCCCGCTGGCAGACTTCTTGCGCTTGCAGATGTATGGCGTATTGTGGTCAGCTACCGGCGTAGACCAATACTACCCTCCCAGCTACGACCCGCCCCAATCTGACCTGGAAGCCGATGAAAACTTCCACGGCCTGCTGCCGCCCACCTTGCAGGCCTCTGACCTGGCCCTAGACGTGCTCCAGGCTGGTGTGCAAATGGCTGAGGATGTGCCGGTGTTGTTCGTCAACGAACCTATTTACATTAGCCAGGGACAGAACAGCGATATCCGGTATAATTTCTTCTACCCGCGCTGGGCTTATAACCAGTACCGCCAGATCCTGTCTGCAACCTGCCAGGAAGAGGGCTGGGCCTGCCTGGATACCTGGGACCTGGTTGCCCCCAGCCAATATACCAACTCTGCCATCCACCTGACCCCTGCCGGCGAAAGCCTGCTCGCCGAGCACGTCAGCCAGGTTTATTTCAAAAAATGATCCGCACCCGTTCCTCCCTATTCTTGCTTACCGCCCTCTTGTTCACGGCCCTTCTACTGGCCGCCTGCACTGCCGCCCAGGCGGCAGAAGTTGCCACGGCCCTCCCGGCTGCCACAACTCAAGCTGCTCAACCGGCATTGACCCTGCCATCCCCAACAGCCGAGAGCACAGCTGCCGCCCCATCACCCACACGGGGCCTTACCACCCCAGCCGCGGCAGATGCCACTGCCGTCCCAACCGCACCGGTGGCGGCGGAAGAGGTGCTTCAGCCGACCCCAGCCGACCCTGCCAATTGGCGTGAGTTCCCTGTCATTCCAAGCATCAGCGACACCGCACGCAGCATTTACCAGCAAGGCCAGGTCTTGGGCCGCAACCCGCACGCCTTCTCAAAGATCGGCGACTGCCAGTGTTCTACTGACCTGTTTTTTGTTAACTTTGAATGGCCCGACGAGTATGACCTGGGCGAGTACGGATACTTGCAAGAAACCATCGACTGGTTTGCAGGCTCCTTTGGACGATGGAACATGACCATCGGAGATGGCTTCAACGCCGCCGCCGTATTCAGCCCCCTGCGCGCCAATCCCGAGCTGTGCCGATCGGGTGAAACGCCCCTGGCCTGCGAGATACGCCTGCACAATCCCAGCATTGCCATCATCAGCCTGGAAAAATGGTGGGGCAGTGACCTGGAAAAGAACGAGAAGTATATGCGCCAGATCATTGAAGTTTGCATTCAGAATGGTGTTGTACCCATCTTGGGCACCAAAGCCGACAACCTGGAAGGCGACCACAGCATTAACCAGACGGTCGCCCGCATTGCGTTGGAGTATGACATTCCGCTGTGGAATTTCTGGCTTTCTGTTCAGCCGCTGGAAAATCATGGCGTACAGCCTACCACTTCAGATGGCACGCCCGATCTGTTCCACCTGACTTATGGCGACTTTTATAATTTTAGCGCGCCCGAATCCGTACGCAGCGGCTGGACGATGCGCAACCTGACTGCCCTGCAGGTGCTGGATGCCGTATGGCGCGGCGTTTCACAACCCTGACACAATTTGCACGGATAAAGGAACCATTATGAACGACGAAATCATCCAAATCCTGGCCACCCATATTGCCAACAACATCATCAAACAGCCCAAGCGAGTGCTTGCTCCTGACGAAAAGATCCTCTCCAGCGGGCTGATTGATTCATTCAGCCTGGTAGACCTGTCGATCTTTGTTGAAGAACGCTTTGGCGTGCGCATTGCCGATACCGAGCTGAACCCCGAAACCTTCGATACCCTAACCCAGCTCGCCGGCCTGATCACCCAACGCCAATAGCTCCATGCCAGCCAAAGCCAAATCCACATCTCCCAAGCAAGCAGCCACCGTCGTCCCCCAGCGCTTACTTGACCTGGCAGCGCAAAACCCCGAGAAGGTCATCCTACGCCT
Source organism: uncultured Anaerolineaceae bacterium (assembly GCA_964633225.1). Lineage (GTDB taxonomy): Bacteria > Chloroflexota > Anaerolineae > Anaerolineales > UBA4823 > JAKQIM01. The sequence goes on from CAZWFQ010000050.1 coordinate 6,453, forward strand.
GCTCTTCAACCAGGCCCCCGACCAGGCGATCACCTATGCCGAATTGATGCAGCGCTCCAACGGCTATGCGCAGGCACTGGCTGGCGCAGGCATCCAGCCTGGCGAGGTGGTCATTCTCATCTTACAGCACGGGGTAGACCTGGCGTTTGCCTTCTTTGGCGCCATCTTATACGGTGCCATTCCATCCATCATGCCTTTCTTGACCGAGAAGCTCTCGCCTGAGCAGTACCGCCGCTCGCTGACAGCCCTCTTCGAGATTTGCAACCCCGCGGCAGTGATCACCTATCCCGAATTCGAGTCCGAAGTCCGCCAGGCCATTGCTCCCCACGCCTCCATCCGCGCCATCCTGCTTTCTTCTGACATCCCTTCTCCTGCAGCGGCTGAAGTCGTCCCTTCAAAAGGCCTCGACCCTGCCGATATCGTCCTGCTCCAGCATTCCTCTGGCACCACCGGCCTGCAGAAGGGCGTAGCCCTCTCTCACCAGGCCGTCTTCAACCAGCTTGAAAGCTACAGCCGCGCCCTACACCTGGCCCCCGAAGATGTGATCATCAGTTGGCTGCCCCTCTACCACGATATGGGGTTGATCGCAGGCTTCTTGCTTCCTATTCTGAGCGGCATTCCGCTTGTCTTGCTTTCTCCCTTCGACTGGGTGCGCGCTCCCTACCGCCTGCTGCAAGCCATCTCGCAATACAAAGGCACCCTGACCTGGCTGCCCAATTTTGCCTACAACTTCTGCGCTCAAAAGATCCGCCCGCGCGATCTAGAAGGCGTGGACCTGGCATCTTGGAGGGCCGTCATCAACTGTTCTGAACCCATGTACTACCGCAGCCACCAGCTCTTCTTAGAGCGCTTTGCGCCCTACGGCTTGCGCCCCACCGCCCTGGCCACTTGCTACGCCATGGCAGAGAATGTTTTCGCCGTCACCCAGGGCGGCATTGACGCTCCGGTTACCATTGACCCGGTTAGCCAGCGCGGCCTGTTGGTGGATCGCGTGGCCCGCCCGCCCCAACCTGGCGAGGACGTGATCAACATGCTCTCGGCCGGTCGCCCCATCGATAACACACGGGTACGCATTCTAGACGAACACCATCACGAGCTGCCCGAGCGGAGCCTGGGCGAGATTGCCCTGCATTCTGACTGCATGCTGACCGGTTATTATCAACGCCCCGACTTGACCAAGAAAGCCTTCACCGGGGGTTGGTATCTCACTGGCGACCTGGGCTACATGGCAGATGGTGAAGTGTATGTCACTGGGCGCAAGAAAGATCTCATCATCGTGGGCGGGAAGAATGTGTACCCCCAAGACTTAGAAAGCCTGGCAAGCGAAGTGCCCGGCGTTCACCCAGGCCGCGTCGCCGCCTTTGGCGTGCCCAACCCCGAAACCGGCACCGAAGACGTGGTCATCGCCGCCGAGTTGGAAGATCACAGCCTGGATCCTGAAGACCCGGCCGCGCAGCCCATCGCAGACGAAATCCGCCGGCGCATCACACGCGGCTCTGACGTGGCTCTGCGCTACGTCAAGCTTGTCCGGCGCGGCTGGCTGCTCAAGACCAGCAGCGGCAAAGTGGCCCGCAGCGCCAACCGTGAAAAATACCTATCTGAAGCCGCCAATTTAGCATAAACAGCTTCTTTAAAGACAAAAGCGGTGCTTCGACACCGCTTTTGTCTTTAAAGATCGAAAATAGTTTATGGTCTCCAGGCCGGGTCAAAATCGTAAGCTGTCTCTTCGATTACCACAGGCCGCGCATCCACCCCATTCGGGCGCATGATAAACAGATCATGGTTACCAGTGGCCCAACTGCGGTAGGTTAACCAATAACCGTCTGGTGAAAAGGATAGCTCTGCCAGCATGGTGACATCCGAGATATACGATGGCACCACGGCTTCAGTTGTGTAAGGTACTGCCAACAACAATGTAACGCCGCTCGCCTGCAAGCGAGTGAACAGGATCGTCTGCCCATCCAATGACCAGACCGGGTCATTACTAGAAGCATCGCCTTCGCCTATTGTCAGGCGTCGCCGGTTGCTCCCATCCACATCCATTACCCAAACCCGCCCGTCGCTGTTGATGTAAACAAGGTGCTGTCCATCGGGTGACCAATGCGGTTGTGAATTAGGTCGTCCATCCGGCTCAGCCAACGAGACCACCGAATTGTCTTCCAGGTTCAGGATGTAAATGTTCGGCTGGTTGTTCAATCGCAGCGAGGTAAAAGCAATGTATTTACCATCTGGCGACCAGACTGGATCATAATCCCCACCTGGAACGCTCGGCAGTGGCAAAACATTGCTGCCATCAGCGTTCGCAATAAACATCACCGACCCATAATATACTTCTTGGTTCTTCTTACAGGGCGAGATGAACACAATGCGCTGCCCATCCGGTGACCAATCGGGCTGGCAAGCTCCTTCTGCCACGTTGGTCAGGCGCTGTAAGTTCGTCCCGTCCAGGTTGACCAGGTAGATATCTGGAGAACCGCTGCGGTCTGAAGCGAACGCGATTTGTCCCAACGCTCCACCACCGATAGGCGTGGGTACCGGGCTGGCAGTGGCCGTGGCCGTAGCTGTGGGGACCGTTGTGGGGCTCGGCGTTTGGGTGGCGGTGGGGGCCGGGGTCTGAGTGGGGTCAACCAGGGCAATGGGCGTCTCGCTGACCAGGGCTGCCGCCGGCAGCGTAGGGGCGGGCTCCCGGGTGGGGGCTGGGGTGGCAAGACCCATCCAGGTCAATGCCTGGGTGGGCAAATTAGGATTGATCAAATAAGCCGCCACCCCAGCAGCCAACAACAGCATTAAAATCGTAAAAAACACCCCCAGCCCACCAAAATGCTTCTTCTTGGGTCTAGAGGGAGGCCTGGCGGCTGAGTTGTCATTGAACAGCAGGTCATCGCCCGAGTCATCCAGGCGCATCTCGCCGTCATCATCCAGCATATCATCACTGCCATTGGATATCGCTTGGCCCAAAACAACAGGCGGCGGCGGCAAAACCAGGTCAATGGGCAGCTTGCGCCGGGTGGTGGACTGGGCATTGAACAGTTCTGTCTTCAGTTCTTCAGCACTCTGGTAGCGGTTATCGGGGCGGACTTCAAGGCATTTTTCCAGCACAGCCGCCAGCCGCCGTGTTACTTTGGGGTTATGCGTCACCAGAGGGGTCAAGTCAGCCTGTTCCATAGCCCGTGCCAAACCATCTTCTGGCAAGGCATCGGTCAAGGCCGAAAAGAGGGTTGCGCCCAACGAATAGATATCGGAACGGTGGTCAGTACGCGCCGTGCCATACTGCTCAGGTGGCGAATATCCCGGTGTCATGGCGCGCGCACCGGTGCTGGTGGCCTCGCGACCCTGGACAACCTTGGCCAACCCAAAATCCACCAGGTAGATATGGCCATGCGGGGTAATGCGCACGTTGCCAGGCTTAATATCGCGGTGCAGCACCATGGGTCTACGGGTGTGCATGTACGTCAGCGCATCGCACAACGCCACCCCAATCACGATCACTTCTTGCTCGGGCAGCGCCCCCAGGCGATCCATGCGCTGACGCAGGTCTTCTCCCTCAATATAATCCATCACCAGATACTGGCCCTGCTGCTCGATCACAAAGTGATCGGTCACGCGTGGCAGGTTGGGATGGCGCATATTCGCCAGGATTGTTGCTTCTAAGCGGAACTGGCGCGCGTATTCCTCAGTGGTAAAGAGGTTTTCTTTAACAGCCACCTCTACCCCAAGATTCTCGTCGATGGCGCGATATACTGCCGCCATCCCCCCCTGCCCCAGGATCTCGACGATACGATAACGTTTATTGAGCAGCGAGCCGCGTTCCATTGTCATAGCTGATACATATTATATGCGATGCGAGGTCTTTTCACACACTGAATTTGTTGGTACTTTGGTGCCTGGCCGTTTTGGTTGCGACCAGGCACCAATTAACTGCTTAGATCCGGATGACTTGCCCACAGTACTCGCAAGTGATATCGGTCTGCCCGCGCAGGATAGGGGCTGTCAGGCCTGCCCCACAGTTCGAGCACTGCTTAGGGGCATTGCGGATGCGCTCTAGCTCTGCCTCATCAATTTCTACAGCTCGATCCTTGGCATAATCGCCAGAGCGCGCTCTGCCCACCATTTTCAACCAGGCATCGGCCACCGGCAGAGAAAGCACGAATTGGCCCGAAGAATACGGCGCGCCAGCCGCAAAGTTGAAATTCAGGAATTCCTGCCCGCTGGCTTCGTCCACCGTCTTCTGCACATCAGCCACCTGCACAAGCGGCACATCCAGCTTCAATTCGAAGGTGTCAACCCGATCTTCCCACAGCAAGCGCTGATCGGTAAGGAAGAGAATGCCATTTTCCAACTCAAAACCCGGCCGGGCAAACACTGCTTCTGTGGCAGCCACACCGCTCTCGGTAGCCAGGAGTTGGAAAGTGGCAGTTGCCAGCGCATCCAACATCCAACCCACCCAGGCCAGGTGTGCCGTCAACGCTTCCACCTCATCGGCATACTGGTCATATTGTGCAATCACCGCATCATCGGCGGCATCAGCCTGGGCTTCAGCCGAGGCCACTGCCGACTTGACCTGCATGAACAAGGGACGAGCAGCCTTCAGGTTGTTGGATTGCCCCGCCAATGCCGCCATATTCTTCTGGATGTCAACCATCTGGCCGCTCAACAGGCGGGTTTGAGTCTCCAATGAGGTGACCGCGTTGGTCTTAATGCGATCCCACTGCGTAGCCAACACCGCCACATCGGCCTCAAGGCTCTTTTCAATGACGTAACCGCGCGAGCGTAAGCCCCCCAGGTCACGCTCTAAAGAGCGCATATCGTTTTCGATCGCGCCTAGCTCCTCACGCACCGCTTTGAGTGTTACCACATCTTGCAGGGCATTCACTTCGCTTTGCAAGTTCACCAGGTCTGCCGCAGAGAGCGAGCCCGTCAAATCCGAAAACGACAGGCCGCTGCCCGAGGTGCGGTCACTTTCGATATCGCCCGATTTGCAGCGCTGGATCAAAACCGTCCAATCCTTGCAATCCTGACCGTTCAGGTGGAAAGGCACTGCGCCCAACCGTGGGTCTGTAAATGCCACTTCCAAGAAATCTTGGTGCCCAAAGAGGCCTTTGTTAATGGCCTTGGTATCTTTGATGTTCGTCATGGGCTGGTCGATCATCACTTCATGCACCAATTCTGTCGAAGTAGTAAAGAAGAGGATCTTCTTGGTAGCCACTTTCTCTTTGCGCTCAAAGATCAAGCGCTTGTTCGTCAGGAACAAGAGGCCTTCCGGGTCATCATCGCCCACCTGGTCCCAGCGGGCCTGGACTGTCGTCACCAGGTTTTCGCCATCCGCCAGCTTAAACTTAGCTTCACTAAGCTGGCTCAGCCCCCAGTGAACGCCATTCAGACGCGAGGTGAGGGTTGAGACTGCATCTTGAATATCGGCATAACTGGCTTGTAATGTCCTTTCGATCTGGCCCAACTCTCCGAGCAGCGTATTGACCTGTGAGGTGGTATTCCCCAGTTGGTAAGAGGCCGCTTGGGGGTTGCCCAAAACGGCGTTCAAGCTCGAAACCTGGCCACTCAACCCGCCCAGGCGGCTCTGGAAGTTGGTTGCCTGCTGCGAAATGCTCTGCAGCACCTGGTCGCGCACCGGCTGCCAGCGGTCCATAGCCTGGTAAGCAATTTCATCTAAATCCTTCTGGTATACATAACCCTTGCTGCGAGCACTTTCCAACAGGCTCACCGCATGGTTGATCGAAGAATCAATTTGGGCAATATCTGCCTGCACCTGGCTCAAGCTGCTGCGATCGCGCAGATCTGCCAGGGAATAATCTAGCGAAGAAACCTCGGTAGAGATCTGCGGATGGGCGGCCCCGCTGTTTAAAATCAGCGAGCTCAAGATCGCCGCTCCGGCAGCCGCCCCCACCCCCGAATAGCCCGGCCTGACCACACTTTGCGGCATGGGAGGCCTGACCACGCCCTGGGGAACCTGGGGCGCCTGAGGAACCTGGCCCGTAGGACGCTTAGGCAAGCTCTTCAGGCCCGCGCTGGGCGGCTTAGGCGGGCGCACCACGCCGGGCCGCTGCTTTTGGACGCCCTGGATGCCCTGATGTTGGGCTGCCGGCTTCGCAGCTTGGGCCAGCACGTTCTGGCCCTGCCCAAAGGAAAATGCATTCGGGCGCACCATCCCCTGGGGGCGCACAGTATTCTGAGGTCGCAAAGTATTCAAAGGGCGAACGGTGGGCGCTGGCTGCTTGGGCATGATCTTGTGTGGTTGCGAAGCAGGCCTGACCCCAAAACGTGGCGTCTGCGTCTGTTGTTTCGCCACCTGCTGCTGAAATGCTTCTCGCTTGACCTCGCGCGCAACAATCCGGTTGGTATTTGCCCCTCGCGGCAGCGGCGCTGCGGCTGGGCGGGGCGCCGCCTGTGGACGAGAAATGTTGATTTGTGGACGGGCCGGCATGGGCGGTCTAGAAATCCTTTTCAAACCACCCCCGCCGCCAGACTTCATCGGTTTAAGCTTACCCATACATTCCTCCTTCTAGAAAACAACTGCTAGACATTCGTCGTTTGATCAGAAAGATTATATCTCAAAGCAAGCATCTTGACACACAATTAACATGAATTCTTACCTGTCCTTACTACACTGAGAGGGATTATTCCTGATTCAGATGATATACTTATTTTATCAATCAAACCATCGGGGGATAATCCCCCCCCTTTTGTTAATTTACATGCGCTGAATGGGTTATGACCAGTTTACGGAAATCACTCCTGATCCTGATCTTATTCTTGGCGTTCGCTTACAACATTGAACGCCTGGACTTTGGGCAAGAGAACTTGCTTGACATCCAATCATTTGTCTATGTCCAACTGCTTGTGGCCATTGTGACCATGATTGCCATTCCGATCACGCGCCGTTTTTCGATCTATGCCATCCTGGCATTCTGGATCACCATATATTTCGCTTTGCGCTTGCTGGTCTTCAAGAGCGTTCCCTTGATTGGCGGCCTGAACACGTACCTGACCGTGACAGAGCTGTTCTTGCTCATCGTCTCCATTTACGCCACGTATGAACTGCTCAGGTTCTTGGGTGAGTTAGAAACCGTTGTTGAGCGCGTCACGTTTCCATCTTCTAGCCAGCGCGTTCTCAAAATGTCTGAAGCAACCGAAGACATCAAGACTGAATTTATCCGCAGCCGCCGCTACAACCGCCCGCTCTCCATCCTTCTCGTCCAGCCCACCGTCAATTCATTCCACAGACGCTTGCAGCAAACCGTCCAAGAGATCCAGAATACCATGCTCAGCCGCTACCTGTCCACCAGCCTGGCGCGCCTGATCATGAACGAAGCGCGCCGCACCGACTTAGTGCTCGAACACGACCAAAACGGCTGGTTTGTGATCATTTGTCCAGAAACAACCCGAGATGGCATCCAGGCCTTAATCAACCGGATCAAAGAGACCGCCGGGCAAAACCTGGAACTGACCCTAAAAATTGGCGCTTCCAACTTCCCTGAAGATGCCCTGACCTTTGAGGAAATGCTCCAACAGGCCGAGCTGCAAATGGAAGCTCCCATAACCTAGCCGTGCGCAGATAAAGGCTGCCAATGTCAAGTATTTTAACCACTCCTGAATTTTCTGACACCCCTGCCAGGTTTTCCGAAGGCAGCTATGCCTGGCTGGAACATTTCGATCCTGCCAAAAGGATGTTGAAGGGTCAAGCTTACCTGGCAGCCAAGCGCGTCATGGATATTGGCCTTGTGCTGCTGCTGGCGCCTGCCTGGCTGCTGCTAATGGGGTTGATCGCCCTGCTGATCAAATTGCAAGAGCCGCGCGGCACAGTCTTATTCCACCAACTGCGCACTGGCAAAGGCGGCAAGCGCTTCAAGATGTACAAATTCCGCAGCATGGTCATGAATGCTGAGGAATTAAAGCTCAAGTATGCCCATCTCAACGAGTTGCAGTGGCCCGATTTCAAGATCACCAATGACCCGCGTATCACGCGCGTTGGGCGGATCTTGCGCAAGACCAGCCTGGATGAGCTGCCGCAGTTGCTCAATGTGCTCAAAGGAGATATGAGCCTGGTTGGCCCGCGCCCCACCTCCTTCGGCACCGAAACCTACGATCTCTGGCACACCGAGCGATTAGATGTCCAACCTGGCCTGACTGGCCTCTGGCAGATCATCGGGCGCGGCGAGAGCGAGTTCGACGATCGCCTGCGGATGGATATTGCATACATCGAACACCGCTGCATCTCTCTGGATATGGCCATCTTATTCCTGACCGTTTTTGCCGCTCTCAAACAGCGCGGCGCTCATTAAACCATGCCTCCTAAGATCGCCTATGTCATGTCACGCTTTCCCCATCTGCCCGAGACCTTCATCCTGCGGGAGATGATCGCCTTAGAGCAGATGCGCAGCGAGACAGACAATACGCAGAGCTGGGAAATTGCTCTTTATCCCCTGATCTACCAAAAACAAGCCGTCATCCATCCTGAGGCTCGTCCCTGGTTGGAACGCGTTCGCTGGACGCCATTTCTTTCGCTGCCTGTTTTGCGCAATAACAGCCACTTAATCTTTCGCCGCCCGCGCGCTTACGCCGGGCTGTGGGCCCAGGTGCTGCGCGAAAATCGCTCCAGCCCCAATTTTTTGCTGCGATCGGCTGCCATCTTGCCTCAAGCCGTCTGGATGTCGCGAGCCATGAAGAAGGAGAACGTCAGCCACGTACATGCACATTACGGCAGCCATCCTGCCCTGATGGCCTGGCTCATTCATCGTCTGACCGGCCTGAGCTACAGTGTCACCGTTCACGCCCACGATATCTTTGTGCGCACTGCCATGCTCTCCACCAAGCTGCGCTCTGCTTCTTTCATTATTGCCATATCAGAGTATAATCGGCAATACTTAACCAGTTTATTGGGTGAATGGATACAACCCAAGATCCACGTCATTCACTGCGGCATCGAGCCACATCTTTACCAACCCCGTCCGCCTGCACTTGAGCGTTCCTCGCCTTTCCGCATCCTGTCGATTGGCAGCCTTCAACCGTACAAAGGCCAAACTTTCCTCATCCAGGCCTGCCAACACCTGGTTGAACGCGGCATACCTTTCCATTGCCAGGTCATTGGCGGGGGCGAGCAGCGCTCTAAACTTGAGAAGCAGATCAACACCCTGGGGTTAGCAGACCACGTTGAGCTAACGGGGCCTCTTGTACAATCCCGGGTTGCCGAGCTGCTTTCGCAGGCCGATTGCTACGTGCAGCCCAGCATCATCACCGCAACCGGCAAGATGGAGGGTATTCCAGTCTCGCTGATGGAAGCCCTGGCTTGCCAGGTGCCCTGTATTGCCACATCGATCTCAGGAATTCCCGAGTTGATCCAGCCTGGCAAAACCGGCTATCTTGTTCCCCCCGGTGACGCACATGCGCTTGCAGACGCGATGATTGAGGTTTACCAGCAGCCCGCGGCGGCCTCCAACCTGGCGGCTGCTGGGCGTTCTTTGGTGCTGAAAGAATTCGAACTGCAAGCCAATGTTCAGCAATTGGCGGCTTTGTTCCGCACGGTTACCGGCGGATGAGATTGACAGGGCCAGCCAAGGAGAGTAGTCACAATGGAATTACGCTATTATTTACGTATGCTGCAGCGCGGGTGGTGGATCATTGCCATCACGGCTCTGGTGGCTTTGAATGTCGCCCTGATATCTGCCTATCTCGCCACACCCATCTACCAGGCCAGCGCGCGTTTTGTGGTCAGCCCTAACCCCGAATTGATCAAAGCAGCCGATGTGCTGAACAGCCTGGACACGCTCGACAAACGCTCTGTGGTCTCAACCTATGCCGAATTCATGCAAAGCTCACGTATCTTCCAAGAGACAATTGTGGCGCTGGGATTGAATCCGGATGATCTAAATAGTTATGAGATCTCTGCGGTGGTTCTGCCCGATGCAAATATCCTCGAGCTTTCGGTAGAAGGCCCCGATCCCCAGCTTACGGCCCTGTTGGCAAACAATGTGGGCCAGCGCGGCATCGATTACATCAAGGCTTACTACCAGATCTACGATATCAGCCTGTTGGATCCGGCAGCTGCACCCAGCGAACCCACCAGCCCTCAGCCTGTTCGCGATGCTGGGCTCTCACTGGTGTTGGGAGCTGTTGTGGGGGTTGGGTTGGCGATCCTGAGCGAGCAGATCCGCATTCCCCTGGATGCCTACCGCCAACGCCGCATCCTCGACAGCACCTCGGGCGCCTATAATCGCCGTCACTTCCAGCACGTATTAGAAGACGAGGTGGCCCAACGACCGGAGGGTGTGCTCTCACTGGCCATGATCCAGTTGAACGGCTTGAAAGACCTCATCGATACCCTGCCCCAGCCTCTGGTGCAGCGCTTGCTGCGCCAGGTGACCACCACCCTACGCAAAGAGCTGCGCGGCAATGATATCGTTGGGCGGTGGGATGATATCTGCTTCGCCATCATGCTGCCCGCCACCCCCGGCACTGCCGCAGCCCGTACACTTGAACGCATCCACCAATCACTTTCTGCCCCCACCATCCTCGAAAGTGGCGTCTTCAACGCCAACGAGGCCCTCAGCCTGGAACCCTATGTGGGGGTTGCCACGCATAAGAGCCACGCCTCAGCACAGACCCTGGTCGAGCGCACCGCCAAAGCGCTGGAAACCGCCCTCGTCCAGAGCCGCGACCAAAAGGATACGCAGTGCCCGGTGGTGCTGGCAAAGGAAGCGTAAGTTTTGAAGGCAGTTCACCTTAAAGCCTTTCCTCACCGGCGACCCGAAGGGCAGGATAAAAGGCGACCCTCTTTTGCCACCCTGGCAAAATCTTTCCATGTGAGTTGGCTCTCGCTGGGTTTTGCCATGCTGGCCTTTATCACTGGTACCGGCACGGCCCTGGCTGTTTCACGCTTTTTGGGGCCCACGGTCACTGCAGCAGCCATCGCGGGCGTGATTGTTGCCATCCTGACCATCATGCGCCCCGACCTGGGGCTGCTGGCATTCATTTTTGCCACCTATACACGCCTTTCGGATGTGCTGATTGAGTATCACGGCGCCCCGTCCATTGCCAAGCCTCTGGTAGCGCTGCTCATTGCCGCCATCCTGGTGCGCTGGGCCCTGTATCAAGAGCAGCCCCAGGGCTGGATACGCCCGACAGTGCTGATGGGCGTATATGGCCTGGTTATCTTCACATCGCTGCTCTATGCATCAGATTTCTGGGTGGCCCGCGAGGCGCTCAGCGATTTTATCAAAGACGCCATCATCACCGTCATCATTGTTGTATTAATGCAAAACATTGCCACCTTGCGGGGGGCTGTCTGGATGCTGCTGCTGGCGGGTATCCTGATGGGCAGCATCAGCGTTTACCAATTTTTGACCAACGATTGGGATAATGCCTTTTGGGGATTTGGGCAGGCCCCTGTGTTGAACCTGGTGGGCACTACCGAGGGTGGGCGGGTCGGTGGGCCAATCGGAGATCCCAACTTCTTTGCCCAAATCATGCTGGTTATCATCCCCTTAGCTGTGATGCGCGCTGGCGCAGAAAAATCTGTGCCGCTGCGTCTCCTGGCCCTGTGGGCTTTTGCCGTCTGCATTTTAACCGTCATCTTCAGCTATTCACGCGGCGCGTTTGTGGCCTTGCTGATCATGCTGGCAGCCATGGCGATCTTTCGCCCACCGCGCCCGATTGAGGTGGCTCTGGTGCTTGTCATTGGGGCCGGGCTGCTGCGCCTGATCCCCGCCACGTATACAGAGCGCCTGCTCTCAGTGGCCGATCTGTTTTCTGGCCAAAGCGATGTGCGCTCTGAGGTCTCTTTTCGCGGCCGGGCCAGCGAACTGCTGGTGGGCGTTCAAATGTTCGCCGATCATCCTGTCTTTGGCGTAGGCGTAGGCAATTATCCCACCCTGTACCAGGATTACTCGCGCCGCATCGGCTACGATCCGCGCACCGAAGCCCGCGAGCCGCACAACCTGTACCTTGAAGTGGCTGCCGAGAACGGCATGGCTGGCATCTTGATCTTCAGCGCCATCCTGTGGTCGGTTTTCTCTTGCCTGGGTAGGTCCCGCCTGGCACTTCTCAAGGCTGGCCTGCACACCGAGGGGGACCTGGTAGCATCTTTGACCATCGCTATGATTGGTTACCTGAGTGCGGCTTTCTTTATCCACGGTGCCTATCCACGCTTCTTTTACCTTTTAATCGGCATGGCTTTGTCCTTGCCCCAGATCACCAAAAATGCCCTTGCCAGGGTTAACCCAGCCGCTTCTTATGACTGATCCATCCCCTGACCTGGCGAAAGCCACCCTGCGCGGCACCTTTTGGACCTACGCATCCTTCTACAGCGGCAAGCTGATGGTTTTCTTGAGCACCGTTATCCTGGCGCGCCTGCTGGTCAAAGAAGAATTTGGGGTGGCTGGCTACGCCACGGTAGTGATCAGCTTTCTCGAAGTGCTGAGTGACCTGGGCATCGGCCCGGCCCTCATTTACCACCGCGATAATCCCCAGGCACGGGTCACCGCCTTCTGGCTCAATATCGGCATTGGCATTCTCTTATTCCTGGTGACCTTCTTTGGCGCGCCGCTGGCAGGCACATTCTTCCAGGATGGGCGCGCCGTGCCAGTCACCCGCGCCCTGGCCCTGGTCTTCCCCATCTCGGCCCTGGGCAGCATCCACGATACCCTGCTGCGCAAAGAGCTTTCTTTCGGCCGCAAATTCATCCCCGATTTCGTCAAAGCGATCAGTAAAGGGCTGGCATCCATCTTGCTGGCCCTGCTAGGCTTTGGCGCTTGGAGCCTGATCATCGGGCAGATCGTGGGACGCGCATTATCGGTGGTGGTACTGTGGCGCATCATGCCCTGGCGGCCTTCCTTCCAATTTGTCAAAACACTCGTCCGGCCTCTGCTGGCCTACGGCTTGAACATTGTCTCGGTAGATGCCCTGGGCATCACTCTCAACAACGCCGACTACCTGCTGGTGGGGCGCTTCTTGGGCGCCGCGGCCCTGGGGGTGTACACCGTGGCCTTCCGTTTCCCCGACCTGCTGGTGATGCAGTTCTGCGATGTCATCAGCAAAGTCATCTTCCCTGTGTATGCGCGCATGCGCGAAGACCCCCAGGCCCTGCAGCGCGGTTTTTTGATCACCACCCGCTACGTCTCATTGGTGACAGTACCCATGGGCCTGGGCATGGCATTGGTGGCGCGCCCCCTGGTATTGGCCTTCTTCACCGAGAAGTGGGTTGAGGCGATCCCCGTCATGCAAGCCATCTCCATTTATTCGGTCATGCTCTCACTGGCCTACAATGCCGGTGATGTGTATAAGGCCCAGGGCCGTCCCATCGTCCTGACCCAAATCTCCATCCTACGCGCCATTATCTTGATTCCGGCCCTGCTGTGGGCCATCCAGGGGCCAGGCACCATCACCGCCGTCGGCTGGACGCATGCGGCAGTGGCCTTTTTCTCTGGCATCTTCGAGCTTTTCATCGCCAGCCGCATGTTGCATACCCCCTTCCGGACCATCCTCGACACGCTGCGCCCCTCATTTGTGAACGGCGCCCTGATGGCAGCCGGCGTGTGGGCAACCCTGGCTGTATTGAGTTCAGCTAACCTTTGGCTGCAGTTGATTGTAAGCATCAGTGTTGGCGCCCTCATCTACGCGGGTGCACTGTGGCTCTTTCACCGCCCCCTCTTACTGGGAGCCATTGAGACCCTCAAAGCGGCCTTCAAACGCAAAAGCACAGGAGCCGCCTTGTGAACGAACCCCTGCGCATCGTACAGATGATCGACTCGATCAAAATCGGCGGCGCCGAGAAGCTGCTGGTCAACTTTGCCGCTGAAGCCCGGGCGCGTGACCTGCCGCTGACCGTCATCGGCCTGAAACTGATCCCTGATTCACCCGTGGAAGCTGAGCTGCGCAGCTTGCAAGCGCAAGTGGTCTATTTCCCGGCCGCGGGCTTGCTCTCACCAGCCCGCATCTTGCAAATTGCCCGCTTCTTGCGCCAGGGACATTTTGACATCCTGCACACCCACCTGACCTACGCCAACATCATCGGGGGATTGACCGGGCGATTGGCTGGGCTGCCAGTGATCGGCACCCTGCACTCGGTCAGCCAGGAAGCACGCCATTATCACGCTGGGCGCCAACGCCTGGAAGCCTGGGCCCTGCGCCACGGGGCCAAACGCGTCATTGCCGTTGGGCACAGCGTGGCCCAGGCACACCAGCCCCGCCTGGCAGGTAAGCCCATCACGGTCATCCCCAATGCAGTGCCAGCTTCTGCCGCCCTATCCGCGGCAGAACGCCTGGCCCTGCGCCAAAGCCTGGCTGGCAACGCCGAACGCCCTCTGCTGATTGCCGTGGGCCGTCTCTCAATCCCCAAAGGCTACGCCGATCTGTTACAAGCCCTGGCTGTAGTGCACTCAGCCTGCCCACAGGCAGCCCTGGTTATCGCCGGCGACGGCCCTCTGCACGCAGCGCTGCAAGCCCAGGCCGAGACCCTGGGACTGGGCAGCTGCGTGACCCTGCTGGGCACGCGCACAGATGTGCCTGAGTTGTTGGCCGCCAGCGATCTCTTCGTCAGTGCGTCCCATTGGGAAGGCCTGCCTCTGGCCCTGCTGGAAGCAATGATGGCCGGCCTGCCATCTGTGGTGACCAATGTAGGTGAAAATTCCCTCGTGCTCGCACCCAGCACAGGCCGCCTCGTGGCCCCACAGCAGCCCAACCAACTTGCTGCCGCTGTGATCGAACTGCTGCAGCAGCCTGATGAACGCGCTCGCCTGGGCCAGGCAGCCCGGCAGCACGCCGAGGCCCACTACCACACCCGCCCGTGGTTCGATCGTCTCCTTTCTCTCTACCAGGAGTGTCTCTAAGATGCCCGCCTCCGCGCCCCCCGCATCGCCAGTGGTTGACCCCCGCCCCGAGCCAGCCCCCATCTCCAGGCCGCCCGCTCCGGCAAGCGCTCCGTTGAAGGTCGCCATGCTCATCCAACGCTACCATCCCCTGATTGGCGGGGCCGAGCGCCAGATCCGTGCCGTGGCCGAGCATTTGCTGTCCCGCGGCATACAAGTATCCATTCTGACCCGCCGGTATGCGGGCCTATCGGCTTTTGAGACCATCGCCGGCGTGCCGGTATACCGCCTGCCGATCCCCGGGCCCAAAGTGACCGCTTCACTCAGCTTTACCCTGGCGGCCCTGCCGCTCCTGGAGCGTCTCAGGCCGCACGTCTTGCACGCCCACGAAGTTTTCTCTCCGGCCACCACCGCGGTAGCCGCCAAACGCCTGTTTGGCACCCCCGTGGTGGTCACCGCACACCGCAGCGGCCCCTTGGGCGATTTTCAGCGCTTAGGGCGCAAATTCATGGGCCGGTCCCGGTTGGCTGCTTTTCGCCGCGAGGTGGATGCGTTCATCCCCATCAGCCAGGAAATTGCGGATGAAATGGATGCCGCCGGCATCCCTGCCAGCCAGCGCTGCCCCATCCCCAACGGAGTCGATGCCGACCATTTTACCCCCCTGGCTGGTGAGGCGGCCCTGGCCTTGCGCCAGCGCCTGGGGTTGGCAGGAGGCCCCATTGCCATCTTTACTGGCCGCCTGGCTCCTGAAAAACGCGTCGACCAGCTTGTCAGTGCCTGGCCAACCATCCGCAGCACCCTGCCATCGGCCCTGCTGTTGATCTTGGGTACCGGCGAGCTAGAGAGCAGCTTGAAGGCCGCGGCCGGACCTGGGGTCCACTTTGCTGGCCCCCAAGAAGACGTGGCCCCTTACTTGCAGGCCGCTGACCTCTTCGTCCTGCCGTCTGCCGCCGAGGGACTGTCGGTAGCCATGCTCGAAGCCATGTCCACCGGCCTGCCCGCCCTGGTGACCAACGTAGGAGGCGCCGCCGATGTGATCACCCACGCCGAAAATGGCTGGCTCATCTCTCCAGATGCCCCCGAACAATTAAGCCGGGCTTTGCTGACCCTGCTGGGTGACCCGCACCTGCGGGCCAGGCTGGGCGCCCAGGCCCGCCTGAAGATTGAATCCACCTATGCCTTGCCGGTCATCGTCCGCCAGCTTGAAGAACTGTACCTGCGCCTGGCAAACCACCCCCGCCAGGCTGGAGGAGGGGCTTAAAATGGCCATCTTATTCTGGCTGAGTGTGGGGCTCATCCTGTACACCTACCTGGGTTATCCGGTTTTGTTGGCCGGGCTGGCGCGCCTGCGCCCTTCACCCAAACCCATGCCCGGGCACACCCCCACGATCACCCTGCTCATCGCTGCATACAACGAGCAAGCCGTCATTGCCCACAAGCTGGAGAACAGCCTGGCCCTGGATTATCCCCACGACCGGTTGGAGATCATCGTTGCTGCCGACGGCTCTGACGACCAGACCCCGGCCATCGTCACAAACTTTGCCTCCCCATCCTTCCCCATCACGCTCTCTTACCAGCCCGAGCGGCGCGGCAAGATGGCTGCCATCAACCGCACCATCCAGCAGGCCCACGGCGAGGTGGTGGTCTTCTCCGACGCCAACAACACCTATGCCCCCGACACCCTGCGGCACCTGGTGGCCCCCTTTGCCGACCCCAGCGTCGGCGCGGTCAGCGGCGCTAAGACGATCCAAAAAGGCGACGGCGCCCTGGGCGAATCTGAAGGCCTATACTGGAAATACGAATCCTTTATCAAGAAACAAGAGACCCGGCTGGGGAACTGCACGGGCGTTTCTGGTGAGATCCTGGCTATCCGCCGCGCCATCTACACCCCGCCCCCCGCTCAAATCATCAACGACGATTTTTGCCTGGCCATGCAGACCATCCGCCAGGGTTACCGGGTGGTGTATGCCCCCCGTGCCCGGTCGTTTGAGCGCATTTCGGCCAGCGTCCAGGATGAAGCCATCCGCCGCAGCCGGATGATCGCAGGGCGCTACCAGGCCATGCTGCGCGCCCCCCAACTCTTACCCTGGCGCAATCCCCTCGTCATCTGGCAGGTGGTGTCGCATAAATTTCTCCGCCCGCTGGTGCCCTTTGCCATGTTGGGTGCGCTGATCGGCAACCTGGGCGCCCTGCTTTTTCCCGCTCAGCCAGCCCAGCCCAGCCTGTGGGCCCTCAGCGCACCATTTAGCTGGATCCTGCTGGCCCTGCAAGTGCTCTTCTATGCCCTGGCCTGGCTCGGCGGCATCATCCATCGCGATCCAAAGCTTAGCCGCTCGAAGATTGGCAAGCTGCTTTACCTGCCTGCTTTCTTGGTCAACAGCAACCTGGCAGCCATCAGCGGGCTCTACCGCTTCTTGACCAGGCAGCAGACCGCCCTCTGGCAGCGCGTGGCTCGCCGCGAGGATGGCGCATGAACGAGCATCCACGCCCAAGCCTGTCCTGCTTCTTAGTTGGCGACGTGCTGAACAAAGCTGCGGCGCGCACCAAGTACGGTCTATTCTTTGATGCGCTTGGGCGTGCTTGCCAGGTGGAAGCCATCCACGATCTCACCCTGCGCGGCCCGGCCCGTTGGCTCAACCTGGCCCAGACCTTTCATCCCAATACTCAAACCTGGAAAGAGCGTTTCTACAAAAACCTGCCTGCTTTCCACCTGCGCTCACAGCATGCCGCGCGCATCCTGCGCCAGCAAGCCGCTGTTGAAAAGCTAGATCTACGTCTCATCTTTCAGGTTGGCGTGCTCTTTGATGCCATCCAGGCTGCCTCATCCCTACCGGGTATCATTTACACCGATTACACTGCGGTGCTCTCGCAGCGCAAACGCGCCAGCCAGCGCTTCCCCTTTGACGAAAAGCAGGGCCAAGCGTGGATCACCCTGGAAAAAGAAGCTTTCGAGCACGCCAGTCTCATCTTCACCCGCGGTCAGTTTGTGCGCCGCTCAGTTATCGAAGATTACAGCATTGCCCCACAGCGTGTCGTCGCGGTGGGCGGCGGGGTCAATTTTGCCACCCTGCCGGTCATATCAGATCGGTTAGACCATCCGGACCCGCAGATCTTATTCATCGGCAAAGATTTCTTGCGCAAGGGTGGCGACCTCTTGCTGCACGCCTTTGCGCAGGTGCGCCAGGTGTATCCACGTGCCCATCTCAACATGGTCACCAGCGGCCCGATTCCGCCCACCTTCCCCCAAGAGATGGTCGATATCATCGCCCCCACCTGGGATCGCGCTGCCATTGCTGCCCTTTACCAGCAGGCCGATCTTTTCGTCTTGCCATCCCGCGAAGAGACCTGGGGCGATGTCTTGCTAGAAGCCATGGCTTACGGTCTGCCCTGCATTGGCGTTAGCGGCGATGCCATGTCTGAAATCATCCTTCACGATACCACCGGCCTGGTTGCTGCCCCCCAGCCAGAGGCTCTGGCATCTGCGATGCTGGGCTTGCTCAAAGACCCCACCCGCCGGCAGCAAATGGGCCAGGCCGCTCGCCAACGCCTGGAAGAAGAATACACCTGGGATGTTGTCGTCCAGAAAATGCTACCGTTTTTACAGGGTCTGGCAGCATGATCCCGTGCCGCCCAACCGCCATCTGGCCCACCTGGCCAGGATCAATCATGAACTTGTACCACCGCTTGAAGAGGTATATATTATGAAATCCACCTTACCCTCCCAATCCAGGTCGTTGACCGGAATGGCTTTCCTCATTGCCGCCGCCTGCATCACCCTATTGGCCTTATTCTGCCTGCCCGGCCCTGCGCTGGCCCAACCAGCACAGCAATCCACCCCTGCCCCCCAACAAACTGCTGTCCCGGGCGGCGTTTCAGACGCGCTGAATGCCTTCTCGTTCACCACCTTGGATCTTACCGATCGCCTGATGCACGGCCCATATGATTCTTACCGTGTGCGTTTCAGCCTGCCCATGAATTGGTCTCTAACGGAAGGCGCAGAGATCCAACTACACCTGAATCCATTCTTCACCAATGCCCTGAGGGAGGATGGGGGTCAGGTTGATGTTGCCACCGGAGGCTCGCTGGATGTTACCTATAACGATGAGCTGCTGACCACCATTATCCTGGATTGGAGCGGGCCGCGTGTCATCTCCATCCCCATCCCGGTTGAGGCACTGACCCCCAAGCGCACCGATGGACGCCACGAACTGTATCTCTTTTTAGATGCCGCCATTGACTGCGAGCTTGACCATAAGACCACCCTGGGCATAGATGCCGACTCGATCTTCATCCTGCCGCATACCCTGGCCGATGCGCCTGCCGATCTGCGCCTTTTGCCCCGCCCACTGTACCAGGTCAGTGCCTTAATGCCCAGCACAACCTTGCTCGTCTTGCCAGACCAGCCCAGCGCGGCTGAACTACAAGCTGCGCTCACCGTCGCGGCCGGGTTGGGCCGCATCACCGGCGGCAACCTACCCATGCAGTTGCTGTCAGTCAGCCAGCTTACCCCCCAACAGCGCGCCAGCGCCCACCTGGTCTTCATCGGGAAGCCCCAGGCCTTCCCCATGCTTGGTTCTTTGGACCTGCCTGCCCCCTGGAGCGAGGCGGGGTTTTCCCTTCCCGAAGCCCTTCCAAGCGACGGCATCTTACAAATGGCGGTTTCAACCTGGAACCGCGCTTTTGTGACCCTTGTGGTCAGCGGCAGCAGCGACGAGGGGGTGGTTAAAGCTGCCCAGGCGCTCAGCTCTTCTTACGTCCGCCCGGGCCTGCTCCCCAACTTGGCCGTCATTGCCGATGTAGAAACAAGCATTGCCATCCCTGCCGTGGCTGAAGACCGTACCTTCGCCGACCTTGGCTATGACGCCGTCACCGAGACCGGCTACAGCCTTCATTACACTGAATTCATCTTCTTTGTTCCCCCGGGCCAGGTGACCACCGATGAAGCCTTCCTGGACCTGGTCTTCGCCAGCTCAGCCATGCTGAACTATGACCGGTCGGGACTGGTGATCTACCTCAACGACCAGATCATTGGCAGCCTGCGCTTCACCGATGATACAACCCAGGTTACCACCCAGCGCATCCAAATACCCACCTACAGCGTCCGCGCGGGCTACAACAGCCTGATGCTCGTCTCCGAGTTGGTACCACTGGATTACTGTTCAGAATTGGTATTGAACAATCTGTGGGTGTCGTATAGCCCCACATCTCTACTGCACCTGCCCCTCCTGCCGGCTTCGGATCTACTGGCGCGGGTGCAGGGTCTGAACACCTACCCCTTCCCCTTCGTCAACAGCCCCACCCTCAGTCAGTTAGGTTTCATCCTGCCGCTCCAAGATGCGACCGCATGGAATACAGCAGCTCAAATTGCTGCCGACCTGGGCCAGAAATCAAACGGCGCTCTGGTGGCCCTGCAGGTAAGCTTGGCAGACCAGACGGTCGAGTCGCTACCGGCCAACGTAGATTGGGTGATCGTAGGACGCGCCAGCAGCCTGCCCATCTTGAAAACCATCCAGGACTCTTTGCCAGCCCCCTTTGATGCCGGCAGCGACCTGGCGAACGAACGCAGCTTCCAGGTCACTTACCGCCTGCCAGCCGGCACCAGCCTGGGTTACCTGGAATACCTGCCTTCTCCCTGGGAACCCAGCCGCTCCATCCTGGCGGCCCTGGGCAGCACAGACCAAGGCCTGGCCTGGGTCAGCAATGCGCTGACGATACCTAGCCTGACCAGCAAGCTGGCTGGCGATTTTGCCGTCATCAATGGCGAACAGGTGCTCACTGCCGATACCCGCCTGGGAATTGGCAGCGGCAACCTGGGCGCCACTGCTGCACCTGCCACCACTCCGGTGCCAACCGCCTACGTCTCCCAACCGGTGGTGATCGAACGCCCCGGCTGGCTGCTGCCCGCCATCGTCGCATCGGGGGTGCTGGTTGTGGCAGTGGTGGCGATCGCAGTTGCATCTGCTCTTCGCAAGCATTGATCTGAGCGCGCATCCATATCCTATTGCAACCACCAGGCAGAATGCCCATGCTACGTTCTCTGAAAACATCCAGTATGCAGTTTGCCCAGAACGCTGGCCTGATGCACTTGCTCCAGCGATTAGACTTGAACAGCACCAACCGCTTGTATGTGCTGGCCTACCATCGCGTCGATGATCCCGGGCACCGCCCCTGGCTCGACCCTGCCCTGATCAGTGCCTCACCCCAGCAGTTCGCAGCCCAGATGGCTCTGCTGGCCCGTCACTACCATCCGGTGACGCTGCCCCAGGTGTTGGCAGCTGCCACAGGCGGCCCGCCCCTGCCCTCCCAGGCTGTGCTGGTTACAGTGGATGATGGCTACCGTGATTTTGCCGAGATCATTTTTCCCACGGCCAGCCGCCACGGCATCTATCCCGTGTTGTTTGTCCCAACTTTGTGCGCTGAAGAAGATGTCTTCTGGTGGGACCGCATCTACCAGGCAATCAACTTCGCGTCTGCAAGCGAGCTGACCATCACCAATACAAGCCCCACCTCCAGCCAACACACAGCCATCAACCTATCCCTTAAGACCCCAGCCGAAAAACGGCGCGCCATTAAAACGATCGTCAAACACTTCAAAGAGCTTCCGTTTGATCATGCCCGGCGAGAGATTGAACACCTCTACAGCAGTCTGGCCCCCGTCATTCCCAACGCTGA
>CAZWFQ010000051.1:0-16088 GCA_964633225.1 uncultured Anaerolineaceae bacterium
CCCTGCTTTCTCTAGGCCATGTTGCGCCATAGCTGGTTCCCCCCTCTGGTTAACCCCTTTATCCCCCATTAAATCACCCTCCGGGGGATTGTTTTCGCCTATGATTTCGTCTATCCTGAGGGCATGGATGACCTGCTCCGCCTCGCACCCGGCCAACTGCACCTGCTGATCGCCCCACGCGCCACCTGTCGCCAGTTGATGAATGCCCTGGCCGCTCGCCTGGCGTTGGAAGGGCGACTGCAGGTATTGGACGGCGGCAACAGCCTGGATGTATATGCTATCGCCCATCTCGCCCGGCAAAATGGGGCCCATCCAGAAACAGTCTTACAGCGCATCACCATTGCCCGCGCCTTCACCTGCTACCAGATGACCCGCCTGTTGACCGGGCACAACCACGGCTCACTTCCCACCCTGGTATTCGACCTGCTAACAACCTTCTACGATGAGAACATCCGGCTGGACGAACGCCTGCGCTTGCTGGAGCAGGGCCTGGCCGCACTCAAACGCTTGAGCCAGCAGGCGCCGGTGGCGGTCAGCGCCTGCCCGGCTGGGCAACCGGAAGCTCTGCTGAAGCACCTGGCCGCAGCCTCAGATCAATGTTGGCAGGTGCCTGCGCTGGCCAGCCCAGCCCAACCGACCTTGTTTTAGGAGCTTGCATGGGCCGTACAGTTCCGTCGATCACACTGGCCTACCAGCAAGAGCTGGAAGCCCTGGGACGTTTCCGGCGAGCGCTACGGCGCAGCGATCAGATGGTGCTCGACAATCTTCTCTCCGCCTCTCACCTATAGCATCCACAGTTCTTGTCTTATAATCCCCAGCAGGCAACATAGTTCATCAGCAAACGGTTAACCAATCCATCAAAGCTCTTCGCACATCAGCTATAAAGCTTGCCCCTAATGCGTAAGACAGGAGCGTAACGGATATTTCCTTATGCGACGAGAATTTCCCGCGATGCCAAGTCGAAATCCGCTTGTTATGCGACGGCTTTCAGGCTAAAATAGTCGTACAAGGGTACTTATCCGGCAGCATTGCCCACCCAGATAGCCCTCGCAGGCTAACCTGGCACAACATGAAATATCGGGCCTCAAGTAATGAGACCCGATATTTATCTAATTTTCGGTATGATCCCCCTGCTTCACGGAGTAAGCTGATCGAGGTACTCGATCACAGCAGATACCAGAGCTGTCGAGGCGCCACCGCTGGTGCTGCCCGGCGTGCGCCCTTCTTCGGCCTGGCGCGTGGCACGCGCTTCAGGCGACATGCCCTGCCCCTGGCCTTGACCCTGACCAGTGCCGGTGCCACTGCCCAACGTGATGCCGTTGGCAGTGGCCCAATCCTGCAAATCGGTCTGCGTCAACTGCATCGCTTTGATCGCAGCGATTTGTTCAGCCGTCAGGCTTTCTTCAATGGATTGCATGACAGCATTGGTCTCTGCATCGGCGCCTGTACCGCTCTTTTGTGAATTGAGCAGCACTTGCCACAGTGGCAGCAAGGTTTCAGCCTGCTCTGGGGTGATGGCAGTGTCGCTTTCTGCCAAGTTAAGCGTGCCCAGGGCAAGCTGATTGCGCGCAGAGAGTGCGCCGTCATAGCTGGTGTCTAGGGTCGCGCTGACATAGCTTTCTCCAGCCGGGGCAGCGGCTGGAGCCGCACTGCTGCATGCAGCAAGCGCCAGGGCCAGGATGATTAGTAGGATGGATTTAGTTTTCATATCAGTCTCTCCGTAATAGAATATTTACTCGTGGCGCAAAGCCACGATTGGGTCTAGCTTTGCAGCCTGGGTGGCAGGATAATAGCCAAAGAAAATGCCCACCGCCGCGGCGGCGCCAAATGCCAGTGGGATAGAAGCCGGCACAAGCTCGGTGCGCATCGTTCCCAATTGGGCAAACAGATACGAGCCGCCTACCCCAGCCAGCACGCCTACCAGTCCGCCCGCCAGGCTCAAGATCACTGCCTCAACCAAGAATTGCAACATCACATCCGCCGGGCGCGCCCCTAACGCCATGCGCAGGCCGATTTCACGCGTGCGCTCAGTCACAGATACCAACATAATGTTCATGATGCCGATGCCGCCTACCACCAGTGATACACCGGCCACCCAGGCTAATAAGTCGCGAAAGGCAGCCGTGGCAGCCTCTTGCGTAGCAATGATATCTTGCTGGGTTTGAACAGTGAAATCCGGCTGGGTAAAATCTACATCATGGCGGTTAGCCAGTAACGCTGTAACCTGGGTGATCACGCTGTCAATTTTCTCCTGGTTTTCCACTTTGACATAAATCGTGCGCACCGCATCCGGACGCATCGATGCCCCGCCCGAGCCTGTAGGCATCAATTTGTCCAGTACCAGATTGATCGGCAAGTACACCCGTCCGTCATAATCCACGTCGGCGACCTGGCCCTTTGGCGCCATCACGCCAATCACCGTCATGCGTAGCGTCCCGATGGTAACGGACTGCCCCAATGCGCTTTGCTCGCCAAACAGGTCCGTGGCCAAACCTGCACCCAACACTACCAGTTTATTCTTGCGCTCGTCCTCATCGGCGGTGAAGTAGCGGCCTTCGGCCAGGGCGTAATCGCGCACGATCGGGAAATCGGCGGTTGTGCCCATCAGGGCAATTCCTTCCAGGGTCACGCCATTGGCCTTAACGGTTTGCGCTGCGGGAGACTGCTCGGCTGACACACCAGAAATACCCACCACCTGCTGGGCTATGGCATTGGCGTCATCCAAGAGCAGGGTGCGCGCCGCGCCCGGCGTGCCGCGCAGCGGCGAAACGATCAACAGGTTAGCGCCCAGGGCGTTGATTTGTTCGGCAATGGCGGCTTCGGCTCCTGCGCTGACCGCTAACATGATGATGACCGATGCCACACCAATGATGACCCCCAGGGTGGTCAGAAACGAGCGCAGCTTATTGAGATTCAGGCCATCCCAGGCCACACGCAAAATTTTGGTGAAATTCATTCGGCTGCCTCCTGTGCCCGCGCTGCCGCACGTTCACGGCTCTCCAGGCATGGACTGAGGCCCTCGCCCCCATGCGAAATGACAACCCCATCGCGCAAGCAGATGATACGTTGAGCTTGAATGGCCACATCCGGTTCATGGGTTACCATCACAATGGTTGTTCCCTGTTTGTGCAAACGATGCAAAATATCCATGATCTCTATGCTGGAGTGCGAGTCGAGATTGCCGGTTGGCTCGTCAGCCAGGATGAGCGGCGGGCGATTGACCAAAGCGCGGGCAATTGCCACACGCTGCTGTTGGCCGCCCGATAATTGATTAGGTTGATGGCTCATCCGCTGACCCAGCCCCACTGCCTCCAACGCGGCCACGGCGCGGTGGTGCTGTTCCTTCGCATCCAGTTTTTCGTGCAGGTTGTACAACATTGCCAGCTTCACGTTCTCTAGCGCACTCAGGCGCGCCAGTAAGTTGAAGGATTGAAAAATAAACCCGATCTTCTGGCTGCGGACTTCGGCCAGCTCGTTTTTGTCCAGGCCGCTGACATCACGGCCATCCAGCAGGTAACTGCCGGATGTTGAGCGGTCAAGACAACCGATGATGTTCATCATGGTAGATTTACCGGAGCCAGATGGCCCCATCACCGCCACAAATTCGCCGCGCCGCACCAACGCATTTGCGCCCGCCAACGCATGAACCGCGGCCTCGCCCTCGCCATATACTTTGAACAAGTCTTTGATCTCAATGATGGGTGGTGTGTTCATTGCTTTTTCTCGGAGCCCGTCCAGGCGCTCACTTGGTTTCCACGTTACCGGTGCTGACAATATCACCAGCCTGCAGGCCGCTCAGAATTTCGGCGTTGGCAAAATCGTGCAGGCCGACGGTGACCGGGGTCAATTTGAGTGATCCATCGACCTGCACCACAAAAACGGCATAGGAACCAGGGGCCAATTCTCGCAAGGCCTGTACCGGCACCAACAACGCACCCAGCGCCTCGCCAGCAACAATCTCAACATCAGCAGTCATCCCAGAACGCAACGCTATCACCGGCGCTTCCTCAAAATCAACCCAAACTACTGCCGTCAGGGTGCCGCCAACATTCTGCAAGGCTGGCTCAATAGCCCGCAGCCGCCCGCCAATCACCTGGTTAGGATAACTAGCAAATGTAACATCTATCCGCTGACCAACATCCAATGCTGGCAGATCAGTTTCATCCACATAAACCCGCAGTTCAAGCTGGTCCAGGGTAGTTATGGTGGCAACAGCCGCCGACCCTACCGGCTGCCCAGCCGTCAGGTTAAAACTAGTCAGCACGCCCGAAAGTGGCGCCAACAAGCGCGTGTTCTCGACCGCCAGGCTGGCATTACGAATAGCTTGGCAGGCCTGGTCTAATTTGAACGGCAAGGCTGTGTCGGTAACCAGCAAACCGGCATCATCGCACGGAGCACCCTGAGCGATGAAATCTGAATAAGAGCGAGACTCATCCAGCGCCAATTGAGCAGACGCCAGCCTGGCCCGCGCCAGAGCAATCTCTGCTGCAGTTGGCGGAAAAACACCCTGCACGGTTTCGCCACTCGCCGGGTCTTTATAAGGCTTGGTGAAAATAGCCGGCAGATAAGTAGTCGCATAATCGAACTGGGCCTGAGCCAAATCAGCCTCGGCCAGTTCCACAGCATCCTGCGCTTCCGCCAGAGCTTCGGCATTTGTGCTCGAAACCTCCGCAAGCGCTGCCTGGACCTGGGCCAGGTCTTGTTCGGCCTGCCAGACGGCCGGGCTGATCAGGGTTTGCAGGTCGCCCACGGCCTTCTCGTAGGTCACTTCAGCGCTCAACGCAGCAACCTGGGCCTGCAAGAGCGCTGCCGGCGAGACCATTTCTTGCAAGGCCAATTGGCTCTGGGCCAGTTGCTGTTGTACATTGGTATCATCCAAACGCGCCAGAAGCTGCCCAGTCTCAACGACATCGCCGGCAGCAGCATAAACCTCAGCCACCACCCCGCCGCTACGAAAAGCTGCGCTGGCTTGCGCGACTGGCGTCAGCTCGCCCACTCCAGGCACCAGGATCACCAAGTCACCTGTCCGCACCCGGGCCGTCTGCAATGTTGGCTCAGCAGAGGCCTGGGATGGCAAATACACAGCCTTATAATAATAGCTACCTGCCACAGCAGCCAGCACCACCAACAATAACACAAACCAGGGACGCGCTTTTTTCATGGATACTTCTCCTGTCGGATTTATCCTCAAATCATACTGGATGGTTATGAATATACTGTGGGGAAGATGTGAAGATCTTATGTTGATAGATTGCTAGTCAGCAAATATATCCAAAATGCGCCTCGCTTACCAACATTGCGAGGGCTAAAACGGGTTCAACTACCCAGCACTGCTACATGCGTTGAACGCTATCCAAATGCAAATCCTACAACAAAACAAACTGTCATCAACAGCAGCAGACCCGGCAAGATCTTGAGAATTGTTTTGCGTGAAAGAATGGGCTTGCCTGCTTTCAGGAATGAGAGCAAGAGACCACCAACGCCAATCAACGCACCGCCTACTCCAACCAGAGAGAAAGCCGCCCCCATCACCCCTTGCAGTGCGAGCCAAATGGGCAGTAGAAAAATCATCATCCCTGCCACACCATGCACCAGAGCTAGTACAATGATGGGCATTTTGCTGGGCATTGGCTGTGAGCGCGTAATAATAACTGCCAGCAATCCAATCACAACAAAAGCCAGGTAGACGCCGCTCCATGCCGGAAGGTGTTGCCACACCAAGCCAAGCGAAAGCGAGAGCGGGATGATGGTGGAAACCACTACCACCACAGGAGCGTCCAACACATCAAAACCCAGGATGATCAACAGCAAACCCGCAACCAAGAGGACCCCAAAAGCAGTGGTATAAGCAATGATAGGAAACGTGTCGAAGCCATCAACGCCCACCGCCACCTGGTACGCAGCCAGCAGCCCCACAAGGAAAAACAGAATGCGATCCACAACCGACATTTTCATAATGCTTATCTGCTCCCTAGATCATCATCAACAACATTGCCGCCAGCATGTAGAGCGAAGCATATTTGAATAATCCAAAATTGACCCGCTCCGAAGGCTGAAATACCATCCGGATCGCCAAGACAAGCAATCCGGCCGAAAGCACCCCCAACAGCCGCAGGCAGCCCCATTGCATACCAATGCCCCAGGCAGCCAAGCCCATTGCCAGCGCCGCCAGCACGCTCGACACAGCGATGGCTGCACGCGTCATGCCGAACCCATAGGTGGACGGGAACGTCGGCACACCAGCAGCCCGGTAATCGTCAAAATAGCGCATGCTAAATGTCAAGATATGGGTCGGAATCCACAATAAGATACCGAGAGAAAGTAGCAGCCCGACCCAATCCAGTCCGCCCACACCCAACACTCGCCCTGCCAAGATCGGCATGCCACCCGCAATCCCCCCCCACACAATGCTCCAACAGGTGCGCCGCTTAAGCCAGATAGTATAAACAACTACATCAAAGAACAACCCGGCAAAAATAACCAATCCATACCAAATATCCATCGCCAATGCCAGTCCCACGCCCAACACTGAAAGCGACAACCCCACCCGCAAAGCCTCTGCAGGGTTTATTTTGCCAGAGGCCAGGGGGCGTTTTTGCGTACGGCCCATTTTGGCATCAATATCGCGATCCCACCACATATTAAGAACAGTGCTCCCGCTGACGGAAGCTGCCAAGCTGACCAGCAGCCCAACCAGGGTGGGCAGGTTAAAAACCGGGCAGCGAGCGCTCATATAGCCTGCCAGCCCAGTAGATACCAGCAAACCGGTTTGCAGGCTCTTGACCAGCGGCCAGTAGAGGCGGAATTTGGCAAGCATCGTCTTCATGCTTCAACTCCTTCAAAATCAGGCGGGCGGGCGCCCACACCCGCCCGCCTGAGAACTAATGATCACGGACGCAGCGAAAGCCCACACCCGGGCTGAAGTAAGTGGGGGTGGCATTATTGCGCACCCACAACCTCAGATCCATCTCATAGGTGTCCTTCGATCCACCCCGCATGAAGCGATAATGCATCCCTTCATACACGTCGCCCGTCCACTGCCACACATTCCCTGCCATGTCATACAACCCGTATGGCGAGGCCGAGTCAAGGGTCACGTAGCCATCATACGTCTTGCCGTTGTAAAAGCCCACCGGCGTGGTACGCGAGCCAAACGAGCTCATGCTTTCAAATGGATCCCGGCTGGCATAGAAATTGGCGTTTTCACGGAGGATCTCTTCGCCCCAGGGGAAGGGCCGCTCATCCGTGCCGCGCCCGGCTTTTTCCCATTCCGCTTCCGTCGGCAGGCGACCATCATTGTACTCGCAGTAGCCGCGTGCACCAAACCAGCTTACCATGGTCATGGGGTGGTTCTCATACGCTGGCTGGACAGTGAACGTGGCGCCATCAAAGCGAATGCGTTGTGCCGGATCGTCCAACGGGATGAAGATCCAATCCCCCGCTTCGATCGGTTCTTCATGCTTCACGCCGCGAAACACATCCCCAGGATAGTAGCCCACGATCTGTTCGCCGTCCACCTTCACGCTGCCATCTGCCAGCGCCTGGTTGAGGAAATCTGCATACTGTGCCGTGGTCACATCCGTGACCATGATCTCGTAGGCCCCAGTCTCCACCACCTCTTCGTGCTGTCCAAAGTAGAATTCGCCTGCTGGAACCTGCACCCATGCGTCCGGGTCTACCCCCGTCTCGTAAACCGGCAGCGGCGCGTCCAGGTCAACCGGAGCGCATGCGGTCAGGAAAGCAAACAGCAAGACAATGAGTGGAAGAATACGTTTCATTTCGACACCTCCTGCGAAAGCTCGTGACCGACCTCCTCGGTCCAACGTCCCTTGGCTTTGAACAGATCAACCAACCGCCAGACCATCACAATGGCCAACAAGAGCAGTAACATCGCCAGGCCAAAATCCATGGCATACATCAACACGTTGACCAGCGGCTGTTGTTCCGCTTCGCTGATAAAGAGGCGTTTCATCTCAAATATCGTGACCGCACCGAAGGCAATATCAGAGAGGATGATAATGCTCCAGCCGTACCATTGGCGCAGCTTGCCTTTGAAGCCAAGCATATCCCCGTAGTAAAGCAGGATGATGGTGGCAACAATGGCTGAAAGCACATGCCAGTGCCCGGTCAACTCGATGCGCTCCTCGCGCGCCGGCCAAACGCGGAAGATCTCATCCAACCGGATGGCCATGAAAATCCCCAGCCCGCTAGTAGTAAAATTCATGAAAAGCATCTGCCAGGTGGGACCAAACTTGAGCGGGTCGCGCAGCAAGGCACTTATCTTCTGCCCAAAATTGGGCTTCTGAATGTGCGCTGTACCGTCTTTCATCAGCTTGTCCCAACTCCAGATGAGCAGCAGCAGCGCCGCCACCATCGATGGCGTAGCCCCAACATAGATTATCGTGTGGGCAATCGGCTCCAGAGGTGTTGCCACGCCCCACACGCCCAGGTTCAAGACAAAGGTACCCAAGATCATCAATGGCATGGCGATTTTGTGCAGCACACCCTTAAAGTTCAGCCATCGGCCGATGATCAGCGTAAGCATAATAGAGATGAGCGCCAGCATGATGTGCAGGTGGCCAATAATCGAAAACTGCATAGTGGTCTTCTCGGGGTAACGAATGACATTCTCTGCCAGGAAGACCTCAAACCCATTGCCGAAGAAAGAACCCGGAACGGCCCCAAACAAAGCCGAGAGTACGGTGGTCAGGGCCGTTGAGAAGAAAGCCACCCGTTCTATGTCTACGCCCGATTTGGTGCGCGAATACCCCTTGTCTGGCTGGTAATACTCCTTATTCCACGGCCACAGGGCAATGACCAATAACACACCCGCAAAGAAGATCAGGGTCAATCCGCCAATATACACACCGTGGAAAGCCCAATTGTGGCCGAAGTAGGCAAAAATCAACCCAAAAACCATGGTCACCATGTAGCCCACCGTAACAATCGCCCGGATAACCGTCTTGAAAAGGGGCTTCATCGCCAACAGACTGGTGACCATGTAAACTTCGATAGCCACAACAGCCATGGCGATCGAATGGTACAAGATGATGATGCGCCCTTCGCGCTCGGCCTGCACCATATCCATACCCAAGAGCTTGACCACTACCTCGCGCACCCCCCATTCTGCCATCGGGCCAGAAAGCATGCCCCACACCGCCGTGACCATGGCAATCATCGCAATGGCTACCAAGATCAGGCCTTTGGTCGAGACAAACAGGTAGTTGAAACGTCTTTTGATGAAATTCAGCATAGTATTTCTATCCCTTCCTGACAACGCCTGGTAAAAACGCTCCCATCATCAAAAAAAGAAAAGACGGAAGGATCGTCATCTACATCTCACACCATGCAGCGATTATCTTCCGCACGGGTGGTAACAGCAGAGCAATCAGCAGTCCAGCACCCGCAATTGGTGCAACCAAGAACATCGAAAACCGTCCCTGAACGACTACATCGGTAATACCAACCGGAAAACCGCCAAAGATCGACATGGCAGCTGCAAGAATGCCAACCGGCAAAGCCCAAGATTTGCCTTTGACCAGCGCAAAGATAAACACCGCCCAGACCGCCGCCCCCCACCAATTCACCATCTGAGACATAGCATACATTGAGCTGATGAAGCCTTTGGCCTCTGTCTGGTAGCGCGAAATGGCACCAACCCCATCAATGAAAGTGAACACGTAAGTCAGACCGCTGAAAAACGCAATTACTACGATCTTCCAGTCCACACCACCAATAAAGAGCATACCAAACCACAACACAAATGCAATCAAGAAGACCCACACCGTTGGTGCAGGCAGGCCAATACTAGATGGCGGGATGATGGGGAAGAAGCCGGCCAAAATCTGGATTGTGGCCGCCACAGTTCCCCAAAACCAGGCCCATTTAGCCTGGGTCAAGAAACCGTACAAGACCATTACCCATAAGGCCCCTGCAGACACCCCACACCAGCTCAACAGCGCAAAGACGATTTGCACTGTGACGGCCTCATCTGGGCGATCTCCCGCCAGCTTGCCATCAATATTGACCTGGTAAATGCTAGCCATCAAGAACAAGATCAAAAGACCCAACGCGATTCCCGCAACAGCCAAGATGGCACCTAGTTGGTGTTTTTTCATCGGTTTCACTCACGCCTTTCTACAAACACATGGGTAGATATGGTCGCCCGAGGCGCTTTATTGAGCCTGCTCACTCTCGCCCGTTATTCCCGTTTCTTCAACCAGCAGATGCTTCTTGAAGAAAGGCACAAGCAGGAAGAATAAGACGCCAATTGCCAACAGCGCCCCATACAGGTAATCAAGCGTTTTGGTACGAATAAACTGCGTGGGAACATTGATCGCCAGAATTGCAATCGAGGCAATCACAGCCATCCACCACCCCTTACGCTTACCGACTGCCAACAACGGGATGGACAAGAAAAGCAAGATAACCGCCACCCAGTTTACTTCGCCAACCCAGTTGAACATCCACCAGGATAGATCCTTATAAAAAGGATAGCCAGGGCGTGTCATCATGGTGCGCTGGGCGCCAATGCCAATGGTGAAAGCATGGGTAGACAGCATCCCAATGAATGTCAACGCACCAAAGCGCGCCCATTTTTGCATCATGGTCGCTTTACGCAAGAAAATAAAGCTAAAGTAACCAACCAACCCAATCAATGAAATCAGCATCGGCAGCGGGAAACCATCCACCCAACTGACGTAGGGCAAAAACATGAACATGCCGCCAATGGCAGGCGCAGCAAACAAGGCCATGCTCAATGGATATGTCCACTCTGAGCCTTTTCGGATCTCCAGTGAAATCACGATCAAGGCGACACCAGCCACAAAGATCACCGCCCGCCAGATTGGATAGAACAGGTCAAAAAGCGGTATGCCGCTGGAAAAGCTCGGGTTCCCAGCCTTGACGTGCTCGTCCAGACCATATAAGACACGGTCCAGCGAGGTTTGAACAAGAAAAGGGATCACAGCGATCATCAGTAAGCCAATCACGATGGCAATCACGAACATGATATTGCGATTCTTTTGCGCAGTTTCCTTCATTTTCCTATGCCTCCATTGTTGGTTTGTTTTTTTTGGATAATGACTGATTCATTATCCAGTCATGACCTCAACCATGCAGCGAACTGTTAAACGCTGCCACCAATCCGCTGATGAACAAGACAATCACAGCCAAAGCAACATTGACTAGCAGCAGCCTCAAATTCAAGCGCTCCTTTTCTGGCGTCATCCCTGTGGGATTACGGCCAAGCACCAGCGTGCGATACAACGCGATCCCAATCATAACAATCACCAAGATATGCTTGAGCGATAGCGCAAGCGAATACGGATTGCTAAAACCAAACAGATGTTCAAAATCCGAACTGCGGTGCGTCATCACCAAACCGGTCGCTATTAACCCTGCCAAGCTAATGTACACCCACAAGCTTTGCCGTTTTTGAAAAGCTGCCATCACTTTTTTCATCTGTGGACCAGGGCCTAACGCTTCTTTAAGGGCTGGCAAAAAGCTGATCGCGGTCACGATCAAGCCGCCCATCCAGACCACAGTGAATAGGTCGTGCAGGAATGACATTAGTGCGAAAACAAATATTTTGACGCTCATACAGAATCTCCAGTTATTCTGCGTCCTGGCTGGATTGCGAGACGGGCGTTCTCTTCTTGCGCTGTCCCTTAACAATGTAAGGCAGCAGGAACAAATACGCCCCGCTGATGGCCATGACCAACATTAGAATTGACGGGATTTTTTCCAGCTTCTCCCAGGCCGCAATCACTTCAGGACTGCCAATCAACTTAATAATGACTGCTGCGGGGATCATCAAGGCCGTTGGTACTGCAATCCAACGGTGAAATTTCCGGAACCACTTGCTTAAGAACTTGGTCATCGATGTATACCTCTAATTTTCTCTGATTGAACGAATTACTTTTGAGAGCCCAGGTTTAGGTTGATTATCCGCGCCGGGCTGGGCGCACCAGGTGCTTCGATGCGGTTCACAACCCCGCGCACGCCGTCCACGCGCCAGGCAACGTCCTCTGCCGCGGCACGTTCTACCAATGTACTCGCACTACCTGCCAGGTGAGCAATACTATTCAGCACGCCCACGCGCAGCTCAGCGCTGGCAGTACGTTCATCAATCGCTAATTCAGCCAGAATAGCTGTTCGCAAACTCTCATCTGAAATGGAAAGGGGGATTTGCATGGGTTTTCTTCCAAGATCTACGCTGCCTATTTTTTACGTCGCTGGATGAAAATCAACCCCAGGATAATTGCCCACACCACCAATCGAACGATCATTACGCGGACACTGGTTACAGCTTCCAGTATAGAGCCTTTCTTCAAGTCTGTAAACGACAAAAGTCGTATTGCGTATTTACGCAACTCAATGGCGCTGGGGGCACTGCTGTTGTAGCTGGGTACCGGTGTTCGGATGGAATCAGGAGTGGTTGCTATCCTGACCGCAATTGTGTTCTGCAGATTACTTACATTAATTTTTCAAGAGGCGCTTTCTGTCACCGGTCGGCACGCTCTGACAGGCCCTTCGGGTCGAGCAGAATAATGCCTTGTTTTTCCACCCTGAGCAAGTTCTCTGCCTCAAGTGCTTTCAGCGTCCGGCTAAGCACATCGCGCACCGTTCCCAAGCGCACAGCCATTTGATCAAAAGTCGCCCAATCGCGGCGAGGGACGATTAGCTGACCATCACAAAGCTCAGCATTTTGTAACAATGTATGCGCCAATCTCGACTCGACACTACGCAGCGAAAGGTCTTCAACCAGGCTGATGTAGTGAAGCACCCGCTCGCCCAGGTGACGAATGACTGCCAGTGCAAATGCAGGTTGGCTCTGGATTAGGTCAAAGATAGTCTGTGCAGGGATAACCCAAGCAACCACATTCTCAAGAGCGGTGACAGTACCCGGGTAGGGAACGCCTGTCAGCACAGCAATATCGCCAAACACATCCACCGGGCGCAAAAACATCATTGCCTGCTCGCGGCCATCCCGCGTCATACGCGTGGCCTTAACCCAGCCTGTCTCCAAAATATAGATTGCCTCAGCAGGCTCCCCCTCTAGATAGATCACTTGTCCACTATTAAAACAGCGGCGGATGGCAGCCGCCGCAAGCGCCTGTTGGGTCTCGTTTGCCAGTCCCTGGAATTTTGGAAGGCCCTGTAATATTTTGGTTAGTTGCGCCACATCGGCCATGGGAAGTCCGCCAGTATCCTTTACGATATATAGACCTATCATACCACAAGCAATCTACCAAAAACCATGCTAGAATCTCAGTCAATCATGCTTACATCCGCAGTCTCCCCGAACGAAGTTCCACTTCATACAATTTCTGTCCGCAGCCTGGTGGAATTTGTACTGCGAGCAGGCGATTTGACCCCGGGTGGGTTTCAAAAGCGCGATCGCGCTCTGCTTGGCACGCAAGGCCACAAGCAAGTACAGCACTCCCGCCCTGAAGGGTATGAAACCGAAGTAGAGGTTACCTACCGGGTTGAGGGCGCTAACCCGCCCGTAGAGGTGCGCGGCCGGATTGATGGTCTGTATGCCAATACAGAACCAGTGATTATTGAGGAGATCAAAACTACCACGCTAAGCCTGGATCTGATCAGTGAAGATCACAACCCGCTGCATTGGGCACAGGCACAGTGCTATGCTTATATGTATGTCCGACAAAATAATCTAAGTGGGGCCGTCATTCACCTAACCTATTACTACCTGGGTAGCGACGAACAAAGTTCGCAGAAAGAAAAGACCTTCGAACGCTGCTTTACACAGGCCGAATTAGAAGTCTTTTTCAACAAACTGATCACGCCATACCTGGATTGGTTCAGAAAAGTTCTTGCCTGGCAAACCAGGCGCGACCTGTCAATCCAACAACTCAATTTCCCCTACGAAAATTATCGCCCTGATCAACGAGAGATGGCTGTGGCGGTCTACAAAACCATCCGGGCCCAAGGCCGCCTGTATGTACAATCGCCCACCGGGGTAGGCAAGACAATCGCCACCCTTTTCCCAGCGGTTAAAGCCCTGGGGCAGGGGCTGGCAGCCAAGGTCTTTTACCTGACGGCAAAAACATCCGGGCGTCTGATTGCAGAAAAGACACTCGACGACATGCGACAGGCTGGCTTATACTTAAACAGCGTGACCCTGACCGCGAAAGAGAAGATCTGTTTTTGCCCGCCAGTCAACTGCGACCCAGAACGATGCGATTTCGCCCGCGATTATTTCAACAAAGCAAAACGAGCACTAGATAAAATCGATCAACTCCAGGCTTTTACTCGCCCGCTAATTGAGGAGATTGCCCAAAAGTATCAACTCTGTCCTTTTGAATTTTCACTTGACCTGGCCTTATGGGTAGACTGCATTATTTGCGACTATAACTACGCCTTTGATCCGCGCGTCTATCTGCACCGTTTTTTTGACCTCAACACTGAGCCCTACATCTTTTTAGTCGACGAGGCTCACAACCTTCCAGACCGGGCCAGGGCGATGTATTCAGCAGAATTGGAGAAAAAGACGGTGCTAAACCTTCAACGCACGTTGAAGCCTCACCTGCCCGAGTTGGCCAAAAGCTTGAGTGTGATCAATAAGGTTTTGTTAGAGATCCAAAAAACTTGCCAAACAGAAGGGGCACCGGCGCTGGTGGAACACGCCCCCCCCGAAAAACTACTTAAGGCTGTCTGGGAATTCAGCCAATTAGCAGAAGACTGGCTGGCCTTGAATCAAATTGCTGAGTTTAGGCAAGAACTGCTAGAGTTCTATTTCTTGTGCAGCAGTTATCTCCGCACAGCCGAGTATTTTGACACCTTCTATGTATCCTACTTTGAACGCCAAGGGCAAGCTGATCTGAAAGCAAAATTGTTTTGCCTCGATCCAGCCCCTATGCTGGCTGCCCCCCTGGAACGCAGCCAATCGGCCATCTTTTTCTCAGCCACACTGCTGCCGGTGGATTATTTTATGCAGCTATTGACTGGCCCCGCAGAACACCCCAAGCGGATCTTTCAATCCCCATTTCCAACCGAGAATGTGGGCTTGCTGATACATAATAAGATATCCACCAAATATACCCAGCGGGCCGACTCTTATGCTGCGATTGCATCTGCCATCGTATCCGTCTGTCGTGCCCAGGTGGGCAATTACCTGGTTTTCTTCCCGTCCTACGCATACCTGACGGCAGTGCTCGAATTACTCAACAAGAAACTGCCAGAAAAGCAGATTCTCGTTCAAGATCGGGGCATGACAGAAACAGAGCGCGAGTCCTTTTTGGCTCAGTTCTCAACCAGCAACCAGGAAACCCTAATCGGCCTTGCTGTGATGGGCGGCATCTTTGGCGAAGGCATTGATCTGGTAGGAGACCGATTGATTGGCGCCGTGGTTGTCGGCGTTGGGGTACCACAAGTATGCCTGGAACGAGATCTCATCAAAGAATACTTTGATCGCCAAAACGGCAATGGCTTTGCCTACGCCTACCAATACCCGGGCTTCAACCGTGTACTGCAAGCAACCGGACGAGTGATCCGCACAGAAACAGACCGGGGCGTCATTGTATTGATTGACGAGCGCTTTACCCAAGCGCGCTACCGCCACTTATTCCCCACACACTGGCGAGGGTTTCAAATTGTACAAAACACCGGCGAGATAGAAGACAGATTGGAGCGTTTCTGGTCGCTTGCCTAAGAAGGATTGTCGTTTCCCGTTTTTTGCTTCCCATTTATCACCCGTCGCACAATTTGTCCCGCCACCGCATGCACAATATAATCGGGAATGCCATCCACCGCCCTGGATTGCAGGCGTAAATCTACAGGGTCGTTGATATAGTCCACCACCACAAACAAACCCTCGGGCGTGCAAGCCACCTCAGTTGAAAATAATTCGAGCCCTGCCACACCAGCGATCGGCGCCAATAGATTCCTTATTCCGCCCAAGCCCAGGCGTCTTTCATCTTCTATCGTAAGGGGGATGTAAACATGAGTTTTTGTGTTCCACCAACAAGGAAACACCAACCCATCGCAGTAAATTACCCGGAACCAGGCCTCTTGCCCGCCAAACACACATGGCACAATGTGTTTTTGTAAGAGATATTGGTCAT
>CAZWFQ010000051.1:16188-24073 GCA_964633225.1 uncultured Anaerolineaceae bacterium
TCTTGCCCGCCAAACACACATGGCACAATGTGTTTTTGTAAGAGATATTGGTCATTTGGGTAGCGCTGCCGGGCTAGCTGCACCTGCTCCCAGGTATTTAACCCGGTTACAACACCTCTTCCACCACCGCCATGCGCCGGCTTGACATCAAAATTCGGGCCCAGTGGGCTGAGATCAACAGGCGGGGCAAATTCGGGTTCACTAACATAAGATGGGAGGATGATCGTATAAGGAGTATTGATCCCAGCGCGGATAAACTCGTAATGGCAAAAAGCCTTATCCCAGGCACGCCGCGCCAGTGTAAAGGAATTCAAATAAGAAATTTCTTGCTCTCGAATAAATGACGCCAGGGGCAGAAAACGCTCATCGTTATCAGATGCGCGATCAAAAAACGCTCGGAATTGCAGCTCGCCTCTATTCAGTGCTTGCAACGTCGATTCTAGATTCGCAGGGCTCACCTGAAATATGGATGCGTCATACATGCGACAGGCGGCCTCAAGTAAAGCTGTGAAGCCAGCGTCAAACTCCCAATTCCAGGCAAAACACAGATCGTAGATCATACTTTTTTGTATGGTATTAGGGCCGTCCCAAAAGCGCTTTTTGGAGACAGCCCTAATTGCCACACAACAATTTGTACCTAACCCTTATGCATCATTAAAGAATCTAGATCCTCATCCAGCGATTGTAGATCCTCTTCGTGCTCAACTTCATCCTGCAGAATAGTCAAAACAACATTATAAGTTACAGGATCTTTATCCTTGACCACCTGTAACAACTTCTGGTAAACATCAATCGCACACTGCTCTCCCTTGATATTCTGCGCCAGGATTTCTTTGACGAATGCATCGGTGGGGGCTTCATACCCACAATGCGTATGTTTAAACCACTCTTCTGGGCTGATCAGTGGCGTTCCGCCTAATTGAATGATGCGCAAAGCCAACAAATCGGCATGTGCCAATTCTTCAGTAGCATGTAACAACAGTTCAGATGCCACCGCGTCCTTCATAGGGCCTTTTACGATCTTGGCTCCCAGCCAATACTGGTAGTAAGCCAACCACTCATCAGCAAACGCCTGGTTCAGCAAGTCCAGTAGTTTATCGATATCCATCCCCACGATTTGACGACCTTTAGTTCCCATGACTACTCCTCTCGGTTATGATAAATCTGATTTTCCAGCCCAATCAAGAACGTTAACAAAATTATACCCAATATTTCAAAATGCATACTGTTCTATTCATCTTTTAAATGGGCGCCTTGTTCTGAATCCGGGAAAACTTTGCCAGGGTTAAGAATGTGCAATGGATCTAACGCCAACTTGATGCGTTTCTGGATTTCAATCGAAAGCGGACCAAGCGCTTGTTCCATGTAAGGGCGCTTCAATGCCCCCACTCCATGCTCGCCTGAAAGCGTCCCCCCCAGTGACAAAGCCAAGGCAAACACATCGGCAGCCATTTGCTTGACTTTTTCCCACTGAACTGGATCGCGTTTATCGAACAAGATAGCGGGGTGTAGGTTCCCGTCGCCCGCGTGTCCATAGATGACGATTGGCAAACCATACTGAACACCAATCGCTTTCAGCCCACGCACTGCATCAGGAATAGCACTGCGTGGAACAGTAATGTCCTCTCCCAGCTTGTTGGGGGCGCGGCGCGCCAACGCAGGCGAAACCGAGCGACGCGCCTGCCATAGCCGGGCGCGCTCATGTTCATCTTGAGCCAGCCTCACGTCCCGAGCACCGCATGCACGGCAAATTCGCGCCACTTCTTCGCTCTCGCGCTTCACGGATTCATCATCTGTTCCATCGCACTCCACCAATAGAATGGCCTCTACGTCTAACGGCAAGCCCAATGACACCGCTTCCTCTATACAAGCAATCGCTGTTTCATCCATCAGTTCCAACGTTGCCGGCACAATACCCGCCATTAGAATGGTGTTAATGGTGCGAGAGGCATCTTCTAAAGCATCAAACTCAACGCGAGCCGTGCGGGCGAACCTCGGCTTTGCAATCAGGCGCAGCAAAGCCTCAACAATCACGCCCAGCGTCCCTTCCGAACCAGTAAAAAGCGCCTTCAAATCATAACCGACCACATCCTTAATCGGTTTACCACCAGTACGCAAAATGCTCCCATCTGCCAGAACAACCGTCAGACCGAGCACATAATCGCCGGTTACGCCATATTTCAAACAGCGTGGACCGCCAGAATTACAAGCAATATTCCCGCCGATGGTTGAATGCCGAATGCTCGAAGGGTCAGGAGGGTAGAACAGCCCCTCTTTCTCCACTGCCGACTGCAAATCGGCAGTGATCACACCTGTTTCTACATGTGCCGTTGCATTAACGAGATCAATTTCTAAAATATGATTCATACGCGTGGTTGACAACACAACCCCACCCTGAAAAGGCACCGATGCGGCTGCCAACCCCGATCCCATGCCGCGCGTCACCACAGGCAGGCGCGCCGATGCCGCCGCCCGCACCACCTGGCTGACTTGCTCCACCGTTCGCGGCAGCACCACCAGGTCTGGGCGATGATCTTCAAATGTGCCATCATAGCCATATACGGCCAAATCTTCTGGCGTAGACAGCACGCCATCCTTGCCAACAAGATTTTCAAAGTGCACAATGAGAGCCTGATCCATCATTACCTCTTATCTTGGGTATATGCCTGGTCAATTAGACACCAACGTAACCCATCCCCATTTCATCAAATTCGCTAGTGCCGAGGATGTTATCATCAAACCATGGGTTATGGAAGTATTGACCACAGAAGAATTCATCAGCCCAGAAATCAAAAAAAAACAGAGAATTACAACATTAAAAATTTCGCGCACAATCTGATGCAAGAGATACAAAATATGCGGTATAATTTTTGGTCTGAAGCTAATTTTATGAAGGAAACATGCCTTGAAAATTGAAACCCAATACCTCGATGACCATCAGGTCAAACTCACCGTTCAGGTAGAGAAAGAACCCCTTGAAGAAGCCCGCCAGCGCGCTGCCCGCCAGTTGGCCCGCAAGATCAAGATTCCTGGCTTTCGCCCTGGCAAAGCTCCATTAGCCGTGATTATTCGAACAGTCGGCGAAGGGGCGATCATGGAAGAAGCCATGGAACTCCTGGTCAATGATATTTACCCCAAGGCCCTTGACGAAGCCAAGATCAAACCCTACGGCCCGGGCCAGTTGGAAAACGTGGTCAGTATGGACCCGCCCACGTTTGAATTCAAGATTCCCCTGGAAGCCGAAGTGACCCTGGGTAACTACCACGATATTCGCTTCCCCTATGCTGCACCATCCGTCACGGATGAAGACATTGAACACACACTGAATGATCTGCGCGAGCGCCAGGCCGTGCTTGAGCCCGTTGAGCGCGCAGCCAAAGAAGGTGACCGTGTCTATCTGCGCTTGAAAGCCAACCTCACCAAGCCTGTGGAAGGCGAGCCAGACCTGATTGAAGAGCGCGCATTCCCGGTTGTCATCCTGCCGAAGAACAGCGACAAAACAAGCGAATGGCCATTTGCAGGCTTCTCGCGTAAGCTGATCGGGCTCTCTGCCAATGAAGAAAAGACCTTCAAGGCCACCGGTCCCGAAGATTGCGCCCTTGAGGCGCTGCGCGGCAAATCTGCAGAATTCCATGTAACCGTCCAAGATGTCAAAGTGCGCAACCTGCCCGAATTAGATGATCAATTTGCGCAGTCTGTTGGCGAATACGAAACTGTGGATGTGTTACGCACCGAGGTACGTCGCTCTTTAGAGAATCGCTCTCAAGAAGAATACGACGCTGGCTACCACGAGCAGATCATGGATCAGTTGATCGCAGAATCTACCATCAAATATGCTCCGCAAATGAGCGAGCGCGAGGTGGATCTGTTCATGGATCAACTGAAAGAACGTATTGGCTCGCAAGGCCTGGACCTGGAAACCTACATGAAAATGCGCCAGATGGACGAGACAACCCTGCGCGCTGAAGCACAACCCCTGGCCGAAAGACGCCTCAAGCAGACCCTGGTCTTGCTCGAGGTTGCCCGCCAGGAGAAGATAGAAGTTGCACCAGAAGAGATCCAGGCTGAGTCGGCTCGCACATTGGATGAGTTGAGCCACTACTTGCCTGCTGATAAGGCACGCAAAACCTTCACCAACGAATTCATTCGCGGTATGGTGGGCAATATCAGCGCTGACCTGCTCATTAAGCGCACAACTGAGCGACTGCAAGCTATAGCCAAGGGCGAGTACCAACTCCCAACCCCGGCATCTGAACCGGCTCTCGAAGCTCCTGCTGCTGACTCGACGCCCGAGCCATCCACCACACCAGAGGCTTAGCCTCAAGGGATATAACGATGACTACTTTTAATCCGCTTTCGCTAGTTCCGATGGTCATTGAGACTTCGGCACGCGGCGAACGCGCTTACGACATCTTCTCTCTTCTGCTCAAGAATCGAATCATCTTCTTGGGCACGCCCATCAACGATCAGATTGCCAACATCACCGTTGCCCAGTTGCTCTTCCTCAACCAGGAAGATCGCGAAGCCCCTATTTCGATGTACATCAACTCGCCGGGCGGGCAGGTTTATTCTGGGTTAGCCATCTACGACACCATGCAAATGATCACCAACCCGGTTGCCACCTATGCTGTCGGTGTGACGGCATCCTTTGGCACCTTGCTGCTGGCAGCCGGCACACGCGGCATGCGCTACGCCCTGCCCCACGCCACTATTCATATGCACCAACCGCTGGGGGGTGCTCAGGGTCAGGCCACAGATATCGAGATCCAGGCCCGCGAGATCTTGCGCCTCAAAGAGCGCCTCAACCAGATTCTAGCCTTCCATACGGGCCGCCCGCTGGCAGATGTTGAACACGACACCGACCGCGACCTCTATATGGATGCTGTAAAGGCGGTCGAATACGGTCTGGTAGACCAGGTGCTCGAGCCGCCAGCCGAAAAGAAAGCCTAGGGCGCTATAGATCTTCAGGCGATCAAAGCCTTCATCCTAGATATGGATGGCGTGTTGTGGCGCGAGTCACAACCGATTGGCAATTTGCCAGAGGTTTTTGCCCGTATTGCTCGCCATGGCTGGCAAGTAGTCTTTGCCACCAACAACTCATCCCGCACAGTGGCCCAGTATGTTGAGCAGTTAAGGGCTTTTGGCGTGCAAATTGAAGATTGGCAGGTGGTTACATCCGCCATCGCTTCGGCTCATTACCTGGCAAGCCAGCATCCACAGGGCGGTCCTGTCTATATCGTTGGGGAAACTGGCCTGATAGAAGCCCTGCAGTCGCAGGGCTTCTATCAGGTTAAGGATCCGCCAGGTGCTGACCAACAAGTGCTGGCTGTGGTTGCGGGCATCGATCGCCAAATTACTTATGCCAAGCTACGCCAGGCCACCCTGCTCATCCGCTCTGGCGTGCCTTTTATTGCCACCAACCCCGATCGCACCTTTCCCACGCCTGAAGGCCTGGTACCTGGGGCCGGAGCGATTTTAGCTGCTCTAGAGGCTGCTACCTACATAGAGCCTCAAATCATGGGCAAGCCCACCCCGCTCATGTATCAGATCGCGCTCGAACGCCTGGGTACAACCGCATCTCAAACCCTGGTGGTTGGCGATCGCCCCGAAACAGATATCGCCGGCGCCCAGGCTATCGGCTGCCCAACAGCGCTGGTGCTCTCTGGTGTTACGCCGCCCGACCAGGCCAGTCACTGGCAGCCGCCTCCTGATCTAATTGCCGCCGACCTGATTACAGTGGTAGACCAGATAATCGCCAACCATGTCACCCAGCCTGATCTTTAACCTTGACCTGCCTAACCTGGTAGAGCAATTGAGCACCTGGAACCAGCCGGCTTACCGTGCCGAGCAAATATGGACCGGGTTGTACCGCCAGCTCTGGGACGAGCCGGCTCAATTCAGCAACCTGCCAAATGAGCTGCGCCACCGTCTCGCGGACGCCTTTGCCACACCTGGCGCCAGCCCGTCTTTCTCTCGTCTCTCCCCGCTCACAACATTGCAATCCACTGACGGCGAAACCATTAAAACCCTCTTCGGCCTGGATGATGGGCAAAAAATTGAAGCCGTCCTGATGCGCTATGACCGCCGGCGTACGCTGTGTATCTCAACCCAGGCCGGCTGCGCTATGGGCTGCGTATTTTGTGCCACCGGTCAAATGGGCTTTCGTCGCCACTTGACCAGCGGCGAGATTGTTGAACAGGTGCTCTACTATGCGCGCCGGTTAGCCATTCAGGGAGAGCAAGTCACCAACATTGTCCTGATGGGCATGGGCGAGCCATTCCACAACTATGAGGCCACCATAGCCGCCATTGATCGCCTCAATCACCCCAAAGGCTATAATTTTGGCGAGCGCCGCTTTACCATCTCTACCGTAGGGCTCGTGCCGCTGATCGAACGCTTTACCACCGAACGCCGCCAGATCAACCTGGCGATCTCCCTGCACGCTGCGGATGATGAGCTGCGCACCAAAATGCTGCCTATCAACCGGAAATACCCCCTCGAAACACTGCTGGCTGCTTGCCGCACATACACCCAGACCACCCATCGTCGCATTACCTTCGAATGGGCTCTTATCCGGGATGTCAACGACAGCGAAGATGAAGCACGCCGCCTGGCACAACGCGTCAAGGGTATGCTGTGCCATGTCAACATCATCCCGCTCAACCCCACGCAGCAGTACCCAGGCCAGGCTACCACCCGCCAACGCGCCCTGTCCTTCCAGGCCGAATTACAGCACCAAGGCATCCCTTGCACCATTCGCCTACGCCGCGGTATCGATATCCAGGCCGGCTGCGGTCAGCTTGCCAGCCAGGCCTGATCACTGTTTCAGCTCAAACTCCAACCGCATCACCCGCACCCATACCCCCTGCTGGTGGCAAATCGCTAACAGTTGCTTGCCGTGCTCGCTGCCAAGCAGTTCTCCAGTGGTAACAACCACCCCGGCCACTTTATGGCTGCCAAGGATATCCTCAAGCCTTGCCGTTCCACCCAGCACATCCACACCATGAATGCTGCGTCCCCATTTATAGGGGTCTTCGTCCAAAAAGCCGGCCGGCAGGTAACCCAGCTCAGGGCTGCGCATGATCCAGCGCAGAGCCAACTCACCCGCATCCTCGGCCCCATACAACAGCACGGGCATTCTCTCGGCCTTTCCCTGCTGCCGGCCATACATACGATCCAATATTTGAAAAGAAGAGCGTGTCCCGGCCAACCCTAACAACAGGAAAACCGCAAACAAAATAAACACATCCAGCGTATACGGCTCACCGGGATAGACCACCCTGGCTGCCAGGCCAGCCAGCCCTCCGGCAGCCAAAGCTGCCCCCACATAACGCACCAGGTCACTAAAGCCAATGTATCGCCAGACGCCACGATAAACACCAAAAAGATAAAACGCCAAGTAAGCCGCCCCCAATGCCAGCG
Organism: uncultured Anaerolineaceae bacterium; assembly: GCA_964633225.1. Taxonomy (GTDB): domain Bacteria; phylum Chloroflexota; class Anaerolineae; order Anaerolineales; family UBA4823; genus JAKQIM01. The sequence goes on from CAZWFQ010000051.1 coordinate 23,611, forward strand.
GCCATGATTTCAAAAATAACCCCATGCTGATCTCGGTCATATCTAGCCCATAACGTGTCCAAAACGCCAGGTAATAACTAAAACCAATCAGCATCAGGTCAAGCACAATCTCAAATACACGCCGCTTATAGGTTAACTCACCCATCAAGCGAGTAATGCCGCCATTATTGCCACCCCCATCAACCTTTGAGGGCGCTGCTACCACCTTCAAACGCGCCAGGTAACCTACCAACAACGAGAAAGCAATCAGTACTGCCGGCACCAGAATCAAACTGAGGTCATAGTTCAATGCTTCCAGGCTGGCCGCCGCCAGGCCAGATATCAATGCCACGCCATACAGCACCAACACCGCCTGCCGTTCCGTTAGCCCATAAGCGATCAGCCGATGCGATGTGTGGTCGGTGCCGCCCTGTGCCGGCGATTGCCCCCGCAGCAAGCGAGTGAGCGTCACCAGGCCTGTGTC
>CAZWFQ010000051.1:24173-27182 GCA_964633225.1 uncultured Anaerolineaceae bacterium
TAACTCAACACCCCCGCAGCGATGAAAGACACGCCCCCGGCCAATCCATCCATGTTATCCAGGAGATTGATGGCGTTGGTGATCCCCACCAACCAGAAGAAAGTCAAGATGATGTTGGCAACCGGCCAGGGGAAAAAGTCGATTGTATAGCCACCGAAGAAAATCACGATCGTAGCCGCCACCATTTGTCCTGCCAGCTTCGCAGGCGGCCGGATACGTTTGAAATCATCATACAGCCCAAGCGCAAACATCAACCCGGCACCCACCAGCAAGCTCCAGCGCTGCGCCAGGCTGGCCCAGGCTGGCTCAAACAGCCCCGCGGCCGCCAATGCCAAGGCAAAGGCGGTAAACATACCAATCCCCCCAAGCTTGGGGGTTGGCTGCCTGTGCCAACGATCCTCGCGCGGTTTGTCCACGCGCCCAACTCGAAAGCTAAGCCACCGGACAACCGGTATCATCAACAAACTCAAAACAGAGGCAATAACAAACGTCATATTAAGGTGTGGCATTCATCGCATTAATCTGCTCGATCAGTTTTTGCACCGTCTCTTTCGAAGCATCCGGGGCAGCCGCCAGAGCCAGGTTGGCATATTCCAGTGCGCCGTCCATCTCGCCCAGGGTGATGTATAACCGGGCAATGGTCTGGTCGATCTTCCACACATCAGATGCGGCCGGGCCAGCGTCCAGAGCGCGCAGATAAGCATCTACTGCTTTCTCTACCAGAGAATGATCAATGTTTTCAGGATTCATATTGGCAAGTTCGATGTAGATATTGCCAAGTGAGATCAGGTAACTGGAGCGCGAGGAGGCTTCGCTGGGTTTGGTCACTTCAAATGCACGTTCATAGTACACAGCCGCCGTCTCCAAAGCATCGCCCTTGGCGTCCGCGTCGGTTTGTGATCGCGCGATCGAGCGATAATAATCACCCAGCAGCCCCTGGGTAAAGGCATACTGATCATCCATCTCGACCGCGTGGTTTAGTTTTTCTAATGCCGCATCCGGTTGACGCAAGATATCCAGCATCAAGATCGCCCACTCGCCCCACAGCGTGGGGTTATTCGGACTAAGCTTGACCGCCAGGGAATAATATTGTGATGCTTCCTCGCCGCGCTCCATACGCGCAGACGCATCACCGGCTTTCCCTGCCCACCAGCTCATCAGGCGGCCCAGGTTGGCTGTGTGATCCGTGTTCAGCGGATTGATGCGCTGTGCTTTTTTCAGATCATCCTGAGCCTGTTGGACCAGACTGGCCTGCTCTTCAGCATCATCACTAACCTTAGCTTGTTCCAGGTAACTACGCCCCAAGAATAAATAGTAATGATCTTCATTCGGGGTAAGCTCGAGCGCATATTGGTAAAGTAAGGTTGCCACCGGCCATTGGCGGCTCTTGGTAAACGGATCAGCCATTTTAAAAGCAATGTCCGAATGGATTACTCGCAAATTCGTCACATATGCCAGCAAAATAACCATCAAAACAATAACCGGAGCAACAAAAGTACCCGCGGCCGATGAGCGATTGCTCCGGCTCAGCCAACCCGAGGGCAAGAAAGCCGCCACCGCAAAGATGATCGCAAACAGGTACAAATAGAAGTTGGTCAGCAGCCCACCCAGGCTGTCGATTTGAGCAAACACTTCTGTGGTTGTGCTGGGAACAAAGCCGGCAAGAGCAGCCAGGCTTCCAGCATGCCACAACCAGAAAAGCAAAATGGTGGCGGCCGAAATACCTGCCGTGAAGCCCAATGCCTGCCACCAAGAGGAAGCATTCTCAGTATCTTTGTTCTCAGCCGTCACCAACAGTACACTAGCCAGCCAGGTGGTCACCACCATGGCCAAGACGCCGTAAGACAGGGCATTGTCACGGTTTGGCAGCCGGGTCATCGAATTACCGATGATCGTGAATGCCGAAGTTGCACGCACGGAATTCGAGATAAAGTCGAATCCCATGCTGATCAAAATGATAGAAACAATGGCAGATCCCACCAACGCGGTCGGCATCCAAGTCGGGTAACGCCCACCGCCCACCAACCGCTCTCGCTCCACTTTGCGTCGTTTGCTGACAACAGCTTTTTTGACGGCCACATTCTCAGGTTCAGCCAGTGCCAGGCCCTCGGTTGCTTGCGGTAGTTCATTTGCTGCTTGCCGGGGTAATACATAGCCCAAAACAAACAACAACGCCGCATAGACAAAGAAATGTGTGCGCGTGGCAACGATTGCAATCCCGAAATTGATCTCCACAAAGTGTGCCACGATGGCTGCCAAGAGCATGATCATGATCACTGCGTCTGTACCAACCTTGCTCTTATCGAACAAGGTCGACGCAAACAGCGCATACACCGTCAAATACCCAATCGCCCCCAAGATGACGCCAAAAGGCAGGCCCACGCCAAAGAACTCCACCCCCTGCCAAACGGTCAGCCCAATTGCTCCAGCAGCACCTCCGATGATGACAAATGCCAGGAATATATTGCGCTGCCTTCCCGTGAGGATCAGTCCAAGCCATTTCAATCCATAGTAAAGCACGCTGATAAACAACAACAAGTAAACTGCAAACCCTAACAGGCCGGTCGTCACCAACGAGTCCCAGGTCTCGTTATGCGACCGATCCGGCGAGGCATTGCGTTTTTCCACTCGCCCCAACTCAGAAGGATAAAATTGGTTGTAAGCAACATACATCCCCTCGGGGCCATACCCCACCAGAGGACGCAGGAAATTGATCGCATCGGTGCTGCCATCGGGATAATTGATCGGTTCGTGCGGCCGCACCAAATCCCAGGCGCCCTCCCAGATCAGGATACGCACCCGACTGTTGCGATCTGTCGTATCAAATACTCTGCTGTAACGGCCGATCAAAGGCGCTTCGCGCAAACTGCTTAAGGGACCATTGGGCATACTGAGCAGTAGCAAGAAAACCGCCATGACGCTTGCTACACCGATGGTTGTCAACATCATCCAACGCTTCTGCCAGAGCAGGAACAACAACAAGAACATAAAGAAAAAGCCAGCCAGCAG
>CAZWFQ010000052.1:0-13949 GCA_964633225.1 uncultured Anaerolineaceae bacterium
TACAACCCGGCCAAAAACCGCCCAATTGTAAAAGCGGCCCAATAACTGCCCGTCACCAGGCCTGCCGCCTGGGGAGCAACGCCGCGCGACTCGGTCAGTAGCGTATAAGCCCAGGCCCCCAGGGCAATTTCAGCCCCTGTGTAGAAGAAGAACATTGCCATACTCACCCACACCGCCGGGCGGCGGAAAGTTTCGAGGTACGATGTCTCGTAATCGGTCAGCTTTTTAACTTCTTGTGCCGCAACAGGTTTGTCGCCTCGCTTCCACATCGACAGGGTGAACAAAAAAGTAGTCCCCAACACCAGTTGTGCCGCCCCCACCACCACATAGCCCATGCGCCAGGAAGAAAAAGATGCCAGGGCCGTGGTCATGATCACCGGCCCCAGCGTGATCCCAATGCCATAGCTGGCGTGCAGCCACTGCATCAGCCCTTCGCCAAAATTTGCCGCCACGTAGGTATTGAGACCAGCATCGATGCCTCCCGCACCCAGGCCTGTGGCAACGCCCAGCAGAACCATCATCCACCAGGCTGGGACGAGCGTATAGCCCAGCAAGGCCAGGCCGGTCAGCACACAACTCGTCGCCAAAAGGCCGCCCACGCCCAAACGAGCAATCAATTTGCCGTTAAAAAAGCTAGAGATCAGGTAACCGGTGGTGCCAGTGATCAGGAGCATGCCCAGCGCATCCAGAGGCAGCGAGAAACCGGCGCGGATCGAGGGCCAACCTACCCCCAACAAGCCATCTGGCATGCCCAGGGCAATGAAAGCAATAAAAGCCAGGATCACCACGCCAATCCTGGAAGTGTATTTAGACTGAGAGAGAGTTTTCATGTGCATCTTTTCCATGGTTTGAATTTGAGCGAAAAGTGATTTTACCATGTGGGCATCAGGCCTGACAGGGCCGCTTAAAAATCAGCAGGCGGGTTATAATCCAGGCATGTTGCCCGACGTACCGCTCGCCCACTTGCTCGAACAGGCCTGGCTGGGGCGCGCCGCCACCCTGGATACCCCACACCAGGAGGCGCGGCGCCTGTTCAATGGGTTTCTGGAAGGCTATCCTGACCTAGTTGTAGATTTGTATGGGAAAACGCTCTTGCTATACGATTTTGCCGAGCAGAGCCCAGACAGCCAGGCTGAGCTGCCCGCAATGGTCCGGGAGGCGCTGGATTTCTACCTGCCCCGGCTAAGTTGGCTGACATGTGTGCTGCTGAAAGCGCGCCGTGCCGAACAGCCAGGCGGGCGCAATGGCCTGGTCATTTGGGGCAAGCTGCCAGATGACCGGGTGTTGGAGGCCGGGGTATGGTATGCGCTTGACCTGATGTTGAACCAGGATGCCAGCTTTTACCCAGATACACGCCTGCTGCGAGCCTGGCTATTAGAAAACGCCCCCGGCCAGCGCGTGTTGAACACCTTTGCCTATACCGGCAGCTTCGGCGTGGCGGCGCGCACCGCCGGGGCCAGCCAGGTGGTGCAGACAGATCGCAGCGCTCGCTTCCTGGAAATTGCCAAACGCTCGCTCAGCCTGAACGGCTTGCAGCCCCAACCTGGCGAGCTGCGCCCAGGCGATTTTTTCTCCGTCACCAGGCAGCTGCGCCAGTCTGGCATGCTTTTCGATATTATTATCCTTGACCCACCCTTCTTTTCAACCGGCAGGCAGGGGCGGGTGGACCTGAACGATCACAGCATTGCGCTGATCAACAAGGTGCGCCCGCTGGTAGCCGACGGCGGCAGGCTGGTGGCAGTCAACAACGCCTTGTTCGTTAGCGGGCAGGCCTACCTGGATGCGCTGGGAACCCTGTGCGCCGATGGATACATCTCCCTGGAAGGCATCCTCTCCATTCCAGAGGATATCACTGGTTCTCCAGCCAGCCGCCGCGGTCAATTGCCCGCTGACCCAACCCCCTTTAACCATGCCACCAAAATTGCCATCTTACACATACGGCGCAAAAATTGAGCCTGGTAATTGGAGCATTCACGTGACCCTTCCTACCCTACTACAACTTACCCCAACATATAAAGACTACGTCTGGGGCGGGCAACGCCTGCGCCCAGGCCCAGGCCTGACCGCTGAAGCCTGGATCATCTACGAGGGCAACCAGGTCATTGACCAAGGCATGACCCTGGCTGAAGCCTCGGCCCGCTATGGGGCAGACTTGCTGGGCTCCAAGGCCGCGGTGCAGAGCGCCGGGCGCTTCCCACTGCTGATCAAACTGCTGGATGCAGCCCAATGGTTGTCTTTGCAGGTCCACCCCAATGACGAGCAAGCCGTTCAACTGGAAGGCCCCGGCGCATCTGGCAAAACTGAAGCCTGGCATATCCTGGAGGCCGCCCCGGCCGCGCGCCTGATTGCCGGGCTCCAACCCGGCACGCAAAATACCGCCCTGGCCCAGGCCATTCGCGATGGCAGCATTATCGATCTGGCGCGCTACGTGGACGTGCAAGCCGGCGATACGCTCTTCATGCCGCCCGGCACGATCCACGCCATTGGACCGGGTATGCTGTTGTATGAGGTGCAGCAGAATTCCGATCACACCTACCGGGTGTACGATTGGGGCCGCCCCCAAACCCCTGCCCGCCGCCTGCATATTGATAAGTCGATTGCAGTGGCCCAGGCCCAGGCTGCCCCCGTGCTGCTGGCCCGCCCATCCCTGGGCGACGGGCAGATGCAGACCTTGTGTCAATCAGCTTATTTTTCCCTGGCTCTGCTGGCCTGTGATACACGTTCGGTAGATCTGGATACCCGCAGTGAGAGCTTTCACGCCCTGACAGTCATCGAAGGCAGGGCCCAGGTCACCTGTGGGGGACAAGCGATTGAACTGGGGCAGTACCAGTCGCTGATCGTGCCGGCTTGCAGCGGGGCCTACCGGGTGCAGCCCCTGGAGGGCTGCCGGGTACTGGTCGCTTGGGTTGGATGATTTGGGCAAAATAAAAATGGGTAGGCTGTGGTGCCCTGGCACCACAGCCTACCCATTTTAAAAGCCAACGCTATACCCACCCGAAGAGCCGGGCCAGGCTGGCAGTTAAGAAGGTTACCAAGAAAGCCAATCCAAGCGTAATGACCACGCTCAGGGTCGCCCATTTGCGGCTGCCGGTTTCTTTGTAAATAGTAGCGATGGTGGTGCCGCAGGGATTATGCAGGAGGGCAAATAACATCAGGTTGACGGCAGTCAGCAGAGTCCAGCCGTGCTGGTCCACCAGCAAAGTTTTTAGTGCGCTGTAATCTGGCATCTCGGTCATCATCCCCACGCCCATGTACACCATCAACATGGTCGGGACCACAATTTCGTTAGCGGGAATGGCGATGATGTAGGCCAGGATAATGACCCCATCCAATCCCAAAAGCCAGCCAAAGGGATCGAGAAAATTTGAAATATGCTGCGCCAGGTTAACCCCCTGGACGGTGATATTGCCCAGCAGCCAGATCACCGCACCGGCTGGGGCAGCCGTGCCCATGGCACGCAGCAGCACAAAGATGGTGCGGTCCACCAGCGAAGTGTACAGGATACGCCCCACATTGGGCACGCGGTAAGGAGGCAGTTCAAGCGTGAAAGCCGAAGCCTCACCCTTTAAGATAGTGCGCGAGAGCATCCACGAGACCAACAGGGTGAAGAAACTGCCGATCAACACCACCCCCACCACCGCCCCCGCCGCGGCGAAGGAGGCGAAGGCAGCCGGGAATGCCGCCCCCACGAAGACCGTTGCCAGCATGATCAGGGTGGGAAAACGCCCATTACAGGGCACAAAATTGTTGGTCAGGATGGCAATCAGGCGCTCACGCGGCGAATCAATCACGCGCGTGGCAATGACACCAGCCGCGTTGCAGCCAAAGCCCATTGCCATGGTCAGGGCCTGCTTGCCGTGTGCGCCGGCCTTCTTGAACAGCCAATCCAGGTTAAAGGCCACCCGCGGCAGGTAGCCCAGGTCTTCCAGGATAGTAAAAATAGGGAAGAAAATGGCCATCGGCGGCAGCATCACACTGATCACCCAGGCCAGGCCGCGAAATACCCCATGCCAGATAAAACCGGTCAGCCACCAGGGTAAACCCCAGGCAGTGAAGAGCGCTGCCGCCTGGTCTTCAATCCAGAAGAAGGCATTCGCCAGCAGAGTAGATGGTACGTTGGCACCAACAATGGTCAGCCAAAAGACCGCTGCCAACAGCAAGAGCATGATGGGCAGGCCAAAGATGGGCGAGGTAACAATGCGGTCGATGCGTTGGTCAAGATCATAATCGCGATCGCCCTTAGAGTGAACAGCGCGGCGGGCAATACTCTCGGCCTCGTTATAGAGCGACTTGACAATCTCGTCGCGGAAATTATCGCCCAGGGTCGGGCGCAGGGTCTCCACACGTGCCAGCAGGGTCTGGGCAGTCACCGGTTCGCCGGATGCAATCGGGTTGGGGGTAGATGGGTTTGTCATGGCTGCACCTTACTGCCGCCCGCCAAGGGCGATCTTCTTGGAAAACTGGCTATCCGCCCGCCCCTGGGCATCGGCCAACTCGATCAACTCACCATTCAGCAGGGCCTGTTGGACGCGGGCATCCCCGTCCAGCAGGCGGATAGCCAGCCAGCGCGGATTGGGAACATTGGGGGCCAGTTTGAGGATATACGGAACCAACTCTTCCACAGCCCGCTGGAAGGCGTCTGTACCCTGCACCCGGCGCGGCTGGGTGCGTATCTCGCCCTTCACCACGTTGTCTACGGTCATCAACAGGGTCTGGATGCCCTCACCAGTGCGCGCTGTAATGGGGATGGCCGGCACGCCCAGGTCGCGCGCCAGGCTGCGGGCATCCACCTCCAAGCCTTTCCGGCGGGCCTCGTCCATCAAGTTGATGGCTACCACCACCTTATCGGTGATCTCCATCACCTGCAGGGCCAGGTTCAGGTTGCGCTCCAGGGCAGTGGCATCGGTGACCACAATGGTGCAGTCAGGCTGACCAAATAGCAAGAAGTTGCGCGCCACCTCTTCATCTTGAGATGCCGAGAGCAGCGAATAGGTGCCGGGCAAGTCTACCAATTTATAACGCACGTTATTGAAAACATAGCCGCCCTCGGCACGCGTGACGGTCTTGCCGGGCCAGTTGCCGGTATGCTGGTTGAGCCCGGTGAGCGTGTTGAAGACGGTAGACTTGCCGGTATTGGGATTGCCAGCCAGGGCCACCACACGGTCGAAGGCATCGATCTTTAGCCCCATTTGAGCCAGTTGGGCATTGGCCGGGCAGGTCTCGCAAGGATCTTGTGAAAGTTTCGACTTACGCAGCATCATATGAATTACCTCGTAACCAGCAATGATTCAAGAAGGGAAGACCACAGAGACACAGAGTTTTGATTTCTAGATAGGCCGCACCCAAACCTGGTCAGCCTGATCTTTGCGCAGTGCGATCAACGTGCCACGCACACGATAGGCGCGCGGGTCGCCAAAAGCATTAAGCAGCTCAGGATGGATCTGTGTCCCGGGGGTCAGGCCCAGGTCCAAGAAGCGGCGGCGGGTGAACCCCTGGCAGGCCGGGTCTAATTCCACGATCTCGGCTGGTTGGTGCCTCTTGAGCGCCCACAACGGCACCACCCCAGAGACCTGCCCGGTAAGCTCCACTGCCTGGAGGAATATGTTGGCTGCCACTACCGGCGCCAGGCGGAATTCACTTTCGCCATCTGTCAGCACCATGCGAGAGGGGCTGCTCTCAACCAGGCGCAGCACTTGATTAAGGCGGATGCCCTCAGCCTGGATCTGAGCATAAGCCAGGGGCGGTTCGTCTTCAATATGCACCACCCTGCCGGGCGTTTCAGCGGGCCAACGGGTAAGCGGCTGGCCCAACAGGGCCGGCACCTGCCCGCGGCTGTCGGGGATGGGGTCGCCGTGCGGGTCGCTGCGCGGGAAGCCCATTGCGGCAGCCATCTCTTCCACCTGGGCCGTGGTCAGGCGGTGTTCGCGGCGGTGGGCCTCTTTATGGATGCGCTCAAGGGGCATGCGGGCCTCATCTGCCAGGTAACGCTCCCATAAGCGGTGGGCGCGCGTCACCTGCATGGCCCAACGCTCGCCTTCTACGCTGAGCTGCAGCGAGCCGCCCGCACCGCTGCCGCCGCCCACGCGCAGCAGGCCCTGGCCTGCCATGCGCTCCACCAGGCGTAATGCCTGGCGATCGGACAGCCCCAGGGCGGCTTTTAAGCCACTGCTGGTTTCACTGCGCCCTTCCCATTCAATATCGAGCAAATGTTTGAGGGCATCTTCCACCTGTTCGCGTTCAGCCGCAGCCCGCCAGCGGGCGTAAGCGCTGAAAGGCCACCAGCGGAACAAACCATTCGCAGTAGGAGAACCGTTTTTGCGGGTCGGAGCCGGTACTTGTTGCGTCATAACACCTCCACAAAGACCTGCCTGGTCACGGGTGGGCCCAAGACGAGCATCTGCGGCTGCCCCGTGATGCGTAAAGACAGGTTTTCATCAAATGGGGAATAATCAATAATAGCAATCTGCTCACCAGGGGTCAAGCCAAGTTGTTCCAGGTAGCGCAAGAATTCAGGCCGGGTATCGCCAGCCCGGCGCACCACAGCCTGCTGATCGGGCCGCAGATCAGCCAGGGGCACCAGGGATGCAACCGGCAGCCGCAGGTCGGGCCCAGGGATCGGCTCGCCGTGCGGATCGTAGTCGGGATGGCCCAAAGCCTGGGCAATGCGCGCTTCAAACTCCTCAGAAATGACGTGTTCCAGGCGGTCAGCTTCTGAGTGCACCTGATCCCAGGCATAGCCCAACACCTGTGCAAGGTAGGTTTCGAGCAAGCGGTGATGACGCACCACCTCCAGGGCAGCCTGGCGCCCGCAGGGCGTCAATTCTACCCCGCGGTGCTTGTGGTAGATCACCAGGGGCGGGGTGGCGGCAGCCATCTTCTGCACCATGCCTGTTGCCGAGGCCGGGGCCACCCCCATGCGCTCGGCAATCTGGGTGGTGGCGGCGCGCGCCCCACAAGTGGTCAGCTCGTAGATGACCTTGAGATAATCTTCAACCGCAATGCTGTAAACGCTATTTTCCATCATAGACTAAAATATAATTTAGGATAGGCTAAATTTAATTTTAGTCTATGACAAAAAACCTGTCAAGCGCCCAAAGAGCAGACTAGAAATCCTGCTCATTCACTTTAGCGGCCATAGCAAGGGGGTCATGATAATAGCCAGCAGATAGACAACCACTGTTAGCAGCCCACCCACCCGAACAAAATCCATAAAACGGTAACGCCCTGGCCCATACACCATCAGGCAGGCCGGCTCAAGCGGCGTCAGATAGGATGTGCTTGCAGCAATTGCAATCATCATCGCAAACGTACGCGGATTTAAACCCATCTGCACCGCTGTTTGCAGTGCTACCGGGACCACCACCGCTGCTGCCGCCTGATTCGACATGGGTTGGGTCAAGAGCACGGTCAGCACAAAAAAGCCTGTCAACAACCATAACGGGTTCAAAGTCCCCACCAAGGCAGCCAAACGTTCGGCCAGAAACTCTGCCGTGCCAGTGGCCTGCATTGCAGTTCCCAGCGAAAGCATACTTCCAATCAGAATTAATACCTTCCATTCCACCTGCCGGTAGGCATCGTCAGGCGAAATACAGCGCGTCACAAATACCAACAGCGCCCCCAACAACATCGCCACCGGCAGGGGGATAAGCTTCACAGATCCCAACAGCAGCGCCCCTGCAAAAATCGCCCCCACTGTCCATGCCCGCCGGCGATCAAAACGCTGGGCCTTCACCATTCCAAGCACATCAAAAGCGTTTTCGGCTTGCAGCCCCGCGATCTGTTTTGGATTGCCCTGTACCAACAACACATCCCCCAGTTGTAAGCGCGTGTCAGCAATCTTCGAGTGGATCACGCCAGTACGCCGGTTGATGGCCAGCACCTGAACCTGGTAGCGTTCGCGCATTTGCAAGTCCTTGGGGGTGCGGCCAATGAACCGTGAGCGCGGCAGTAGAACTACTTCGGCCAAGCGAAACCCTTCGCCTTGCAAATCCACATCCGAAAACTTGGCATCAGCCTGGATATCAATCCCGGCAACATCTTTGATTTTTAAGATCGCCTCTGATTGTCCCTCCACCAACAGCGCATCTCCTACCTGCAGCATGCAATCGGTTGGTGGATCAGGCTGCTGTTGGCCTTGGCGGATAATCGCTAACACCACCAGGTCAAAATTACGTCCCAGGTCCGATTGGGCCAGTGTGCGGCCATCCAGTGCCGAGCCGGGTAAAATTCGCAGCTCGGCCAGGTAAGGACGCAAGTTAAACGTCTCGGTGATTGTTTCTGGGGCCGCCGGTTCGGGGATCAGGCGCTGTCCAATGAATACCATATACAGCACTCCCACCAGCAGTATGGGGATACCCACCGGTGTCAGCTCAAACATGCCAATTGGCGGCAGGCCAAACTGCGTCATCAACCCACTCACCACTATATTGGTCGAAGTGCTGATCAAGGTGACCGAACTGGCCAGAATCGCCGCAAATGCCATCGGCATCAGCAAACGCGAGGCGCTCATTTTGGTACGCTGACCCAGCCCCAAGATCACCGGCAAGAAGAACGCTGCTGCCGCTGTGTTATTGATCATCGCGCTCAGCCCGCCTACTGACAGCATGATGGCGGGCAGCAGGCTACGAGGATAGCGGCTGGTGAACTGAAGCAATTTTCGACTGACCACTTCTACCACCCCGGCGCGCATCAGCGCGCTGGTCATAATCAATATTCCCAGCAACAGCATGACCGTGTCGCTTCCAAACCCATCGAACGCCTGCTCCAGCGGCACCAGCCTCAACACAACCAGCGCAAGCAGCACCCCAAGCGCAGTTACATCGGGGGGCACCCATTCAAACGAGAACAACACCAGGGCAATCGTCAAGATAACCAAAAGCAGTAAGATCGGCAATGTCATACCTGCACCTCCTTGGATACAAGGTTGCCTTCTTTTGCGCTTCCAAACCCCATTTGCAGATTGCCAAAGGAGCACAACCGGTAAAATTCTTCCTATCCCAGGGTTCTTACAGTGCAACTTTGGTTAATGATTATACCTACATTCCGCACAGCAGGATTGCACAATTTAGAGATTTCGGGCCCGGCAGAATGTGGGATTATAATTATCCCCTACCCTATTATTGGCATGTACAGAAAGCGAGGCTATCACGCCATGCAGCACCTGAGCTATCCCCCCTCCCGTACCGTCGACCAGGTTGACGATTATCACGGCACTTACGTGGCCGACCCTTACCGCTGGCTCGAAGACACCGACTCGGCCGAGACCAAGGCCTGGGTCAAGGCCCAGAACAAATTGACCTTCAACTTCTTAAAAAACATCCCCCAGCGCCAGCCAATTCGCCAACGCCTGACCGAGCTATGGGATTACCCCAAGGTCTGGGCGCCGCTGCGCAAAGGCGGGCGCTACTTCCAACTGCGCAACAGCGGCCTGCAGAACCAGGATGTGCTCTATATGCTCGACAGCCCCGATGGCGAGCCGCGCCTGCTGCTCGACCCCAACACGCTCTCAGATGACGGCACAGTGGCGCTCAACGGCTGGGCATTGAGCGAAACTGGGCGCTACCTGGCTTATGCCACCAGCGCCAGCGGCTCTGATTGGCAGACCTGGCATGTGCGCGATGTAGACAGTGCCCAAGACCTGCCTGACCTGATCGAGTGGAGCAAGTTTTCAGGAGCGGCCTGGAAGCTTGATGGAACCGGCTTCTTCTACGCCGCCTATGACCGCCCCAGCCAGGGCCAAGAGTACCAGGGGGCCAACTATTTCCAGAAGTTGTATTTCCACCGCCTGGGCACCTCTCAAGCGACAGACATCCTGGTCTACGAGCGCCCCGATCAAAAAGAATGGGGCTTCAGCCCGCAGGTCAGTGAGGATGGCCGCTACCTGGTGGTGGGGGTGTGGGTAGGCACCGATGTGCGCAACCGCTTGTTCTACAAAGACCTGCAAAGCAGCGAGCCTTTTGTCGAGCTGATCAGCGAACTGGAAGCAGGCTATACCTTCATCGGCAACGATGGCCCGGTCTTTTACTTCCGCACCGATCTGGATGCCCCCCGCGGCCGCCTGGTTGCCATCGACATCTACCAATCAGCCAGGGATAACTGGCGCACCATCATCCCCCAGGCCCCAGACGTGCTCGAAACGGTCAAAATCGTCAACGACCAGTTTGTAGCCATCTACCTGCACGATGCCTACCATCAGATGTGCCGCTTTCACCTGGATGGCACCCCGCTGGGTGAGATCAAGCTGCCCATGATCGGCTCCATCATCTACGACTCGGATAACTGGGGCTTCAACGGGGGGCGCCACGATCCCGACTTGTTCTATGCCTTCCAGTCTTTCGCCCACCCCACCACCATCTACCGCTACGATTTTGCCACCGACACCAGCCAGGTGCTCTTTACCCCACCCATCGATTTTGATTTCAGCCCCTACGTCACGCGCCAGATTTTCGTCTCTAGCAAGGATGGCACACGCGTCCCCATGTTTCTGGTACACCGGCGCGACATGCCCGCCTCACCGCCCCAGCCCACCCTGCTCTACGGTTACGGTGGATTTGGCATCTCCCTCACACCCAGTTTTGCCATCAGCCGCCTGGCCTGGCTGGAGCTGGGCGGCGTGCTGGCAGTGGCCAATTTGAGAGGCGGCGGGGAATACGGCGAAGAATGGCACCAGGCTGGCACCTTTGAGCGCAAGCAGAACGTGTTCGATGATTTCATTGCCTGCGCCGAGCACCTGATTGCGTCTGGCATCACCTCCCGCGACAAGCTGGCCATCCAGGGCGGTTCCAACGGCGGTTTGCTGGTGGGCGCCTGCCTCACCCAGCGCCCCGATCTCTTTGCCGCTGCCCTGCCCGCGGTGGGCGTAATGGACATGCTGCGCTTCCACAAATTCACCATCGGTTGGGCCTGGGTCAGCGACTACGGCTGTTCTAACCAGCCGGAGGCGTTCAAGTACCTTTACGCCTATTCCCCCCTGCACAACCTCAAACCCGGCACCCCTTACCCCGCCACCCTGGTAACCACTGCCGACCATGACGATCGGGTGGTGCCGGGGCATTCGTTCAAGTTTGCCGCGACCCTGCAGGCCGCCCAAGGCGGCCCTGCCCCCACCCTGATCCGCATCCAGACCAAGGCCGGGCACGGCTTTGGCAAGCCCACGGCAGTCATCATTGATGAATACACCGACATGTGGGCGTTTTTGGTGAAGATATTGGGGATGTAGGCCACTGTGTGCGCCATGGATGTATTGGGCATCATCGAGAAGCTGAACGCTGGAACGGCCGAGAAGGCCGAGATCGACGCCCTGCAAGCAGTGTTGAGCGGCGGGAAACTGGTGCTGGCCCAGCACGGCAGCATTGCCGTAGGCGAAAGTGCCAATGGCTCTATCCTGCTGGCCGGCGAAACGATCCACTTCACCCTCACGGCTGAGGCGCTGGAGAAGTTGATGCCCAAGGCTTACCTGCCGCCGCATGCCCCACCCCTTGACGAGCTGCCCGCGCTCGGAACCCTGCCACCCGGCTACCATATGCCTTTCGAGCGCAACCAGGCTTTCACCGGCCGCGAGCAAGAACTGACGGCGTTGGCAAGGAATCTGCCTGGCCCTGTGGCAATCACTGGGCCGGGTGGCGTAGGCAAGAGCCAATTGGTGGTGGAATTTTGCTACCGTTGGGGGCGCTACTTTCACGGTGTACATTGGATCAACGCCATGCACCCAGAGGCCATCGCAGCCGAGATCGCCGTTTGCGGGGCAGAGATGGGTCTGCCCGGCTGGCCAAATGACCAACCTTCCCAGATACAGCGTACCTTACGCGCCTGGCAAGAACAGCCCTTGCGCCTGGTCATTTTAGACAACCTGGAAGAACCTACCGCTCTGCAAGCCTGGCTGCCCAGATTGGCAGGAGTGCACCTGGTGATTACTTCGCGCCAAGAGCGTTGGCCCGGCGGCCTGCTGAAGACCCTGGTCATAGAGACTTTGCCACGTCTGAAGAGCCTGGTTCTCTTACAAACCCTGGCCCCACGCCTGTCTGGCTGCCACGAGCGCCAGTTGAACGCACTGGCCGAGCGACTGGGCGACTGGCCCCTGGCGCTTGACCTGGCCGGGCGCTACCTGGAAGATCGCCCAGGACTCTCTACAGACGATTACTTGCATGAATTGGATACTGCCGGCAGTGTCCTGGCGCACACATCACAGAAAGATTGGACCACCCAGGCCGACAGCCCCACTGACCACGCCACCAGCTTGCAGGCTACCTTCCAATTAAGCTGGCAGCGCCTGGCAACAGAATCCCCCATAGATGCCAGGGCGGCTCAGCTCTTCTGCCTGGCAGGTTGGTGCGCACCAAACACCCCAGTTCCCCCGCGCTTGCTGTGGCAGGCCGCGGCTGAAAACCCCGAGATGCTTTTGGTCGAAGAGGGCGATCTCGGCAAAGATTTCCATCGTCACCTGCTTTCGGTCCCCCCAGAATGTGACCGCACCCTGAACCGCCTGTTTGCCCTTGGATTGGCCCGCCGCCTGGATGCCGGCCCAGCTCTGCATCCCCTACTGGCCGAGTTTGCCCGCAGCCTGGCCGACGCTAGCGCCCTGGAACACCTGGCTAAGGCATTGGCAATGGCATCTAACCAGGCTATCGATACCGGTTTACCAGCCGCTGGCCTTCTACTGCGCCCCCACTTACAAACCGTTGCCCAATGGGCCGAAACACACCGGCTGGAAGATGCTGGAACATTGTGGAACAATCTGGGCTCTCACATGGAAATGCTGGCCGAATACGCCTTGGCCAAAACAGCCTTTACAAAAGCGCTGGCGTTGGACGAACAGGTTTTTGGAACACTTCACCCCAAATTGGTCATCAGCATCTGCAACCTGGGGCGTGCGCAGTACCGCCTGGCTGACTTATCCCGGGCACGGAGCACGCTTGAGCAAGCGCTGGTGCTTGGCAGGCACGTACTCGGCCCCCAACATACTATAATCGTAACCATCCTCAGTAACCTGGGGTTGGTGCTGAAAGACCAGGATAATCTACCAGAAGCCCTTCAAGCTTTCCGGCAAGCCCTGGCCCTTGACAAGCAACTTAACCAGCAAGGCGATCCGAATACTACTTTGCTTAACAACCTGGGCATGGTGCTGCAAAAGTTAAACGACCTGCCTGCTGCTCGGGATGCTTATGAACAAGCATTAGCTATATGGGAGAAGACCCTGGGGCCAACGCATCCTCAGGTCGCTATGGCACTCAACAACCTGGGAACCCTACTGCAAGACATGAACAATCTACCCGCTGCGCAGGAGGCTCTCCAACGGGCATTGGACATTGATAAGCAGGTCTTCGAGCCACACCATCCACGCATTGCAACCCGCTACAATAACCTGGGCAATGTACTGTATGCGCAAGGCAACCTGGCCGCGGCCCGCTCAGCGTTTGAACAGACCCTGGCGATCTGGAAAACAGTGTTAGGCGACGAACATCCTCAAATTGCCATTGGCCTCAACAACCTGGGGATGGTATTAAAAGACCAGGGCGATCTTCAGGCGGCGCGGCGGGCTTACGAGCAGGCACTGGTCATCGATGAAAAGGCGTTAAAGCCCCAGCATTCAAGGATAGCCCTACATACTTACAACTTGGGATGTCTTTTATTTACTTTGGGCGACCTGTCCGCAGCGCGAGCGTGCTTCGAGCGCAGCCTAGGTATTTATGAGGTGTCGCTGCCGCCAGGGCATCCGGATATCGAGATGGCTCGACGCTGGCTCAAAAGGGTCGACGCCCAATAGCCTGGGTCAGACGCGTGTCCGTAGAAGCAGCAAAGTACGAGCGCAGCATTGGCAGGAGCGGTATAATTGTGCCCATGCGCAAATTAACCCTCCTGCTCACACTATTGTTCTGCCTCACCCTGACCGGATCTACGGCCTCCTCACAAACAAACATCCAGATCTACCTGCCTGTTGTTGCAAAAATCGA
>CAZWFQ010000052.1:14049-26357 GCA_964633225.1 uncultured Anaerolineaceae bacterium
ATGGCATTTACCGCTCAGATGACGGCGGCGCCACCTGGGCCCACCGGCAATCTGGCCTGCAAGCTTCTTCAGTCACCGGCCTGGTGGTGGATCCCAACAACGCCAGCCGCCTCTTCGCCAGCCTGAATGGCAGCGGGGTGCTGCAATCAACCGATAACGGCCACACCTGGGCTGAAATGAACGTTGGACTGTTGGATAAAGCCGTGCAAGGCCTGGTGCTCTCCCCCCTTCATCCATACCTATACGCATTAACCGGCTCAACCGGGCTGTACCGCTGTGATTTATCCGCCGGCACCGATTGGGCCCCCGTATCCATTGCCTTGCCCGAACCCAGCCTGGCATCCCGGCAGGCAGCCGCCCGATTACCAGGGATGGAACCTGACGAAGAGGTGCCATCCGGCGCAGACGCAGCACAAAGCGTTGCTTTGCTAGACATAGCCTTTGCGCCTTCTGACCCCAGTGCTGCTTACCTGGGCACTGACGGTGGTGGTGTATATTACAGCCTGGATAGCGGCATCAGTTGGGTACCCACCGGGTTGACCGGTGCCACCGTTTGGAGCCTGGCAGTAAACCCATCAGACTTCAAGCAAGTGTACGCCGCCACTAACATCCCCGGCTACCTGCCCCGCTCAAATGATGGCGGCGCAAGCTGGGAGATCTTCGAAACACCACAGGTCACCTTCAACTCGCTGGCCTTCTCACCCGCCGAACCCGGCACGCTTTACGCCGCAACCGACGGGGGGGTGTATACCTATACAATTTCGGGCGGCTGGCAGTTTGCAGGCCTGGCAGGCATCCCCATCCGTGTGATTGCGCCTGACCCTCAAAATCTTGGCATCATCTACGCCGGCACAGATTCGGGCGCTTACCTTTCTACCGACGGCGGAAAAACCTGGCAGCCCGGCCCGGTCGAGTTAAACGGCTGGGGGGTGCAGGCCATCACTTTCGATCCATATAATCAGCATGTGGTGTACTTCAACACCACCGTCCACGGCATCCTGCGTATCTACCGTTAAGAGATGGGAGATTTTTGGGGTCGTTTGGAGTAGAATGGCTGCCCCAAACGACCCCAAGATTTTTAAGGCCGCAGCTCGATCAATTCAATTTGATCTACACAAGGGCTGCCAGCCGTTGTGCGGCATACCACGCCAGTCAGGCGCAGGGCTGCGCCATCGCCCACCGGTGTGCCATCAGCACAGATGACCCTGAAATCAGCCGGGGGAAGGTCATCCGGCAAGCTGGGCATTTGATTGGGGCCGGGCTCGCCTGAAGCCGGGACATCGATGAAGATCGGCAGTGTACGCTCAGGGTCAGCAGGCTCGCCCAGCAGCACAAAGCAAGTCTCGCCGCAGGCCGTTTGACCAGGCATGCGCAGCACCCCCTCGATGACCACCCGCCGCCCTACCGGGTATTGGCCGACCGTATCAAAAGTCACCGGGATGGGCGGCAAAAATTGGTGATATGCCCCGCTGGTTGCCAGGTAGATCAGCCCGGCACTGCTTGCCAGGAAGATCAGCGCCAGCAAGATTGTGACCAGGGTGCTTGTAAAAGGCACCTTCTCAAGCGCAGGGCGCGGGCCGGGCGCAAACTGGCCTTCGACCTGCCGGCGCAATTCCAGCGGGTCTGATAGTCCCACGAAAATATGCGTCTCCCGGTTGGCCTGGGCCACCAGCAGGCGGCCGAGTTTGAAAGGGCTCGTGGCGTATGTGGCCATAATGGTCACGATCTCAGGCAGCGGGATGTCCACCTTTTGAGGCAAGAGGCCGCCAAAACGCCCAAGGATGCGCCTGTCAGTCACCACCAACTCACTGAGCAACAGCCCCACCAGCTCAGAAAGCGCCGCCAACATGAACAGGAAAGCCACCACAAAGAATACATACAGCCACGGGCGGTAAACCTGGCCCACCGTGGCGCCTGGGCCGTAAGGCAAGATGTTCAAGACCTGCGGCAGCCAACTGGCAGGCAAAGCATCTAAAAAGCGGTAGCCCAACAGGGTGGCAGTGCCAAACGCCAGGTTCGCCACCACCATGATCAAACCAGCCGGGTGGCGGCGAGCCCGGTAGATCGGTTGCTCATCCGGCTGTAGCAGGCGTTGGCTGTAGCCCCCCAGGTGCAAGTTGACTGGCTGCCGGGGATTCATTGCCGCGTCTAACTGGGCAATCGCCTGCGCATCCGCCGCATCATCAGACAGCGTTTCATCTGGCAGGGAGGCTGAGCGCGCCTCAGACGGCAGAGGGGCATGGTTGGCCCGCTGGTTTACCATTGAGACGGGGTCTGAGGGCGGCTCGGTTGGCAGGGCATCTGAGGACAGCATAGAAGGCCTGGGCATGGTAGGCGCACTGACCAGTTGGCTTTCCACCTCACAGCCATCCAATGGCGCATTGCACAAGGGGCAGCGACCGTTTTCAGTAGCTTTCATCAGGCCGTCCCCATTGGGGCACAGGCCGTAAACAGTGACCACGAATTGCGTACTGCAAAAACGGCACTGCCGCGCATCAGCCCGGATGATGTTCGAGCAGCGCGGGCAGACCTTGTTTTGTTCGCTCATGCCTTCTCCTCCGGCTTGGCCTTTTCCTCAGTCTTTTCTTCCGCTTCTGCTTTCTGGCGTTTTTCCATCCGGTCAGCCGCCAATTGGATGATGATCCCCACGCAAAGCAAAGCCAAGAAAACGATCGCCGACAGGCCGCTGCGCAGATCAAGCACCCGCGTGACCAGGGTGGCCCCAAACCAAGAGGTGATCCCGATCAATGCCCAATCAAACAAGGCCGCCATCAAGGCTGTACCGATGATGCCGCCGATAATAAAGACGACCATGCCCAGCGGGCTGCCGCCGACCTGGTCCACGCTTACCGTGCCCACCTGAATGCCGACCGACTGCGCCAGCACCACCAGCCCATAGCCCCCGGCAAAGAAACCCACCACCACAGCCGCCACTTTCTGCAAAGAGACCGCCAATAAAGCCCCCACCAACCCGGCGACCACTGCCACAACCACCTGCTGCCATGATGCCGTGGTATGAAAATAAACAGCCGAGATATACAAGCCGGCAACCAGGCCGACGACAGCCGAAAGCAGCCAATACAGCTTGCGCCCGGCTACGAGCAGCATGATGCCCAAAAGGGCTAATACTGGGGCAGATTGAAGTTCCATAGAAATTTCTCCTCGCAGGCTAGTTTTCTAATGCTGGCCCCTTGCCAGGCTCATCATACACTGGCAGGGTAAAACGGAAGACAGCGCCTTGCCCAGGCTCACTCTCTACCCAAATATGCCCACGGTGGGCTTCAACTGCCAGGCGGCAAAATGCCAACCCAAGGCCGCTCCCGCTGCCTTCCACCCGCCCGGTAACAAATTTATTAAAGACGTGGGCCTTAATATCGCCGGCAATCCCGGGGCCGTTATCGCTGATCGAAACGCACAGCAGATCCCCATCCGGCTCTTGATGCAGCCCCACCCGCACCTCGCCGCCGCTGGGCGTGAACTTGATGGCATTGCCGATCAGATTTTGCAGCACCCGGCTGATCACGGTGTGGTCTACGTTGACCAGCGGCAGGCTATGCAGCAGATCGCTGGACAGGTGAATATCCTTCTCTTTGCTCAACGGGGCTTGCAGCTTCAAAGCCCCAGAGATCAGGTCTGCCAGGTCCACCGGCGCCGGGTTGATCGGCATCTGCCCGGTTTCCAGGCGGGTGACTTCCAAGATGGCGTCCAGCAAATCCATCATGCGCTCACCACTCTCGCGCGCCACCTTGAACAGTGTAACACGTTCCTCTTCGCTGGGCGGGGTGGGCTGGGCCAGCACATCCACCGCAAACAACACATTGCCCAGCGGGTTGCGCAGGTCGTGCACCATGGTGTGGGCCAGGTCATCGCGCAGCTTCTCCACCTGCTTGCGTTCAGAAATATCTTGCTTGACGGAGATAAAGTAAGCCACCTGGCCCTGGTCATCTCGAACGGGGGCAATCGTCTGCCCTTCTGTATAAAGGCTGCCGTCTTTGCGCCGGTTGATCGTTTCGCCTTGCCAGACCTGGCCCGCCAAGACGGTTTGCCACAGGGCCTGGTAGTAGGCATGATCATGTTTCCCCGATTTGAGCAGACGCGGCGTTTGGTCCTTCAACTCGTCCATGGCATAGCCCGTCAGGCGCGTAAAAGCCGGGTTGACCCACACAAAGACCCCATTGCGATCGAGGATGGCGATGGCACTGGCGGCAGCCTCCAAGGCAATACTTTGCAAACGCAGTTGTTCTGAGGTGCGGCGGATCTCGGTAATATCATGCATCACGATCAGGCGGCCAGCCATCACGTCGCCCCGGCTTTGCAAGGTTGTGATGGAAACATCCAGGCTGCGCGTTTCGCCAACGGATAGGCAGGTATTCACCCGATCGCCACCCTCGCAGCAGCAGGCCAACAGGTGGGGGAAATGGGCCAACGCTGCGGCAGCATCTTGCCCGATCACATCTTCGGTCACCTGCAGCATCTCTTGGGCAGCCGGGTTGATGTCTAAGACACGGTCATGTTTATCCAACACCACCACGCCGTCTGCCATCATCTCCACGATGGCCTCGCGCGCCACGGGCACCAATTCGAACAAGTGGAACCGGAAAATACCCAGGGAATACAACATGCCGGAGAGGGCAAACGAGAGCGGGGTTGGGTCGATACCCAGCACCGGGCTGAGACCGCCCAGGTAAAGGGCATTGCCCACCCACGGAATGGCCGCCCCCGCCAGGACGATCGCCGCCTGGCGGCGGTACAGCCGGGGATAGCGAAGAATAGACCACACCAGGGCCAGGGTCCCTACCAGGATCAGCAGGTAGCCATAACCGGCAAAACCCCAGAATACCCAGCCGTGCCCGTAGATCATCTGAGCGCCAGCGTCTGCAGAAACGGGCAAGATCTCAGTCCACAGCCAGCCATGCAGATCATTGGTCCAGGCCGCCAGAACCGTAGCCAGGGGGATGATCCATATCAACATAGAAAATGGGCGCTTCAGCCAATGGGCCTGGTGCGTATATTCCAGCACGAAGATGAACCAGAATACAGGCAGGCTGGTGATGCCAAAATACTGGAACCTGGCCCACAGGATCTTGGCCTCGGGCTGCTGCACGGCCAATTCAAGGCCATTGGCGAAGGACCATACCGCCGCCGCCAGCATCAACAGCCCAAAGGAGAGCCCGCCTGCCACCCTCTGCCTGCGCAAAGCTGCCATTGCCATCGCCAATGCAAACAGCGTGGTAAAGAAAGACAGCAGCGCCAGGTTGGGAACATGCCAGGTCATAGGGGCTTCAAATGATCTTCAACTTACCAGATACCCGGGAACAAGCGCCAGCGCACCAGGCGAGCATAATCGCTATAGCCAGGCAGGTCACGCTGCAATATACGGTCTTCGATCACCGTCCGCACCACCATCAGCAGCGCGGCCAAGAGACCCACACCCATGGCCCAGGTTGAGCCCAGCAGCACGGGCGTACCGATCTCAAACAACGCCGAACCCAGGTAGCCTGGGTGGCGCACGAAAGCATAAGGGCCGCTGCGGATGACCAACTGGCCGCGCTCTTTTTGGATGCGCAGGACCATCGAGAAGAAGGCATTGGCGACCATGGCCCAGGTGACCAGCCCATAGCCCAGGGCCGAGACCAGGAACCCGGCTGCCATCAGCGGCATGCCAAAACTGCCGCTGCCGCCCAGGCGCACCTGCAGGGCAGCAACGATGTACTTGACCAGCACTGCCACCCCATAAACGCTCAGGATAATGCTGTCGGCGCGATGAGGCCCCATCTGGCGTTTGGCGCGCTCGGCCAGCAGGCCCGGGCTGCGCGGCATCAACAAAATCGCATTGGCCGCCACCCAGATGGCATACAGGGCCACCGTCAGCCAGGCGCCAGGCCAATCCCAACGCCCCGAGATGCCAAATAAGAGCGCCGCAATGAAGAAAATGCCAAAGACCTCACGCGCCAGCCAACGCAGCGCACCCTTGGTTTCAGAAGCAGGTGAAGTGGAAGGTATTGAGTCGGCCATGGTCCATTCCTTTCACACTCAAGTATACGTCTTTTTTGGCTTAAGTAAATTGCTTTGTATCTATCCAAAAATCATTTAAAGGGTCTAACCGATCAACCGGTAAGCAGAAGTGGCACTGCGCAGGTTCAACCAGGCGATGCTGACTGCCAAAGGCAGTGCCGCCCACGCCAACCCTGCAACCAGCCCGCCCGCCATATTGGCCCAGGCCATCAGGCCCAAAGGCGCCAGCACAGACGCAACACCCTGGACGGCACCCCAAATATTGACCTGCGGCACGTTCTCTTCTGCAATGCTGGGCGACATCAATGCCCGCCCTTGCGAGCGGCGCAGGATGTCATAGGCGCCCGCCAGGGCCGCACTGGCGGCCAGGAATGGCAGCAGGGCAGCCGCGAATAACCCGCCAGCCAGGGGCACCCCAATCAGGCGCAGCGCGCCCCAACCCAGCACAACCGCCAGGCACACCGGCTGGCACAGCTCAGCCCACAGCAGCCCCGCCGCTGAGAGCGGCAAGCTGCGCAACACCCACCAGCGTGCCAGGTCGCTGCGCAGGCGGTGCGAGGCCAGCCCGCCCAGGGTCACCGCCCATATGCCTGCCAGCACCAACTGCACCAACCAGCCCAAGGGCCAGAACATGCCCACGCTCAGGGCAAACAACCACAACCAGGGCAAAACCTGCCCCGGCACAAAAGCGCGCCAGCTTTGCAAGAGGTCTTTTTGCAACAAGGCCCAAGCCCCCGGCCAGCGCAGCAGACCGCTGGGGGCATGCGCCCCCCCTAGGCGTTGGCGCAGCAAGATGGTCTCTGCCAGGTCGAAGTTTGAGTAGCGGCGCGCCTGTTGCACCGCGGCCCCACGGCTGGTCTCTTGGGCGGCCTGGCTCAGGTTGATGGCTGGGGAGACCACCGCCAGGAAAGCCAGCCCACCCGCCAACAACAGCAGGCTGAGGGCCAACCCGGCAGCCCAGTTAATGCCGCCAACGCCAAAAGCTGCCTGGAGCGGAAAAAACAACGGGGAACACACCGCCTGCCACAGCCCAGGCAGCCGCTGGTCTGCTGCCCAGGCGGCAGCCAACAACGCAACCAGCCCCAGCACAGCCGGGCGCAGCCAGGGCTGCTGCTTGCCACGCAGGCGCAGGGCCCCAACCCCCCAGGCGGCTGCCAGCAGTGCAGCCTGTAAGGCCAGCACAATGCTCAAGGCGCGCAGGCTGTTCACCACATACTGGATCAAAAAACCAGCCCGCTCGTGCCCAACCTGGATCTCTGCCAGGGCAAAGGCCAAGACGACCGCCCCGGCGGCAAAGGGCAACAGTGCGCCGGCGAAATAGGAGAAATACAACGCCAGCCCCACCCGCCGGCGGTTGACAGGTGTCTGGCAGATCAAGAAAGCATCTTCTTCGGTAAACACAAAAGGGCTGCGCCGGGCCGCATTCCATAACTCGAGCAACGCCCAGGCCGCCAGCCCAATCAGCACCAGGTTGACACTCCAAGGCGCCGGCTCGATGGGCAGGCGCACCAGCCACTCAGCCAGCGTTTGGCCCAGCAGGGCAAATACTGCCACCACCCACACCAGCCAGAAAAAGACGAAGTACGCCAGGTACATCCGGTTGGAGGCCGAGCGATCGCGCAAGTTATAACCCAGGGCCGAAAGCCAGTATGCCAGGCGCGTGACCAAACGGCGCCGGTAAAGCATGAAAACAGGTTCCATAGGCTCAGCCAGCGGCCAGGCAGCCCTTCTCGATCCGGTAGACATGATCGGCCAGGCCCTGCTTGATATCGGGATCGTGGGTAGAAAGCAGGATGGCTGCACCTTGCTGGCGCAGTTCTTGCAGGTGCTGCAGCAGCAGTTGGCTGCTTTCAGCATCCATGGCTGAGGTGGGCTCATCGAGCAGCAGCACCTTGAAGGGGCGGATGAGGGCAAACAGCATACCCAGCTTCAGGCTCATGCCGCGTGAAAACAGGTGCGGAAACAGGTCACGCGCCTCCCACAGGCCAAAGGCCTTTAACAGCTTTTCAGCCCGCGCCTCAAAGCCTGCCTCGGCGCCATGGGCCAATGCCAGGAAGCGCAAATGCTCCCAGGCGGTCAGCTCAATATAAAAACGCGGCACATCGGGGACAAAAGCCAGGGCCTGGCGCGCAGACTGGTCTTGGGTGAAGAGGTCAAACCCATCCACCCTCACCTGGCCCATAGTGGGGCGCAGCAAACCGCTCAGGCACAACAAAAAAGTAGATTTGCCCGAGCCATTGGGGCCTTCAATGACTGCCACCTGGCCCGCATCCAGGCTGAAATCGAGGGGCGCCAGGGCCTGGAAGGAGCCATAGGCATGAGAAAGGTTAATTGCTTCGAGGATAGGGGACATACCCTTGACTATACCCGCATCCCATCCGAAAGTCAACGGAATTCAGCCCCTTAGACCCCAAAGGCCCCCAGCTCGATTCCCGCCAGGGCCTGGCGCAGGTCAGCCGCCTTCAGGATGACCGCCAGGCCGCGCATCCCTGAGCCAAGCGACAGTTCTTCTTCATTAAATACATCCTGGTCGGCCAGCAAACGCAGCGGACTCGGCAGGCCCAGGGGCGCAACCGCCCCCAGCGGGTAACCCGTCACCGCCAGCACCTCGGCCTCAGAGGCCATGCTCATGCGCGCCGTGCCCAGGTGACGGCGCAGGGCCGGCCAGGATAGCTGGCGCGGGCCCGCCACCAGCACCATCACAAACTCCTGCGGCGCTAAGCGGAAGAGAATGCTGCGCACCACCTGCCCAGGACGCTGGCCGCGCTCTTCGGCAGCCTGCTCCACCGAGTGCGGCGGCCCGGCATGGCGGAACAGGCGGTATGGGATGCCCAGCGCATCCAGAGCCTGCGTGACGGGGGTTGACTCAGCTGCCGCCATCGGTCAGGCCAGAGAAGGCCGGCGCGCTTCGATCAACACACGGTGACCGTGGGTTACCAGGCAGCCCTCGCGCTGGATCTGCTGGTGCAGGGCATACAGCTTTGGACGGTATTTCTCAATCGAGAAATCGGCGATCTGCCACTGGATGATGCGCAGGTAGAAGACGACCGCCCCAATGTCATAGAAACGTTCTTCGTGAAAGGCCTCTTGGCTGGTGAGGATCTCAAGGCCGCCTGCCTTGAGCTCTGTGGTCATGGCCTCCAGCGTCCAATGGCTGTATTCATATTTTGGCTGGTCTTGCAGCAGCTCGTTCAGGCGGAAGTTATCTTGCCCGCCCACCTGCTGGGTCAAGAACAGCCCGCCAGGGCGCAGGATGCGGAAAAGCTCGCGCCCACTGAAAGACCCGTGGCGGTTGGCCACCAGGTCAAAACGGGCCTCCGGAAAGGGCAGGGGCTGGTCTGAGATGGCATCCACCACGTGCACCCCCAGCGGGCCCAGCCGCTGGCGCGCCACCGGGATGTTGGGCACGTAGCTCTCGGTGGCCCAGGTATCGGGCGGCAGCGGGGCCAGCGAAGCCAGCAGTTCGCCGCCGCCGGTGTCCATATCCAACAGCGCCTCAACGCCCGGCACGCGCTGGCGCAGCAGGGCCGTATAATCCCAGGGTGGCTTCTGGCTGACCCAGCGCTCACCCACAGCCGAAAAATCCCAACCTGCAAAAGCCAACTGCAAGCCATCTTCAATCAGTCGGTCAAACTCTTCTGTCATGGTTTCCTCATCGATATTGAGATGGTGGGTGTGTGGCAGCGCTATGCGCCATCAAACACCCACACCGAAATCATTAAAGATATTATGGTGTCCGGTCATACAACCGGCGGTAGATGCTGAAGATCTCGTAGATACCCGTCAGGTAAGAGCGCGTCTCATCATAGCGGATGACCTCCACAAACAGGTCAGGGTCGCCGTCAGCCAAAGACAGCCAGGCGTAAGCGTTGCCAGGGCCGCCATTGTAAGCCGCCAGGGCAGCATAGATATTGCCATCGAAGTCATTGCGCTGCTTATCCAGGTAGCCCAGGCCCAGGTTCACACTGATCAGGGGGCGGTACAGATCCGCATGGGTATAATCCGGCGGCCATTCCAGCAGGGTGGCGATTTCTTGCCCGGTAGCGGGGATGATCTGCATCAGGCCGCGCGCCCCCGCCCCCGAGGCCACAAACCCCTCAAACAGGCTCTCCTGGCGCATCACGCTCCACGCAAACAAGGGATGGAAGCCATATTCTTGGGCCGCGGGGACCACCAGCTCGCGGTAATAGGGGCCAAAGCGGATGTGATTGAACAAGGGCGGGGCCAGCAGGGTGCCGGCATCATCCAGCCCAGCCAGGTCGAGCACCTGGCGCGCCGCCATGATCGAAGGGCGGTACAGGCCCAGGTCGCCCAAGATGATCATCAGCCGGTAGGTGTTGACCGGGTCGGCGGCAACCTCAAGGCGCAGGGACTCGAATTCACTTCTGGCCAGCTCGTATTGGCCCAAACGCCACAGCTCCTGGCCGCGCGTGTAGCGCGGGTCGCTGCCCAGGGGGCCGGGGATGGTCAGGTCGCTGCCCTCGGGCAGGCTGAAGGTGGTGCGCATCCAGCTCTCGGCAGCGCGGATTTCGGCGGCGCGGTCCATCCCCAGGTCAAAGACCTGCGGCGGCGCAAACGGGACGCGGCCGATCAGCAGGTCGCGGGCACGCTCAGAGTAATAGCCGGTGGGGTCCAGGGCAGCAGTCTGCTCCCAGGCGGCGCGGGCAGAGGCGTCGTCGCCCTGGGCAGCATAGGTCTTGCCCAGCCAGAAGTAAGCCCCCGAACGCTCGGCCTGGGTCAGGGCCAGGCCTTGGGCCTGCCAGAAGACGTTATAAGCGGTGGCATAATCTGCCAGGCGGTAGTGACACAGGCCAGCCAGGAACATCGAGCGGTAAACGTACTCAGAGGCCGGGTATTCGCCCGGGATGCGCTGCCACAAGCTGGCTGCCTCGGCCAGGCGGTTGTCGCGCTCGGCGATGCGCGCCGCATCGTACAAGAATTCGGCTGCCCGCGGGTGAGCCGGAGAGAGGGCCACAAAATCGACCAGGGTCTGCTGGGCCTGGACGTAGTCGCCCTGGTAAGCCCACAGCGTGTAGGCCTTCTGTTCCCAGGCGTCATCCCAGGTGGGAAAATAAGAATACGATTGGATGACCTGGTTCCACACACCAATGGCCCCAGCCGGGTCATAAGAACGCAGGATCATGCCCTCGTAATACAGGGCCGCGGCGGGGTCGGCATCAGGGTGATCGGTGAGGGTGGTGGTCGCCAGGTAGCGGTCAAAGGCCTCCAGGGCCAGGCCGTATTCACCGGCATAATAATCCACCAGGCCGCGCTGCAAATCATCCACCGGATAGCCCGCAGACACCAGCTCCACCAGGCTCAGGTAAGCGTAATAAGAGAGGGGGAAGGCATTGACCGCTTCCAGGTAAGCGGCATAGCCCTCATCCTGGCGGCCCAAGAGCACCAGGATGTAGCCCTTAAGGTAATCCACCTGGGCCTTGGTGTAATCGTTGTTGGTGCGGGCATAGATATCTTCGTAGGCCACCAGGGCGGTAGCGAGATCGCCGGTCATGGCATACGATTGGGCCAGCTTGATCTCGAGCGAGAAATCGGTGGGCAGGCGGCTGGCCTGGACCGCCAGGTTGTATTCAGCCAAGGCGGCAGTGTAATTGCCGGCGGCAAAGAAGGCATCGCCGCTGCGCTCAGAGATGAAGGCGTCCAACAAACCCGGGCGCTGGCTGCGGTAATTGATATAGGCCTCGGCGGCTTCGGTGTAACGCTCGAGGTCCATATAGATCTCACCCATGAAGAAGTGCGCTTCGGCAGCGTAAATGGTGCTGGGGTAAGCGGCGATCACGGCGCGCAGGGCTTGCAGGCCCACGGCGTGGTCGCCGGTGAGGTACATCAGGCGCCCCCGGCCCAGCAGGGCGGCGGCCTGGATATCCACCTCGCCGCTGGAGGCCAGGGCGGCGTCGTAAGCGGCCAGGGCCGCCTCCCAATCGCCGTAGAAGAGGGCCTGGTCGCCAGCCGCCACGCGCGCCGCCGGCAGGGGAGTGGGCGTGGGGGTGGGCAGGGGGGTGGGGGTGGCCGTAGGCGGCGGGGAGGTGGCGGTGGGCGGCAAGGGGGTATCGGCGGGCAGCGCCGCGCCGCCGGGCAGGGCGCAGGCCAGCAGCGCCAGGGCCAGGCACAAGAGGGGGATTAGAAGGCGTTTCATAACACCAGGATTATACCCGCATGCAGCAAAAAACAGCCTTGCATCCTGGCCTTGCTCCGGGTATAATGTGGGCCTCAAGATTACGGGCGCGTAGCTCAGTTGGTTAGAGCGCACGGTTCACATCCGTGAGGTTCGGAGG
>CAZWFQ010000053.1:0-19608 GCA_964633225.1 uncultured Anaerolineaceae bacterium
TTACAAAGACATCCGCCTGCTGGCTCCTGCGGCAGTTGAGATGATGGATGCCCTGCTGAACGGGAAACCGATCGAGGGTGTGCAGGCTTTCTCGCTGGCGGTATTGACGGGCCAGGATCTGCCGGGCGACATCCAGGCCGTGTTCCTGCCGGTGGTTCAGGTGACCAAGGACAATGTGTACGAAGAAATCGTGGTGAGCGGGTTCCAGACTTACGACGATGTCTATCGCGACATTCCCGAGGATCAGCTTCCGCCCAGGCCGTAAGCGGCGAATAAAGACATAAGTTGATGGGTCTTCCGCACCCGATGCCCCTTAGGGGGCGCGCTTGCGGGGGCGGAAGACCCTTCTTGTAAGACCTGTTTCAGTAAGAACATTCACCAATAAAAACAGGATACAGCCGATGGACGAAAATAACATTCTTGATTTTCAGCACGTGACGAAAACCTTCCCGGGCGTTGTGGCATTGGACGACGTCAGTTTTCAGGTGAGGCGTGGAGAGATCCACGGTTTGTGTGGGGAGAATGGGGCCGGGAAATCCACACTGATGAAGATCCTTTCGGGAGTGTATCCCTACGGGGATTATGAAGGAAAGGTGATTTACGACGGCCGCGAGCTGATCCTGAAAGCAAGCTCGATCAAGCAGGCGTCTGAGGAAGGGATTGCGATTGTTTACCAGGAGTTGACCCTGGTGCCTGGGATGACGGTGGGGGAGAATATTTTCTTGGGCAGGGAGCCAACCGAAATGGGCGCGATCACCTGGGATCGCATTTATTCGGAAACACAAATCATCTTGGACGAATACAAGCTGGATATCCAGCCTCAGGATATGGTCAAGAACCTGGGTGTGGGCAAGATGCAGATGACGGAGATCGCCAAGGCGCTTTCAGAAAAGGCGCGGGTGCTGATCTTGGATGAGCCCACGAGCGCGCTTTCTGAGGCTGAGGTGACGCGATTGATGGAGATTTTGGGGACACTGAAGCAGCATGGTGTGACCTGTATCTACATCACCCATAAGTTGGAAGAATTGTTCCGCATCACAGACCGGGTGACGGTGCTGCGAGATGGTAAAGTGGTGACCACGCAAGATACGAAAGACCTGACCTCTGAGAAATTGATCCGGTATATGGTGGGGCGCGAGATGAAAGAGCGCTTCCCACAAGGCAATCGCAAGCCGGGCGAGGTTATTTTTGAGGTCAATGACCTGTGGGCGAGAGACCCCGATAAGGGGCGGGATGTGCTCAAGGGTGTGACGTTTGACCTGCGCAAGGGTGAAATTTTGGGGATTGCCGGGTTGATGGGCTCAGGACGGACTGAGCTGGTGATGACCATTTTTGGTGAATACGCCAAAATCACAGGCGGCACGGTGAAGCTGAACGGCCGCGAGATCAACATCCACAGCAGCCACGATGCTATGGAGGCGGGGATCAGCCTGGTGCCTGAGGACCGCAAGCGTCACGGGTTGGTTCTGATCCAATCGATATTAAAGAATATTTCTCTGCCGAACCTGGATCGTTTTGCATCTTTTTTGCGGGTTGACCAGCACGCAGAGTTGGTGGAAAGCTTGAAGATTGCCAAGGAATTGGCAGTGAAGGCACCGAATATGTTTGTGCCGGTTGAATCACTTTCGGGCGGTAACCAGCAGAAGGTGGTAATTTCGAAATGGTTGATGTCGGGGCCTCAGGTGTTGATCATGGATGATCCGACCCGAGGGATTGACGTGGGGGCGAAATATGAGATCTACAAGTTGATGAATGAGCTGACCGAGCAAGGTATTTCGATCATCATGATTTCAAGCGATTTGCAAGAGGTGCTGGGCATGAGTGACCGGGTGATGGTGATGTGCCAGGGGCACTCTACTGGGACGTTGGATATCACCGAATCAACCCAAGAACGCATCATGATGTTGGCAACAGGCATGGCCTGTGAGTAATAATCCCTTCCTATTCAAGAGGTGAACCTATGAACATTTCTTCGTTGGGCAAACGATTTCGTGAGAATATCCAGACGTACATTATCATCATCTTGTTGATCGTGATTTGGGGCATTTTTGCCATCGTGACCGAGGGCAATTACCTGTCATCACAAAACATCTCGAACCTATTCCGGCAAATGGCAGTGACTTCTTTCCTGGCGGCGGGGATGGTGCTGGTGATGGTGATTGGCGGCATCGACTTGTCTGTGGGCAAGCTGGCAGGCTTTGTTTCGGTGGTGGTGGCGGTGTTCCAGCGCGATATTTGGGTGAAGATGATCCCAGACCAGCCGATCCTGGCGGCGGCGCTATCGGTGGTGGTGGGGCTGTTGGTGGGGCTGGCATTCGGTACCTTCCAGGCGTACATTATTGCCTATTTGCGGGTGCCTTCATTTATCACCACCCTGGGCGGGCAATTCATCTTGAACGGCGGTATTCTGCTGGTGTCGCAGGGAAAAACCATTGCGGCCAACCAACCCGGTTTCAGTGCCATTGGGCAGGCTTACCTGCCAACGAACACGGGGTGGATCATTGCGGCAGTGGTGGTGGCGTTGTTATTTGTGCTGATGTTCCGGGATCGCCGGACGAAAGTGAAGTACGGGTTCACCCTGAAGCCGATTTACCAGGATATCCTGAAAGTGGCTTTCTTTGCCTTCCTGGTTTTGCTGTATGTATATGTGGTCAATTCATTTAGAGGCATTCAGGTGCCGGTGCTGATCCTGGCGATGACGGTGATCGTGGTTTCTTATATCTCGACCAACACGCGCTTTGGGCGCTATGCCTATGCCCTGGGCGGCAATCGTGAGGCGGCGCGCCTGTCGGGGATCAACATCAAGAAGCAGACCTTCCTGGTCTTTGTGCTGATGGGGCTGTTGTGCGGCCTGGGCGGGGTTGTGCTGGCCTCTTACGTGGGTTACGGCACCATTTCGGCGGGCGGCGGTTATGAATTGGACGCCATCGCGAGCTGCGTGCTGGGGGGCACCTCGACCCTGGGCGGCTCTGGCACGATCTTTGGCGCGGTGGTGGGGGCGTTGATCATGGCAAGCCTGAACACCGGTTTGCAGATGATGAACGTGTCTCCGGCTTTGCAGTACGTGCTGCGCGGGCTGGTGCTGGTGTTGGCAGTGATCATTGATGTGTATTTCAAAAAGAACAATTAAGCCATTTGTTGAGATAGGAGAAAGGTTGTGAATATGTATACTCCCAAACCCGAACATAAATTTACGTTTGGCCTGTGGACGGTTGGTTCACGCGGCCGAGATCCGTTTGGTTCAGAAGTGCGCGAGTCCAAAACTCCGGCTGAGCTGGTTTACCTGCTGAGCGAGGTGGGGGCTTATGGGGTCAACTTCCACGATAACGACCTGATCCCGATCGATGCGACCCCGGCTGAAGCCGAGAGCATTAAGAAAGCATTCCGCCAGGCTTTGGCGAGCACGGGCCTGGTGGTGCCCATGGCTACCACCAACCTGTTTTCTGACCCGGTCTTCAAGGATGGGGCATTTACCAGCAACGATCCGAAAGTGCGGGCGTATGCACGGCAGAAGACGCTGCGATCGATTGACCTGGGGGTGGAATTTGGGGCCAAGGTGTATGTTTTTTGGGGCGGGCGTGAAGGGACAGAGACCGATTCGAGCAAGAGTGCGGTGGAGGCGATCAGACGCAACCGCGAGGCGATGAATTTCTTCTGTGAGTATGCGCTGGATCAGAAATATGATCTGAAGTTTGCCCTGGAAGCGAAGCCGAATGAGCCGCGGGGCGATATCTATAACCCGACCACGGGGCATATGCTGGCGTTCATCGAGACGCTGGACCATCCCGAGATGGTGGGGGTGAACCCTGAGGTGGCGCACGAACACATGGCAGGGATCAACTTCATGCATGGTGTGGCGCAGGCGTGGGAAGCGGGTAAGCTCTTCCACATTGATTTGAATGACCAGTACCCGGGACGCTATGACCAGGATCTGCGGTTTGGCTCGCGCGATGTGAAGGCGGCTTTCTACCTGGTGAAGTTCTTGGAAGATGTGAAGTATGATGGTTCGCGGCACTTCGATGCGCACGCCTATCGAACGGAAGATTATGAGGGTGTGAAAGACTTTGCGCGCGGTTGTATGCGCACCTACCTGATCTTGAAGGAGAAGGCGGCGCAGTTCAATGCGGATGCTGAAGTGCAGGCGCTGCTGGCTGAGATCAATGCAGACGATGGGGCAATGACGCCTTTCTTGGGCAAGTACACGCCAGAGAAGGCGGCGGCGCTGAAGGAACATGCTTTTGACCGGGTGGCGATTGCGCAGCCCGGGCGGAAATATGAGCGGCTGGACCAGTTGACGATCGATATCTTGACGGGAACGCGGTAAGAGAGGTTTCCAGGAATGAAAAGGCGGCGCGTACGCGCCGCCTTTTCATTTCGGGAATCAATCTCTACACTAAGAAGATCAGGGCGACGCCGGCAATGGCGAGGAGGGTGCCGGCGATGGCTTGCCAACTGATGTGTTCTTTGAAGAAGAAGTGGCCTACGGGGAGCAGGATGACGGGGGGGAGGGCCATGAGGGTGCTGGCAATGCCGACGTTGGCGTTTTGGACGGCGAACAAGGAAAGCGAGACGCCCACGACCGGTCCACAGAGGATGCCGATCAGGAGGTAGACCAGGGCCTGGGGGAGCTGGATGAAGCGGCGGATTGTGAGGCGGGACTCGCCTTGTATGAGGGTGAGGGCCCAGATGGCGATGGTTGCGGCAACCAGGCGCATGATGTTGCCAGAGATGGGGGGCAGGCCGCCGCTGAGGCCCTGCTTGGAGAGCACCAGGCCGAGGGCCTGCCCGGCGGCGGCGCCCAGGCCAAATAAGATGCCTTTGACAACCTGCGGGTCGCGCACGCCCTGGGCTTTGCGGCTGCGCTCTAAGACGACCCACATGATGCCGCTGACGGTGATGGCTACCCCAAGCAGATCCCAAGCGGCGAGAGAATCGCCGAGGAAGATCCAGCCGGTGATGGTGGCGATGACGGGGGCGAGGCTCATCATGAGCATGGTGAGGCGCGGCCCAACAGAGACGTAGCCATTGAGGAGGCAGATGTCGCCGAGCACGAAGCCGACCAGCCCCGAAAGGCCCATCCAAAACCACTGGGTGCCGGTGGCGTTGAGCGGCAGGGGGCTGCCGTACAGGATCCAGTGGAGGGCCATGACCAGCAAGAGGGCAAAGGGCAGGCGCAGCCGGTTCGCCATCATGGCGCCATAGCGCTGAGCGGCGATGCTGAAGAAGGTTGACGAGCCGGAAAAGAACAGGGAGACCGCCAGGGCGGCCCATTCACCGAGATTGGATTGCACAGGTAAAAGCTCCTCCACAAGCAGGCGGGGAATTATACTCGAAAGGTTTGTGCTGTGGGTGGGGGTAGGCGGTTAATGGAAAAGATGCTGCGCACCAAGACTTTTGGGCGCAGCATCTTGTGCAAGGTGTGAATCTATTTTCCCCGGATATCGGTGATCTTTTCAACCACGGGGGCGAGGGCGGAACGGATCTTTTGCTCATCCAGGCCGGTGACCTTGAAGACGACTTCGCTGCGCTCGGTATCGACCTCGCCAGGGAAGGCGCCGAAGGCGAGGAAATCGCCGCCGATGCTGGTGATGGCGTGGGTGAGCCGGGCCAGCTCGCCGGGCCGGTTGGGGACGACTACGGTGACGCGCAGGCCGGGTTCGTCCTCTCCCAAGAGTTTGAGGAAGATCTTGAAGAGGTCGGTTTCGGTGATGATGCCGACCAGCTTTTGCTCGTGCATGACGGGCAGGCCGCCAACTTTGTTGTCGACCATGATACGGGCGGCTTCTTCGATGGGGGTGTTATCGGTGACCGTGAACACTTCTTTGGTCATGACGTCTTTGACGGTGATCTTGCTGATCAGGTAGTTGAGTTCCCATACACTCAGCGAGGTGGCTTTGGATGGGGATGCGTTCAACAGGTCCTCAGAGGAAACGATGCCGACCAATTTGCCAGCCTTATCCACAACCGGCATACGCTGGATGTGTTTGCTCTTCATGGTGTTCAGAGCCTCGATAATGGGCACATTGGGGGCGACGGTGATGACCGGATATTTCATGTGTTCGCCTACAAGCATAGAAGCCTCCTGAAAGGTAAGGATAAAGGAATGGGGGTGGCAGCAATCAATGCCACCTGCTTAATCATATCACGCAAATGCCTTAAGGACATGGGCGATATGCTGGGCAGCTTTCTGATACAGATCCAAGCGGATGTTTTCGTTGGGGGCATGGATCTGGGCGCCGGGGTAGCCAAGGCCAGCGGTGGCAATGGGAACCTGGAGGTAGTGGGCGAAGATGTGGTTGGGGCCGGAGCCGCTGTTCATGGGCACAATCTGCATGGGTTTGCCGTAGACGGGGAGGGCAGCATCTACTACTAATTTAATGAAGGGATGGTCTGGATCGGTGCGGGCGGGGGCTTCGCCGCCGAGGAAGTTGATGTGCACATCGGGGAAGCCTTCGGCATCGAGATGCTGGCGCAGGGCTGTGAGCACCTGCTGGGGGGTTTGGTCGGGGACGAGGCGGAAGTCAACTTTGGCGGAGGCGCGGGCGGGCAGGACGGTCTTGGAGCCGGGGCCCTGGTATCCGGCGGTGAGGCCGCAGATGGTGCAGGTGGGCTGGAAGGCTTTTGCAATGCGCAGTTCGAGGCCGCCGGTGAGGCCGTGCAAGAATTCTTGGATGCCGTAACGGGATTTGTATTCGTCAGAGGCGTCAGCCAGGGTCGACATGAGCTCGAGGTCGCGGGCGCTGGGCGGGCGGACGTTATCGTAATGGCCGGGCAGGCGGATGCGTTCATCGGGGCCTTTGAGGGTGCTGAGGGCCCAGACCAGGCGCCAGGCGGCGTTGGGGAAGATGGAGCCGCCCAGGCCGGAGTGGACGTCTTGGGAGGCGGTTTCAACGGAGAGCTCGACGTAGCAAATGCCGCGCAGGCCGGTGTGCTGGATGGGGGTATCTTCATGGTTCACGCCGCCAAATTCCCAGATGCAGGCGTCGGCCTGGAGGCGTTCGACGTTGTCTTTGACGAAGTCTTTGAGATGCAGGCTGCTGACTTCTTCTTCACCTTCGATGGCGAATTTGACGCCGCAGGGGAGTTCGCCATCGATGGCGAGCAGGGCGTCAATGGCAAGCAGGCGGCTGGTGAGGTGGGATTTGTCGTCGCTGACGCCGCGGGCGTAGAGCTTGCCCTGGCGCAGGGTGGGTTCGAAGGGCGGGGTTTCCCACAATTCCAGGGGCTCGGGGGGCTGGACGTCGTAATGGTTGTAGAAGAGCAAGGTTTTGCTGCTGCGGCCTTTGCGCTCAGCAAAAACGACCGGCGCGCCCTGGGTGGGGATGATCTCGACGGTGAAGCCGCGCTGCTTGAGCATGCCGACCACCAGGTCGGCGCATTCGGCCATGCCCCAGTTTTGGGCGGCCACGCTGGGTTGGGCGCAGAGGCGAGACAGCTCGGCGATGCTTTGATCCATGTGCTGTTCGATGTAGGTGTCAATGGCGGTGGAGAGCACCGCGGCGGTGGAGAGCACCGCGGCGGTGGAGAGCACTGCTTGAGGGTCGTAGGTCATGGGGGCTCCTATGAAAATGTTGATTAACAGGGATGAACAGGATGGGGGAGACTACAATTCTTGCAGGGTGCGGTGGGCAGGGATGTTTTGGATGAAGGATTGTTGGATGGCGGGGTCGCTGATGGACTCAATACGGGCGGCCAACCAGGCCTGGGCGGTGGCCTTGAACTGGGCGGCACGTGGATCGGCGGCGGCTTGCAGGACCTGGAAGCAGGTGAGGTAGATGCGGGCGGGCTCGTCGGTGCCATCTAGGGCGTCGGGCTCAGCCAGGGAAGCGAGGATGTGCTCGATATCGGCCAGGGCCTGGTCGATATCGCCGTGAGCGAGGGAGAGACGGGCGAGGCCGGCCATGGTCTCCCAGGCGAGGTTGCTCTCGCCCAGTTGGCGGCGCAGGACCAGGGCTTGTTCGTAGGCGGCCTGGGCTTGCTCATCTTGCTTGAGGGCAGCGAGGGCGTGGGCGTGGTGGGTGAGGACCATGCCCTGCTCGTGACGGGCGCCAAACTCGCGGGCGATGAGGAGGGCCTCGGAGGTGAGGTTGAGAGCGGTATGGTGATCATCCTGTTGGTGGGCCATGAGCCCCAGGTACGAGAGGCGCCAGATGGTGCCCCAGCGGTCGCCAGCGGCCTGGCAGACAGCCAGGGCCTGATTGAAGTACTGGCGGGCGGTGTCGAACTGACCAACGGTCATCCAGGCAAAGCCGAGGTTGTGCAAAGAGATGGCCTCACCCCAGGGTACGCCGATGGTGCGGTAAATATCGATGGCTTTCTCAAAGTAGGGGCTGGCTTGCATGGGCTGGCCCTGGTATTGGAGGAGAGAACCGATGGCGTCGCTCATCCAGGCGACCCCCATGCGATCTTCTGAGGCGTGGTAAATAGACAGGGCATCCAGATAGAACTGGCGGGCGCGGTCGTAATGATGCTGTTTGTCTGTAGCAAGGCCCAACTGCTGGAGGGCGACGGCCTGACCGTGGCGGTCGCCGATCTGGCGGAAGACGGCCAGGGCCTGGTTAAGATAATGTTGGGCCTGGGCGTAATTGCCGCGGTCGTTGAGAGTGGCCCCGACGCTGGACAGGACACTGCCTTCGCTCTGGCGGTCACCCAATTGGCGAACGAGCTGAAGGGCATGTTCCAGGTAGCGTTGAGAGGCCACCTGTTTGCCCTGGTGCAGGTTGACGATGACCAGGGCTTGCAAGATCTCGGCGGCGACGGCGGGCTGGTCGGCGGCAAGCAAGAGGGCCTGTTCAAGCTGGGTGGTGGCTTCTGCATAGTCGGCTTTGCGGTAAAGGGCGCGGCCTTGCTCAAGGTGGGCGGCGGCGCGGATCTGGGATGAGGCGCAGGTTTGAGCCATGTGGGCGGCCTGCCTGGCCCAGGTGATGGCGGTGGCGTAGTTGCTGGTCTGTTGGGCGTGGCGGGCGCGGCGGAGGAGAACTTCGGCAGTGTGGCAGTCATCTTGCAAGGTATCGGCCAGGGCCTGCATTTCGACGAGGTCTTTCTCTTGGGCAAGGCGATCGGCCTGCCGGGCATAGATGCCTTCACGCAGCAGGAGCAGCTCGAGGCGGGTGGTGGTATTGGCCTGGGGGGTGAGGTGGAGGGCGCGGGTGAGGTAGCCGGCGGCTTCCAGGTTGGCATATTGGGCGGCGGCCTGCTCGCCGGCTTTGCGCAGGTAGATGCGGGCCAGCTTGGGGCGTTCGGCCTGGCAGAGGTGTTCGGTGATCAGGCCGGTGATGGCGCTATTGCGGCGGGTGTGGTGCTGGATGAGCCAATCGGCAACCAGGGCATGATAGCTGCGACGCAGGCGCTTTGGAATGGTCTGTTGAACGGCAGCGCGCACCAGGGCGTGCTTGAAGATATATTTCTGAGCGTTATCGAAGAACGAGGCCGGGTGGGGGAAGATCAGCTCGCGACGGCAGAGGCTGGCAAGCGTCTCTTGGATGGGTTGGGCGGATGGAGCAGCGCTGGCGGGTGCAGCAGCGCTGGCGGCCTGCTCTGAAAGATGCGCCAGGGCGCCATCCCAAAAGATATGACCGATGACGGAGGCCTGCTGAAGAATGAGACGTTCTTCAGCAGATAGGCTGTTGAGGCGGGCCTGCAAGATGCCGGCGAGTGTGGTTGGCAGTTGGAGGCTGGTGAGGCGGCTGGAATCAAGGCTCCAGGGGCTTTCGCCAGGGGGGGCGGCGCCTGGCGAGGAAACCTGGATGATGTGTGCATCAAGCAACATTTTGACCAGCTCTTCGATGAAGAGGGGGCTGCCGCCGGCGTTCTTGACCAGCATTTCTCGCAGGGCGGGCGAAGGGGGGAACAATTTTTGCAGGATTTCGTCGGCCAGGGCCAGGCTGTCTGGAGGGCTGATGGGGGGAAGCTCTATGCGCTGGCTGAAGGGGAGGGCTTCATCCCAGAGGGGGCGGCGATCGTAGAGGGATGGATGGGCAGTGCAAATGATCAGGAAGGGCTGGTTGGCCAGGAGGCGAGCAAGGTTGAGCAGGGTTTCGAGGCTGCTGTCGTCGGCCCAATGGATATCATCGAGGATGAGGACCAGTGGCTGCTGCTGGGCGGCGGCCTGGAAGTATTCTACCAGGTATTGCATGGCCCGGTTGTAGGCCTGGCGGGGGTCGCTTTGCGAGAGGGGGTCTGTGTCAGAAAGGTCAGCGGCAAGGTCGAACCCTAATACGTGGCTGATGAAGCGGGCACGCGTTGCGATGCAGACGTCGGAGCCCGGGTTGTTTTGAGGTCTTTGTTCTATGAATTCGGCCAGGCCGGCTTGCAGTTCCTGTTGGGTAGATGTGTCGGGCGCGGCAGCAAGCAGGGAATTGGAACTTGAACTGTTGAAGGCTGAAGCGATGAGCTGGCGCAAGAGGGCGTAGGGGGCGTTCTGCATTTCTTCACTGGCACAGGCTTTGAAAACTCTGAGGCGGTTGGGCTGCGAAAAATCAGCCAGCCACGGTAAGAATTCGGACAGCAGGCGCGATTTGCCCAGCCCGGGAGCGGCTACGATGGTGATGAGCTGGGCCTGGCGTTGGTCAGAGGTGTGTTGGAAGGCAGATTGCAGGCGTGAGAGGTACTGCTGGCGGCCAATCATGCGCGTCTCGATGCCTTCTACCGAGCGCCGGAGGAGGTGAAAGGCACGCGGCAGCAAGCTCTTGACCTGGTAGGTGCGCTGGGGCTGGGCACTGCCCTGCACCTGGATGGGGGCGATCTCTTGGCAGTCAAAGATGCCGTGCACGTGCCGGTAGGTGGTGTGCGAGATGAGGATCTGATTGGGCTGGGCGGCGTTTTGGATGCAGTTGGCGATGTTGACAGTGTGGCCCAAGACGGTGCGCGCCTGGGCGGGGCCAGTGTGCAGGCCAATGCGGATGTGCAAGCTGGCGCCCAGGTTAGAAAGCTCTTGGCGCATTGCCAGAGAAGCACCCAGGGCGCGCAGGGGGTCGTCTGTGTGGCTGGCTTCTGCCCCCCACAAGGCGATGACCGAATCGGCGATGTGTTTGTCGATCTGCCCGTGGTGAGCGAGGATGATGCGATCGAGGCGTTCCCAGATGGTGCTGATGAGGTGATGCAGCTCTTCGGCATCGGCATCTTGGGACAGGGCGGCAAAGCCCTGGAGACTGGCGAATAAGACGGTGAGTTGTTTGGGTTGAAGGGGGGGCTCTTCTAGCAGGGCCAATTCGGCATGCAAGGCCTGGATGGTGGTGTTGACGATTTCATCTCCCAGGCTGGGGCGGAGAGTCTCTTGCAGGGCAATCGCCTTTTTGAGTTTGGCGACCAGTGAAGTGGTTTGGGGCTGCCCAGCAGGAGCCTGGCTGTCTGGATGGTGGAGGGTCATGTTGATGGAGCGGTTTTAATTCAAGAGGGCTGAGCCCCCATAGGCAAAGAAGAGCATTTTTACGGTTTCGCCGAGCCAGCACCAGAAGAGGAAATGGGGCACCGGTGTGCGCAGGGCGCCGGCTGCCACGCCAGCCAGGTCGAAGAAGGGGTTGGGGACGGCGGAGAGCAGAAAAATGGTGATGGGGCCATGGCGTTTCATCCAGTCTACCAGGCGTTGGTAGGCGGCGGCGCGCTCGGTGACGACCTGGGTGCTGAATCCGGCCATGTAGCCAACGACTTCACCGAGGGCGGCGCCTGCGCCGGCGACGAGGGCGACGATGAGGGGGTTAAAAACGGCGCCCATGGTGAAGATGACCGCTACGCCAGGGGCGGGCAGGAAGACGGTGGCGTAGGATAGAAAAGCGAGGAGAAAAATGCCCGGGTAGCCGTATACGGCAAGCTCTTCGGCGCGATCGCGGATACTGAAGATGTATACGCTGATGGCAACCACGGCTACCAGGGCGATGATGCGCAGCAGGGTGGTGCGGGTCTGCGGGCTTATGGCAGGCAAAGGCCCATCCAGTAGGAAGGCATTATGCTTCCAGGATCTCTACGGAGGTGAGGCGAGTGCCGGGCTGGCGGGCCCTGCCGGGGTCGCGCTCGGGGATGGCCATGAGGACCTCGATGCCTTTGGTGACGTACCCAAAAACGCTGTGGCGATTATCGAGCCAGGGGGTTGGGACGTGGGTGAGGAAGAACTGGGAGCCATTGGTGCCGGGGCCGGCATTGGCCATTGAGAGGATGCCGGGCTTGTCGTGGCGCAAGCTGGGGTGAAATTCGTCGGCAAAGCGGTAGCCTGGGCCGCCGGTGCCGGTGCCGGTGGGGTCACCGCCCTGGGCCATGAAATCGGGGATGACGCGGTGGAAGGTGGTGCCATTGTAAAAGCCCTGGCGGGCGAGGAAAACAAAGTTGTTGACGGTCTTGGGGGTTTTATCGGCATGCAGGAGGACGGTGATGTCGCCTACCTCGGTGTGGAAGATGGCGGAGTAGGTTTTCTTGGGGTCAATGCTCATTGCAGGGGGGGTGGACCATTGTTGGGACATAGGTAATTCCTTTCGGGGAGGGTGAAGTTAGTTGTCGCTGCGCAGCATGGCTTCAATGCGGGCAACGACCATATCCATGGCGACGACGTTCAGGCCGCCTTCGGGGATGATGACATCGGCATAGCGCTTGGAGGGTTCGACGAATTCAAGGTGCATGGGCCGGACGGTGGTGAGGTATTGTTGGATGACGGAGGCGCTGGTGCGGCCGCGTTCAGAGATATCACGTTCGAGGCGGCGGATGAAGCGGATATCGGCATCGGTGTCAACGAAGATTTTGATATCGAAGAGGGGGCGCAAGGCAGGCTCGGCGAAGATGAGGATGCCTTCGACCAGGATGACCGGCTGGGGCTGGATTTCGATGGTGTGGTTGGTGCGGGAATGGGTTTTGAAATCGTAGACGGGGAGGGGGATGGGGATGCCTTGTTTTAGCTGCTGGAGGTGTTCGACAAGGAGCTCTGTATCGAGGGAATTGGGATGGTCGTAGTTGACCTGGGCGCGCTGGGCAGGGGGAAGCTCGTTATGGTCTTTGTAGTAGGCATCGTGAGAGAGGAGGGCGATGCGCTGTGCGCCAACGCGTTCGAGGATGACATTGGAGACGGTGGTTTTGCCAGAGCCGGTGCCGCCAGCAATGCCAATAATGAGAGAAGGGGTGTGTTTCTCCATAAGATGAATTATACTGGAAGGGTGAAGAAAGTGGTAAAAGAAAGCGGGTTAAAACAAAGGTGGAGCGGCGGACGAGGCCACTCCACGATGGTTGGGGAAAAAAGAGAGCCACCGAAGGGAATTGAACCCTTGACCTGGCGTTTACGAAACGTCTGCTCTGCCAGCTGAGCTACGGTGGCGGTTTGATAAGGAGCGACGGGATTATACCAGGGGAAGTTGAGAAGTGACAAGGATGAATCTGGGAGGTAATATTTTATGCGGATAGCCATGTTGTCGTACCACACTTGCCCTTTGGCAACGCTGGGCGGTAAAGATACGGGTGGGATGAACGTGTATGTGCGAGAGATCACGCGCTGCCTGGGCGAGATGGGTTTGCACGTGGACGTATTTACCCGTTCGCAGGATGAGCATGTGCCGCACGTGCTGCATGACCTGGGCTATGGGAACCGGGTGGTGCATGTGCCGGCTGGGCCAGAGGTGCCGCTGCCAAAGCAAGAGCTGGCGGCTTACCTGCCGGATTTTGTGCGCGGGGTGAGTGAGTTTACCCGGCAAAAGGGCATTCAATACGACCTGATCCACAGCCACTATTGGATGTCGGGGTTGGCGGCGTTGGACCTGCGGGAAGAATGGAAGACACCGGTGGTACACATGTTCCATACGTTGGTGTTGATGAAGAACCGGGTGGCGCAGTCGACGGGAGAGGTGGAAGGGGATTACCGGCTGGTGGGGGAACACAAGGTGTTGAAGGAGGTTGAGCGGGTGGTGGCAGCCACGCCAGCGGAGGTGGCACAACTGCAGTGGTTATACCAGGCGGATGTGCGGCGGATTGTGGTCATCCCGCCGGGGGTCAACCTGTGCCGGTTCTACCCGATTGCGGTGGACGAGGCGCGCGAGTTCATTGGGGTGCCGCCTTGCGGGCGGATGTTGTTGTTTGTGGGGCGGATTGAGCCGCTGAAAGGGCTGGATGTTCTGATCGAGGCGATTGCTTTGATGCGCCAGCAAGGTGTGCTGGAGAAATATCCTTTGTGCCTGGCGGTGATCGGAGGCGAGCCAGATGCCAGCCCGGAGACGATGAGCGTTGAGATGGCGCGCATCCAGGCCCTGCGCCAACAGTATGGGTTGGAAGATATGGTGGCATTTTTGGGCAAACGGGGCCAGGATACCCTGCCATATTACTACTCGGCGGCAGAGGCGGTGGTGGTGCCTTCGCAGTATGAATCTTTTGGGATGGTGGCGTTGGAGGCGTTGGCTTGCGGGACGCCGGTGGTGGCTTCGCAAGTGGGGGGGCTGGCTTACCTGGTTCAGGATGGGGTGAATGGGTTTACGGTACCGGTGGATGATCCGGCGGCACTGGCTGAGCGGCTGGTGCAATTGGTGAGCAACCCTGACCTGCGCCAGCGGATGAGCGCGCAAGCCCTGGCGACGGCGGGCGCTTATGCGTGGGAGAAGATTGCGGCACGGCTGGTGGCGGTGTACAATGATGCGTTGATCAGGGGAGTTTCTGGGCAATGAGGCTGGCAACGGCCCGGGGGTGGCGGCCTTTTTGCTCGAGCCAGCCTTCGCGGTAGGTGAGGATGTGCATGTGTTGGAAAGACTGGCGCAGCTCGCCGGGTTGGAGCAGGAAGGCGGGGGAGATCTCAGGGTGAATGGCGTGCATGGCCTCGGTGAGGGTTTCGATGATCAGGATACCGCCAGGCCGCAGGGAGCGAAAGTAGACAGGCCATAGATCGCGCTGGAGATAGTAAAAATTGATCACCAGGTCAAAGCAGTTGGGGGGGAGATGGAAGCGGGCAAGGTCGGCGAGGACGGGCATCAAGGCGGGTAACTGCTGTTTGGCGCGGCGCAGGGCGACGAT
Organism: uncultured Anaerolineaceae bacterium; assembly: GCA_964633225.1. Lineage (GTDB taxonomy): Bacteria > Chloroflexota > Anaerolineae > Anaerolineales > UBA4823 > JAKQIM01. The sequence continues at coordinate 14,971 of CAZWFQ010000053.1, forward strand.
TGAAATATCAACGCCGATGACGCGCAGGCCGTGGGCCAGCAAAAAGGCGGCGTTGGCGCCGATGCCCATGGCGGCATCGAGGGCCAAGCCCTGAGATGGCAGGCAGGCGGAATTTTCTACCAGGAAGGGGCGCGGTTGTTCAAATGATGCCCGGCTGCCTTCCTGGTAGCGGGTATTCCAACGATGAGCGTCTTGCAAGGGCACAGTGGGTTCCAAGGGCCTTTGCAACTAGAGCTTGCTGAGCAGCTCGGCCTTTTTGCGCTGGAATTCTTCTTCGGTAATGATCCCTTGTTGGCGCAGTTGGGCAAGCTGGGTGAGCAGGGCGGCGGCATCGATTGGGGCACCGGCTGCGGGGCGGTAGGATTCTTCGCCGCGTTCCAATTCTTCTTTGGCATTGAGCATGGCTGTTTTGAAGCTGATGGGGTCTTCGATCTGGCGGAAAGTGTTGATGCCCAGCTCGCTGGCGGTGAGGATCTCAATGTCGCCGAAGTTGAACATGCGCCCAAGAGCGCTCTGAGACATTTTGACATCATTGACTTTTTCGAGCGAGGAGTCGGTGACGTTCTTGTTAAAGACACCGGCAATTTGCATCACACGGCGGTTTGTGACGAGGTATTGGCGGTTGGCCCAAACCAGGATGTCGCGGGTCATGGTGCCCAGGGGGAACAGGAGCAGTAAGAAGCCGACGGCGACGATGAGGATGGTGAAGAGTGGGAAGGCGATGGCGGCGGCAATGGTGGCGGCAAAGATGATCAGGATGAGGATACATTCCAGGAAGATGGCGCTGGCTAAGAGGAACCAGTGCTGGCGTGTGATGCGCAGGACCTTCTCGCGCTCGCTTAACATGCTTTCGATGTAAGATTTTGGCATAGGGGGTTCTCTCCTTACTTGATTGGTTCTACCTGGATCAACGAGAAGACGTTTTCAATGCCTAGAGGCGATTGGATGAAATTTTGGAAGGTGTCATTGCGGTAGGCTTGCAGGGAGTCTTCATACCAGAGCACGATGTAGGGGCGATCGTTGTAGGCAATCTCTTGCATTTGCCAGATGATCTGTTGGCGTTTGTTCTGGTCGAAGGTGGTTTGCTGTTCGGCGTAGAGCTGATCGTAAATGGGGTTCATGTAGCCCGAGTCAGACCAGCCGCCCTCCACAAACTGGTCACTGGTCAAGACGCTTAAAATGAAGTCGGGATCGGGGTCAGGGCCCCAACCCCAGATGACCAGGTCAAAATCGCCGGCGGGGGTCATGGATTCCATCAATGTGTCTGCATCGACCATCTCGATATTGGTTTTAATGCCTACGGCTTGCAGCCAGATGGAGATCAGGTCAGTCACGCGGGCATAGTTTGGATCGCTATCTGGGTACTGCAGGCGGAACTCAAGGCGCAGTCCGTCTTTGCTGCGCACCCCATCCGGATCAGGGGTGTAGCCAGCTTCTTCGAGGGTTTGCATAGCGGCCTGGGGGTCGTAGACCACATCTTGGATATTGGTGTTCTGCCAGAAGCCGCCGCCCAGGGTGGCGGGGATGATGGTGAGGCCGGGCGTGCCTAAGCCTTCGAGCACGATATCGACCAGGGCTTGTTTGTCGATGGACTGAGCAATGGCAAGGCGTACCAGGGGGTCGGCCAGGGCAAGGTTGTAGTTGGGGGCAGGGACATGGTCAGAGGGGGTTGAATTAATGATGAGGTCGGTGAAATAACGCCCGGGCTGGCGGACAGTCTGAATGTCATCAAAAGTCTGAACGAGGCTGTACAGGTTTTGCGGCATATCTAACAGCGCATCCAGGCTGCCATCTTGCAGCATGCGCATCATGGCGTCAACATCATCAAAGGTTTGAAAGATCACCTCGTCAATCTTGGGCTGCTGGCCGTAGAAATCACGATTCGTTTCCAGGGTGATCAGGCCGGTTGTGGGATCGAACAATTTCAGCTTGAATGGGCCGGTCCCGATCATTGCGGTGTTTTCGTAAGCCAGGAGATCGGCGGTATTGGTGAGTGGGCTGAAGTGGGCGGGGTAGAGGGCGTATATGAAGGAAACACGGTATTCCATGTTGCCGACGGGCTTCTCGAGGGTGATCTCGAGGGTGTCGTTATCCAGGGCTTTGACCTGGCTGAAGCCAGCGACGTAGGCTGAGAAAGAAGCCCAACCATCGGGGTTGTCGATGACAGCCTGGATGCTGGAGGCCATATCTTGGGCGGTGAAGCGAGAGCCATCGTGCCATTTGATGTTATTGTAAAGATGGAAGGTCCAAACCAAGCCGTCGGCTGAAACTTCCCAGGTACGGGCCAATTCGCCAACGTACTTGCCATCGGTGCCTTCGCGCAGGAGGGGGGTGTAGACGAGATCGAAAATGCTGTAAGAATCGCCCAAGGTAGCAGCGGCGGGGTTGCGGGTATCTGGGAAACCCAGCCAACCCATGCGCAAGACAACGCTTTCATCGGGTGCGGCTGGCGCGCAGGAGCTTAACAACTGGGCTAGGAGGATGAGAATGGACAATGCAAGAAGCGCTTTATGCCAGAGATGATTCTTCATGGGATCCTTCCGAGAAATGGTTGGTGCTGTGTTAGCTTATTTGGTTGTATTGGTGCTGCGGCTTATCCTATGAGTATAGCACAAAGCAGGCAAATCACGGGTAGGCGAATGGATCAGAAAGCCTCTTGTGGGTGCTTGGCCGACACATATTTAAGCCAGGTAAACCCGGCGGCGCCGATGATGCCAGCCGCAAAGCCAGCGTACCAGATGGCGGCTGGGCCAATGGTATCGCTGAGGTATCCCCCAGCGACGGGGGCAATGCCTGAGGCAATGCTCCAGGTGAGCCCGTAGATGCTCATGTAGCGGCCGCGCATGTGGGGCGGGGCCAGGCCGGCGACATAGGTGGATGAGGTGGGCATGAGCAAGAGCTCGCCGAGGGTCATGACGACCATGGCGATCCAAAAGCCCCAGAAGCCGGTGCTGAGGGCCACGCTGCCCACGCCGAAGGCGTAGAACAAGGCTCCGACGGTCATAACGGCCAGGGTGGGGAAACGCTTGGAACGCAGGGTGATCATGACCTGCAAGAAGACGACCATGAGGGCGTTGGTGGTGGGGATGAGGCCGTAGCGGCTTTCGGGGACGCCGAAGTTCTCTTTGGCGAAGACGGGCATTAAGACCCACATCAACACGGCGCAGACCTGGACCAGGGTGAAGATGAGGGTGAACGAGAGAAAATGGCGATCGCGCAGGACATGGCCGTAGCCGCCCAGCAGCATATCCAGACGGGCCGGCTTTGCTCCAGGCGCAGGTTCTGCGCCTGGCTGGGGATGGGAAGCGTGGGCCAGGGTTTCGATGGCAAAGAAGGCCAGCAGCAAACCATAGCTGATCATGCCAACGGCGGCGCCAATGAAGGCCACCGAATACGAGATGGTGGTGAGCAAGCCGCCGATGGTTGGCCCGAGGGCGACGCCAACGTTGTTGCTAAGGCGCAGGAGGGCGTAGGTGTCGGCGCGTTGGGCGGGCGGGATGAGGTCGGCGAGCATGGCGTCGCCGCCGACGCGATAGAGGGGGTTGAAACAGCCGCTCAGGGCGAGCAGTAGGGCGAAAGCCGGAAAGGTGCTGGCCTGGCTGAGGGCGAGGTAGACCAGGCCGTTGCCCACCAGGCTGAAGACCATGACCCATTTGCGCCCGACCCGGTCGATGATTGGCCCGGCAATGAAGGCGGCAATGATGCCGGTGGTGGCGTTGAGGGTGAGCAGGCTGGCAACCTGGGTCAGAGGAAGCTGGGTGCGGGCCTTGACGTAGATCATCAAAAAGGGCCAGGTCATGCTGGCCCCGATGGTGCTGAGAAGCATGCCCCAGAACATGAGTTGGAACTGGCGGGGAAGGCCGTGCAGCTCTTTGATGATCGGAAGTTTATTGATGAAATGCAACATAGCTTGGGGAGATGGATACTGGCAGCGTTTTGTGCTGCCAGTATCCATCTTTCTATCCTTTGATGGGCGTTAGCGGAACATGATGGTCAGGTAGACCCGGTACATTGGTTCATCGTTGTCGATGATGGTGACGGAGGTCTGTGCCGGGGTGCCGAGGGATGCGCCGACCGGGTTGGCGAGGGTGAAGGTGAAGGTTTCGTCGCCTTCATCAACGGTATCGTTGGCCACGGCAACGGCGATCACTTTTTGGGTCTCGCCGGGGGCGAAGGTGAGGGTGCCGTCGGCGGCGGTGTAGTCTGCGCCAGCCAGGGCGGTGCCATTGGCAGTGGCGTAGTCTACGGTGACGGGGGCAGCGGCAGGTCCGCTGAGGGTGATGGTGATGACGGCGGGGCCATCTGCTTCAGCGAGGCTGAGGGCAGAGGCTGCCAGTTGAACGGTGGGCAGGGCCTCGTCATCGATGATCGTGATGGCGGCCTCAGCCGGGCTGCCAAGGGAGGCATTGACCGGATTGGTGAGGCTGACGGTGAAGGTTTCATTGCTCTCAGCAACAGTATCGTTGACCAGGGCAATGGCGATCACTTTTTGGGTCTCGCCGGGGGCGAAGGTCAGGGTATCATCGAGGGCGGTGTAGTCGTCGCCAGCCAGGGCCGTGCCGTCGCTGCTCAGATAATCGACCGTGACGGGGGCAGCGGCAGGTCCGCTGAGGGTGATGGTGATGACGGCGGGGCCAT
>CAZWFQ010000053.1:19708-23953 GCA_964633225.1 uncultured Anaerolineaceae bacterium
GTGACGGGGGCAGCGGCAGGTCCGCTGAGGGTGATGGTGATGACGGCGGGGCCATCTGCTTCAGCGAGGCTGAGGGCAGAGGCTGCCAGTTGAACGGTGGGCAGGGCCTCGTCATCGATGATCGTGATGGCGGCCTCAGCCGGGCTGCCAAGGGAGGCATTGACCGGATTGGTGAGGCTGACGGTGAAGGCTTCGCTGCCTTCGTAGACCAGGTCGTCGGTGATGTTGATGGTGAAGAGTTGTTCGGTCTCGCCAGGGGCGAAGGTGAGGCTGCCGCTGGCGGCGGCGTAGTCTGCACCGGCGAGGGCGGTGCCAGCGGTGGTGAGATAATCAACCGTGACCGTGAAACCAGCCGAAGCGTTAAGGGCGGCGGTGATGACTGCCGGGCCGGCTGACTCGGCGGCACCGTAGGCCGGACCGGTGAGCTGGACGAGCGGCAGGGGGGCCGTGGTGAAGTGCCAGATGGTTGTGATCTTTTGCGGCTGACCATCGGCGGAGGTTTGCCCGGCAACCGTGACCGTGTAGGGGCCCCCAGGCAGGACGATGCTGGGGGTGAAGACGGTGGTATTGGTGGCATCGTGGTAGCCAAAGATGCCGGGGATTGGCCCGCCTGAACCCTCGACATTGAAGGTGGTGGTGGTGCCGGTCATGGGCTTGCTCCAGGTGACCGAGATGGCGGTGGTGTTGGACACCATGGTCGCCAGGTCGGCGGGGGCAAAGTCGATCACGTAGGGATCACGCCAGTACTGGACGGCTTTGGTATCGTCGAGGCCAGTGCCCCAGTCGGTGGCGGTGAGATCGATGACCTGGGTGCCGTCGGTGCCGTAGTCAACAACGGCCTGGCGGTTGGTCATATCCTTAATGCTGCCCCACCATTCGACGGTATCCCAACTGCCGCGGGTGAACTTGAACTGGATGGGCTGCCCATCGGGCAGCGCAATGGTGCGGGTCCAGACCGAATCGGTGATGTTATAGGTCATGGGCAGGGCGTCCGCACTCCAGCCGGCGAGGGCGGGGTGATCGCCGACGATGTAAACCGTGCCGGGGGTACCGGCAGGCACGCCGACGTTGAAGGTGACCTGAACCACCTTGGGCTCGGGGGTGCCTTCTACTTCGTTGGAGTAGCCTGAACGGTTGAAGCTGGTGTCCAGAGCCTGGACGACGTAGTAGTAGGTGACATCGGTAGTAACGCCGGTATCGGTGAAGACGGTGGCGGGGGCCGTGACGCGCCCAACATGGGTGCCGACGGTGCCGCTGATCTCTGAACGGAACACGTCATAGGCGTAGAGGCTGGTCTCATCGGTGGCGGGCTGCCAGGTGAGCTCGAGGTAGCTGCTGTCCCAATCGCTGAGGGTGAGGCTGAGGGGCGCTGTGGGAGCGATGACGTCGGTGGATGGATCCACGGTCAGGACGTCCGAAATGGTAAAGGTATCGGTGATGAAGCCGCTCCCACCGGCGTAAGCCCAGTCGCGGCCGCGGGTGGTGGAGAAGCGGTAGGCGAAGCCAAACTCGCCGGTATATTCGGGGGTGAGGCTGCCCATGAACTCGTCGAAACCGCCATTGTCAACGTTATAGGCTGCATCGGACCACCAGGTCCAACTGAGGGGATGGGTGGTGGTGGGGCCAAAGCCCACCTGGGCCAGCAGGCCGGGGGTGGGGCCTTCGGCAGCGGTGACACCGCCGGCGATCAGGATGCGACCGTAGATATTCTCTGTCGGCGTCAGGCCGATGGTGTGGGTGATGGCAGGGGGCCACTGTATAAAGGCATTGTCAATGGCATAATGCGGCATGGCCGCGGCTTCGTTGGAGTAGCCCGACTCCATGTTGTTGGTACCCACGGCAGTGACGACGTAGTAATACCAGGTGCTGTTCACCACAGCGATATCGGTGTAGGTAAGGGCCGTGGTATTGGTAATCAGCTCATAGCCGCCGCCGGAGAGCGGGCTGCGGTAGAGGTTGTAGCTGGCGGTGTCTGTGATTGTCGATGCATCCCAAGCCAGGTCGACCTGCGAAATGCCTTCGGCGGCAAGCAGGTTGAGGGGGGCGGCGGGCGGGTTAAGGCTGCCGCTGGCGAGCACCAGCACGGCGCCGAACATGGGGGACACATTCAATGCTGGGCTGAGGCTGCCATCTGCCTGGACGGTGTAGGTGTAGGGGGTAACGGTATCGAGGGCATCGGTCAGCACGGTGCCGGCAGGCAGGTAGGTGCTCAAATCGTAGGTGAAGGTGTGGGTGGTTGTGTCGCGGTTGAGGATGACGACGGCGGCATCGGGCGTAGCGGTGTCAATCTCCTTGCGCCCGTAGGCGTAGACCAGGTCGGTGTCGTCCACCAACAGGGGGTCAAAGGAGCCAGTGCGCAGGGCGGGGTGGTTGTTGCGGGCGGTAGTGAGCAGGATGTAGTGATCGCGGATGTAATCTTGCCCTTCTGGGGTAGTGAGGTGGTCGTAGAAGGGTTCGTCGCCGACCAGGTCCAGCCAGGGGAAGGGCTGGCGGTTGTAGGGGTCATCTTCCCATTTGCCGCCGGCGTAGATGGTGGGACCCACCAGACCGACCTCGTCGCCGTAGTAAATTGTGGGGGCGCCGGGCAGGGTGAGCTGCAAGATGGCGGTGCCGCGCAGGCGCTCGATGGCGTCGCTCCAGTCATAAGCTGGGTTGTTATACAGGCTGGTATTGTTCTCTCCGGTGCGGCTGTCGAGCATGAAGAGGGCGCGGTTGGTATCGTGGCTGCCGAGCAAGTTCAGCATGGCGTACAGGGCTTCAGCGGGGTAGCGCTCTTGAAGGTCAAGCAGGCGCTCGTTGAGCTGAGAGGGGGTGAGCTCGTTGATGGGGCCGGCGCTGCTGCCGGTGTTGTGATCGTTATCGGTAAAGGAGCCCTCGCGCCAGAAGCCGAGCACGGCGGTGCTGAACTTGTAGTTCATGACGGCATCCCACTCGTCGCCGACAAGCCAGGCGGTGCCGTAGTTCCATTCTTCGCCGACGATGTAGCCTTCGGGGTTGGCGGTATGGACGGCGGTGCGGAACTCGTCCCAATACAGGTTTTCTGGGTCATTGGTGGTGCCGGGGTCAACGTCGGCGCCGACGTCCAGGCGCCAGCCGTCGGCGCGAGGGTGGTCATCGTCTACCCAATACATGGCGATGGGATCGCCAGGGCCGGAATAGATCAGGGCGCGTACGGCATCATTGGTTGAATCGAGCTTGGGCAGGCTGTCGTAACCCCACCAGCTTTCGTAATTGGCACCGTTGGCGACGCCCGTGCTGCTGACGCAGGGACCCGTGCCCGGGGTGACATCGGTGAAGTAATACCAGTCGCGGTAGGGGCTGGTGTGGCTTTCGCAGGCCCCAACTTCGTCATACCTGCCATAGCGGTCAAAGTAGATGCTGTCGGAAGAAGTATGGTTGAAAACGCCATCCAGGATGACCCTGATCCCGCGGGCGTTGGCTCCTTGGACGAGGCTTTCGAACAGGGCCAGGTCGCCGAAGTTGTCATCGACAATGCTGTAATCAGTGGCATCGTACTTGTGGTTGGAGGGCGATTCGAAGATGGGGTTGAGGTAGATGGCGGTGATGCCCAGCTCTTCGATGTAATCTAACTGATCCAGGATGCCCTGCAGGTCGCCGCCGTAGAAGTTCTGGCTGTAGGCGCCTGGGCAGGGGCCAGCGGCATCGCGGGGATCGCAGATGGGCTGGTTCCAGTTGGCCTGGTTGGAGCGGAAGACGGTGTTCGGCTCATCATAAAAGGCCGTACCGGCTGGGGTGTGGTTGTCAAGATCGCCATCGCGGAAGCGGTCGGGGAAGATCTGGTAGAAGATGGCGTTCTTGACCCATTCGGGGGTGGTGTAGCCGTCTTTGTAAATGGTGAGCTGCCAGGAGTTGTCTGGGGGTTCATCAAAGGCTTGCCCCCAGCCGCCGGTGCGGTTGCTGTCGTCTTCATAATAATCGATATCGGTGCCATCGATGGCGATGAAGCGGTACCAATAGATGGTGGAATCGGGGCTGGCGGGCAAAGTCACTTCCCACCAGTCGTACTGGGTGTCGGAGGCAGCGAGGGCCAGGTTATAGGTGGTATCGGAATCGAGACGGTCGTTCCAGACGCGCACCTGGGCAGCGGTGAGGTCACCGGCGGCCGCGCGCAGGCGCAAGGTGACGGCAGTGCCGGTGGTAACCGGGCCGCCGGGGGTGCGGTAGAGGGGGTCACGGCTGTTGTGGCCCAACTCGGCCCACCAGACGGAATTATCGTGGGAGGCG
>CAZWFQ010000054.1:0-23816 GCA_964633225.1 uncultured Anaerolineaceae bacterium
CTTAGCGACGCATACTCTAATGCCCGACAACCTCACCCTGGAAGATATTGCCCGCCTGGCCAATGTATCTCGTTCAACGGTTTCGCGCGTAATCAACGAGCACGAAAGCGTAAGCGACGAGGTTCGCCAGCGTGTCTGGCAAGTTGTCGGCGAAACTGGGTTCCATCCTAACCAGGCTGCACGCACACTGGTCACACAGCGCACGTATGTTCTTGGCCTGGTCATTCCTCGCTCGACGTCCACCTTCTTCACAGATCCCTACTTCCCACGCCTTACCCAAGGCATCGCAGAAGCATGCAACCGGGCCAACTACACCCTTTCGCTTTACCTATTCCATAACGAAGACGATGAGAAACGGCTTTTCCCTCGCATCACGCGCAAAGGGCTGGTAGATGGCATCATCATCCAGGCCACCCAGGCCGCCGAAGAACTATTCACCCAACTCGCGAACAGCGAGGTACCCTACGTAGTCGCCGGTCGCCCGCTGCAAGTTTCGAATATATCGTATGTGGACGTGGATAACGTCGGTGGTGCCCGCATGGCTGTCCGCTATCTAGCGCGCCTGGGGCGAAGGCGCATCGGCCATATAGCTGGGCCTTTCAATACCACTGTAGGCATGGATCGCGTTGAGGGTTATCGCGCTGCCATAAGCGAAAGCGGACTTGCTTTTGAAGAAAATCTGATCTCCGAAGGGGATTTCACCGAAGATGGCGGCTATTTTTGTGCTCGCCGCTTGCTTGCCTACCGCCCCGACGCTCTGTTTATCGCCGCTGACCAAATGGCCATCGGAGCCATCCGGGCAATCCGCGAGGCAGGGCTGCGTGTGCCAGAAGACATTTCCATTGTTTCCTTCGACGATTTGCCCCCCGCCCTGCTTGCAACCCCTCCCCTGACAACTGTCCGCCAACCCATTCGTCGCTTAGGACTGCGGCTGGTGGAAACCCTGCTTGATATTATCGAAAATGGCCCCACACCGCCTAGGCACGTATTATTTGACACAGAGCTTGTAATCCGTGCCTCTTGTGGAGAGAGGAGCACCTATTAGGAGGTCAAACACATACAACAATCACTTGATACCCTATCAGCAAGTGTACCAAACCAAAGACAGCATAAAAACGATACAACTATGGAGAAGAAAGAAATGAAGAAAACACTACTAACCGTCCTCAGCCTGGTGATCATCAGCACCATGCTGCTCTCGGCTTGCGTTACCGCCACTACCGAAGCACCTGCTGCACCGACTGCAGAGCCGGCAGTTGTAGAGCCTACCGAAGCCCCCGTAGCGGTCGAAGAACCCACCGCAGCCCCTGTGGTGGTCGAAGAACCGACTGCTGTTCCCCCCACAGAAGCTCCTGCCGATGCAGCATCGATTGCGGCTTCCCTGCCTCGCAACGAGACACTGTATTACAACGGCCTGCAGTGGGGCTCAGTTGTTGGTTGGAACCCTTATTCCTCCAACAATAACAATGCCTTGGGCGTTACCCAGGGCGCCAATGCGCGCGTGATCATCTTTGAGACCCCGTACGTGTACAATATGCTGGATGGCAAGCAGTATCCTCTGCTGGCCGATGGCGATTGGGCATGGAACGCCGACATGACCGAGATCACCTACAAGATCAAAGAAGTTGCTCACTGGAGCGATGGCACCCCCGTGACTGCAGAGGACGCCGCATACACCTGGGACGCTAACCTCAAGTACGAGACCACTGTTGGCGTTGGCGCCCGCGATTACGTCGATGACGTTGTTGCAGTTGACGACCTGACGGTTGTTGTCAAAGCCAAGTTGGACGAAAATGGCAAAGCTGTCAACCCCCTGGCCGTCATGGCTTTCATCAGCGACAACTATATCATCCAGAAGGCCTGGACCCAGACCCTCGAAGAACGCTCCGGTGGCGATGCAGCGGCTTTCAAAGCCGATCCCGCTGAAGACTTCGTTTACTCTGGTCCTTACACCAAGTTCTTCGCCGATGACGCCAAGGTTGTCTACGTTCGTGACGACAACTACTGGGGCCAGGATGCATCCATGTGGGGCAAACTGCCTGCTCCGAAGTACCTCGCCCACGTGATCTATGCTGACAACAATGCTGGTTTCTTGGCCCTCAAGGCGGGCGAAGTTGACGTCAGCCAGCAGTTCAATGCCAATGTGCAGGATCTGTGGCTGGTCGATAACCTGCCCATCTCCACATACCTGGACGAGGCTCCCTATGGCGTTTCTGCCAGCCTCCCCACCGCTTACTTCAACCTCAACATCCCGGCTCTGCAGAATGTTGCCGTTCGCCGGGCAATCGCCATTGCCGTTGACTATGACACCATCATCGCCAATGCAATGACCAATCAGTCGCCCACCTTCAACCAGGTTCCTCGCTCGATCATGAACCCCACCGTTGGCGAACAGGCACTCTACGATCACGAAGCTGTTGCTGACCTGCAGTGGGTCGGCAGTGACATCGAAGGCGCTAATGCCCTCCTGGACGAGGCCGGAATCGTTGACAGCGACGGCGACGGCTGGCGCGAGCTGGATGGGGAAAAGATTTCCCTGAACGCTTCTTGCCCCAACGGCTGGTCCGACTGGCAGGCTGCCATGGAAGTTGTGGCTGCTGCTGGCGAAAAGATCGGCATTGAGATCACCACCCTCTTCCCCGAATGGTCTGTTTACCAGACCGTCTTCACCGATGGCGCTCAGACCGAGTACGACATCTTCATGGTCTGGAGCAACGGCGCTGGCCCAACCAATCCTTGGGGCCGCGCTCGCCAACTGATGTTCTCTGGGTTCGCTGGCACTCAGGGTAACTGGAACGGCAACTGGGGCGGCTACATCAACCCCCGCGTGGACGAACTGATTGCCCTGATCCCCGCCGAGACCGACCAGGCGAAACTGGTGGAATACTACACCGAACTGACCGAGATCTACCTGACCGACATTCCGTCCTTCACCCTCATGTACCGCCCAGATCAGTTCTACACCGTCGGTGAAACCGTCTGGACGAACTTCCCCGCATCAGACGACGGCCTGAATATCCCGCCCATGAACCTCGCGGACGGCTACGGCATCGCCGGTCTGTATGTCATCACGCTGATCAATCCGTAAGCTCTATCTTATCAAACCAGCCATGTTCTGCACACCGTAGAACATGGCTGGCTCTTATCTGAACGAGGGTGTTTGGCAGAACCTAACACCGCCAAACACCCTCGCCAAAACAAGTGTTTGGATAGACATTAAGTTCGAGGAGGTGTTGGTTGAAGGGATACAAGAAGTATTTCGCCAACAAGGTAATCTGGTTCTTGGTCACACTTGTTGCCGCGTTCTTACTGAATTTCATCTTGCCCCGTATGATGCCGGGTGATCCAGTGGCAGCTATCACGCAAAGGGTTGCTCAAGGCATGACCAGCCAGACCGGAGTGCGAGCAGTATACGAAGAATACGCCACCCTGTTTGGCACCAACAAACCTGTCGTCGAACAATTCTTGATATATGTTAAAAATGTCTTGCAGGGTAACCTGGGTACATCCTTTAGCCAGTACCCCAGGTCAGTAGCAGAAGTGATCTCGTCGTCGATTTGGTGGACCTTAGCCCTCCAGTTCCCAGCCATCATCATTGGATGGTTAATTGGGAATACACTTGGAGCGCTGGCAGCCTACACAAAAAAGGGCTTTGACAAAGTCCTTATGCCCATCAGTATTTTTGTTAGCAATTTACCGGCCTTTGGCATGGCAGTCATTCTACTGGTCATTTTTGGCGTCCAGTTAAAATTGTTCCCTACCTCAGGTGGCTACGGATACGACTTGATTCCCAACATGAGTTGGGATTTTATATGGTCGGTGTTTGTGCATTACCAACTGCCGTTCTGGTCGATCGTATTGATCTCGATTGGTGGACAGGCCATCGGCATGCGTTCAATGTCCATCTACGAACTCAATGCAGACTATGTCAAATACGCCCGCTTCTTAGGCATCAAAGATCGCAAGATCATTGGCTATGTGTTTCGAAATGCCATGCTTCCACAAATTACCGGTCTGGCGCTTTCGATCGGCACCATGGTTGGCGGAGCCCTGGTGGCAGAGATCATCTTCAGCTATCCGGGGCTTGGTTCAACTATTCTGACCGCCGTGATGGGCCAAGATTATCCACTCATCTCGGCCACCACTTTGATCATCACCTTGATGGTGCTGTTTGCTACCTTCCTCATCGAAATTCTTTACGGCGTGATTGACCCGCGCATTAAAGCCGCACAGGCAGACTGATCAGGAGAGATACCGGTATGATGCACACAATTCGACAGGTCTTTCGCTCTCCAAAATTTGTCATTGGCTTCGCCATATTCATGGCAATGCTGTTGACAGTGATTATCTATCCACTGATTGTAACAGCGAAACCACTAGCCATCTTGGGTCAGGGCACTTTTTTTGAGCCCGGGATCTATGTAAGTGTTTATGACAGCATTGCATCCCAGCCGTACACACTGATGCTGGAAGATGCTGCCGAGAAGCGTATTGCCAGCAAGCTGAGCGAGGAAGATCGCATCGCCATGAAGGAATGGCTGGTCTTGTTTGGGTTGCCCGAAAGCGAGATCGATACCACTGATACCGAAAAACTCCTTGATCAGTGGAACAATTCTTACGACCCAACACTCAGATTTGAAGGGACAACTTCGGCAAAACGCAAGTACTATGTCAGGCTCAACGAGGCCCTTAAAGGTCTTCTCTCGACAGAGGGCGTGGTCATTGCAGCCGCCAACGCCGAGACTGGCGTCCTGGAAGAGGTAGATGCCGTCGCCCAAACCGACTATGTGAATATCAACCGGGTTGCCAATGTACGCGTGTTTCCACTTGGCACCGACAACTTCGGCCGAGATGTACTGACAGAGTTAGTTTCGGCAACCCGCACATCCCTACAGATCGGTTTTATTGCGGGATCCGTGGCAACCTTAATTGGCTTGACCCTGGGGCTGCTGGCAGGCTATATCGGTGGAATTGTGGATGACATCATTATGTTCATCACCAATCTCTTTACCGTCATCCCAGGTATTGTGTTGTTGATCTTGATCTCATACAGCATTGGGCAAGAGCAGCGCGGTGCCACAACGGTGGCTGTGGTGATCGGGTTCACCAGTTGGGTGTGGACCGCCAGGGCTGTCCGCGCCCAGGTTGTATCCTTGCGCAATCGCGACCACGTCAATCTTTCCAAGCTATCGGGGCATTCGATCACCCACATCATCCTGACCGATATCCTGCCATACATTGCATCGTATGTCGTGATGGCGTTGATCTTGCAGATCTCATCAGGCATCCTTGCAGAAGCCGGTTTATCCATTCTTGGGCTGGGACCCAAGACGACTGAAGTGCCAACTTTGGGATTAATGATGAACTGGGCCATGATTTACTCGGCGCACATCATGGGAAAATGGTGGGCGTATTTCCCTGTAGTCATTGTCATTGCGCTGATCTCATTCTCGATGAATTTGATGAATACAGGCCTCGACCAGGTATTCAATCCGGCACTGAGGGACTAGGTGATTGACATGGCTAATGTAATGTTAGAGGTTCGAGAATTAACCACCAAGTATATTACCCGCTTTCTGGAAGATGTTTATGCTGTTGATCATGTTTCTCTGAAAGTCGAGGAAGGGAAATCTTTGGGCATCGCAGGCGAATCGGGCTGCGGAAAATCAACCCTGGCGCTTAGTCTGATGGGGTACTATTTCCCCCCTCTGCACTACACAGGCGGCGAAATTATCATCGACGGGCATAGCATCTCTGGAATGAAGCCGGACGACATTCGCAAAACAGTTTTGGGAACAGAGATCGCTTATATTCCCCAGGCTGCCATGAATGCTCTCAACCCGACTCAAAAAGTGATCAATTTCATCGAAGATGTAATCCAGGCTCACGACCCCTACAAGACCAAGAAGGAAATCTACGACATGGCAAGGGGTTTCTTTGAGACCCTGGGGCTTCCGGCAGAGGTATTGCAAAAATATCCCGTTGAGCTCTCTGGCGGGATGAAGCAGCGTACCGTGATTGCCATCTCTGTGATCCTGTTCCCCAAAGTATTGATCGCCGACGAGCCATCATCTGCGCTCGATGTCACCTCGCAGAAGATGGTGATCAAGATGCTGCGCGATCTGATGGAAAACGGATACATCAAGTCGATGATCTTTATTACCCACGAGCTCCCACTGCTGTACAATGTCACAGACGATATCATGGTGATGTATGCCGGTCAGATTGTCGAAAAGGGCAGTGCCAAACAAACTGTCTTTGACCCCCTTCACCCTTATGCCAAGGGCCTAATGGGTTCAATCATTGTGCCCGAAAGCGGCCTGCGCGATGTGAAGCTGACCGCCATCCCAGGAGTCCCGCCCAATCTCAAGAAGCCACCCTCAGGTTGCCGTTTTGCAGAACGCTGCAAATACGTCCAGCCAGAATGCAAAGTCACATCTATCCCCTTGCACGAACTGGAAGATGGACGCGCTTATCGCTGTATCCTATCCGAAAAAGAACTAAGGAAGGCTTACCAAAATGGCTGATTCAAACGATTTGGTGTTCAAGGCAACTGGCCTGACCAAAGTCTTCGGGTTTGGCCGCCGGAAAACTGTTGCTGTTGATCATGTCGACCTTGAACTCTTCAAGGGCGAAGTGATTTCAATCGTGGGAGAATCGGGCAGTGGGAAGACTACCCTGGCAAAGATGCTCTTAGGTCTGATCAGCCCCACCGAAGGCGAGATCTGCTTCCTGGGGCAAAAGCGGGATATCAGCACACAGAAGAAAAAACAGGAGTACTGGAAAAACATCCAGGCCATCTTCCAGGATCCATTTTCTTCGTACAATATTTTTAACAAAATCGACGCTGTGCTCTTGGATTGCATCCACATGCGCGGCGGTCGCAAGCTGCCCTATGCAGAAAAAGTAAAGTTAATGTCAGAGGCGTGCAGCTTCGTCAACCTGAAATTCGAGGAATTGACCAACAAGTATCCTTTTGAGCTTTCTGGCGGGCAAATGCAGCGGTTAATGATTGCTCGAATTTTCTTGCTCAAGCCCAAGATCCTGTTGGCCGATGAGCCCACATCGATGATCGATGCCTGCTCGCGTGCAACGATCTTAGATATGTTAATGCGGCTGCGCAACGAGACGAAAATGACCGTTATTTTCATCACCCATGATATTGGCCTGGCTTATTATGTCTCAGACAAGGTCTATATCATGGAGCATGGTAAATTCGTCGAGTTTGGTTCAGCCGACGAGGTCATTCTCAATCCCAGAGAGCCCTATACAAAACGCCTGATCAACGATGTTCCCAAGATCTACGAAGAATGGGATCTCACAACAGTATAAACACCAACAGGCTTAAGAAGTAAGCGCCTGTGTCTGCAATTGTACACGTTCCAGAGGTTTTCCTCGCTCAACGGCTATTTTCTTTCTCCTTATGTGTGGTTGTGGTTCAAAGGGAGAGGGCGTGATGGCGAGCACACCCTCTCCCCAACCGCCAAATCTTGGGGAAAGAGACAAAGCAATTGCCTGCCGAAGGCCAGTATCATTGCTCGATGAAAAAGTTAGGGAGTAACAAGCGATGGATGAAATTGAGCTTTCAATTTTCCAACACGGTAATGATGTCACCAAAAATATGCAAGCGCTATTGGCACAGTTTGAGAAGCAAGAGCGCATCCATGTTAACCTGACCGTGATGCCCTTCCCCGGTGCATGGTCTCGCATGGTGGAATTTGCATTATACCAACACGGGCCAGATGTCTCTCAAGTGGGCAGCACCTGGCTAGGTGACTTTCAACGTATGAATGCCTTGCGGCCCTATCTCTCAACAGAAATCCGCAGCCTTGGAGGAGCAGAAGCTTTTCTCCCTGCCGCCTGGAACAGTGGGAGCTCAAGCGGCGAAGTGATCAACAGCCCAATGGTCTGGGGCATTCCCTGGGTTGCTGACACGCGCGTCATCTTTTACCGCAAGGATCTGTTGGAACAAGCCGGTATTGACGAAACCACCGCCTTCACATCACATGCTGCCCTAGATGCAACCCTGAACCGCATCCAAGAGACCAGCCAACTCCCCCCTCTTTCGCTTTCTACCCAACGCTCCCGCATTACCCTGCACAACCTGGCTTCTTGGATTTGGAACGAAGGCGGCGAGTTTTTGAGCTCAGACGGCAAGAAAATATTGTTTGACCAGCCCGCTGCCCGTCAAGGCATGTGCAAATACTTCAGCCTGGCGAAGTACATCTCACTATCACTCTCTGGGCTGGAAGACTCTCAAGCCGGAGAAGCATTTGCCCAGGGCCAGGCAGCCGTCACCATCAGCGGTCACTGGCTGGTGTTTGGGCTTGGGGCCAACCCACAAGTTCAACAATTTATACGGGTTGCGCCAGTACCAGGTGTTTCCTTTGCAGGCGGTTTCCACCTGGTAATTTGGCAGCACAGCCGAAAAACATCGGCAGCTTACAAGCTGGTGGAATTTCTGGCTGGGCGTAATGCACCCGATAGTTTCTTCCCGGCTTTGGGACTGCCAGTGCGGCAAGACATAATCAAGAACACACCCCTGAAACAACAGCCCCTATTCAAAGAACTGATTGGCGTTCTGGATGGAGCGCGCTCCTTCCCATCAGGGCATATCTGGGGATTGGTTGAGAAACAGTTGACGGATCTTGCCCCTTATATTTGGAAAGATGTCTTGGCGCTGCCAGATCGCGGGGATGTGACCGCGATTGACGCAATCTTGGACCAGTATCTCACCCCACTTGCCCGACGTCTAAAAATTACAATTGGTTAATTGACAGGCCGTGAAATCGAAGCGCTGCTGTGGCCTTTAACAGTTGATTGGCTGACCAGAGCTTTTTTGAAATTTATCCGCCTTTATGGCAAATCCTAGGTGAAAAACATATGAAATACGGTTATTTTGACGACAAACGAAAAGAATATGTGATTACCCAACCCGATACGCCCTTGCCGTGGATCAACTATCTAGGCAGCGAAGATTATTTTGGGCTCATTTCCAACACCGCATCTGGTTATTCTTTTTACAAGGATGCGCGCTTAAGACGCCTGACACGTTACCGCTATAACAACGTCCCCTATGATACCGGTGGGCGTTACATTTACCTGCGAGACGAAGAAAGCGGACAGTTCTGGTCGCCCACCTGGCAACCGGTACGCAAATCGCTGGAGGCATACACCTGCCGGCACGGCATGGGATATACCATCATTTCTTCCGTTCACGCCGGTATCCAGGCCGAGGTGCGCTACTTCGTTCCTCTCGGCGAAACCCTGGAAATATGGGATGTAAAACTGACCAACCTGCGCCAACAAGCAGCACAAATCTCTGCCTTCTCGTTGGTTGAATTCTGCCTCTGGGATGCATGGGACGACACAACCAACTTCCAACGCAATCTGAATACGGGAGAAGTCGAAGTTGAAGACGGGGTGATTTATCACAAGACCGAATACCGCGAAAGGCGTGATCATTTTGCCTATTTCGCCTGTTCTGAACCTCTAGTCGGATTTGACACGCAACGCGAATCGTTTTTGGGTGCCTATCGTGGTTTCGATCAGCCCCTGGTCGTGGCACAGGGCAAGTCTACCAATTCCATTGCCCATGGCTGGTCTCCCATTGGTTCACACCATCTCTGCCTCACCTTGCAACCAGGAGAAACACATCGCGTAACCTTCCTGCTGGGATATGCAGAAAATCCCCGCGATCGCAAATTCGATCCGTCAGGCTCTACGATTGTCAATAAGGCCGGGGCTAAGCCGGTTATGGCGCGTTATCTGAATCCCGAACAGATCGAACTGGCTTTCGATGCACTGCACACACACTGGGAAAAATTACTCGGCAATATCCAGGTAAAAACCCCCGACGAGCACACCAACCGGATGGTCAACATCTGGAATGCCTACCAGTGCATGATTACCTTCAATCTCTCGCGGTCGGCATCCTATTTTGAATCGGGCATTGGGCGCGGCATGGGGTTCCGGGATTCAAACCAGGACTTACTTGGCTTTGTGCAAATGATCCCCGAGCGGGCGCGCCAACGCATCTTAGATTTGGCTGCCACGCAGATGGACAGCGGGGGTGCCTACCACCAGTACCAGCCTTTGACCAAACGAGGGAACGACGCAGTTGGAAGCAACTTCAACGACGACCCACTATGGTTGGTGATAGGTGTATCTGCTTACCTGAAAGAGACCGGCGATTGGTCCATCCTCAATGAGTCCGTGCAGTACGATAACCGCCCTGGCAGTGAACAGCCGCTGGCTGAGCATTTGCAGCGCAGCATGCAATACATTCTCGACCGGCTGGGGCCACATGGTTTACCATTGATTGGGCGCGCCGATTGGAACGATTGCTTAAACCTGAATGCGTTTACAGATGAGCCAGGCCAATCCTTCCAGACCACCACCAATCAAGATGGCAAAGTAGCCGAGTCGGTTTTTATCGGCGGCCTGTTTGTACTGGCAGCCAAAGAGATGGAGCAGCTCAGCCAGGCCTGGGCCCGGGTAGACCCAGTCAGCCAATCAGCAAACCTGCTTGCTCCCCATGCCTATGCCAGGCTGGCAAACCAAATGACACAGACCGTTTTAGATCACGGCTGGGATGGCGCCTGGTTCTTGCGCGCCTACGACCATTTTGGGCAAAAGCTTGGTTCGCATGAATGCCAGGAGGGACAAATTTTTATTGAGCCCCAAGGCATCTGTGTCTTGGCTGGAATTGGCCTGCAAGACGGCAAGGCCCGCCAGGCACTCGACTCTGTAGGCTCGCGATTAGCCACACAGCACGGCATTGTTTTGCTGCAACCTACTTACAGCAGTTACGGCCTGAATTTGGGCGAGATCTCTTCTTATCCACCCGGCTACAAAGAGAATGGCAGCATCTTCTGCCACACCAATCCCTGGGTCATGGCGGCAGAAGCATACACTGGCAACGGCGACCAGGCCCATGACTACTATTTGCGCATCAACCCTTCGGCACGCGAAGCGATCAGCGATGTGCACCGCTGCGAGCCCTATGTCTATGCGCAAACGATTGCGGGTAAAGATGCCCCCACACATGGTGAAGCCAAAAATTCCTGGTTGAGCGGAACCGCGGCCTGGAATTATGTTGCCATCACCCAGTGGATACTGGGCCTACACCCAACTTACGGTGGATTGAAAATTGCCCCCATCATCCCGGCCGGATGGCAAGAGTTTTCTGCCACCCGCATCTTCCGCGGCGTTACGTATCGTATCCAGGTCAAGCGCCTTGGACCAGGCAACCACCCAACCTTGGTAATCGATGGAAAATCCATTCCTGGCGAGATAATCCCCATACCTGCCCAGGGGCAAACTGAGGTTTCGGTAGACGTGACTCTGCAATGAGCTTTTACGATTTAGAAACCGCCAGCATCTCAAATCGTTTCTTACGGCTGGACTACCTGGTGCAAGCTGGGCCGCGCCTGGTACGCCTGGTGATGGCCGATTCGGATACCAACTTATTGGGAGAAACGCCCCGGCTCGGCTGGGATACGCCCTTCGGTCATTACAACCTATATGGCGGGCATCGCCTCTGGCATGCCCCCGAAGACTTTCCCCTCTCCAGTGTCCCAGATGATGCAGGGCTGAAGATCATAGACCAGGCCCCTACTGGCGTGCATCTGGTTGGCGGACTGGAAAAGCCGACTGGCCTGCGCAAAGAAATGGTCGTCACCTTAGAAGAGAACCGGCCAGCACTGCGCATCTTGCACACCATTCGCAACGAGGGTAAAAAACCGGTCGTGCTCTCGCCTTGGGCGATCACCATTCTGCCCGCAGGTGGGGTGGCTGTAGCCGGGCAAAAATGTAGCTTCAACGGCGGGCATGGGCCCGACCGCCAGGTAGCCTTTTGGCCAGACACCAGTCTGGGCGATCCTCGCTTTCACTATCTTGACACAGCCTTTGTTGTTGAGGCCACCACCGGTCTTCCGCCCGGCAAGATCGGAGTTCACACCCAGCAAGGCTGGCTGGCCTACCAATGGCAGGTATATGTTTTTATCAAGCGGTTCGAACCATCAATAGGCACACCTTACCCCGACCAGGGTTGTAATGCTGAAATCTTCTGTGGGCCATCCTATATCGAGTTAGAAACACTTGCACCATTACAGACCATCCAACCAGGCCAATCTGTCAACCATGCTGAAACCTGGGAAATCCACCCCGCCCCACCCGGCGACCTTGACCCGAAGCAGATCGCCAACAGGCTTTCAAACATTGCCGAGCCCGCCTAACGGCCCTGCCCATCCCAAGAGAGCAAATCATGACCCCAGACCAGAATCTCAATGAACTAGATGTCCAAGCTGCCTTGCGAGCGGGGCAGGTCATCATTCAGAATTACCCAGCCAAACGCCCTTTTGCCAGTTTTCTGCCTGGGATAGCCGGGCCCTTAGGCATTCCTCTGTGGGTCTTCTATGTCAATCGCGGCCAAGCGATCGCATCTTTCGGCATCGAGGATAAAGACCATCCCATCTTGGAATACCAGTCCGCTAACAAGGCTTACCAAAACGTGCCCCTGACCGGGTTTCGTACCTTCATTAAAGCTTCCGGTGGCCCAAGGCCTGGCTTTTATGAGCCATTTTCTCCCCTACATCCTTCGCCCGACTCCCCGCCCGACTTGCATATCACTGCCAACGAGATCATGCTGGTTGAGGAAAACACCGCAGTTGGCTTGCGAGTGCAAGTGCTCTATTACATCTTGCCTGGTGAGCCTTTCGCGGCGTTGGTACGCCAAACCAAGATCACCAATATCAGTGACACACAAATCACGGCTGAAGTATTGGATGGGCTGCCGGCAATCGTGCCCTATGGTGTCAATAACACGCTCTTAAAAGAATTGGGGCGAACAATTGAAGGTTGGATGTCGGCCCAATGCCCCCAAAATGGCCCAGCCTTTTTCCGTGTCCGTGCCAGCATTGCAGACAGTGCCGAGGTGGAAGAAATCCTGGCTGGCAATTTCTACCTGGCATTTAACGATAATGGACAGCATCTTCCTGTCTTAGTTGACCCGGTAATTGTATTTGGCCAGGACACTTCTTGGATAACCCCAGCTCCTTTCTTAGACGCCCAGCTTTCCACCCTCTTGGCACGGCGGCAAATTACTGACGGACGTACGCCATGTGCTTTTAGCGCGGCATCCCTGGTTCTGGCCCCTGGTAAGAGCACGGTTTTGAACGCTTTGATTGGGCACGCGCAGAGCCCAGAATTCATCGCATCCCATCAAGCCCGCCTGATCAAAAGCAACTACCTGAAACAAAAACACACCCAGGCTATTGAGCTAACCAGCAGACTGACCAGCCGCGTGACTACACGCACAGGCCGGGCTTGTTTTGACGCTTACTGTGCCCAAAATTTTTTAGATAACGTTCTGCGCGGCGGTTGGCCGCTCTTGCTAGGCACGCCGGACCACCCGCATATTTACCACATCTATTCCAGGAAACACGGCGACCTCGAGCGTGATTACAACGCCTTCTTTTTGTCGGCCGAATATTATTCTCAAGGCAATGGCAATTACCGCGATGTCAACCAAAACCGCCGCTGCGATGTCTTGCTAGAGCCGCGTATCGGCGATTTCAACACACGTGTCTTCATGAATTTGCTTCAAGCAGATGGCTACAATCCATTGGTGATCCAGGGCAGCCGTTTTAGCCTGCTGCCAAGCCAACGCCGCCGTTTGCTAGAGACGGCCGGAAATCCCCCAGCATTGGCACGCTTGCTTGAGAAAACATTCACGCCGGGCCAGGTTTTGCGGGCGATTGAGGGCCAGCCCATTGCCCTGCCTGCAGACGAGCTGCTTGCCCAAGTGATGGCAGCCGCCGAGCAGAATCTGGAAGCAGAACCTGGAGAAGGGTATTGGATTGATCACTGGACATACAACCTGGATCTGATCGATTCTTATCTCAGCATCTATCCAGAGCAAAAGAAAAGCCTGCTCTTTGACCAGGTCACTTACACCTTCTATGATAATGACCTGGTAGTCCGTCCAAGGACCGAGAAATACGTTCTTACGCCGCATGGGCCACGCCAGCTCAATGCCATTGCCAAAGACCAAGAGAAAAGTATCTTGATCCAAAGCCGGGCGGTTGCGCCCCGTCTCATGCGCAGCGAGAACGGACGCGGCAAGATTTTCTATACCAACCTTTTTACCAAGCTGGTTTGCCTGGCAGCAGTGAAATTTGCGACCATGGATCCGGCCGGCATGGGCATTGAAATGGAAGCAGGAAAACCTGGTTGGTACGATGCGCTCAATGGTCTGCCCGCACTATTTGGCTCATCCATGCCCGAAACATATGAGCTGCTGCGTCTCGTCAGTTTCCTGCTACAGGCTATAGATGAGCATTCCCAACAAGAATGCCAACTTCCTGTTGAAGTTTTTGACCTCTTCGAAGAGCTGGCGTCCCATCTCCAGGCATACGATTCATCAACCGACCCCGAACGCGATTTCGCGTACTGGGATGCCGCAGCCACCGATCGCGAGACCTATCGCTCCCGTATCCGACTGGGCTTCAGTGGAGAACTCGTTCCCACCCGGTCAACCATGTTAACAAGCTGGCTAAAAGCTTTTTCCACCAAAATTCAAGACGGCATTTCCCGCGCCAAGGAGCTCAATAACAGCTTACCTCCCACCTATTTCACCTATACAGTGAGCAGTTATGAAACAATTGCACAACAGCAGCCAGGCTACGCCCCCATTCGACCATTACGTTTCCAACAACGCCTATTACCGCTCTTCCTTGAAGGGCCCGTACACGCCTTAAAATGCTGTGACAATTTACAAGAGGCTCGCCAGTTGTACCAACAGGTCCAGGCCAGCGACCTCTTTGACCGAAAATTAGGCATGTACAAAGTAAACGCATCGCTGGCTTCACAGCCTGCCGCCATTGGCCGGGCGCGGGCTTTTCCTCCAGGATGGCTAGAGAACGAATCGATCTGGCTGCACATGGCCTACAAATATCTTCTGGAAGTGCTAAGAACCGGATTATATGCAGAATTTTGTCATGAAATTCAGCGCGGCCTGGTCCCCTTCTTTGATTCTCAAGTTTACGGCCGCAGCACACTAGAGAATTCATCCTTCCTTGTATCCAGTGCCCACCCCGATGAAAGCCTGCACGGCGCTGGTTTTGTGGCCCGCCTCAGTGGTTCTACTGCCGAATTCATCAGCATTTGGTATCACATGCTTACTGGGGGACAGCCATTTTACCTGGATAACGGCGATCTAAAACTACGTCTACAGCCCATCTTGCCGGGTTGGTTGTTTGATGCCCAGGGATATGTTTCCTTTCGCTTTTTGGGCTGCTGTGAGGTGATTTACCATAATTCCTCTCGCCAAGACACCTATGCCGGGTTAGAAATTAAAAAATACGAACTACACCTGCACGATGAGACGGTAGTCACCATCCAGGGCTCATCGATCGGATCCCCATACACAATGCAGGTGCGTAACGGACAGGTCCACAGTATTCATGCCTTTTTCGCAGGATAAAATCATGCCTAACTGGAAATTTATAGACGATTGGGGCACTTTCGAGCTAAAAGATCCCCAACATACATCCTATTTGTACTTCCCATTGGTCAATGAAGCGCACATGATGTCGTCCGTGACACCTACCCTGCACGGAGACGCAAAAACGGATCACAATCACTTCCTGCTGGCACCAGTATCGGTAGAGGATTTACACCAGTCCCGCGCCGGGCGTAATTTTTGGGTTCATCACTCTTCCTTGGGTGCCTGGTCAGCAAGTGGTAATTCGGCCCGGCAACAAGCTGCCGACCATACACAACAGCCAACAGATACTGACGAAAAGGTCACCCTACAGGCTGGACTATTATGGCAGCGTCTCGCGCGTCAGTCAACGCTCTTAGGCCTGAATGCCGAAATCACATCCTTTATACCCGTTACAACAGACACGGTCGAAGTGATGAAGGTGACACTGACGAATATTCATTCCGAGCCGCTTACCTTTACACCTACCGCTGCCGTCCCCCTGTATGGTCGATCGGCTGACAGCCTGCGCGACCACCGCCATGTCACTTCATTGCTGCACCGCATCCATACGCTGGAGCACGGCGTGGTTGTGCAGCCCACACTTTCCTTCGATGAGCGCGGTCATCTACCCAACACCACCGCCTACAGTGTCTTTGGGATCACATCCGAAGGACAAGCGCCATGCGGTTTCTTTCCATTGGTAGAAGATTTCGTTGGCGAGGGCGGCAGCCTGGACTGGCCGTTCGGGGTGGTTGAGAATCGCCCCTTTACCCATGCTGCCGGGCAATCTTTGGCAGGTTACGAAGCCATGGGCGCCCTTAGATTTCCCGAAACCACCTTGCAACCCGGAGGCTCAACCAGTTATGTGATCCTATTGGCTGTCACCAGTGAAGCTAACAATCCTGCCGATCTATTTCAAAAGTATGCCAGCCTGGCAGATGTAGATTACTTGCTTGAGCAAAACCAGGCCTATTGGCAAAAACGCATCGCCCAGATGGTATTTCACACCCCAGATCCGCGCTGTGATGGCTGGCTGCGCTGGGTTACACTTCAGCCAATTCTGCGCCGCTTGTTTGGCAATTCATTCCTGCCGTACCACGATTACGGGCGCGGCGGACGCGGCTGGCGTGACCTGTGGCAAGACAGCCTGGCTATGCTGCTCATCGAACCGCAGGACGTGAGCAGCCTGCTCTTTGATTACTTTGCCGGTATCCGTATCGATGGCAGCAACGCCACCATTATCGGTTCCCGCCCTGGCGAATTCATTGCTGACCGAAACAATATCGCTCGCATATGGATGGATCACGGCGCATGGCCCTACCTGACCACCCGCCTCTATCTCGACCAGAGTGGCGACCTGGATTTTTTGCTGCGCCAGCAATCCTATTTCAAAGATCGCCACACGCACCGCTGCAGCCAACTTGATCCCCTCTGGCAGCCCGACCATGCCCCCAGGCTTTATACTACGGCAGGCGAAGTCTATTATGGCAGCATATTAGAGCACATTCTGGTCCAGCACCTCACTGCCTTTTTCAACGTCGGGGCGCACAACAATATTCGCCTGGAAAACGCTGACTGGAATGACGGCCTGGACATGGCAAGCGAACAGGGAGAAAGCGTAGCCTTTACCGCCCTATATGCTAGCAACCTCAAAGAGCTTGCCAACCTGGTAACTATTCTGGAAAGCCGGGGCCATTCTGAAGTGACGCTGGCCCGCGAGCTGCTGCACCTGCTGGATACAGTGCCGAATCATTCTTCTCTGAGCAAAGTAGATTATTCGTCGCCAGCAGCCCGGCAAGAGCGTCTCCAGGCCTATTTTGAGTCTACTCGCCATTCAATTGCTGGCGAGCAGTTGCACGTCAGCACCAGTTCACTGGCAGCAGATTTGAACGCCAAGGCCGATTATCTGATCAATCACCTGCGCAAGAACGAATGGATTGAAAGCCCCACCGGGCATGCATGGTTCAACGGGTATTACGATAATCACGGACGGCGTGTGGAAGGGGACTTTGCCGGGCAGGTGCGCATGACTCTGACCGGCCAGGTTTTCACCCTCATGGGCGGAATTGCCAACCAATCCCAGGCCGAACAAATTGTTCGCTCGGTAGAACACTTCTTATACGACGAATCGGTAGGCGGCACGCGATTAAATACAGATTTTGGTTCTGTTCGAACCGATCTTGGGCGATGCTTTGGTTTTGCCTACGGTCACAAAGAAAATGGCGCCATGTTCACGCATATGACTGTCATGTACGCCTGTGCCCTGTACCGGAGAGGCTTTATCCACGAAGGCTGGAAGATCCTCGATGGCATCTACCAACACTGCCAGGACTTCATGAAATCACGCATGTATCCAGGCCTGCCCGAATACATCACCCCACGTGGGCGCGGGGTATATCCTTACCTTACCGGCTCTGCTGCCTGGTATTTATTCACCCTCCTGACCCAATCCTTTGGTGTCCAGGGTAATTTAGGCGATTTGACCCTCGCGCCCGCCTTGGTGAAAGCCCAGTTTGATACACACGGACAAGCCAGCGCAGAGATCAACTTTGCCGGTCGCCGCCTTCAGGTAACCTATCATAACCCCTTGTTCTTAGACTTTGGCGCCTACAAAATTGCCAGCGTGTATTTGAACGGGCACCAGCTTCCTGTAAAACCCAATTCCACCGATCAGGGCCGCATCACCCTACAACGCGATCTGATTGCAGCGCAAGATACAGATATGATCAGGCTTGAAGTTCACCTAGATGCTCGGAAAGCCTGAGGCGATGTTCCAGTTATCCTGTGGAATACACGGCTGAAATAGGCCTGGTCTTTGAAACCCACCTGAAGTGCAACCGCCCGGATGGGTGCAGATGTGTTCAGAAGCAAGTGCTTAGATTGCAGCACCCGATATCGATTGAGATAGTCCCAAGGCGATAGATTTAGCTCGCGGCTGAAAACTCGGCTGAGATAATCTTCGCTCACCCCTACTACTCCGGCAATCTCCCAGCGCGAGATGGGACGCATATAGTTTTGATGAAGGTAAGCAATTGCTTGCTTGACCAATGCACTGGTATGCACTGGAAGAGAGTCGCTTCCAAAAAGGTTGCGGTTCAAAACAGCAATGGTTTCGTTATCCGTCCAGATGCCTTTGCTTTGCAACGTAACCCGTGTATGGCTTTCAATGCGTTTAGCATCCTCATAACTAAGCACTTTATTGCTCAGAATAATAACCGGCACCTGACGAAGACGTGCGTCGGCTCGCATTTGATCCAACACATCCGCACCGTTCAGATCAGGCATAACGAGGTCCAGTAAAACCAAGGCTGGAATTTCCTCCGCCATGATGGCCAAAGCAGATTCGCCGCCATCAGCAAGGCGAACGGAATACCCAGGCAAACCATCCTCGATGACTGCCTTATGGGCAGCCCGCACTTGCGGATCATCGTCCACGATCAAAACACAACCAGCCCCACGGTCAGGGTCTAGCGCCGTGACCGCATCTAGCAAAGTTTGAGGGTTTGATGATTTAACAACAAAACCAGTTAAAGCCACTTCATCTTGAAGTTTGCCATATAGGATAAAGGGAGCCTGGCTCAAGCTGGGGTAATGTCGCAAGCGGCGCACCAGAGTCCAATCGCTGGGTTTCGCATTCGAAAGATCCCAGGCCAGGGCAGCCGGGTGTGTTTTGTTTAGGGCATCTTCCAAATCGTCACGATTGCGTAAATAGAAGATCTCCAATTTGTGCCGCTGGCAAATCTCAAGGATTTCTCTCGCTGGCTCATCAACGGACGAAATGAGTAGCAATACAGATGGTAATATACCCAGCGGTTGAGATTTGACATGATCGAGGGCCGGGAGTGGCAAGTAAACATGAAAGGTAGAACCCTGATCAGGTTGGCTTTCTAATTCCATGGTTCCACCATGCAGTGCCACCAGGTGGCGCGTGATCGAAAGCCCTAATCCTATCCCGCCAGCAATACGTCGGTTGCTCTCAATGGTTACAAAAGGCTCAAAAATTCGTCCTTGTTGTTCCGGATCAATGCCCAGACCAGTATCTGACACCCAAAAATGGATCTGTGGGGGCGCAACCTCTGCGCCTAACGTGATTTCGCCCCGCATGGTATATTTCTTGGCGTTACTTAAAAGGTTTAAAAATATCTGGCGCAAACGCACCGGGTCTGCCCTTACCTGCGGCAAACGTTCAGGGATTTTCAGTTTCCACTGTACATCCGGCAAAACAGATTGATCTGCCAGGCTGTGAAACGCATCCAACAGGAGTTGGCGTGGGTCAAGCAAGGTCAATGATAGATCAAGCTCATCAATTTCTGCCCGCGACAGATCGAGCAGGTCATTGATCACACGCAATTGATGTTCAGCGTTGCTTTGTATCTGGTGAAGATCAGACACCAGGGAAGGATAAGGCCCGGCTTCAATCTGACGCGATGCCTTTAGGGCATCCTGGGTATAACCAAGGATGATGTTCAACGGCGTCCGCATTTCATGGCTGACATTGGCAAGCAAACGGGTCTTGATACGGTCTGCTTTTTCGGCTTCCAGCCGGGCTTGTTGAATACCCTGGAACAACATGGCTCCCTGTAATGCAGAGCTCAAATTACTGCGCAGCAATTCATAAATATCGCCATCATGTGGCCCAAGCTCAAACACAGCATATCCCAACGATTTATCCTGAAAAAACAACGGCTCCACCACCAGGCTGTACCGCCTGCCTTGCGGAAGCAGATCAGATGGGATAATCTGGCAAGCAGAGAAGCGCCTGCCATTGGGATCAAGATGGAGACGTTTGTGCTCCGTATAGGCCAGCACCAGGCGTGCATCCTTAAAGCTCCCCGACGGGTCATCGTACAAGGCAAGGTAAGCACTTGGGATACCCAAGAGAGGCAAACACTCAGTCAACGCATCCGTTAACTGTGCCATATCAAAAGCCGTCAGCAGCGTACGGGCAGTTTCGCGCAGGTTATCTGCCAGGCGCTCAGATTGCCACTGCCAGAATGCATGTGAGCGTTGTTCTGCTTCCCCGATAACAATCCGGGCTTGGGCAAAAAGAGTCTCGAGGCGGCATCTATCCTGCAAAGCGATGAAAGGGAAAACCTGTTGGCGCAGCATGGAAATAGCGCCTTGCCACAGGATGATTTCACCATTCTCGCGCATCGCCTTATCAAGCACTTCCTCCAGCACAGCAATAAAACGTTGGTCCGTTTCTTTTAACTCAGAAATGAATGCTTCAAAAAGCGGCGCCAGCCATACCGCAGCCTTTTCTGGACTGATCTGGCACTCCTCGGCTATTGCAGCAATGCAAACTTCCCGAGAAGCTGCCAGGTTTGCACCAACCTCTGCGCACGCCAACGCCTGCCCGGGCAAACCCGCCAAGATGGCTCCCGCATTGGCCACAGCCTTTGACGGACAACCACAAGACAGCCGGACGACCAGGCGAGAAGGCAGAACCAACAAAGCTGGAACCGTCTCGCCTTTCCATCGAGCCGACAAGATCTCAACTGCTTTTGCGCCCTGATCATAAAAAGGAAGCTCTACCGTGGTTAACGGAGGCGTTGCCAGCCGCTCCTCAATGGTATTATTGAATCCTGTCACAGCAACGTCTGCTGGCACTTGAAAGCCACGCTCTTGAAGGGTTTTCAAAGCCCAAAGTGCCAACAAATCACTCACGGCAACCACGGCCTGAAAATCCTTCTGCGGCCGCAAGCCTCGTTCGTCTAGTAAAATTGTAACTGCCTCGGCGCCGGCTTCCCAACGCAGCGGACGAGTAACCAGCTCAGGGATAAAGGGCAGGTTATGCGCTTGGAGCGTATCCAGGTATGCCCGATAACGTTCCTGAGCATAATAATGACCTTCTGGGCCGCGGATGAATGCCAGGCGCGTGTAACCATGATCTCCGATCAGATGATCCAGCAACGCCCGCATCCCATGATAACTGTCCACCGAGACGGTTGGGATGCCCCCCATGAATTCGGCCAGGCTGACAATAGGAAGCGAAGCATAACGCTGGTGGAAAGAATTGATCTCTGCAGGGCTTGTTACCCCCCCCATGGTGGAGGCCCAAGTCACAAGACCATCCAGGCATTCTTCTCCCACCATATCATAAACCGCATTCCGCTGGGCCTCATAAGCCACCTGAGAATGCAAACGTCCACCCGGGAAACAGATCAAGTTAACATCGTGCTGTTCTGCGGCCGCAATCACCCCCGGCCACAACGCCCGGCTGGCGCCGGTATGGAGGCTGGCAAGCAAAAAACCAAAAACAGGACGCTCAATGTAACGACCATCCTCATGTTTTGATTCTTGCCCGGCAGCCTTTTTTGTTTGAGTAGCCATCTCAAGACCTAAACCATAACATCTAGTTTACTATCCTTGAGACACTTTGGGAAGTCTGGTTAGAGAACGGTTTTATCCATTAACTGAACGCCAAAATCCATCCTTCCACATCTATAATCATAGAAAGTCGAGCCTCGTTTGAGAAAGCATACTTCATGAATAAATTACGCACTCAACCGACCATGATCAAAAGCTCAAAGCCGAAACCAAGCACCAAGAGCCTGTTCAAAAACTTGAAGTTATATCGCGGGTTGTATTTCATGATGATCCCGGCTCTAGCGTATTTCATCATCTTCCAATATTGGCCGCTCTGGAATGCCCAGATTGCCTTCAAGGATTTCAAACCCCTATTGGGTGTATGGGGCAGTCCCTTCACAGGCTTCGATCACTTTATCACATTCTTCAAATCCTTCTACTTTGATCAACTGATCAGCAACACACTCATCATCAGCTTTTTGAAATTGATCGTCGGCATCCCAGCCGCCATCATCCTGGCACTGGCATTGTACGAAACTGCCCTGAAACGCTTTGGCAGGTTCGTGCAAACAATCGCCTACTTACCCCACTTCTTATCCTGGGTGATCATGTTTGGCGTCCTTCTGATGCTGTTGTCTCCCGGCGCGGGGTTGATCAACGACATCCTCCGCTCTTTGGATAAAAAACCAATCGCATTCCTGGCATCCCCAAAATGGTTCCGCACCATCGTCATCCTTTCGGACGTATGGAAAGAAATGGGCTGGAGCACCATTATCTACCTGGCAGCGTTGTTGGGTATTGATCCCACCTTATTTGAGGCAGCATCCGTTGATGGCGCATCACGCATAAAACGCATCTGGTACATCTCTCTGCCCGGAATTTTGCCGGTTGTTGCCATCGTCACCATGCTGCGCCTGGGACACATTTTAAATGCAGGGTTCAACCAGATTTTTATCCTATATTCGCTGCCGGTCTACAGTGTCGGCGACATTATTGACACTTGGGTTTACCGGCAAGGCATCCTGGAATTCCAATTCAGCCTGGCTACTGCGGTTGGCTTATTCAAAGGTGCCATTGGCCTGGCCCTTGTACTGATTTCCAACCGCTTGGCTAAGCGGCTGGGTGGATCAGGCATGTTCTAGAGGAGGCCGAATGAAAATCCGGCTCAATGGTAGAGACGACCTGCTCTTTCAGATCTTTGTCAACGGGTTCTTGCTACTCATATTGTTTGTGATCACCATTCCTCTCTGGCGTGTGCTCATCATGTCGATGACCCCCCTGGGTTTTGTCGACGATAAAACATACGGCCTCTGGATAGCCCCCTGGGATTGGTCGTTTGAAGCATACAAACAATTGTTCAACCACCCCGCCTTCTTACGGGCCACCGCCAACAGCGCTATCATCACCCTGGGTGGAACCGCCATCAACATGCTGCTGACCGTGCCCCTTGCCTATGCGCTTTCTAATCCCAAGCTTCCAGGCCGCAAGATCTTTGTGACCTTCATCCTGATCCCCTTCCTGTTCTCCGCTGGCCTTGTACCCACCTATCTGGTCATCTTGAATCTGGGTCTGACGGACAATTTACTGGCTGTCATGCTGCCAGGGGCAGTCAGCGTTTACAACACGCTTGTTATGAAAGGCTTTTTTGAAGGTTTACCAGAAGAGCTAAAAGAGGCCGCCCGCCTGGACGGAGCCAATGAAGTGCAAATTTTAACCCATGTCATCCTGCCCCTCTCGAAACCCATCTTACTAACAATTGCAATGTTCTATGCCGTTTCACACTGGAACGAATTCTTCACCCCAATCCTTTACTTGAACGACTACGACTTGATGCCGCTTCCAGTTCTACTGCGTAACATTCTCCTGGCAGCCAATATTAATGAATACCTAGAATATGATGCCTTTAGCACAGCCCCTATTGAGGCATTCAAGGCGGCCAGCGTCTTCATCACCATGCTGCCAATGGTAATGATCTATCCATGGATCCAGAAATATTTCACCAAAGGTACTTTACTAG
>CAZWFQ010000055.1:0-23411 GCA_964633225.1 uncultured Anaerolineaceae bacterium
GGGGCTTTTATGCCATTCCAGTAAATCTCGAATCCTTGCCGGATCACTTCTTCTTGCGCCCCCGCATCCGGCTGCCTTCGGATGTGATTTATGACCGCCACAATGTCTTGGTATAGAAAGTCGCCGACCAGCCCCATGGGGTAGGGTTTGATGCCGCCCTCTGCCAGGCCTTTTTGGATGGCGGTGTAGTAATAGCCAAAGAACTTGCCCGACTCTTGGACGGCGGCATCTGATATCAGCCCGGTATCTCTGACCTGCTGGAGGTATTGATACGCATCCATATTCTCCAGAAACCAGGTTGCCGTACCGTGCCAGATGGTGAAAAAGGTTTCTCGAGCCGTGAGAGACGGATTGAGAAGCTGGTTAATGTGTTCGGATTGTTCTTGGCCGATCTGTAACACCAATTGATCTAACAAGTCTTGTTTTGTTGGAAAGTACAAGAACAGGGTGCCGGCGGCGGTGCCGGCTTCTTTTGCGATATCTGCGGTTGAAGTGTTCGTCACCCCGTTCTTGACAAACAGCTTTAGGGCAGCACTTAATAATTTGGTTCTTTTTTCGGGACTGGGGGAGCGGACCATCATTTTTTAGGGTAATCCTTTTGTTTAATGACTGACTACTCACTCAGTATAAAACAAAAGCAGCCACCTGTCAAGTGATCGTTAACGATTAAGTATCTGTTCGAAAATTATTTGGTTGTCAATATATTCGTTGAGAGGTGTTTCCTTCTTCAATGTTCGCCACTGCCGGCACGAAGAAAGCTGCAATGGATACAGCTGAGGCCAGGAGCCCTGCAGCAACATACCAGAATTGAAGCCCCAGGGCGTCGCTGACCGGTCCCGCCACAGCCAGGCCAATGGGCGAGGTGATGCCCATCAGGCTGCCGATCAGGCTGAAGACCCGGCCCTGCTTTTCAGGGGCGATCTGGCTTTGTAAAACTGCCATGAACGGCCCGTCTACAAAGGGCATGAAGAAGCCGAAGAAGAACATGCACACCACCGCGATCCAGAAGTAAGCCGCCGGGGTAAAGCCCATGATGACAAGGAAGCTGCCCGAAACCGCTAACGCCGACATAGAGGTAAAGATCTTGCGCTTAAAACCGCCCCAGGCGGTCAAGATCAGCCCGCCGATCACCACGCCCGCCCCCAGCAAGGTCTCCATCAGGCTCAACGAATAGGCGTCGCCCCCAAAATGCTTGCTGACCAGCAGTGGGATCAACGAGAAGGCTGGGGTAGTAGCCAGCTTGAAAACCAACACCATCCCGATCAGGGTGAGCATGCCGCGCCATTCCAGCAAATAGCGTAAGCCCTCATGCAGGTCTTGCCAAAAAGAAGATGCAGCGGTGCGGGCAGCGTGGTTGGGCGGCTGCGGCACCATGATGAAGAACAGCGGCACGATCGCCAGGGCAGCAGTGACCACGTCGATCAGCATCACGCTGTGCATGGGCATCACCTGCATGGCCAGGGCGCCGGCGGGTGGACCAAAAATGCTCAGCAAGCCATACAGGGTCTGGTTGATACCTGCCACGCGCGTCAAATGCACTTGAGGCACCATCAATGTGGTAGAGGCCTGCATGGCCGGCCAGTGGAAGCAGCCCCCCAGGGCGCGTACGAACATGATCACGTAGACGTGCCAGACCTGGATGGTGTCTGTCCAGAACAAATAGACCAGCCACAGCGAAGCCAGGGCCACCGCCCCATCTGCTACGATCATGGTGATGCGCCGGTTCCAGCGGTCCACGTAGGCGCCGGCAATGGGCATGAGGAAGACTTCGGGCAAAAAGCCCACCAACGAGGCAGTGGCCAGGATGGTGGCCGAGCCGGTCAGTTGGGTCAGCCACCACACCAGGGCAAATTGTGCCACGCGGCTGCCGAGCAGCGAAAATGCCTGCCCGGTCCAGATGGTGAAAAAGCCGGCGGCCCAGTGCCTGGTGGTGGGTGGGGTGGGGGTTTGATCGCTCACGTAACAAAAAAAAGGGCGTCCGCCATTTTGGTGGCGAACGCCCCGAGCAGGATTAGAACGCCGCGTTGGAGTGTGATATCTCCAGGTCGTTGACCCGGATGAAGGCCGGCAAGATGACGGCGGTGGGGTTGCGGGCGCCATAGCTGCCCGATGTGTTGATCGCCAGGGTAGTGTCTGAGACCCAGGCTACCTTGGGCCCGAAGATATCCAGCACGCTCTGCGTGACGCGCACATTGAACGGCACAGCCACAGTGCCGTCTTTTTTGAGCAGCAAGGCGCCAAAGCGGCTGCTGGCAGTGACAACCCCCTTGGATGGATTGACGATGTTCATGTAATGTAAGAAGGGGATGTAGAGCAGGTCTTTGTCACGCGGCTGCTGGGCCAGCTCTGCCAGGCTGTTGACCTGGTGCTGCCCGCCCTGCATAGCCAGGCTGGCATGCCCCACGGTATGTCCGGTGGGCTGGGCGCCAAACTCGTCGGCATCATCTTGCATCCAGATAAAGCCCTTGAACACGCCTTGCTCGATGAGGGGGAAGGGCTTGCGCTGCAGGCCGGTCAGGTCGCGCTTGTAGGGGAAGGTAGCCATGCGGGTGGGATCATCCAGCAGGGTGATGTGCTTCGAGAACACCTCTTTGCCCACCTGTTCTTCGTTGAGGAAAGAGAAACCGCGCTTCATGGCGCCGCCGCTGAACCCGATCCAATTCATCACCGTGGTCAGTTCGCTGAGGGCAATGGCACCAAAAACGATGTCGTAACGGCCGAGCGGGATTTGCTGGGGGGTGTTGTTTTGGTAACAATCCAGCAAAAAGGCCAGGTCGCGGTGCAGTTTGCCCGGGTCCAGGTCTGCCTTCTTTTGCGCAGACTGCTCGGCGGTGGTTTCCCACTTCAACGTTTCGTGAGCCAGCACAGAGCTGATCTGGGCATCGGAGAAGCGAAAGTACTGGATGTGTTCTGAGCGCGTGTTGATCTGGGCGATGATGTTCGAGCCGCTGTTGAAGATGCCCGAAAGGCGCACCTGGTCGGTTTCTAGACTCTTGACTGCATTGTTGAAGTACTCCAGGCGCTCTTCGCCGCTGATGGTTGCCAGGGCTTCGTCGTAAGCACTTTCGTCCACAAAGGTCTCGGTGAAAAGAGGTACGGTCGGTTTATAGTTGAGGGGTTGGGCATGGATGACCATCTCGCAGGCGGTATCAATGCCGCCTTTCATCTCATCCAGCTTGCCCAGGTCGGTGATCAGGCCGTAGCTGGCGCGTTTCTGGCCCGAGTAAGCCGTGATCTGCAAACGGATCAGGCGCTCGTTGGTGTTCAATGAGATGGCCGAGTTGGCGAAACGCATCAGGTGGCTGTCTTCTTCGTGATAATAAATCGCCACGTCCAGGCCGGTTTTGGTCAGGGCATAGGCGCGCAAGCTGCGCAGGGTTTGTACAATGCGTTCGTTCACGGTTATTCTCCTATGGTGACGTTATCAAAGCGGCAGATGGGGATGCCATGCCCCAACTGCATGACCTGGTTGGGCTGGCCTTTCCCACAGTTATCGACATATTCCAACGACCAGGTGGATGGGTCGCCGGCTGCCGAGAGCGAGTTCCAGAATTTGACCGTATCGCCCTTGTAGGTGGCGTTTTTGACCACCGGGCCCACCTTGCCGTCTTCCACCAGCCAACCGATCTCGTTGGCGAAGTGGAACTGCTCGCGGTTCGAGCCGATGGACCAGCTGCGGGCCCCATCCAGGATGATGCCCTTGGGGGTGTTGGCCACAATGTCGTCCAGGGTGCCGTCTTGGCCGGGGTCAATGTTGATGTTGGTCATGCGCTCGATGGGCACACGGTAGAAAGATGTGGCGCGGTTGGCGCCGCCGCTGCCGTGGAAGATCTGGCGCTTGGCCTTGATGTTGGCTTCTTCCACCATTTGGCGCCCGGTGATAGCGCCCACCAGGATGCCCTTATCGATCAGGAGGTTGTCTTGGGCCGGAATGCCGTCATCGTCGTAGCCAAAACTGCCCGGCGAATTGGGCACCGTGGCATCGGCGCGCACGGTCAGCTTGGGCGAACCGTAGCGCAGGCTGCCGAAATCTTTCAACGTAACGAATGAGCCGCCGGCAAAGGCCAACTCGTAGCCCAAGATGCGGTCCAGCTCAAGGGCATGGCCGATGGTCTCGTGAGTCTGTAAGAAAAGAATGCCTGGCAGGAGGATCACAGAACGTGTATCTTTGGGGCATTGGTCGGCAACCAGGATCTCGTTCAACTCTTTGACGATGCGCTCGGCATGCTGGTTGAAGGCCTGGCGGTCGAAGGATTCCCACCCGCGGGTGTCGCCGCGCCGCCCAGGGACATAGCTGCGCTCGTGGCTTTCGCCCTGGCTGTCTACCCCTGAAACCTGGAGCCCTCCAAAGACCTCGGTGATCGTCTTTTCAATTTCACTGCCCTCAGAATCTAAGAAAACAATCTGTTTGCGCATGAAGGTCATGTCGCAGGCACGTTGGAAAACACCCGGCTGGTTGAGCTTCTCATCCATTTCCTTCAGGAAGGCCACTTTCTCTGCCAGGGGTACTTCAAAGGGGTTGATCTGGCAGGGGCTGGTGAATTGGGCCTGGATGGCGTCTTTTTCGGCCAGGCGGATGGGAAAGCTGACCCGCTCAGCAGCCACGCGGGCATTCTCAAGGGCCTGGTCAAATAGAGCGCTCGGACTGCTCAGGTCTGAAGATGCAGAAAAGCCCCATGCGCCTTTGTACAGCACCCGCACGCCCACGCCGCTCTCGCGAGAGCCGGCTGTGGCCTTCAGGTTGCCGTTGCGCATGAGCAAGTAGTTGGTTTCTTCAAAGGGATACCAGCGTGCATCAACGTATAGTGCGCCGTTGGCTTTCAAACGCTCAATTTGCTGCTGCAATTGTTTTCGCATTCGAACTGCTCCTTGGGGGGTCGGTCAAAAAACGATGGCCAAAAATAGCATTAGATATTTATCTAATACTATCAAAGTGTACGCTAATATAAGAAAACCGTCAAGAGATTTATATGATAAGACCGGCAGTGTTGTGCAGCAACACTGCCGGTCTTATCAAACTTGAGCGGAGGGGGTGGGGTTCGAACCCACGATGGATTGCTCCATACCTGTTTTCAAGACAGGCGCCTTAGGCCGCTCGGCCACCCCTCCAATGAAACGTGCTTTGCCTTCCGGCGCGGGATTGTACCATATCCTGGGGTGTGTGACAACATTGTTGTGGTAGAATGCAATCACAAACAGGATGGGATTCAGTATGGCCAGACAAAACCTCCCTTACATCTTACTCATGGCTGTGACGGCAATTGTGGCTGTGGGAATAGCTATTTATGCCTGGAGGCGCCGCCGAGTTACCGGCGGGGCTGTTTTTGCGCTGACCATGCTGGTGGTGGCCTTTTGGGCCTTTACCAACGGCGGCGAGTTGTCCTCTTTGACGTTGACCAGTAAGATCTGGTGGTCGAAGTTCTCATATTTTAGCACAGCCACCATTGCCCCGATCTGGTTTATCTTTGCGCTGACCTACGGCCGCCATGCCGCCTGGCTTACCCGCAGCCGGATGGCAGCCCTGTGGATTGGGCCGCTGTTGGTTTTGGCGTTGGTTTTCACCAACGAGTGGCATATGTGGTTCTGGTCTAGCTTTACGCCTATTTCAGATGTGCCGGGCTCTATGTTAATTTACGGGCATGGATGGGCTTTCTGGATCACGGTGGTTTATTCGTACCCCATGTTGATCGCCGCCACTGTGCTGCTGGTGCGGGCGGCCTTGTTTTCGGGGCAGCTCTACCGCCAACAGGTGGCAGCCTTGTTAGCTGCGGCGGCCATTCCCTGGATCAGCAATATCATTTACATTACTAACCTCTCTCCGGTGCCGGGCCTGGAATTGACGCCTCTTGCCTTTACCCTGTCTGGCCTGCTGGTGGCCTGGGCAATCTTCCGCTACCATATCTTTGAGCTGCTGCCTGTGGCGCGGGATGTGTTGGTGGAGAGTATGGATGAGGGGGTGGTGGTGTTGGATGCCGCTAACCGCCTGGTGGATATCAACCCGGCTGCCTGCCGCTTATTAGAGCGCACCTCGGCGCGCGTGGTTGGACAGTCTATTGACCAGGTTTTTTACCGCTGGCCCGATTTGCTAGTCCACTGCCAGAAGGTGGAACGTGTGCATACTGAGTTCAAAGCCGGCCGCGGGCGTTGGATCGACTTGATGGTCACCCCACTGATGAGCCAGGGAAGCCACTCCCAGTTGAGCGGGCGCCTCTTGGTGCTGCGCGAGATCACTGCGCGCAAAGAAAACGAAACCCGCTTGCAGGCTTATACCCAAGAACTAGAAGAGCGCAATGCCGAGCTGGACGCCTTTGCCCATACGGTGGCCCACGATCTCAAAAACCCCCTCTCCATCGTCACTGGCTATGGTAGCATGATGTTGGATCACCGCGACAAGATCATCCCCGAGCAATACGATTACATGTTGGGAACGGTGGTGAAAACCTCGCACCGCATGACGAACATCATCGACGAACTACTGCTGCTGTCGAGCGTGCGTAAAACCGAAGCCATCAAGACGGCCTCGGTGGATATGGCGGCCTGTGTGGCGGCTGCTCAAGAACGCCTGGCAGATATGCTTCGTGAAACCGACGCCCGTGTTATAACACCCAACGAATGGCCAACGGTGCGTAGTTACAAGCCCTGGTTGGAAGAAGTGTGGGCCAATTACATCAGCAACGCCATTAAATATGGGGGCAAACCGCTGCAAATTACGCTTGGCTATGATCAACTGCCGGCTGATGCCCAAAATGGCACACGGGTGTGTTTTTGGGTGAAAGATAATGGAGCGGGCCTGTCGCCCGATCAACAAGATAGCCTCTTTGTTGAATTTAGCCGCCTGGACGAGATGCATGCCGAAGGGCACGGCCTGGGGCTCTCCATTGTGCGCCGGATCATTGAAAAACTGGG
Organism: uncultured Anaerolineaceae bacterium; assembly: GCA_964633225.1. GTDB lineage: Bacteria > Chloroflexota > Anaerolineae > Anaerolineales > UBA4823 > JAKQIM01. The sequence continues at coordinate 6,907 of CAZWFQ010000055.1, forward strand.
CGGCGAGGTGGGCGTAGAAAGCACGATTGGCCAGGGTAGTAAATTCTATTTTATTTTGCCAGTTGAACCCATTGCACGATGAGATAACGAGAATAATTTATGTCTAGACTTGCCCGCTCGACCCTGATTGTGGCCGTTTTCTTCGGCCTGGAAAAAGTACTTGGTTTTGTGCGCCAGTTACTGATTGCACGCCAGTTCGGCCTTTCTACTGAGTTGGATGTTTTCAACGCTGCTAACAACCTCCCCGACTTGATCTTTGTGCTGGTCTCGGGCGGCACATTGGCCATGGCTTTCATCCCGGTACTCTCTGAGACATTAGAGAAGCAGGGCCGGGCAGAAGCCTGGAAACTGTTCTCGCGCATTGCCAACCTGGTCTTCTTGGTGTCGGCAGCGCTTTCGGTGCTGGTGGCTTTATTTGCCCAGGTGTTGGTAGAGCGGGTGATCACCCCGGGCTTCAGCGTTGAGCAGCAGCAACTGGTGGTAGAGTTGATGCGCCTGAACCTGGTGGCAACGCTGATCTTTTCGCTCAGCGGGCTGGTGATTGCCGGCTTGCAGGCCAACCAGCACTTCTTGCTGCCTGCAATGGCGCCGGCTATGTATGACCTGGGGATGTTGTTTGGGGTCATTGTCCTGGCGGCTGAGCCTGGCTTTTACCAGATTGGCCCGCTGACCCTGCCTTCTTTTGGCATGGGCATTCATGGCATGGTCTATGGGGCTATCTTGGGTTCACTCTTGTACCTGGGCATCCAGGTGCCGGGATTGGTGCGCTATGGGTTCCGCTGGCTTCCAGAGATCAGCCTGCGCAACCCGGCTGTGCTGCGGGTGCTGCGTCTTTTGGGGCCGCGCATCCTGACGGTGGTCTTTATCCAACTGGTCTTTATCTTGCAAGACAATATCGCCTCCTGGCTGGCGGTTGGCTCGGTCTCGGCCCTGGTGTATGGCTGGCTCTTCATGCAGGTGCCCGAGACGATCATTGGCACCGCCATTGCCACTGTTTTGCTGCCCACGCTCTCTGAGCAGGTGGCGCACAACGATTCCGAAGGTTTTCGCCAGTCGCTTAATCGCTCGGCGCGCGTCATCCTTGCCCTCACTCTCCCGGCGGCGGGCTTGTTAATGGCTGGCATCCGCCCCCTTGTCGGCGTGTTGGGTTTTGAAGGTACCGGCGCCGAACTGGTGGTCTGGACGGTGCGGGCTTACATGTGCGGCCTGGTTGGGCATGCGCTCTTAGAAGTGGCGGCGCGCGGCTTTTACGCTCGCCAGAACGCTTTAACCCCCATGGCTTTTTCGGGCCTGGCGGCACTCATCTTTGCCGTGTTGGCTTATACCCTGTCGCGTCCCCTGGGCGCACCGGGGATTGGCCTGGCGAACTCGCTGGCTTACACAGTGGAGGCACTGATCTTGTGGTATCTCACCAGCCGGCAGTACCCGGGCGTGCTGGCAGTGGGCAAGACCCTGCTGCGGGCGGGCCTGGCTGCTCTGTTGGGGGCGGCGGTGGTCTATGGCTTGCTGCAAGTGGCGCTGCCCCTGCCCAATGTGCTGCATGGCGCGCTGGCTTTGGTAGCTGGTGGGTTGGCAGTCATTCCCTTCATCTGGCCTGAGGTCAAACTGCTGACCAAGCTGTAAAGACAGTGTTGCCCAGGGTTTTAACAAGGCCGTAAAGCCCTGGTTCCATCATCCCCTGACCTCCCGCCCCATTGGGACGGGGCAAGAGAAATTTGGGGTGTGAATGGGTGGTTTCGCTACCCGTTCACACCCCAAACTCTTTTTCATAGTACAATTTGTTGCAGGAGAGATCGCATGCGTATTCTGAACGACCGCCAAGAAATGATGTTAAAAGAAGCCCGTAATCTGCTCAATGATCTGCGCGCTTCTTTGATCCGCTTTGGCGCCAGCGCCGAAGATCAAGATACCCTTGTCCAATCCATCCGCCAGTTGGACGAGCTGTTCCTGCTGGTGATCGTGGGTGAGTTCAATGCCGGCAAGTCGGCCTTTATCAACGCCTTGTTAGGGCAAAGAATCCTCAAAGAGGGCGTAACGCCCACCACCACCCAGATCAACCTGCTGCGCTACGGCGAGGCTCAAGAGCGCACTGTGGAAAACGAGAGCCTGCACAGCCTGACGGCGCCAGTGGAGCTGCTGCGCGAGCTGAGCATTGTGGATACGCCGGGCACCAACGCTATCATCCGTGAACACGAAGCCATCACCGAGCAATTTGTGCCGCGTTCAGATATGGTATTGTTCGTCACCTCCGCCGACCGCCCCTTCACCGAGAGCGAACGGTCCTTCTTAGAGAAGATCCGCGGTTGGGGCAAGAAGGTTGTGATTGTGTTGAACAAGATTGACCTGTTCCAGGATCCTGGTGAGTTGGAGCAGGTGCGAACCTTTATGCTTGACCATGCCCGCGCCCTGTTTGGTATGACGCCAGAATTCTTCCCCGTCAGTGCGCGCCTGGCATTGCGCGCCAAGCTGGGAGAGCCCGCCCTATGGGAAGAGAGCCGCTTTGGTGCGCTGGAAGAGTACATTCACCAAACGCTGGATGAAACCAGCCGCCTGCGCCTGAAGTTCATGAACCCGCTGGGGGTAGGAACCCACCTGCTGAGTAAGTATGCAGAGGTCACAAACGAACGTTTGGGCCTGCTAAAGGCTGACTTTAATATGTTGGCTGATGTGGAAGCTCAACTGGGGCTTTATAAAGAGGATATGCGCAGTAACTTTGATTTCCGCATGTCAGATATTGAGAATGTGCTGTATGAAATGGAGCAGCGCGGCCAGGATTTCTTTGATGAAACCCTGCGCCTGGGGCGCACCTTTGACCTTTTCAACAAGCAGCGCATCCAGCAAGAATTTGAAGAGCAGGTTGTCGCCGATGCCCCGCAGCGCATTGAAGCCCGCGTGGCAGAGCTGATTGACTGGATGGTAGATGCTGACTTGCGCCAATGGCAGGCAGTGAATGATCACGTGGCCGAACGCCGCCGGGCCCACAAAGATCGCATTGTAGAAGACGCCGCTGGCGGCACCTTCCATGTTGACCGCGAAAAATTGATTGACGAGGTGGGGCGCGAGGCGCAGCGCGTGGTGGAGACGTATGATAAGGCCTACGAGGCCGAATCGATTGCCTTGGGCGCCCAAACGGCAGTGGCAACGCTGGCGGCAGTGGAGATTGGTGCGGTTTCGCTGGGCACGCTGGTGGCTGTCTTGGCGACCACAGCCGCAGCAGACATAACCGGCATTGCGTTGGCAGGTGTGATGGCTGTGCTGGGTCTGTTCTTGATTCCTGCCCGCCGCCGCCAGGCCAAAGCTGAGATGCGCGAAAAGATTGCCACCCTGCGCGAACGGCTGGTGAGCTCGCTGAAAGAACACTTTGAACACGAGATGGAGCGCAGCTTGCATCACATCAACGATGCCATTGCCCCGTACACTCGTTTTGTGCGTTCTGAACAGAGCAAATTGGAAGAAGTGCAGGGCGTGTTGAGCCAGGCGCGTACTGGCCTGGAGCGCGTGAAGATCCAGGTAGAGGAATTAACTTGATAGGCATCCAATATGAATAAGACGCGTTCGAATCCGAATACCTGGGACTTGATTGTGGTTGGCGGGGGGCCAGCCGGTTTCTTTGCCGCACTGGCTTGCGCGGCTGGTGCGCCGGTCGGGTTACCTTTCAAGATCTTGATCTTAGAGAAAGCCAACCGCCCATTGGGGAAGGTGCTGGTTTCGGGCGGCGGGCGGTGTAACCTGACCCATGCTTGCTTTGATCCGGCGCAGTTGGTGGAATACTACCCGCGCGGCGGTGCTGCACTGCGCGGGGCTTTTACGCGCTTCCAGCCGGCCGATACGGTTGCCTGGTTTGAGCGGCGCGGCGTGGCCCTAAAAACCGAGCCGGATGGGCGCATTTTCCCGGCCTCTGATGATGCTCAGACGGTGGTGGAATGCCTGTTGGATGCGACGGCCCAGGCTGGCATCCGCTTGCAAACACGGGCCGCGGCGGATGCCATCTTCCTGCCTGCTGTGGCACCTGTGAAGAAGCCTGGCGAGAGTGCCCCAGCACGCTTTACCGTGGCCCTCAATGCCAGCACCGAGACTTTCAAGACGCGCTGCCTGCTATTGGCTACCGGCGGCGAAGCAGCCAGCGGTACAGCCGGAACCCTGGAACTGGCAGAGAGCCTGGGCCATACCATCCAGCCGCCGGTGCCGTCGCTGTTCACCTTCCGCATACCCGATCCACGGCTAGAAGGCCTGGCGGGAATTTCGGTCAACCCGGCTGGCCTGCAGCTCTTGGCTGAAGACGGTACGGCGCGGCGGGCGCCGGGCATGCAGCAGCTTGGCCCGCTGCTCATCACCCATTGGGGCTTGAGCGGGCCGGCGGTGCTGCGCCTTTCGGCCTGGGCCGCCCGCGAGTTGAGTGCCTGTGCCTATCATGCCGGCTTGCGTGTCAACTGGCTGGGCGAAACCAACCAGGAGCAAGCCCTGGCCAGTCTGCAGGCCTTTAAAGATGCCCATGCCAGCCAGAAACCAGGCCCTCATTATCCATTCGAACTGCCGCAGCGCTTGTGGGACCGCTTGTGTCAAGCAGTATCCCTCAATTCAGAACAAAATTGGGGTGACTTGCCCAAGGCTACGCTGCAATCCCTGGCCGAGCAGTTGACCGGCGGGCGCTACAGCATCCGGGGTCGGGGACCCTTCAAAGAAGAGTTCGTCACCTGCGGCGGCGTTTCGCTGGATGAGATGAACTTCAAAACCATGGAAAGCCGCCTCACGCCCGGCCTGTACTTTGCTGGTGAAGCCCTGGATGTAGACGGCCTGACCGGCGGCTTCAACCTGCAGAATGCCTGGACGACCGGCTACCTGGCCGGCGCCGCTGCGGCGATGGCATTAAGAGAATAGACTTTATCCCCCTCCAATGAAACCCATCCACCTGGTTGTTGTTTGCCTTTTGGTCTGCTCGAACATCTTCTCTCCGGTGGCGGCTGCCAGCCCCGTCAACGCCACCTGGCAGACCAAGGTGGATGCCTGGGTGCTAGAAACCGCCAACCAGGGCGAGACCGAGTTCCTTGTGGCGCTTGCTGAGCAGGCTGATTTGAGCGCGGCTGGCAGCCTGCTGACCAAGCAAGAAAAGGGCCATTACGTGTACCAGGCCCTGGTCCAGGCAGCCGCCCGCACTCAGCCGCCGCTGGTGGCAGAGCTGCAGCGCCGGGGCCTGGAATACCAATCTTTGTGGGTGGTGAATGCTTTGTGGGTGCGCGGCAGCCTGGCAGATATCCAGGCATTGGCCAGCCGCCCCGATGTGGCGCACCTGTATGCCAACCCCCAGGTGCAGCTCAGCCCGCCGCAGTTAGAAGCCCAGGTAGAAGCGGCGCAAAGTGTGGAATGGAACATTGCCCAGGTCAACGCGCCGCAGGTGTGGGCAGAGGGGTTCACAGGGCAGGGTGTGGTCATCGGCGGGGCCGATACCGGCTACGATTGGGATCATCCGGCCCTCATTAACCAATATCGTGGTTGGGATGGCGAAACCGTTAACCACGACTACAGTTGGCACGATTTTACGGCTGAGGCCTCTGCGGCGCCGGTGGACCCATATGGGCACGGCACGCATACCATGGGGATCATGGTGGGGGATGACGGGGCCTACAACCAGGTGGGCATGGCGCCGGGGGCACGTTGGGTTGGCTGCCGGAACATGAACAGTGCTGGGGTGGGCTCGCCTTATACTTATATGGGCTGTTACCAGTGGTTCATTGCCCCCACGCGCCTGGATGGCAGCGCCCCACGCCCCGACCTGGCCCCCGATGTGATCAACAATTCTTGGGGCTGCCCGGCCAGTGAGGGCTGTACGGATTTGACCGTCCTGTTGGAAGCAGTTCAGAATGTGCGTGCCGCCGGCATTTTGACGGTGCATTCGGCGGGCAACAGCGGGAGCGGGTGCAGCACCATCAACTCCCCCGCTTCGATCTACGACGAATCTTTTACCGTGGGCGCAACCACCAGCACCAATACCCTGGCCAGCTTCAGCAGCCGGGGGCCGGTGACGGTGGATGGCAGCGGGCGGGCCAAGCCCGATATTTCTGCCCCGGGCCAGAGCGTGCGTTCTACCCTGCCGGGCACGGGCTATGGCGGGCTCTCGGGTACCAGCATGGCTGCCCCCCACGTAGCCGGGCTGGCGGCTTTGCTTATCTCGGCCCAGCCGGGCTTGCGCGGCCAGGTGGATGCCCTGGAGGTTTTGATCGAGCGCACGGCCCTGCACATCCCTGCCACGGCCTGCTCGAGCAGCGGCGTGCCCAACAACCTGTACGGCTGGGGGCGGATTGATGCCCTGGCGGCATTTGAAGGCCTGTACCTCGATGGGCAGGTCTCGGCGGCAGAAGTGGAGCCGGGAGAACTGCTGACCTACACCCTGGATGTCTCTTTGAACAGCGGGCTGGCTGAAACATCTGATGTGGCCCTGGCCCTCACCTTGCCCGCCCAAACCAGCCTGGTCAGTGCATCTTTGCCGTATACGTTGACTGGCGAGGTGATTGAATGGATCTGGCCCACCCTGGAGATTAGCCATCCTATCACCATAGAGTTGGTGGTACGGGTGGCGTTGACCGCCACTGGCACGATCACCAATGCTGCTTACAGCGTGCAAAGTGCCATTGGCAGCGAGGCCGGGCAGCCCCTGGTGACTGTGGTGGTGCCGCTGTCTTACGCGCTGAGAAAGACCGCCTCAGAAGTAGCGGCACCCGGGTCGGTGCTCACCTACACCTTGATGGTCACCAACACCAATTCTGCTGCAACCCTGCACAACCTGGTGTTGACCGACACACTGCCCCTGGAGGCTGTTTTCTTGAGGGCCACGCCGCCTTATACGTTGCTGGATGAGCAGGTGACCTGGGAGCGCAACAGCCTGGAAGCGGGCGAAACCTGGGCGGTGAGCCTGGCGGTGCAGGTGCCGTTGACCTTCACCGGCACCATCAGCAGCGCTGGCTACGGGGTGACCTGTGACGAGCTGCCGGGTTTGGCGGGGCCGCAGTTGAAAACCGAGGTGTTGGGCCTCTGGCTTGCTAAGACGGCTTCGGCGCAAGCGCTTACCCCTGGTGACCTGCTGACCTATACCCTGGCGATCACCAATGTACACCCTTACAGCACCGCCCATGGCGTGCTGTTGAGCGATCTATTGCCGGTAGGGACGGAATTGATCACGGCAACGCAGCCATACAGCCGCAGCGCTGATGCGCTGCTCTGGCCTGTGGGCGAGTTGGCGGCGGGCCAATCTTTCACGGCCACCTTATCGGTGCAGGTGCCGCTGACGAGCACGCTGCGCCAGGTTCAGAATGTTACGTATGGCGTCTATGCAGACGAGGTGGGGCAGATCACCGGCGCTGCCGTGGTCACGGCAGTTCACCCACCGTGGCGGTATTACTTCTTGCCCTTCATCCACTAAGTATCTGTCTGAAAATTATTTGGGCGTAACACCCACGTTCCCCACCTTATCTATTTGGCATATGTTTCAAACAGCCCTAAAACCGTATCGGCATAGTAGTACCCCACATCCATAGGGCCGTAAGCGCGCAGGGCTTCGCGCAGGTCGTTGGCATGGCTGGCAAGCAGCCCTGCCAGCAGGCGCGTGCCGTACTCGATGTTGAATTGGGGCTCTTGCAGCTCGGCAATGGTGGGGCGGCTGGCAAAACAGGGGCCGTTAATGCATTGGAAGGCCGCCGCCAGGCCATCGCGCGGCATGATCTGCATCAGGCCGACAGCGCCGCTGTGGGAATACGCCAATGGGTCACCGCCGGATTCTTGCAGGATGAGCGCGGCCACCAGGTCGGGGGCGAGGTTGTTTTTCTCCGAGTAAATTGTGATATATTCGCACCATTGTAAGATATTTTGCGAATACGACGGGCTGATACGGCAGCTCCCCTCAAGCGCTGCTTCTTGCGCCGGTTCATATGCCACACTGGCCACTGCTTCTGTCGCCACCCCGGCCGCCCCGGCCGGGGTGGGATTAGCGCTGACAAGCAGGCAAATGACGATCAAAAACAGGCTTCCGGCGGCTGCGCCGCGCAGCACGAGTGAAGGCCCAATGCCCATTGCGGTGTACTCCTATCTTGTGAGGGGGGAAGCGGGCTGTGATGAGCGCGGTACTCATCACAGCCCTGGTTGTGATTACGACACCCTTATTCTAGCACAAATGTTCTATAAATTCAAGATCCAATTCCTGAAAAGCCCAGTTTCACCTCTTGACAATATAGAACGTATGTTCTATATTTAGATTGTGACCGGCTGCAGACGGTCGTGATGAGGTCAGGCTTTTTTACCCACAGGAGGAACCTATGAATAGAAGTTTTTCGTCTCAAGCGCTGGGGCGTTCGTTCCGGCGTCTAGCGTTCTCGCGTGGCTGGCTGTTTGGCGCCTTGATCATCGGCGCACTGCTGGCATTCGAGGTCTTTAACTACTCCACCACTGATTTTGCCCTGGGCGACTTGCTTGGCGACCTGGAGTTTGCCGGGCTGCGCTGGTCGACCATCCTGGCGGTGGCATTTTGCGGGATTGACTTTGCTGGAATTGCCCGCCTGTTCACCCCCGAGCAGGGGGCTGACGAGCCGAAGGAGGTGTGGTATCTGTTTGGCGCCTGGCTGTTGGCTGCCACCATGAATGCGGCCCTCACCTGGTGGGGCGTTTCGGTGGCGGTGCTGAATCATGCCTCGCAGTCTGGCAGCGGCATATTGGATCGGGCGGTGCTGGTGCGGGCGGTGCCGGTCTTTGTGGCCATTATGGTCTGGTTGATCCGGGTGCTGATCATTGGCACTTTCTCGTTGGCTGGTGAGCGCCTGTTCTCACAGGCTGCCCACGCCTCCAGCCGCGCCCCGTACAACCCGGCCAATACCCGGGCCCAACGCCCAGCGATTGCCCCACCTGTCCAGGCCTTTCGCCCCGCGCCCAAGGCCGCCCAGGCCAGCGAGAGCGGTGCCTATCTGCGGGCCGAGCCAACCTATCACCCTGCTTCGATGAGCGGCCCCCGGCGGCGTTGACGAAACAAGGTCATTAAAATGATGCCGGACGTGTTGGTACACGTCCGGCAATCTAAGGAGGGCCACCGGCGTTCTCAGCCTGGGGGGGACAAGCTGATAAATTGTTCCGGTGGTGACACCTGGGATACCAGTAAAGGAGGAAACAGGTGTCAACACCTATAATATACACCATAATTGTCCGGAATTCATTAATTCCGGGTTAGCATTTGCTGAGAATGTTGGCCTATTTTCTCGGTTTAGGTTCTTGAAAGATGCGCAGCCATTCTTCCACTTCTTCGGCGCCTGGTGCTAGACTGGCCCGATCGGCCTCTTCGCTGGCCTGGGGTGGTGGAGCAAGCAGTTGGCGGGCAAATTCCTCAGAACGCAAGACGCGTGCCTGTGCAGCCCGCCCCGCCGCCTGGACGCGCTGGTCTGTGCTGACCACCGTACATTGACGGGCGCGAGGGCCTAGCTGCACCAGGTGTTTGCCGATCGCCTCGTCGGCAATCTGGCCCTGGCGGACGAAGTGTGCCACCAGGCGCCCTATGCGTTGCAAGCGCGCCTGGCCTGGTGGGGCTTTGTCAAAATATACGTCTGCCTGGTGCCCGCCGCGGCTGCAATAGGCCTGTACCAGTTTCAGCAAGCGTTCTTCGTCATCGATCATTCCCAGGTGCAGGCCAGGGATATGGGGGATCAGGTTATGTCCATCAATCAGGTAGTGCATCTTTAGTTTCCCTCGATATGATAACATTGTTCTGGAAAATTGCGCTGCAAAGTGCGCCTGAAAAGGGCATCATTTTTACCGTGCGGCTGAAGGCCGTGCTATAATTTATCGTCGGAATTTCCCAGGGATTTCCCTGGATATCAGCTTAATGCGGAGGCAAAAATATGGCTAATCAAAAACGTAAACAAGGTGTGATTGCAATCTTGACCGGCGGCGGTGATGTGCCGGGATTGAACCCTGCCATTCGCGGTGTCACCATCCGTGCACTGCGTGAAGGGTATAAGGTGATTGGCTTACGGCGCGGTTGGGCCGGCGTCACAGAGATCATCCGTGATGAGCAGGCCGACAACAGCGATAATTACCAGGTCTTGACCGATGAGATCGTCAATCGTGCCGCCCGCACCGGCGGCACCTTCTTGCACTCCTCGCGCACTCGCCCCAGCAGCATCAAGAAGGCCAGCGTTCCCCAGCATCTACAAGACACGTATAACGCAGAGGTGAACGACCTGACCCCCGAAGTGCTCAAAAACCTGGACTGGTTGGGCGTTGATTACCTGATCCCGATTGGCGGCGACGATACGCTGAGCTATGGCGTGCGCCTGTACCAGGAGGGTGTCAAGGTGATTGCGATCCCCAAGACGATGGATAATGACGTGCCCGGCACGGATTATTGCATCGGCTTCAGCACCTGCGTCACCCGCACCATCCAGATGACCAACAGCCTGCGCACCATCGCTGGCTCGCATGAGCGCTTGTTGGTGTTAGAGGTCTTTGGCCGTTATGCAGGCTTCACCGCCATGCTGCCCACCATGGCTGGGGCTGCCAACCGCTGTGTGATCCCGGAATACAAATTCGATATCAATCGCCTGGCAGAGCTGATGGTGTATGACCGCAACAAGAACCCCAGCAAGTACTCGATTGTGTTGGTCTCTGAGGGCGCCATGTTCGAAGGCGGCGATATGGTCTTCCAAGATCGTACCACCGATGCATATGGCCATGCCAAGCTGGGCGGCATTGGCGACCAGGTGTCAGCACGGGTGCAAGAGCTGACCGCCAAGTATAATAACGGAAAGACGGTCAACATGGTCACCCAGAAGCTGGGCTACATGGTGCGCGGCGGCGACCCCGACGCCATCGACTCGATCGTGCCTATGGCTTATGGCAACCTGGCCCTTGACTTGATCCTCAAAAAGGTGCATGGCCGCCTGGTGGTGCTCAAGAATGGCCGCTACGACAACATGCCCATTGATGTGGTCACGTCTAGCAAGAAGTTGGTGGATGTAAGCCGCTTCTACAACACCGACCGCCTGCGCCCCAAGTACGAAAGCTTTGAGATGAAGCCGCTCTTTATCATGACCAGCGAGCTTTGATCTAATTTTACTGGAATAAGAAGGAGCGCCGGCAATCATTACTATCGCCGGCGCTCCTTCTTTATTTAATTCCTGATCAATGGATGGGCAGCTCTTCGACCTGCACGTTTTCAGGGTTGACCAGGGCATGCAGGCGCGCAAGCAGCTCGGGGCAGAGGCCGGTGGTGAAATTGGGGAATTCGATGCGGTAGCCGCTGCCACGTTCGAAGATCTGCAGGGCAAAACGATCGTTGCCAGGATATGAGATGAGGATCCCATAAGCCTGCCGCAGGCGCAGGTTGTCGCGCACCTTATCGACACTGGGGCGCAGAAAGACCGTGACCATGTGGATATCTTGCCCGCCAGATGGCAGCGGCGTGAGAATGTACGGGGGACGCGGCAGGGTTTGCTCGCCTGCCGGAATGGGCGTCAGCCCGGCAGCAAGTATACCTGGCTGGGCCAGGTTAGCTGCTAATGCTGGGCCGGCATCTTCCAGCTCCAGGCTCTCTTCTGGTAAGGCAGGGGCCGGCTTTTCTGCGGATGGGGCCTGGATGGGGGGCAAGTTTTGGCCTTCAAGCACAAAGCCATCCGGCACCATCTCGATCACCTCCCAATCGGGCGGGAAGGAGTCGGGCGGAGGGGGCATATCGTCCCAGGCTGAGCTGGGCGGGGTTTCGGCAGCCCGGTGAGGGGCAGGGGACGGCTTTGCAGCAGGCACAGGTTCCTGCGCAGCGGGTGCAGGGCTGGGGACCTGGGGCGCTTTGACGGCAGGCTTGCCCTGGGGCGCGGTCCCAGGCCGGGCAGTTTTTGGCCGGGCGGCTGGGGGCTGGGCAGAAGGGCGCTCAGCAGGCGGAGGGGCATGTTTGGCAGGTGCCTGGGGGCTGGCGGGCGGCTGGCCCTGGAGGGGGGCGGGCGTGTCGGCGGATGCAAAGGTCTTGAATTCAGTCGTCACGCTGTCTACCAACACCTTGGGATCGCCGCTTTCGGCATCAATGCGTCCATCGACCATCACGATCTTCTCTGGCTCAAATAAGCTGCCGAATTTTTCCCAGGTACGTGGGAAGACCACCAATTCGATATTGCCCTGCACATCTTCCAGCGTCACAAAGCCCATCGATTTGCCGGTCTTGGTCTGGTGCGGGCGCATGCGCGTCACCAGGCCGGCTACGCGTACTTTATCGTTGTGATTGGCCTCGTTCAGTTGGCCTGCAAAGTGGCTTACTGCCTGGGTTAAATAGGGCATCACCGGGCTAAGCGGGTGGTCAGAGATGTACAGGCCAACCAGCTCGCGTTCCCAGCTCAAGATCTCGCGCTGGCTGAATTCTGCCGAGACGCTGGGCAGGGTGATCTCTTCGACCACGCCGGTGTGTGCGCCAAACATGCTCATCTGGCCCAGGTCGGCGGCGCGGAAATTTGAGCCGCTGATCGAGACGATCGAGTCCAGGCCAGCCAGGAGGGCGGGGCGTGTGCCAAAGCTGTCTAAGGCGCCCACGCGCACCAGGCTTTCAAGGGCACGCTTGCCCACCTGGCGCAGATCTGCGCGGCGGGCGAAATCGTTAATGTTAATGAAGGGCTGGTCGCCGCGTGCCTTCAGGATGGCGTCCACAGGGCCGTGCCCCACGTTCTTCACCGCGCCCAGGCCAAAGCGAATGGCACTCTTCTTTTCTGGGCGATCTTCAATCGTGAAATCCCAGGCGCTGGTATTGATATCTGGCGGCAGTACATCGATGCCCATGCGGCGGCAGTCGGCTGTGTAGAGGGCCACCTTCTCTGTCTCGCTTTGTGAGACAGACAGCAGGGCGGTCATATACTCCACTGTGTAATGTTGTTTCAAGTAGCCGGTCTGTACGGCGATGATGCCGTAATCAGCGGCATGGCTTTTGTTGAAGCCATAACGGGCAAATTCTTCCCAGTCTTTGAAGATGGCGGTGGCGGTCTCTTCGGCAATGCCCCGCTCAACTGCACCCTTGATGAACTTGGCCTCATGCTTCAGCAGCTTGTCTTTGATCTTTTTGGAAATGGCTTTGCGCAGGTCATCGGCTTCAGAGGCTGTGTACCCGGCCAATTGGATGGCAGCGAACATGAGCTGTTCTTGATACACGGGGTAGCCGTAGGTCTCTTTGAAGATCGGCTCAAGCAGGGGGTGGCGGTAGTCCACCTTTTCTTCGCCGTGCATGCGGCGGATGTAACCGGGGATAAAATCCATGGGCCCAGGGCGGAAGAGCGCCACCATGGCGATCACGTTTTCCAGCGAGCGCGGCTTCATCTGCACCAGCCAGCGGCGCATGCCCGAACCTTCCACCTGGAATACACCGGCTGTTTCGCCGCGCCCCATCAACTCGTAGGTGTCGGGGTCGTCGGTGGGGATATTGTCGAGGGTCAGCTCGATGCCGTGGCGTTCTTGGATCAGCTTGCAGGCGCGGGCCATGATGGTGAGGGTGGCCAGGCCCAAGAAGTCTACCTTGAGCATGCCCAGAGAGTCCAAAATGCCCATCTCAAACTGGGTGACCGTTTTGATGGGGCTGTCTTCAGCCGCCGCGGCGCCAGTGGGGCGGTGCAGGGGCAGGTACTCAATGATGGGCTTATCGGCAATGACCACGCCCGCGGCGTGGGTGCCGGCGTTGCGCACCACGCCTTCCATGTTGGCGGCAGTGTCGATCAGATTGGTGAGGTAGGGCTCGGAGCGGTAAACTTTCTTGAATTCTTCGATCTCTTCGATGGCCTGGGTGATTGTGACCGGCTTGCCGGGGATGTTGGGGATGAGCTTGGCCACCCGGTCCACTTCGGTGAGGGGGATGTCCATGACACGGCCTACGTCGCGGATGGCGGCGCGGGCACCGAGGGTGCCAAAGGTGATGATCTGGGCGACTTTGTCGTCGCCATATTTGTGGGCGGTGTATTCGAGCATCTCGGCCCGCCGGTCGTCGCGGAAGTCCAGGTCAATATCAGGCATGGAGATGCGTCCGGGGTTCAAGAAGCGTTCGAAGATCAGGCCGTGCTGGATGGGCTCTACCAGGGTGATGTCGAGGCAGTAGGCCACGATCGAGCCGGCGGCTGAGCCGCGCGCATTGTACCAGATGCCTTGCTGGCGGGCGTGGCGGCAGAGGTCCCATACGATGAGGAAGTATGCGTCAAAGCCCATCTTGTGAATGATGCCCAGCTCGTAATCCAGGCGCTGGCGTGTCTCGGGCAGGTCGGCCCGCAGGCCGTAGCGGCGCTGCAGGCCGGTTTCGCACAGCGAGCGCAAATAGCTTTCGGCAGTGCAGCCATCGGGTACATCAAAATTGGGCAGGTGGTAACCCTTGAAGCTCAGATCCAGGGTGCAGCGTTCGGCAATGAGCAGGGTGTTGGTGAGGGCTTCGGGCACATTACCAAAGATGCTGGCCATTTCCTCGGGGCTGCGCAGGTAGTACGAATTATCTGTCATGCGCATACGCTTGGGGTCGGTCAGCAGACAGCCGGTTTGGATGGCGAGCATGATGTCTTGCAGGCGGGCATCCTCTTTGTTGATGTAATGCACGTCGTTGGTGGCCACAAAGCGGGCATCGTAGCGGTGACCCAGGTCAAGCAGGTTCTTGTTGATCATCTCCAGCTCTGGGATGTCGTGCTGCTGGAGCTCAAGGAAGAAGTTTTTGGGGCCAAAGGCTTCGTAATACCAATCGAGCGTTTTCTGGGCGGCGGGTAGGTTGCCTTGCTGGATCAGACGCGGCACCTCGGCTGACATGCAGCCGGTGGTACAGATCAAACCTTCGGCATGTTGGGCCAGCAGCTCATGGTCGATGCGGGGGTAGTAATAAAAGCCGTCCAATTGGGCGGCGCTCGCCAGGCGCAGCAAGTTCTTATAACCGGTCTCGTTCTCGGCCAGCAGCAGCACATGGCTGGATTTCTTGTCTTCTTGGGGGTCGCGCTCTTTCATGGTGCGGGCCGCCATGTAAGATTCGAGCCCGATGATGGGCTTGATGCCGGCGGTGGTGGCGGCATTATAGAACTCGATGGCACCGAACATGGTGCCGTGATCTGTCAGGCCCAGGGCTGGCATGCCCATCTCTTGGGCGCGTTTGACCATCTGCTTGATGTTGCTAAACCCATCCAGCAGCGAGTATTCAGAATGGCAATGCAGGTGGACAAACGACATGCGAGTTCAGGCCTTCAATCTTTCCATTGGGCAGCGATCTCAGCCAGCTTGCCCGATTCAAAGAGTTTTAAAAAGGCATTCACCATCAGGGGGTCAAAATGGGTGCCGCTGGCAGAGACGATGTAGTCGCGGGCCATTTCAAAGGTGTCTGCCTGGTGATAGGGGCGGTCGGTGGTCATGGCGTCGAACACATCTACCACGGCGATGATGCGCGCGTCCTGGGGGATATCTTCGCCCTTCAACCCGTCTGGGTAGCCGGTGCCATCCCAGCGTTCGTGGTGGTGGCGGATGACAGGAATGGCGGCTGCGAGATAGGGGATATCGCGCACCATTTCGGCGCCATTGCTGGGGTGGCGCATCATCTCAGCCCGCTCGTCGGTGGTGAGCTTGCCGTTTTTCTTGAGCATATCTTCTTTGATGAAGATTTTGCCAATATCGTGCAAGATGGCGCCGTAGCGCAGCCCTTCCATGCGCTTGCCGGCCCAACCAAGCTGCTCAGCCAGGGTGAGGGCGTAGGCTGTAACGCGTTCGACATGCCCGCGGGTGTAATGGTCGCGCACTTCGATGCCGTTGGCTAGGGCAGTCAGGGCTAACTGGTAAGCCTGTTCTAACTGGGCAACCTGGATCTGGCGGAAGCGTGTCAGGCGGGCTTCTACCGCCGCCACCAGCTCGGCGCGCGAGACGGGCTTGATGAGGTAATCTTCGGCGCCCATCTGCTTGCCGCGCATCACATCGTCGCGCTCGCCGCGTGCGGTGAGGAAGATGAAAGGCACCACCACGCCCTCGGGGCGGGAGCGCACAGCATCATAAAACTCATACCCATCCATCTCGGGCATGGTGATATCAGAGATGATCAGGTCGGGCCAAACAGCATTCAGTTGGTCGAGGCCTTCTTTGCCATTGCCGGCAGCTAAAACCGTATAGCCGTCAAAGGTCAGAATGTCTTTCAGGCCGTTGCGCAGATCATGATTGTCTTCAACGATGAGTAGCGTTAACCCCTTATTGGGCATACCAGTCACTCCAGTTACCAGAACCAAACCGATCAAGTTACAAGCTATCCGAAAATCTGGCACAGATCCCCAATTGATTTTCAGACAGATACGTGTATCAAAGTTTACGATGAATCGCCTAAATGTGCAACCGCAAAACCGTTTCTTTAAGGTAAAGCTCAGGATGAAGGCTGGGTAAACTGGAAAATATTTCTTGCAATAAACGAGGTTTGCGGTATAATTGGCGCGCTAGATGGCCCATTAGCTCAATGGCAGAGCAGCTGACTCTTAATCAGTTGGTTAAAGGTTCAAGTCCTTTATGGGTCA
>CAZWFQ010000056.1:0-23228 GCA_964633225.1 uncultured Anaerolineaceae bacterium
GGGAGCGGCGACCCCCATACCTGGGGGTCGCCGCTCCCCAAGAATCCTCTATATGGTGTTGAGGCTGTCCCAAAAGGCACTTTTGGGACAGCCTCTTGTCATAACAAATGAAACTAAGGCAGGTTGAAGTCTACATCTGCCGGCATGCCTGGCTTGAGTGCCAGGTCGGCGTTTTCCAGCGTGATCTTGATGGCATAGACGGTGGATTTGCGCCCTTCTACGGTTTGCACGTTGCGCGGGGTGAACTGAGCCTCGTCGGAGATGTAGTCTACCTGTCCGCTGAAGACCCGGTCAGGATACGAATCGACCGAGACAGAAACTTGCTGGCCAATGTCGATCTTGCCATACTGGTCTTCAGGTATGTACACGGTCAGGTTCACCTGCTCGAGCTGGCCAATGGTCAGGGCGATGCTGCCGGCAGCCAGCAGCTCACCGACCTCGATGTTGAGCGAGAGCACGATGCCATCTGCTGGGGCCGTGACCGTGCTGCGCTGAAGGGTCAGGTTGATCAGGTTCAAGGCGGCTTGCGCCTGAACCTGATTAGCGTTGGCCTGGGCAACCGCGGTCTCGGCCTGTGAGACGGCCGTCTGGGCGGCCTCCACCTGGAGTGATTCTTCGCCAGTCTGCAAGCTGGCCAGGGTATCCAGGGCATTATCCAGCCGGGCACGCGCCACTGCCACACGGGCGCGCGCTTCCAGCACCGCCTCGGCGGCTGAAGTGCTCAACATGCGATCGTAGTCTAGCTGGGCATCATCCAGCTCAGATTTTGCCACATCGAGGGCCTCCTGGGCGGCTGGTTCCAGGTTCACTTTGTCAGCTGCCGCCTGGGCCTGCTTGAGGGTCTGGTCGGCAATGGCGTAGGCGATCTGCGCCTGTGCCAGGCGGGTCTCTACGGCGGTAAAGTCGTCGTTGCTGGCGTCTGCCAGCTCTTTTTCCAGGTTCCCCATCTCGGTCTCCAGGTCCAGTGCGGCGGCATCCACTTCAGCCTGGGCGGCGGTCAGCAGCTCGCTTTTTTCGAAATACCAAACCGGCAGCTCGAAGGCTTCTGGTGAGGCAGCCATCCAGGAGGCGGAGCGGTTCTGCAGCGTGGCCAGGCGCGTCTGTTGGACGACCATCTCGTACTGCACCTGTGCTCCCGACAATTGGGCATTGGCCGCCTCTACCGATACGGCTGCCAGGTCAAGCGCGGCCTGGCCCTGGGCGGCCTGGGCCTGCATCAACTCGTCATCCAGGGTAAAGAGCACATCGCCGGCTTGCACGCTGTCCCCTTCGGTGACGTTAATGCTCAGCACCTTGCCGCCGATCTCAGGGGCCACGCGGATCTGGTCGGTTGCGATGGAGCCTGAAGCGGTCAGCCCGCCGCCGTTTTCTGCTGCGCTGCACGCGCTGAGCACAAATACAAGCAGGATGGCTAAAATAAAGGGTATGGTTTTCTGTTTCATGGTTGTTCTCCAATCATTATTCTGATATGTCGATGCAAACAGGCTGTTTTCACCACACAGATGCGCAATACGCCAAGTTTTATCGATTTCTCTGTATTCTCTGCGGCTCTGTGGTGAATCTTTTCTAAATTCTCTTCCTAAAGGCCAGCACGCTGGCGGCAAAATAGATCACACTCAAGACCAAAAGCGGGAAGGTGGAACCCCACCACAGCATGACGGCAGGGATGCCGCGCATGATGATGCCGCGTGTGATTTCTAGATAATGGGTTACCGGTAGTAATTCGCTGTACCAATAGGTTACCAGGGGCATATCACCGCGCGGGTAGAGCAGCCCCGAAAGAATGATCGCCGGGATGAGCACTACAAAGACTGCCAGGTAGATAGCCTGCATCTGTGATTGGGCCAGGTTCGAGATCAACACGCCCATGCCCAGCGAGCCAATGATGAAGACCAGGCTCAGGCCTACCAACTCCCAAATGCTGCCCGCGATCTTGACGCCAAAGAGCAGGTCAGACAGCCAAAGCAGGGCAAACAGGTTGAACAGGCTGACCAGCAGGTAGGGAATGATCTTGCCCAGCATCAACTCCCAAGACTTGATTGGCGTGACGATCAACTGCTCCATGGTGCCTTGTTCGCGTTCCTTAACAATTGCCAGGGTCGAGAGCAGCAGTGCCTGCACCTGCAAGATGATGGGGATCAGGCCGGGGATCATGAACAGCTTCTGGTCGCCATTGGGGTTGTAGAGCGTTTTGGTGAAGGCGTCAATGGGGTTGTGCAGCGCTGATGCGGCTGGGGTCAGGCTGAACTGCTCCATCAAAATGTCTTGCGATACCATCTGGCTGATGGCGCTAAGCTTGAGTTGGATGGTCTGCACATCGGTTGGGTCAGACGAGCCGTTGATGAAGACCTGCACGGAGGTGGCCTGGTTGGTATCCAGCTTGCGCCCAAAATCTTCGGGAATGATCAGCCCAACATCTACATCGCTCTGATCGATCAGGGCCAGGATCTC
Source organism: uncultured Anaerolineaceae bacterium (assembly GCA_964633225.1). Lineage (GTDB taxonomy): Bacteria > Chloroflexota > Anaerolineae > Anaerolineales > UBA4823 > JAKQIM01. Next base: position 2,452 of record CAZWFQ010000056.1, read on the forward strand.
ATCCTCGCTCAACACGTCATAAGCCAGCTTGAAATCACTGCTGGCAGTAAAGTATTCGATGTAGCGGCGGCTGGCATCGGTTTTCGAAAAATCGGCCACCGCCATGGGGATGCTGGTGCGCTCGCCTGAGATGCCAAAACCCAGCAGGACCAACAGCATGGCTGGCAGTGCCAGGATCAGGCCCAGTGTGCGCGGGTCGCGCCAGATATGATACAGCTCTTTACGCATGATGGTCCACAAACGTTCCATGGTTATGCTCCCTGGTCGTCGGCCTGTGCCAGGTGGGTGGTGATGCCAGTGGCATCGCCCACATCGGCACGGCTTTTCTCGACCATGTGAATGAATACATCTTCCAGAGATGGCTGAATAACTTCCACCTGGTTTACCTGCAGGCCAGCCTGGGTCAGGGCGGCCTCAATTTCGCCTTGTAGGTCGGGCGTTTCAATGGATACATGCACCTGCGCCCCGTGCACCGAGCTGTCGATCACACCCGGCAGACTGTCTAATATCGCCTCGGCCTGGATGGGGCGGTCGCAGTCTAGCTGGATGAGGGTGCCGGGCATGGACTCGCGCAGTGTATCCGGCGAGGCCAGGGCCATCATCTCACCGCGGTACATCATGCCGATGGTGTTGCAGTACTCGGCCTCATCCATATAGTGGGTGGTTGCCAGCACGCTGACCCCCTCGCCTGCCATGCGGTAGATGAGGTCCCAGAATTCGCGCCGCGAGACCGGATCCACGCCGGCAGTAGCTTCGTCCAAAAAGAGCATGGGCGGGTTATGGACGATGGCGCAAGCCAACGCCAGGCGCTGCCGCCAGGCGCCAGAGAGGTTGCGAGTCAATTCTTTCTTGTGGGCGCTCAAACCAGCCATCTCGATCAACTCAGCCACGCGCCGGGAGCGCGTCTCCCTCGGCACAGCGTAGATGGCGGCATAGAAATCCAGGTTTTCGGGCGGGGTCAGGTCGTTATACAACGAAAATTTTTGCGACATGTAGCCGATGCGTTTTTTGATCTCTTCGGGCTGTTTGGCAATATCAAATCCCAACACCTGCCCCTGCCCTTCGCTGGGCAGCATGATGCCGCATAACATGCGGATGGTGGTGGTCTTGCCGGCGCCGTTTGGCCCCAGCAGGCCAAAGATCTCGCCCTGGGGCACGTAAAAGCTGACCTGGTTCACAGCCGTGAAGCTGCCGAAACGCTTGGTCAGCAGGTTTGTTTCGATGGCGTTGATCGTCTCGCTCATTCAGTGCTCCGTTGTTCGTTCACCAGGTGAACGAACACATCGTCCATAGATGGCCTGACGCGGCGCAGTAAGCGCACCTCCAGCCCGGCTTCCTCGAAGCGGGCCGCGAGGGCATCCATCACCCGCTGCGCATCGCCATTGTGGTTGGCAACCGCCAGGCGCAGCCGGTCACCCACCGGGCGCCACTCGATGATGCCTTCCATCTCACTGACAATCTGGCGCATGGCTTTGCGAGGCTTGGCTTTAACCTCTACAATCTCAAAGGGCAGGCGGGCAGCCAGCTCGTCGGGGGTGCCGCTGGTCAGCAGCCGCCCATTGTAGAGCATGCCCACCTGGTGGCAGCGCTCGGCCTCATCCATGTAGGGCGTGCTGACCAGGACGGTGACGCCCTGGTGCACCACGTCTGCCAGGATGACCCACAGCTCGCGGCGCGAGACCGGGTCCACCCCGGTGGATGGCTCGTCTAGCAGCAGCACAGCCGGGTCGTGTACCAGGGCGCAGGCCAAAGCCAGCTTCTTCTTCATCCCGCCAGAGAGCGCCCCGGCCCGGCGGGTGCGAAAGCGCTCCAGGCGCGTAAAGGAGAGCATCTCGGTGATGCGCTCTTCTTTGTGACTGCCCTGGATGCGGTGGATATCGGCAAAGAAGTTCAGGTTCTCGATCACGCTCAGGTCTGGATACAGGCTGAAGTTTTGCGGCATATAGCCGATGTGATGCCGCGCCTTCTCGGCCTGAGAGTGTACGTCACAGCCCATGATGTAAGCCGCGCCCCCGCTCTGCTCCATCACGGTAGAGAGGATGCGCAGGGTGGTGGTCTTGCCGGCCCCATCTGGCCCCACCAGGCTGTACAACTGCCCCTTGGGGATCGCCAGGCTCAGCCCGCTCACCGCATGGTGCTGTTTTTGAGATGGGTATTGTTTCGATATGTCTCGAGCTTCGATGGCATATTCCATTAATTGCTCCTGAGCATTGTAGGGGCGGCTTCCTAATCTTAGTAATGACTTTCGTCGTTACATGATGATCGCGCCACTACAATTAACTGGTTTTATATCCCCCTTTGACGATTCGTTACAGGTGCGGTGCACCATGAGGGGTGGTGACGCCTGTCACCTGCTGTGTGACGGGCGTCATGATTCTGGTTTTATCAGTCAGTTGGCGGGTATTACAGCCTTGCACTTATGTTATCATCAGCGTATGACGACGGAGATTCAGCCTGGTTTGCTGCGGATCTTTCGCTATTTTGCTGGGGTAGCGATGGGCTATTATGCTACCTTGGTGGTTTTCGCTGCCGTCCAGGGTGGGCAAGGCGCCATCTATACCCAGATACAACTTTTCGTTAACCTGGTGATCAACCTGGGCTTGTTGGGATATTTGTCCTCGTCCCGGCTGCAAGGCTGGCTCAAGCGCTGGTACCTGCCCGTGGCACTCTTGGTTGCCACGGTAGTGCCCATTTTCAGCAACCTGTTCTACCTGGCAGAGCCGGCCGAGAGAAACCTGACCCTGGTGATCGTGCGGAGTTGGCTGCTGTTCCCCGTGCTGGTGGTGCCCCTGGTTTTGATCGCCTGGCAATATGGTTTCCGCATGGCGCTGGTCTTTACTTGCGTGACGGCGGTGGTGGAGCTGGGGGTGTTGTATCCGGTACTGGGTACGGTTGATTTTGATATTATCCCCATCCTGAGCCTGCCCCTGATCCGCGCCTTTGCCTTTGGCACGGTGGGGCATATTGTCTCGCATCTGATCGAAACCCAGCAGGCGCAGAGCAAGGCCCTGCTCAAGGCCAATTACCAGCTCAGCCGCCATGCTGAGACCCTTGAACAGTTGGCGGTCAGCCGCGAGCGCAACCGCCTGGCGCGTGAATTGCATGATACGCTGGCCCACACCCTCAGCGGTCAGGCGGTCAATTTAGAAGCCATCAAGCTCAGTGTGCCGCCCGACCAGGTCGAAACCTTGAGCATGCTGGACCAGGCCTTAGCGCATACCCGCCATGGGCTGGCTGAGACCCGCCGGGCCCTGAAAGACCTGCGCAGCCAACCGCTGGAAGACCTGGGCCTGGCGATTGCCATTCGCAACCTGGCCCAAGATGCCGCCTTGCGCGCTGCCTTTGACCTTCAACTGGACCTGTTTGAAACCCTGCCCGAACAGCCGCCCCAGGTAGAGCAGTGCATCTTCCGCATTGCCCAAGAAAGCCTGGAGAACATCGTCCGCCACGCCCAGGCCAGCCGGGTGCAGGTGCGGCTGCGTTTGGCAGCAGGCCGCTTGCACCTCGAGATCAGCGATAACGGCATTGGGGCCGACCTGGGCAGTCTGGCACTGGAAGACAGGCTGGGCCTGCAAGGTATGCGCGAGCGGGCGGCTGAGGTGCAGGGAGATTTCGTTGTGGATAGCTTTGTGGGCCAGGGAATGACGATCCGGTTTTCGGTTGAGGCTTGCGATGATCAAAGTATTGATCTGTGACGACCAATTGATCGTGTGTGAGGGGTTGAGCAAGATCTTAGGCTCTGATCCCCAAATTCAGGTGGTGGGCATGGCCCATGATGGGGTAGAAGCCCTGGAACAGGTCAAGAACACCCAACCTGACCTGGTATTGATGGATTTGAAGATGCCTTTAATGAATGGCATCATTGCCACGCGCAATATCCGCCAGCAGTACCCCCAGGTGCACGTATTGGTGCTGACCACCTATGATGATGATGAATGGCTTTTTGACGCGCTGCACAGCGGTGCGGCCGGTTATCTGCTCAAAGATACCCCGCCCGCAACGCTGATCGCGGCCATCAAAGGCACCCTGCAGGGGAAAACCTACCTGGACCCGGCCATTGCCGGTAAGGTGGTGGGCAAATCCACCAGTCAGCCGCCCGCCCGGCCGCCGTCCTCAAACTTTCAGTTCAGCGAGCGCGAGCGGGCGGTGCTTAAATTATTGGCCCAGGGGCTGAACAATGTCGACATTGCCCAGCAGTTGTATCTCAGCGAAGGTACGGTGCGCAACTACACCAGCGATATCTTCAAGAAGCTGGGCGTCTCGGACCGCACCCAGGCCGCCGTGGCAGCCATTCGCTACGGGCTGGTGGATTTGGACGAATGAATCGGCGGAGCGGTTAAGCCTTGGCGGCTTTCTGCACTGGGAATTGCACCTCAGCCGTCATGTCGCCGCTCTGGGGCGAGCCGTAGAACAGCTCGCGCGCCGGGCCCACGATCTGGTAGCCGTTGTCTTCGATCCACTGCGCCAGGGCCTGGTAAGCGGGGGTCAGGCCATCTACCTTCTGGTAAAAATCATCCGTCACCACCGTATAGGCCACGCAGGGCACGGCTTCCATCTGCCGGATGGTGATGGGCGCCGCTGGCTTGACCTCGCCTGCCGCCGGGTGCAGGATGACAAAGGCGCACTCGGTGTCGATATCCTGGCGGGTGTACGCTTCGTTGTAGTAGATGGTCATATATGGGCCAAAGGGCAGGCCGTTGGCCAGCATCCATTCGGCGATGGCTTGGAACATCTCGCCACAGCGGGCAGGCATCTGTTCGATGGCGGGGATGGTCTCTCGGATGGCAGCCACGGTGGTGGGTTCGATGGCTTTCAGGGTTACTTCGTAAGCAGGCATACTTTCCTCCATTTCAAGGTGGTTTAATCTAGCGATGAGCTTCTCCTGGCGCGCCTGGGCGGCTTGCAGATCGCTTTCGGCCTGCACAAGCTGGGCTTTCAAGATGCCGCGCACCTCTTCGCTGCTCAGGTTATCCTGCAGGATGCGCCCAATTTCATCCAGGGATAAGCCGCTCTCTTTGAGCGCCAGGATGCGATTGAGTGCCTTAAGCTGCCTGGCAGCGTAGTAGCGGTAGCCCGTCACCGGGTCTACCTGCACCGGCTTGAGCAAGCCCAGAGCGTCGTAATGCCGCAGTGTATCGATGGTCACGCGGGCGATGCGGGAGAACTCACCTATACGGAACATGCCTGTAGTCTAGCACCTCGTGTAACCCGAGAGTCAAGGGGGAATTTCTGCAATCTTATCATGAAAAACTTGCCTGTATACCCTGGCACCTTTGCATCTTTGCGTTAAAATGGATGTATCGAATATATCCAGTAATGCACCCCTCGTGCCCACCATCCTGCTTAGGAGACTCCCATGCCTTACGATGCTCGACCCAACCGTTACGATAGCATGCCTTACCGGCGCACCGGGCGCAGCGGCCTGCTGCTGCCGGCCCTTTCGCTGGGGATGTGGTACAACTTCGGCGGCCTTGATTCCTTTGAGAATGCCCGCAGGATGACCCGCTATGCCTTCGATCACGGCATTACCCACTTTGATTTGGCCAACAACTACGGTCCTCCGCCTGGCTCGGCGGAGGAGAACTTTGGCAAACTGCTTAAGCAAGATTTTGCCCCCTACCGCGATGAATTGATCATCTCATCCAAGGCCGGTTGGGATATGTGGCCCGGCCCCTACGGCAACCTGGGCTCGCGCAAATACCTCGTCGCCAGCCTGGATCAATCCCTCAAGCGCATGGGGCTGGAGTATGTCGATATCTTTTACCATCACCGCCCCGACCCCGATACCCCCCTGGAAGAGTCGATGGGTGCATTGGACGCCATCGTGCGCCAGGGCAAGGCGCTTTACGTGGGCATCTCCTCCTACTCGGCCGAAGAGACCCGCCGCGCCGCCCAGATGCTGCGCGGCATGGGTACCCCCTGCCTCATCCACCAGCCGGTCTACAATATGTTCAACCGCTGGATCGAACACGGCCTGACCGAGGTCTTGCAAGAAGAGGGTATGGGCTGCATCGTTTTCTCGCCCCTGGCCCAGGGCCAGCTCACCGACCGCTATCTCAAGGGCATCCCGGCGGGGGCGCGTGCCACCAAAACCGAGCGCGTCTGGCTGACCCCAGTGGACGTAGAGCAAAACCTGCCCAAGGTGCGCAAGCTGAACGAGATCGCCCAGCAACGCGGCCAGGCCCTGGCGCAGATGGCCATTGCCTGGGTGCTGCGCCTGCCCCAGGTGACCTCGGCCCTCATCGGCGCCTCCAGCGTAGAGCAGCTCAAGACCAACCTGGCGGCCCTTGAGCGCCTGGACTTCAGCGCTGAGGAGCTGCACGCCATCGAACAGGCGTTGAAGAGTTGATGTAAATGAATTTAGATTCCGGTGGTTTTCGCTCGATCGACGCGTATATTGCATCTTTCCCGGAAGATGTGCAGGAAATCCTGCAAGAACTGCGCGCCGTGATCAAGGCCTCTGCGCCTGGTGCAGAAGAAAGGATCAGTTACCAGATGCCGACCTTTGTGCTGCAGGGTAACCTGGTTCATTTTGCGGCCTACAAGAAGCATATTGGGTTTTATCCCACGCCAAGCGGGATCGAGGCCTTCAAACAAGAATTGGCTGGTTATAAGGGTGCCAAAGGATCGGTGCAATTTCCGATTGACAAGCCCTTGCCACTGGAACTGGTGCGCAAAATTGTCCAGTATCGGGTGGCAGAAAACTTGAACCATGCTGAACAAAAAAGTGTTCGATCGGAAAAGGGCTGTTAAAACAAGCCTGCCAGTCAAAGGGCTGTTATGCTTCCTGGCATTGATCGCCGCCTGGTTCTTTTTGCCCTTGCCCGGACTGGCATTAAGCGAGACGCCTTACGACCTGGTCGATACGGTCAATGCGCTTAGGGCCTCTTACGGCCTGGTGCCGTACCAGATCGATGCAAATCTAATGACCTATGCCCAGGAGCATGCTGAATACCAGGCTGCCATCCAACACAGTACCCATGAACACGGCGATGGGACGGGGCCATGGGATTATGGTTATGCCGAGAATGTAGCTGGCGGTACGGATGAGTATGTCACCGTGGCCATTGTGGTGTATGAAATTTGGGCCGATTGGGGGCACAGGCACACGATGATTGGCTATGTCACCGGTGACATCGGTGCGGGCATGGCGCTCTCGGCGGATGGCAATGTGTATTACACCATCGATGTTCGACCGGGCGCCCCCGTAGCCACCACCGAGCCGGGTGGTAACCCTACCCCAGGCGTTGACTCTACACCCGGCCTTGTCTCCACCTCGCCAGGGTATATCCCCACTTTCGTTCCTCTGCTGACCAATACGCCTGATGCCAACAGCGCCATTATCCACGTGGTGAGTTCGGGGGAGACGTTGTGGAGCATCGCTGTATCCTACGGCGTGAAGATCGATGCCATCCGCCTCCTGAACGGTATTCCTGAGGGCGATACATTTCTTTACGTGGGCCAGCGCTTGCTTATCCGGCCGGCCGGTACGCCGGGGCCTGTTTCTTCAGAAGGCACCCCCACTGTGCAGGCAACGGGCCTGGAACCACCGGCTGGCCTCAGCACCTCTACGCCAACCCCTGTGCCCTCCCAACCCGCCGCCCCTCATCTAACAGCATCTCCTCTTTCACCTTCGGCCACGTTGATCTCTCCCCCCGTGCTTACTGCCGATGCCCCTGTTGAGGGCTGGGATGCTGCCCAGAAGAATGCCAGCATGGTGGTGTTGGCCGTGTTGATATTGGCCATCCTTGGTGTATTGGGCGGCATCTTATTCGGCTTTGGAAAATCGCAGCCCCCTCGTTGAGTGTTTGAAAAGGATAAGCAGGGAAAAACATCATGGAACTTGAGTTGATTGCCGACTATGAATGCGATACGGGTGAAAACCCCCTCTGGCACCCTCTGGAGCGCTGTCTTTACTGGGTGGATATCCCGCGCGGGCGGCTTTTTCGTTACGACCCCGCCAGCGGGCAGCACGAACAGTGCTTCCAAAGCGCCATGCCTATCGGCGGTTTCACCATCCAGGCCGATGGGGCCCTGCTCTTGTTCATGGCAGGCGGGGCTGTTGCCCGGTGGGCGGCTGGGCGGCTGGATGTTCTCATTCAAGAGCTGCCTGAGGAACGCGGCTACCGTTTCAATGATGTGATTGCCGACCGGCGCGGGCGTGTTTTTTGCGGCAGTGTCTGGCTGAACCCGGGGGAGCGCCCTGGGGGCCTCTACCGCCTGGATACAGATGGCACACTGCAGCGCGTCTTGGATGGGGTCAGTATTTCTAATGGTATGGCCTTTGCCCCCGGTGGCCAACACCTGTATTACACCGATTCAACCCCCCGCCATATCTATCAATTTGATTACTGTGAAGAGACCGGTGCCCTGGCCAGCCAGCACCTCTGGCTGTGCACCCCGCCTGGCGCCGGTGTTCCAGACGGCATGACGGTGGACGCAGAGGGGTTCATTTGGTCAGCCCGTTGGGATGGCTCAGCTCTGTACCGCTACACGCCCGAAGGTGTTGTGGAGCGGCGCATTGAACTGCCTGCCCGCAAAGTTTCTAGCCTTACTTTTGGTGGCGATGACCTGGGTGATCTGTACGTTACCACCGCCCTGGCCGGTGGTGATAAGGCCCAAGAAGGTCAGGGTGCCGGGGCCCTCTTCCGTTTGCGGCTGGGGATACACGGCCGCCCGGAACACTTCTCGCGCATATTGCTTACGTGAGCGATTAATCGCTTGCGCGGTTGACCTGTGAAGCCCCCACCACCCGGCGTTTGCCGCCTTCGGTCTCCACGGTGTAAGACAGCTTTCCAAGAACCAAGCGCACCTCTACGATCTTGGCCGTAGTTTTGCGACCTTCGCTTGAAAAGCCTCTTTCCACAAGGACGATCTCATCCCCGATGGCAAATTCACTGTTGGTCTGTTGTTCCATTTCTCTCTCCTATAGCATTTTATCGTCGCGACCAGCGCGCAATGTCTGGACGAGGGATAAATACACCATTGTATATATACCGTCCAGACGGTATAATTATAGCATAAGTCCGATTATTGGCAAGGAGAAAAATTAAATGGTTCACGCCCCAATTTATGTTACCCAGGCTGACATGCAGCTCATCCGTGACCGGCTGCGCGAGGCCGAGAATTCTGGCTACCGCGGCAGCCCATACATTCAAAAGCTCAAGGCCGAGCTGGAGCGGGCCGAAGTGTTGGCCCTCGATGCTGCTCTGCAAGATATCATCACCCTCGATACCACGGCCCTGCTCATCGATACCGATACCCAAGAAACCATGCAGTTGACCCTGGTTTTGCCCGAACATGCTGACTTGAGCCAGGGCAAGATTTCGGTCCTGGCGCCCATCGGCGCAGCCATGCTCGGTTACCGGGTTGGCAGCACCTTTGAATGGGAGACGCCAGACGGCATCCGCAGCCTGCGAGTTGAGAAGCTCATTTCCAGGGATTGTTAAGTTTGGCGATTTGTGTGATAATGTTTGCTAACTTTGCAGTAGGGAGATTGTAGATGCCGAAATCTGGAGACCTCACGCGTCAATCTTTGCTGGACGCCGCCAATCGGATTGTCCAAGAGCGTGGGGTAGAGCATTTGACCCTTGAATTAACTGCCCAAGAAGCCGGTGTCAGCAAAGGTGGCTTGTTATATCATTTCCCCAATAAAGAGGCCCTCATCAAGGGGATGATCCAATATTACCTGGATCGCTTTACGGCTGATTTTAACGCTGCTGCCCAACACCCCCACGAAGAAGCTGCTGGGCGCTGGACGCGCGCCTACCTGACGACTACCTATGAAGATCATGAACGCAACCCGCGCATGAGCTCAGGCCTGCTGGCGGCTGTGGCCACCAACCCGGCCCTGCTCGCGCCGATGCAAGAGACCTTTGGCAAATGGGTACAGCTCCTTGAAGAAGATGGGATTGACCCAACCACAGCCACGATCGTGCGCCTGGCGGTAGATGGCCTGTGGATGGTTGAACTGTTCGGGCTTGCCCCGCCCGCACCTGAGATGCGCGAGAAGGTGTTGCGCGCCCTTGAGGCGTTGAGCGTACCCCAGGTGGAGCAGTAAAAGGAAGGTTCTATGGAACTAACTGAGCACACATTGGAACGCGCCGGCTGCCGTATCCATTATTGGACCGGCGGCAACCAGGCCGGGCCGCTGGTAGTCTTCACCCACGGCGCTACAATTGATCACCATGAATGGGATGCCACCCTGCCCCTGGTGGGGGAAAAGTTCCGTATTCTCACCTGGGATGTGCGCGGGCATGGACTTTCTCGTCCGGGGCTTTTCTCCTTAAAAGAGGCCCAGGCCGACCTGTGCGCCATTCTAGACCATCTGCAGGTACCCCAGGCCATTTTCCTTGGCCACTCAATGGGTGGCAACCTGCACCAAGAGCTGGTCTTCCATCACCCTGAGCGCGTGCGGGCTATGGCTTTCTTGGACTGTACCTGGAATTTTCAGCAGCTCACCGCGCTGGAAAAGTTCGGCCTGAGCATGGCAGGTCCGATCTTTAAGGTTTACCCCTACAAGCTGTTGGTAGATCAATCCCTGGCTGCTACTGCAATCTCAAAAGAATCTCAGGACCTGCTGCGCAAATCCATGGGCAGCCTGAGCAAAGACGAATTCATCCAGATCATGCTGGCCACTTCAAGCTGCCTGCATTACGAGCCCGGCTACCAGATCAACAAGCCGCTCCTGCTCATGGTCGGCGATCAAGATGCCACTGGCAATATCCGCAAAGTCATGCCCATTTGGGCCAGGCACGAGCCGGACTGCTGCCTGGAGATCATCCCGAACGCCCGGCATGCCCCTAACCTGGATAATCCCGAACACTTTCACCGCCTGTTGTTGGAATTCCTGACCGCTTTTTGACCGGCCGAAGCAATTGCCAGGCCAGCGTGCATGCCCCTGCGTATCCTGTAAGCAGCAGTCCGGTGGTCAGCACCCAGTTCTCAGGAGGGCTTGAAGCTGCCGACAGGCTCGTAAGCTTTACTGCGGTAGCCTGCGCCCAGCATATCGCGCTGGATGTGGCACCAGTTGACTGGTTTCCCATCTCAGTGATGCCAACCATGCCAGGTGTTGCACCGTATGCATCTAGCGTGGTTGTGGTGACCCCGTTTGTACCGGCCGCGGCTGTAGCCGAAGCTGGCGTTCCAGAAGTGTAAATCACCCCGCCGCCTCCGCCTCCGCCTGGCCCGTGCCGCTCGCCTGGGTAAGTTGCACCGGGGGGCTGCGTGATCCAGGCATTGCCGCCATTGCCGCCGTTGGCTGTGATGGTCAGCCCGTTGATGCCCGCCCCCTGTACGATGGCCAATACACTGCCGCCGGCGCCTCCTCCTCCCGCCCCATCTTGATTCACATTCAGCGCTGTAGCCCCATTGGTTGAAAGCGTTCCCGTGCCATTTATGCTGCCGGCGCGCAGGAAAACGATGCCCCCTCCGGCCGCGCCGCTGCTGTACAGGCCGCTCGTGCCAGTCGGGGTACCGTTATTGGTGGTACCTGCCCCTCCGCCCCCGCCCATCACCAGGGTAGCATAGCTATGTTGGCTGAAGCTGGCGCCATTGCGTCCGCCAATTCCATAGGCCGAAGACCAAGAATTTCCCCCCAGGCCGCCTGCGCCTCCGTTGCCGCCTCCGCCCCCTCCTGAGTTCTGATCGTTGCCTGATGGGTTTCCGTCCGTCCCACCGCCTCCAGCGTTGCCTGGAGCCCCCCGCCCCATGCTCGCACCCGTGGTGCCCAGGGGGTAGCCATCGTAAGCTGGGTTTGTGTCCAGCAGGGCGCCGTTGAAATACACATAGCGCGGCGTACCGGCAATGCCCTCGCCCTTTGCACTGTTGATATTATTGGTCGACGCGGTGGCGTAATCGGTATACGTTCCGCTGCCACCACCGTTGTACTGCCGTCCACCGCCGCCACGGAAGCCCGCTCCATCTGCGCTGATGGTGTATCCACCCATAGTCAACGCCTGGGTCACCTCCAGTGCCACAATGCCTCCCGTGCTGCCGTTCCAGGGCAGGGCAGTCAGGTTGCCGGTCAGGGTCACATTCAAATATGTGGGCACGCGCACTACCTGGAAGCGCATCTGCCCCTGGTTGATGGTGGCATCTGCATTGTAATAGTTGTTGATTAGCCCGCCGCCCGCCCCAAGTCCGGTGATGGCGAGCGTTTCGTCTTCGTAAAAGGATGCACTATTGTCTGCGTACACGTATTCATAAGTTCCTGCGTAGAGATCCGTAGACAAGTACCCACTGCCCATCTGGCCTGCATCCCCACTGCCGTAGGCAGTATCATTTGTGGCATTAATTTGTGCGCCTTGCATCTGGATGACCAACAACAAGTCACCACCCCGGATGCTGGCCGCCGCACCACTCCTATTGCCCAGCGAGATGCTGGTCGCACCGGCCGATGCATTGGCGGTGCCGGGCCAATAGCTGTTAATTTGCCCCTTTAGACTTTGCGAATCCTCTGTGTACAGGTAGCAGTTGCTGGTTGTGCCGCTGCTGCAAGACATGCCAGCGCGAATACCGGGAATGGCATTATAATCGCTTGCTGCAATCGTTGCGCCGGATGTGCCAGATGTGGCGCCATAGGCACCTGAGTCGGTGAGCCCATTTGCACCTCCTGCGACGCTGAGCGAAATAGCGCCACTGCCGCCGTAAATGATCACGCCGCCCCCACCGCCCCCGCCAGGACCATAGTCGTCGGCCGTGCTGGTGTCGCCGCCATCGCCACCTTCTGCGGTGATGGTCAGCCCGCTGAGAGAACTGCCGGTTGCAACAGCCAACACGCTGCCGCCTGCCCCGCCACCCCCACCACCATCCACAGTTGCAACAGGCGCATCAGCCCCGTTGGCTGAAAGCGTCCCTGTGCCGCTGATGCTGCCGGTACGTAAGAAAATCAGCCCACCGCCCGCTGCGCCGCTGCTGTTTAGATAGTTGGATACGTTGTTGGTCTGCCCTGCTCCGCCTCCGCCGCCCATCACCAGCCGTGTGGCACTGCGTTGTGCAAACGCGGCGCCGGGGCGGCCGCCTACTGCCAGGTTGTTTAAATAAGAATTGCCACCCTGGCCTCCGCTGCCGCCGTTGCCTCCACCGCCGCCGCCGGAATTTCTGCTTGCTCTCGATGTACTGCCCGTGTTGCCGCCGCCCCCTGCAGTGCCAGGCCCGCCGCGCGCAAAACTACCTCCTGGGTAGCCATCGCCCGCTGGGGGGGCTGTATCCACCCGCAGACCGCCAAAATACACATAGCGCGGCGTTCCTGCAATGCCTTCGCCCTTAGATGCATGGCCGTTCGCTGTGGAATTGGTGCGGTAGTTTTCATATGAACCAGGGGCGGTGCTTTTTTCCACTCCAGCACCACCGCGGAAGCCCGCTCCATCTGCGCTGATGGCATACCCGTCCATGCTCAGGGCCTCGGTCACTTCCAGCGCCACAATGCCCCCCGTGCTGCCGTTCCAGGGCAGGGCAGTCAGGTTGCCGCTTAGGGTCACATTCAGGTATGTGGGCACGCGCACTACCTGGAAGCGCACCTGCCCCTGGCTGGTGGTGGTGGCTGCATTGTAATAATTGTTGATCAGCCCGCCACCCGCACCCAGACCGGTGATGGCAAGTGTGCCGCCGACGCTGGAGCCAAGTGCGCTGCTGGCGATCACGTACTCATAGTAACCGGCCTGGGTGGATGTATACCCATTGCCATTTGTCCCCCCGCTGCCGTATGCGTTAGTATCGTTGCTGTTGATCACCGCCTGCTGCATCTGAATCACCAGCAGCAAGTCGCCGGCTGCGATGTCATTGCCAGCATCGCTGCTGTTGCCGGCTCCCAGGCTCAGGCTGGTCGCTCCAGCTGAGACGTCGCCGGTAGCTGGCCAATAATCGTTGATTGTGCCGCTCAGGCTGCCCGAGCTGCTAGTCAGGGTGTAACAAACCCCTGCAGCGCTGGCTTGCCCGGTGGGCAGGCCCAGCATACTCACTGCCAGGATGATTATAAGGCTGATCCGAAAAGGAGCGTGAGATTTACCGTTAATTTGCACTGCCTTCTCTCCTCGGCCAATTTAGCCGGTTTAATTGCGCTATGCGTAGACAAAAACGATGATGATAACCTTAAAAATTGTATCATCACCTCGTTTAACGGCTTGTCCCATTTGTATCCCAATTATTATACGTTTTTGCTAGCTCTCACTTCGATATTCCTCTTTAATACTTGGCTCACCCCATCGTCACCCGGTTCCGCCCAGCCTGCTTGCTGGCGTATAGCAGGTGGTCGGCTCTTTCTATAGCTTGTTGCAATGATTCGCCTGGCTTGAGCAGCGTGGCGCCGACCGAGACCGTGACGCTGATTGGGCCGCTTTCTAGCGGAACCACAGATGCTGCCACCAGGGTGCGTAGTTTTTCGGCCACGCGCTCCAGGTGGGCCGGGTTAACGTGGCGTATCACCACCAAGAATTCTTCTCCACCCCATCGCCCGACGCTGTCACTGGCGCGTAGTACCTGCTGGATAGTGTTGGCTACCATGCGCAAAGCCTGGTCGCCAATGTTGTGCCCATGTGTATCGTTGATCTGTTTGAAATGATCAATATCCAGCATCAAGATGGCGCTGGTCGGGTTTTGCAGGGCCACTTCGGCCAGGGTGGCATGCAAAAAATTCTCGATTGCACGCCGGTTGGCGATCCCGGTCAGGGCATCCTGGTTGGCTTCCAGGGTCATTTCTTTGAGTTGATTTTGCATATCGATCACCAGCGAATTATCGCTGAATGATTCCACTGCCCCCACCATTTCACCGTTTGGGCTGTAAATGGGAGAGACCCGCACAAGCACCGGCACACGATGCCCCTGGACGTGACGCAGGAAGACGGGCGCTTCATGCACACCGCCATCTTGCATAGAAGCAGTCAGCGGGCAGCCAGAGAGGCAGAGCTGGCAGCCTTTTTCATTCACATGCACCAAGATATTGTCGGCGCAGCTTTTGCCCACCACTTCCTCTGCCGTATAGCCCGTGATGCGTTCGGCGCCCTTGTTCCAGTAAGTGATGCGGCGCTCCCGGTCTACGAAATACACCCCATCATACAGGTTATCCAGGATAGATTTGTAGAAAGCATTGAAACTTGTCATATTTTCTTGTTCCCCAAGTTAACCGGCATCAGGCCCCTGGTGTGAAGCCCAACGCATCTTCCTTACCGCCCAAATGAAATCACCCCAAACCCCAGCCAGGTTTGGAAGGTTCCTTTGCGCGCGTTGATGGGCCGGTCAATCAGGATGCGCGTTTCTAGAAGCGCATCTAGCTTTGATGGATCAAAATAGGTCACCCGGAAGACCGGGGTTGAGGCTTTGATCTCGGCATAGCTTGCGCCATAGTCAATGTCAATGACCACATCTGCCACGAAGCCTTTGGCCGGGTAGAAAAGTGCCACTTCTGCGTATTCCCGGTTTTCTCCCGTCCCAAATTCTGCCCAATAGGTTTCGGGTTCTCCAAAGCGCTCAAATAGGTCGCCCAAGGTCAGCGAGTTGATGGTCAGAATATTGATCGCAATCGCTGTGTCGTCCTCGAAGAAAACCGCGCCGGTGCTGTCTTCTGCTGGTCGTTGAAAGGCCCAAAAGATTTCTGATGGCCGGGTTTCTTCGTCTTCTTCGACCGAGAGCGTATCGGCATTTACAAATTCCATGCTGTTGATGACCTCAAACACCTGGTTGAAATTCATCGCACCGGGCGTGATGCGATACCAACAGGGTGGGGTGCAGACATTCGATAGCACCACCGATGGTTGGCGATCAACATAGCGGATAAGGGTGAGAACGCCCAACACGGCTGCAATCGCAAGCACGATACCGCCGGCTGTTTTGAGTAAATCTTTCATGGCTTTTTTCCTCTTTCGCCTGTTACTTGTTTTTGTTGGTCAAACGCTCCAATTCTACCCCAATTTCCCATCGCATGAAGTTGCACCAGGTAATAATGAAAAGAGAAATCGGGGGATTCGGTTTATAATAACGCTGGGCTTTTTTCACTTGAGCAGGAGGCGACGACATGACAAATACTGGCAAAACAACCCCGAGCGACGCAAATATTAACGAACTCGAGCGTCTGCGCGAAATTCTCTATGGCCAACAGGCTCGCAGCACTGATGAACGATTTAAAGACCTGGCGATTCGCCAGGAGACGATCCGGCAAGAACTGACCGAACAGATCAACCTGCTGGGAGCGCAATTATCGAGTCGTCTGGAGGCGTTGGCCGCCGAGTTGAAAGAGCGCTTGGAAAAGCAAGATGGCAGCCAACAGCAAATTGCCGAAGCCAACAAGCAGGCTTTTGCCCATCAACTCGACCTCTTGCAAGCTGATTCGTCTACCCAATTGGCTGCATTAAAACAGAGCCTGGAAACGTCTCACGCTGATCTTGCCAGCCAGATCCAATCTGCGCTAAATGTTTCCGAGCAATCTGCGGCCGCGTTGGAAGACAAAAAGATTTCGCGCCAGGCCTTTGGCCAATTGTTGGCTGAGTTGGGTGAACGCCTGCAGAAACAAATCGTTTGAGCCGGCTGTTGATTTTATCTCATGACCGAGTCTGAATTTTCCGGCCTGCCACCCGTTGATCCGGGCGCCGAGTCACAAGATGCCCAAGCCCTGGTCAACGCGCTGCGTGATATTGTGGTGCGCCAAGAACGCCAACGTATTGACGCGCTGGAGGCTGGTCTGCAAGACCTGAACGCCGAGATTGAGCCCGACAGCCTGGCTGAGAAGTTGAATCCGGTCATGAGCGGCCTGGTGCGCCAGACAATCCATGATTCGCCTGATGAAATGGCTGAAGCCATCGGCCCGGTGATGGGCGAGGCCATCCGGGTTCAAATCCGGGATTCGCGCCAGGGCATGGTGGATGCCATCGCACCAATTATCGGTGCAACCATCCAAAAGGCGCTCAGCGATTTCTCCCATGAATTACAACGCAATATCGATGCCCGCTTGCGCACCTCTTTTAGGCCATCCGATGTGCTGCGTAGTGCCCAGGCACGCCTGCGGGGCATTTCTTCGGCTGAGCTGGCAATGCGCGATGCCCTGCCATTTGCCATCCAGGAGCTTTTTCTGATCCACCGCGAGAGCGGTTTGTTGTTGGCCCACTTGCATCCAGGCAAAGACCAGACCAGCGATTCGGATCTGATCGGGGGGATGCTGACGGCTATTCGTGATTTTGTGCAAGACTCGTTTGGCCAGGGGCAAGCGGGCAATGAATTGGACGAGATCCAGTATGGAGAACAACGCATCATTATCCAGAGCGGACATTCCGTTTACCTGGCAGCGGTGATTGCGGGCGTAGAGTCTCCTGGATTTCGCTCCCGCCTGCGCGAATGGGTGAACGATCTGTATGTTCAATACGGCGGCGTCTTGCGCGATTACACCGGCGACCCTGCCGCCCTTCCCAACCTGGAAGCACGCCTGGCTGAATTGATCCATCTGGCCGAATTGCCTCACCCAGCCAGTGCTGATCGCCTGCCAGGCGCGCCGCGATCATTAACGCCCAATCAACGCCTGGCAATTGTGCTTGGGGCATTGGGCGGATTGCTTGGGCTGTTGTTATGTTGTTTTTACATCTGGTTTACCTTTACCTTGCTGCCGGTAGCGTGGTCGCAGGGCCGTGCCACCCTCACACAAACCTTTACCCTTGTACCTTCTGCCACCCAATTGCCTACAGCAACCTGGACCCACACGCCCACGGTTATGCCCAGCCCGTCTCTTACCCCGCTTCCTAGCGCCACACCCACCCCGCTTCCCACTGTCACGTTCACCAGCAGCCCTTCGCCGCTGCCTCCCAGCACCACCCCCGCACCGGTCACTGTTTCTGCAATTGCATTGGGGAATGTCTGGCTGCGTGCTGCCCCGGATGAAATGGCGCAAACCCTGGGGACCATTCCACAAGGCAGCCCGGTGTACGTGCGCTCGGCTTATGGCAATTGGCTGGAAGTGGATTGGAATAATGGAGGGAGTTATCTGCGCGGTTGGGCGGCAGCCGAATGGTTTTTCATGCTCGTGCCGCTGCCTTCTGATTACATTACCCCTACAGCAGTTCCTTAATCGTCAGGGGAGGAGATATCGTAATGCCTGTATTGCAAAAGAAAATTTGTCTACTTGGAGATTTCGCAGTTGGCAAAACCAGCCTGGTGCGGCGTTTTGTTGAGGGACGTTTTGATGATCGCTATCTGAGCACCATTGGGGTTAAAGTTTCGCGTTTCAGCCTCTCGCGGCCTGCTGGCGAACTGAACTTGATCGTTTGGGATCTGGCTGGCAGCGACGAGTATGGAGCTCAATCTTCTTACTTGCGTGGCGCGGCAGGCGCCTTGATTGTGTGTGACCTGATCCGCCGCGAAACCCTGGCATCTATGGGGGAATATGCCGCTCGCATGCGGCAGGTCAATCCAGATGCGGCTCTGATTTTTATCGGCAACAAGGTTGATCTTGTGCTGGATCGGGCGGCTGACGATGCAGAGATGCAGTCGGTCTGTTCGGCCTTGAACGCTCCGTATTTACTGTGCAGTGCAAAAACTGGTGAGCGAGTTTCAGAAGGCTTCTTGATGCTGGTAGAAGCCTTGGGCTTGGCGTCGTGATGCTGCTTCCACTGGATTCGAAAGCTTTGATCGGCGGCGCCCATGTGGCGCGGGCTTTTATCCAGGCGTACCATCTGGTTTATGCACAGATCGCCCTCGATCTAAGCATTAGCCTGGCTTCTCCAGACTTTGCCCGCCTGCTGCCAGATGCCGATCTTTTGCAACAAGGGGCACAACTGCCTCAACTGCTGTGGGAATTTGTGGGGTTTGAAGATGCCTTGCAAAACCTGTTGCTTGGCGTTGAGCCCGCCTTTACCATCGAAGGTGTATGCCGAGAGATGCCAGACGGCTCGGTCACGTACCTGGATTTCCAGGTCATGCCGATTGATAGCGAGAATCCCGGCGCAGGCTTGTTGTTGATCGTAGAAGATGTGACCCATAGTTGCGAACTTAAACAGCGCGTGGCGCAAGATCGGAATGAGCTGAGACTGGCCCAACGCGCCTTGGAGGAAGCAAACCAAGAGCTTGATCGTCTTGGACGCTTTAAGTCGTTCGTAATTTCTATGGCCGCGCACGATATGCGTAGTCCCTTGGGCGTGATCATGCTCTATATCGATATCTTACGACAAGAGTTGGGAGCGTCTGCCACGCCTAAGCTGGTTTATGGTTTGGATATGATCTTGAGCCAGGTAAATTGGCTGAGAGGCTTGATCTATGACCTGCTCAGCCTGGAACAGGCCGAGCAGGGTCGTCTCCTGGTCAATCTTGAAACATTTAATTTAAATGAATTGGTGCCCAATGTGTTGTCTGGCTTCCAGGCTATGGCCGCCGTCGATAGGATCGAGTTAAATCTTTATCTTCCTGCCGAGCCAGTGCTCTTGAAAGCAGATCCTGAGCGAATCAAACAGGTGATTTCTAACCTGCTCAGCAATGCCCTGAAATATTCACCGGAAGCTGGCCAGGTGAGCCTTAATTTGTGTCAAGAAGCAGGCTATGCCGTGCTAGATGTCAGCGATACCGGGCGCGGCATGGACGCCAACCAGATTGAAAATCTGTTCCGGCCGTATTACCGTGCCAGCGAACCCGAAAGGAGCTGCATGATGGGCATTGGTTTGGGCTTGTTCATTGCCCGTACTTTGGTCGAGATGCATCATGGCACGATCACTGTGTCCAGCCAGCCCGGGCATGGAACCACCTTCACCGTGCGGTTGCCGCTTTCTCAGCCCTCAGACGGGAATCCGATCCGATAACGCTTCCCTCAAGCAGATTGCGTAAAAATCCCATGTCCCCCGTTCTGCGTCGCCTCATCAACCGTATCCTGGCTGTGCCCATCACCTTGTTGGTGATCACGGCGATACTGTATGCCTTTGTGATGCTCACCCCGGCCGAAACCCGGGCTACTTTGTACATGCCCAGGAACCTTTCGCCGCGTCTCACCGAAGAGCATATACAAAAACTGCGAGACCAGGCCATTGAGCGCTACCATCTCAACGATCCCTATCCGGTGCAGTATGCCTACTGGATCAGCAACCTGCTGCAGGGCAATTGGGGCTACAGCGCCACCCTGCAAGAAGATGTGCTGAGCGCCATCCTCCGCCGCACCCCTGCCACCGCCGAATTGACCATCTATTCGATCCTGGTCTTCATCCCGCTCGGGCTGGTTGGCGGCGTGATCGCCGCAGCCCGGCAAAACCGCCTGGCTGACCACGGCTTCCGCTTCACAGCCTTTATCGCCACATCGCTGCCGCCCTTCATCCTGGCCCTGGTCTTGATCGCAGTCTTCTACGTCAATTTGCGCTGGTTTGCCCCCGAACGCGTCAGCACGGCAGTCGGCTTTGTGGTCAGCTCAGATGAGTTTCGCCAATACACCGGCCTGTTGACGATTGACGGCTTGTTGAACCGCAGGCCGGATGTGAGCCTGGATGCCCTGCGTCACCTGGTGATGCCGGTTTTCACATTGGCGATCTTTCACTGGGCCACCCTGGGCCGGATCACCAGAGCCATCATGATTGAAGAATTCAAGAAGGAATATACCGTTGCCGCCCGGGCGCGCGGCATCCCTGAGCATAAGATCACCTGGCGGCATACCCTGCGCAACGCCATTTCTCCTGCGCTCACCAGCAGCCTGCTGTCTGCCGCCGCCTTGCTGACCGGGGTCTTTGTGGTGGAGATCATCTTCAGTTTTAACGGAGTCTCAATGGTGGCGCTGCGCAGCATGCAGTTCGTCCCCGATGCCCCTGCCGCCCTGGGGTTTGCCATTT
>CAZWFQ010000057.1:0-2235 GCA_964633225.1 uncultured Anaerolineaceae bacterium
GCCTGGATGACGATACTGAGCATAGGGATCAGCGCTTTGGGGGTTGAGATTGGGCTTTTACCTCAGCGGCGCTGAGGGGCAGCGCGCCAAAGATCTCGCCGCCTAGCTTATAGCCTACTACTTCCAACCGTGGAGAGAATAACGGGCGCAGGCCGGTGGCCTTGAGCTGGCCGGTGATCTTTCCATCAGGCCCAACGCCGGTCTGTTCGAACTTGAAGATGTCTGACATGGTGATGATATCCCCTTCCATGCCCGAGATTTCAGTAATGTGGGTCACCTTACGCGTGCCATCCGATAAACGCCCCAGGTGTACCACTAGGTTAAAAGCCGAGGCTGCCTGGCGCCGGATGGCGATGAGTGGCAGCTCCAGCCCGGCCATCAGCACCATGGTCTCTAGGCGGGCCATGGCGTCGCGTGGTGAGTTGGCATGCAGGGTGGTCAGCGAGCCGTGGTGGCCGGTGTTCATGGCCTGCAGCATATCCAGCGCCTCGCCTGAACGCACCTCTCCCACGATGATGCGGTCTGGGCGCATGCGCAGGCAGTTGCGCACCAGGTCGCGGGCGCTGATCTCGCCGCTGCCTTCTACGCCGCGCGCTTTTGTCTCCAGGCGGATGACGTGCTTCTGTTTAAGTTGCAGCTCTACGGCATCTTCGATGGTGATGATGCGCTCGCGTTCGGGGATGAAGCTGGAGAGCACATTGAGCATGGTGGTCTTGCCCGAGCTGGTAGGCCCAGAGATGAGGATGTTCAGGCGCGCTGCCACGCAGGCTTGCAGGAATTCGGACATGTGCTCGGTGAGGGTTCCAAAGCGGATCATGTCTTCCATTGACATGGTATTCAGCAAGAATTTGCGGATGGTGATGCAGGGGCCTACTGCTGAGATGGGAGGAATGATGGCGTTGACGCGCGAGCCATCTGGCAGGCGGGCATCGGCCATGGGGCGGTCGGCATCTACGCTGCGCCCAAGCGGGTGTAGGATGCGGTCGATCATGCGCAGCACATGCTCTTCATTCTCGAAGTGTGCGGTTGTTTCGATCAATTCGCCGTTGCGTTCGATGAAGATCTGCCTGGGACCATTGACCATGATCTCGCTGATGCTGGGGTCATCTAGGAAGGGCTGGAGCGGCCCATATCCGGCCATCTCATCCAGCACCTCACGGAACAGGCCCAGGTGCACTTGCTCATCTAACTGCACGCGCGTGCGAGCATATACCTGGGGCAGCAGCTCGGTGATGCGGGCGCGCACCTGGCCAGGGGCAGGTGGGTTGGCCTCGATCTCTTGGCGCAGGGTGGTCACCAGGTGGCCCTTCAGGCGGGCCAGCTCAGGATTAGTCAGTGGAGGCATATTGTGATTATAATGTGTTTAACAGATTATTGTATTAACGGCTTTAGCCGTTGCAACATGCGCAGACGATCGTAGTAACGACATCAGTCGTTATGGGGTGGGCGGCAGCGGTTGAGGCCGCCACTACGATATGGTTGGAAAGGATGGTGGATGATGGCAACCCTCGGCGAGCTACTCGATGAAATGACCGTGCCCGGAGAGCTGGCAGAGAAGCTGGAAGACAATGCCGTGCGCTGCACAGCCTGCGCCCACCGCTGCCTGGTGAAGGATGGGCGGCGCGGCATCTGCCAGGTACGCTTTAACCAAGGCGGCGAGCTGCGCGTTCCTTGGGGTTACGTGGCTGGCTTGCAGGCCGACCCGATCGAAAAGAAGCCTTTCTATCACTTCCTGCCTGGCGCAGACGCCCTCACCTTTGGCATGCTGGGCTGCAATTTTCACTGCGGATTCTGTCAAAACTGGCTCTCCTCCCAGGTGCTGCGCGATCCTCAAGCCAACGAGTCGATCGGCTACATTCGCCGCGCCAGCCCTGAGCAGATCGTGGCGGCGGGCAAACGGACCGGGGCAGGGATCGTGGCTTCGTCTTACAACGAGCCGCTCATCACCAGCGAATGGGCCGTGGCCATCTTCCGCCAGGCCGTGCAGGCAGGGATGAAATGCGTCTACGTCTCCAACGGCAACGCTACCCCAGAAGTGCTGGAGTACCTGCGCCCCTACCTGAGCGGCTATAAGATCGACCTGAAGACGATGCAAGATAAACAGTACCGCCGCCTGGGCGGGGTCTTGCAGAACGTGCTCGATACCATCCGCCGGGCGCATGCCATGGGGCTGTGGGTGGAGGTGGTTACCCTGGTGATCCCCGGCTTCAACGACAGCACCGAAGAATTAATGGA